>NZ_JBIVUV010000013.1:0-270488 GCF_044768525.1 Streptomyces sp. NPDC091287
GATGACGACCGTGGTGGGTACCGGGGCGGTCCGCAGCGTGATGACCGTGGTGGCCGTCCGAGCGGTGGCTTCGAGCGTCGTGACGACCGGCCGCGTGGTCCCCGTCGTGACGACGACCGGCCCTCCGGTGGCGGCTTCCGCCGCGATGACAATCGTGGTGGGGGGTCCGGCGGTGGTGGTTTCCGGCGTGACGACAGTCGGCCTTCCGGTGGTGGTTTCCGTCGCGATGACAATCGTGGTGGGGACCGTGATCGTGGGCCTCGTCGTGATGACGACCGTGGTGGGTACCGGGGCGGTCCGCAGCGTGATGACCGTGGTGGCCGTCCGAGCGGTGGCTTCGAGCGCCGTGACGACCGGCCGCGTGGTCCCCGTCGTGACGACGACCGGCCCTCCGGCGGTGGCTTCCGCCGCGACGACAACCGTGGCGGTGACAGGGACCGGGGCGGATACCGCGGCGGTCAGCGCGACGACCGGGACCGTGGTGGTTTCCGGGGACGCGATGACCGCGGCGGCGACCGCGATCGTGAGCCGATCAAGCGGCTGCCGATTCCGGACGACGTCACGGGCGACGAGATCGACAAGGACGTACGCCAGGAGCTCATGAGCCTGCCGAAGACCCTTGCCGAGGATGTCGCGCGCAACCTGGTCATGGTGGCCCGGCTGATCGACGAGGACCCCGAGGAGGCGTACGCGTACGCCCGTATCGCCCTTCGGCTCGCTTCCCGCGTCGCCGCCGTGCGTGAGGCGGCCGGGTTCGCGGCGTACGCGACGCAGAAGTACGCCGAGGCGCTCGCCGAGTTCCGGGCGTCCCGGCGGATGACCGGGTCTGTGGACCTGTGGCCCGTCATGGCGGACTGCGAGCGTGGACTCGGGCGTCCCGAGCGGGCGATGGCCATGGCCGGCGAGCCCGAGGTGCAGAAGCTGGACAAGGCCGGACAGGTCGAGATGCGACTGGTGGCCGCCGGGGCACGCCGTGACATGGGCCAGATCGACGCCGCCATCGTGACCCTCCAGAGCCCCGAGCTCGCGTCCAACTCGGTGCAGCCGTGGACGCCGCGACTTCGCTACGCGTACGCGGACGCCCTGCTGGAGGCGGGGCGCGAGGACGAGGCGCGGGAGTGGTTCGGGAAGGCGCTGGAGGCCGACAAGGACGGGTCCACGGATGCGTCGGACCGGCTCGCCGCGCTCGACGGCGTGGAGTTCGTCGACGTCCTCGGTGACGACGAGACGGCTGAGGCGGACGCGGCCGACGAGGTCGCGTCCGGAGACCTCGACCACGAGGACGACATGCGTGACGACGCCGACCTCGATGACGAGCAGGACGAGGACCAGGACGGTGCCGGCGACGGTTCGGTCAAGGCTTAGCAGCTGGTGAGGAGGGGCGGCACTCCGACCGGAGTGCCGCCCCTCCTCACGTTCCGTACCGGTCCGACGGTCTGCGGGCAGCTCTGCGGATCAGTCGAGGGCGAGGCTTCGCATGACCAGGCCCGTGGCCGGCTTCGGGCCGAACGACGTCGACTTGCGGGGCATGGTGACGCCCTGCCGGGCCAGGTCCCGGACGACCTCTTCGCGTACGGGATGCATCAGGACCGCCGTGGCGTCGAGGCGTTCCGCCTGCTCGACGGCTGCCGCGGTGTCGTGGATGTAGCCGATGTGCTCCGGTGCGTCCGGGATCTGCCACACGTCGTCGAGCAGCGCGGAGTGCAGGACCGTCGCGTCCAGGGTCCGCCAGGCGTCGGGGCGGTCCGTCCGAATGGTGCGGGCCAGCAGGGCCGGGTCGGGGCGGTCCACCAGGTGGAAGCCGCCGTCGCCGGCGAGGAGGAACGCGTTGCCCCCGGCGGCCGCTCCGGCCAGTGCGTCGAGGGCCCGGGGGAGCGGTCCCTCGACCGGGCGGACGCGGAAGAGGCCGGTCAGCGCCTTCAGGGCCCGGGAGACCGGCAGGCCCCGCAGCAGCCGGTGGATGGCGCGGACCTGGAGGGGGTGGCGGGCCGTGTCGACGAGGAGGACGAGGCCGTGGTCCCACGGCCCGGGCGCGGTCTGTTCCCGCTGGAGCCGGAGATAGGTGGCCCAACGGTGGTGGCCGTCCGCGATGAGCGCCTGGTGCCGGGCGAGGTCCGACGCGATCTCGCTCCGTTCGGCCGGGTCCGTCACGGCCCAGAGACGGTGCCGGAAGCCGTCCTCCGTCGTGGTGGCGAGCAGCGGTTCCCGCAGGACCGTGCGCTCGATCACCGCTGCCGCCCCGGTCGGTGCGCCCGACTCGCCGCGGTAGGTCAGCAGGAGCGGCTCCAGATGGGCCCCTGTCGTACGCATCAGCTCCGCGCGGTCCGCGACGACGTCGTCCATGACGTCCTCGTGGGGCAGCACGATGCCCGCGGAGGCGGGGGAGAGGGCCAGGGCGCCGATCAGGCCCCGCTGGAGGATCTCGTCGTTCCGCTGCTCGTAGACGTACAGCACGGGGTCCGGGTCCGGGGCGATGACACCCTCGGCCAGCCAGCGGTCCAGTGTGGCGGCCGCCTGCCGGTGCCGGTCCCGGGCGGTGTCGGCCTGGGGGAGGATGAGGCGCACGATGTTGTGCGGATCCGCGGACTCCAGGTGGTGCAGCCCGTCGGGCCTGACGACCACGTCGTACGGGGGCGAGGTCACGGCGGCAAGGCTGCCGACCCGCTCGGGGACGTAACGCAGTCCGCGGAACGGGAAAAGCCGCAGCCCCTGGTCGACGGGACCTGAAGTGTTCATCAGGGCATCGTATGTGTGCAGAGGGCGTACGCGATGATCGGGGCGGAACGCGTGAAAGAGGAGCGAGTCATATGAGCCACCAGCAGGACAGGTCCCGGCCGTCGGGGAGCAGTACGGCGCTGAGCGAGGCGTACGACACGGCTCTCCTCGACCTCGACGGGGTCGTGTACGCGGGCGGCGAGGCCATCGGCCACGCCGTGGAATCGCTGGCCCGGGCGCGGGCCGGGGGCATGCACCTCGCGTACGTCACCAACAACGCGCTGCGCACGCCGGACGCGGTGGCGGAGCACCTGACGGAGCTCGGGGTGCCCGCCGAACCCTCCGACGTGATCACTTCCGCCCAGGCCGTCGCCCGGCTGGTCGCCGATCAACTGCCGCCCGGGGTACGGGTGCTGGCGATCGGCGGCGAAGGGCTGCGGGTCGCGCTGCGCGAGCGCGGGCTGGTGCCGGTGGAGTCGGCGGACGACGACCCGGCGGCGGTGGTCCAGGGCTACGGCGGACCGGACATGGCGTGGGGGCGGTTCGCCGAGGCGAGCTACGCGATCCGGCGCGGGCTGCCGTGGTTCGCGTCCAACACCGACCTGACCATCCCGGGCGCCCGGGGCATCGCGCCCGGCAACGGGGCCGCGGTCGAGGTCGTACGGATCGCCACCGGGGCCGAGCCGCAGGTCGCCGGGAAGCCGTTGCCGCCGATGCACCGCGAGACCGTGCTGCGGACCGGGGCGAAGCGGCCGATCGTCGTCGGGGACCGGCTGGACACGGACATCGAGGGCGCGTTCAACGGGGGCGTGGACTCGCTGCTGGTGCTGACCGGGGTGACCGACGCGGCGCAGCTGCTGGCCGCGCCGCCGCAGCACCGCCCGACCTATGTGGACCGGGACCTGCGGGGGCTGCTGACCGGGCAGCCCGAGGTGACGCCCGCCGGTGACACGTACCGGTGCGGGGGCTGGACGGCTGCCGTGCGCGGGGGCCGGCTTGCGCTGGAGGGCGAGGGCGAGGCGCTCGACGGGCTGCGGGCGCTCTGCGCGGCGGCCTGGACCTTCGCCGGTCCGGGTGTGTGCGAGCTGGAGACGGGGAAGGCCCTCGCCGGGCTCGGGCTCTGAACCGACCCTCGGCGCAGCCCGGCGGACCGCCCCCGGGTGCCACCCGCGTACCGGGCCCCGGCGCCGCCCGACGCCCTTGGCACGCGACGGCGTCGAGCGTGTGGGGCGGCGGCCGGGACCAGCGGCGTGAAGAGGAAGATAGGTTAACCTAACCTGGTGCTGCTCGGTGGTCTGCCCGTGCCCCGCGCCGTGCCGCTCCACCTCACCGACTCCGGGAGTACGACCATGCAGCGCCTCACCGCGGAATCGGTGACCCTCGGCTACGACCAGCGGGTCATCACCGAGAACCTCTCGGTGGAGATTCCCGACAACTCCTTCACCGTGATCGTCGGTCCCAACGCCTGCGGCAAGTCGACCCTGCTGCGTGCCCTCGCCCGGATGCTGAAGCCGAGCCGGGGGCAGGTGCTGCTGGACGGGCAGACCATCCACCAGTTGCCGGCGAAGAAGGTCGCCCGGACGCTGGGCCTGCTGCCGCAGTCCTCCATAGCCCCCGACGGGATCACCGTCGCCGACCTCGTCGCCCGCGGCCGGTACCCCCACCAGGGGCTGCTGCGGCAGTGGTCGCCGGAGGACGAGCGGGTCGTCGACGAGTCCATGGAGTCCACCGGCGTCGCCGAGCTGGCCGATCGCTATGTCGACGAACTGTCCGGTGGTCAGCGCCAGCGGGTCTGGATCGCCATGGCGCTGGCCCAGCAGACGCCGCTGCTGCTGCTCGACGAGCCGACGACGTACCTCGACATCCAGCACCAGATCGATGTCCTCGACCTGTGCGCGGAGCTGCACGAGACGCAGGGCCGCACGTTGGTCGCGGTGCTCCACGACCTGAACCACGCGGCGCGGTACGCCACGCATCTCATCGCGATGCGGGACGGGGACATCGTCGCGGAGGGACCGCCCTCGGAGGTGGTCGACGCGGCGTTGGTGGAGCGGGTGTTCGGGATGCGGTGCCAGGTGATCGACGATCCGGAGACGGGTACGCCGCTGGTGGTGCCCGCCGCCCGTAAGGCTCGGAAGGTCCCCGCCGCGTAGGGGTGGGCCGGGGGTACGGCGATGGGTGCGGGGTGCGCCCCGGTGGGCGCTTCGTCCTCAATCGCCGGACGGGCTTGAACTGCGGCCGCTCGTCCTTGATGGCGCGGCTGGGACAGGCATGAATGTGCGGCCACTCGTCCTTGATGGCGCGGTCTACAGCAGCGATCTCAGTTTCAGCAGGTCGCGGAAGCCCGCCTCCAGGCGTACGCGGCCCGAGCCCCACGCCTTCGCGAAGTTCAGGTCGCCGTCCACCAGCGCCACCAGGTCGTCGCCCGTCATCGCGAGCCTGATCTCGGCCTTCTCCCGGGGCGGCCCCTCGACCGTGTCCCGCACCTGGATCCGGCCGTCGGCCAGCCTGCCGGTGAACGTGACGTCGAGGTCCTTGATGTGACAGCTCAGCGAGCGGTCGAGGGCGGCTGCGCCGCGCACGTCGCCCTCGGCGGCTGCGAGGTTGTCGGAGAGTCTTGTCAGTGCGCTGCGGCACTCAGCCATGGTCGCCATCGTGCTCGACGGTACACCGGCCCGTCGATGTAGCGTTTCGGCATGAGCGACTGGACGCCGGAGGCGGGGACACCGCCCGTGAGTACGCCCGCCGAGCCCGTACCCCTGGGGGTCGTGCGCACCCCCACCGGCCATGGTGCGGTGGACGCCCGGCTGGAGCGCCTGGCCGATGCGGACCACCTCCCGGCGGACGGGCACATCGAGGTGTACGAGGATGTACACCGTGGGCTGCGGTCCGAGCTGACCTCGCTGGACACCCGTCCGGCCGCCGTACCCGGTCCCGTACCCACGCCCTCGCACCGACCGCACGACACGCATCACGACAACAGGAGCTGAACCGAACGTGGCAGGAGTGGCACGTCGCCGCCTCGACGCCGAGCTGGTACGCCGCAAGCTCGCCCGCTCGCGCGAGCACGCGAGCCAGCTGATCGCCGCGGGGCGCGTCACCGTGGGCCGCACCACCGCGACCAAACCCGCCACCCAGGTCGAGACGGCCGCCGCGATCGTCGTCACCAAGGACGACGGCGACCCGGACTACGTCTCGCGCGGCGGCCACAAGCTGGCCGGGGCGCTCGCCGCCTTCGGGCCGCTCGGGCTGACCGTTCAGGGGCGGCGGGCGCTGGACGCCGGGGCGTCGACCGGCGGGTTCACCGACGTGCTGCTGCGGGCCGGGGCCCGGCAGGTCGTCGCCGTCGACGTCGGCTACGGGCAGCTCGCGTGGTCGCTGCAGTCCGATGAACGGGTCGTCGTCAAGGACCGTACCAACGTGCGGGAGTTGACCTTGGAGGCCATCGACGGGGAGCCGGTCGACCTGGTGGTGGGAGATCTGTCCTTCATCCCGCTGGGCCTCGTGCTGCCCGCCCTCGCCCGGTGTGCCGGGCCCGACGCGGACCTGGTCCTCATGGTCAAGCCGCAGTTCGAGGTGGGCAAGGAGCGGCTCGGCAGCGGCGGAGTGGTGCGGAGCCCGGAGCTGCGCGCCGAAGCCGTGCGCGAAGTGGCGCGCCGGGCCTGGGGGCTCGGTCTCGGTGTACGGGGGGTGACGGCCAGTCCGCTGCCCGGCCCGTCGGGGAACGTCGAGTACTTTCTGTGGCTGCGGGCCGGCGCACCTGAGCTGGATCCCGCGGATGTCGACCGTGCAGTGGCGGAGGGGCCTCGTTGACGACGAATGCGGCACGAACTGTCTTCCTTTTGGCGCACACCGGCCGGCCGGCCGCGATCCGCAGCGCGGAGCTCGTCGTGCAGGGGCTGCTGCGCAACGGGCTGGGCGTACGGGTCTCGGCGACCGAGGCGGCCGATCTGCCGCTGCCGGACACCGTGGAGACGGTCACCGACACCAGCCCCTCCGCCGTGGACGGCTGCGAGCTGCTGATCGTCCTCGGCGGTGACGGCACCCTGTTGCGCGGCGCGGAGTTCTCCCGTGCCTCCGGGGTGCCGATGCTCGGTGTCAACCTGGGACGCGTCGGCTTCCTCGCCGAGGCCGAGCGCGACGACCTCGACCAGGTGGTCTCCCGGGTCGTCACCCGCGACTACGAGGTCGAGGAGCGGATGACGATCGACGTCGTCGTGCACAGCAACGGCGACGTCGTGCACACCGACTGGGCGCTCAACGAGGCGGCCGTGCAGAAGGTGTCGCCCGAGCGGATGCTCGAAGTGGTCCTGGAGATCGACGGCCGTCCGGTCACCGGGTTCGGCTGCGACGGGATCGTCTGCGCGACCCCGACCGGTTCGACCGCGTACGCCTTCTCGGCGGGCGGGCCCGTCGTCTGGCCCGAGGTCGAGGCGCTGCTGATGGTCCCGATCAGCGCCCACGCGCTGTTCGCCAAGCCGCTGGTGACCTCGCCCACGTCCGTGCTCGCGGTCGAGGTCCAGCCGCACACCCCGCACGGGGTGCTGTGGTGCGACGGGCGGCGGACCGTGGAGCTGCCCGCCGGGGCGCGGGTCGAGGTGCGGCGCGGTGCGGTGCCCGTACGGCTGGCGCGGCTGCACCAGGCCTCGTTCACCGACCGGCTGGTGGCGAAGTTCGCGCTGCCCGTCTCGGGCTGGCGGGGCGCGCCCCACTGAGGGTTCCGAGGACGCCCCACGGCCCCCGCGACCCTCGGGAGAGTGAATCCGGGAGCGGGGGCCGTCGCGCGCCCGGCCCGGGACCTCGTAAGGTCATGTCCGTGTTGGAGGAGATGCGGATACGGTCGCTCGGAGTCATCGACGACGCGGTGGTGGAGCTGTCACCCGGTTTCACCGCGGTCACGGGTGAGACCGGCGCGGGCAAGACCATGGTCGTCACGAGCCTCGGGCTGCTGCTCGGCGGGCGCGCGGACCCCGCTCTCGTACGGGTCGGGGCCAAGGCCGCGGTCGTCGAGGGCAGGATCACGGTGTCCGAGGGCGACGCGGCGGCGCTGCGGGCCGAGGAGGCCGGGGCGGAACTCGACGACGGCGCGCTGCTCATCAGCCGTACGGTTTCGGCGGAAGGACGGTCACGGGCCCATCTCGGCGGCAGATCCGTGCCGGTGGGGGTCCTGACCGAGCTGGCGGACGAACTCGTCGCC
The DNA here is from genome assembly GCF_044768525.1 of Streptomyces sp. NPDC091287. NCBI lineage: Bacteria > Bacillati > Actinomycetota > Actinomycetes > Kitasatosporales > Streptomycetaceae > Streptomyces > Streptomyces sp. NPDC091287. The sequence goes on from NZ_JBIVUV010000013.1 coordinate 7,913, forward strand.
GTGCACGGCCAGACCGACCAGCAGGGTCTGCTCAAGCCCGCCCGGCAGCGGGGGGCGCTCGACCGGTACGCCGGGGACGGTGTGGCGGTCCCGCACGCCGCGTACACGGAGGCCTACCGGCGGCTGCGGAGCGTCGCCGCGACCTTGGAGGAGCTGACCACCCGGGCCCGGGAGCGGGCCCAGGAGGCGGATCTGCTGCGCTTCGGTCTGAACGAGGTCGCCGCCGTCGAACCGTTGCCGGGTGAGGACGTCGAGCTGGCCGCCGAGGCGGAGCGGCTCGGGCACGCCGAGGCGCTCGCCTCCGCGGCCGCCCTCGCGCACACCGCGCTGGCGGGGAACCCGGAGGATCCGGAGGGCGTCGACGCGACGACGGTCGTCGCCGCCGCCGGGCAGGCCCTGGACGGGGTCCGGGCCCATGACCCGGCGCTGGCCGCGCTGGCCGACCGGATCGGGGAGATCTCCATCCTGCTCGCCGATGTCTCCGGCGAGCTGGCCGGGTACGCCGACCAGCTGGAGGCCGACCCGCTGCGGCTGTCCGCCGTGGAGGAGCGCCGGGCCGCGCTGACCACGCTGACCCGGAAGTACGGCACGGACATCACGGCCGTGCTCGCCTGGGCCCAGGAGGGCGCGGGCCGTCTCACCGAGCTGGAGGGCGACGACGAGCGCATCGGTGAACTGACCGCGGAGCGCGACGGGTTGCGGGCCGAACTCTCCGTGCTCGGACAGGCGTTGACCGATGCGCGTACGGAGGCGGCGGCCCGGTTCGCCGAGGCGGTGACGGGCGAGCTGGCCTCGCTCGCCATGCCGCACGCCCGGGTCTCCTTCGCCATCCGGCAGACCGAGGCGGCGGACGAGGCGTCCGGCATCGACGTCGGCGGGCGCAGCGTCGTCTACGGCCCCTCGGGCGCGGACGAGGTCGAGCTGCTGCTCGCCCCGCACCCGGGTGCCCAGCCCCGGCCGATCGCCAAGGGCGCTTCGGGTGGTGAGCTGTCCCGGGTGATGCTCGCGGTCGAGGTCGTCTTCGCGGGTTCCGACCCCGTACCGACGTATCTCTTCGACGAGGTCGACGCGGGCGTCGGCGGCAAGGCGGCCGTCGAGGTCGGCCGGCGGCTCGCCAAGCTCGCCCGGTCCGCCCAGGTGGTGGTCGTGACCCATCTGCCGCAGGTGGCGGCCTTCGCCGACCGGCAGCTGCTGGTCGAGAAGACCGTGGACGGCTCGGTGACCCGCAGCGGTGTCACGGTCCTGGAGGGCGAGGACCGGGTCCGGGAGCTGTCGCGGATGCTGGCCGGCCAGGAGGACTCCGAGACGGCCCGCGCCCACGCGGAGGAGTTGCTGGCCACGGCCCGCGCCGAATAGCCGCTCATGGCGGCCGTACGGGTACGGGCGGGGGGATTCCTCCCGCCCGTACGTGCTTCCGGCCGGCGGATGTCGACAACCTCGCGCCTCGGCATTCACCCGTGAGGGTGGTGCGGTGTGGTCGGTTGTCGCCATGAGTGCGGCAGCAACGTTACGCCGGTCCCGGAACGTGCGTACGGGCTGGCATCCTTGGCGCTGTACTTTCCGCCGACTCCGGAGCCCCGGGGAGCCAATCAACGTGTCACAACTGCGTACGGTCCAAGTCCTGGGCGGCGGCAGTGCGGGCAGCAGCGCGCACGTCGGTTCGCTGGCCGCCGGGCTGGTGGCGCGTGGGGTGCGGGTGACCGTCTGCGCCCCGTCCGCGGTGGACCGCGCCTACGACTTCACGGCGACCGGGGCCCGGTTCCTCCCGGTGCCCCGGCGCAGCGACCCGGCCGCCGTCGCCGCGCTGCGGGCCGCCTGCGCGGGTGCGGACGTCGTCCACGCGCATGGACTCCACGCGGCCGCCCGCACCGCCCTCGCGCTGAGCGGCCGCGCCGTGCCCCTGGTGATGACCTGGCACACGCGGCGGTACGCGGAAGGCGCCCGCCGTCAGATCCTGCACCTGCTGGAACGGCGCGCCGCACGGGCGGCGGCCGTGGTCCTCGCCCCTTCGTCCGACCTGGTGGACCGGGCCCGCGAGCGGGGCGCCCGCGATGCCCGGTTCACCCCCGTGGCCGTCCCGCACCCGCATCCGCGCCCCGCCGGCGTCGACGACGAGGGCAAGGCGCGGGCCGAACTGGGGGCGGTGGCCCGGCCGTTGCTGATGGCCGTCGGCAGTCTCGTACCGCATCACGGCTTCGACGTCCTGCTGGACGCGGCCCGCGTCTGGCGGTGTCTGGACCCCCTGCCGCTGCTCGTCATCGCGGGGGAGGGGCGCGACCGGGGCGCTCTGCAACGGCGGATCAGGGACGAGGAGTTGCCCGTCACTCTCATCGGAAGCCGTGACGGCGTGGGGGAGTTGCTCGCCGCCGCCGACCTGGCCCTGCTGCCGAGCCGGTGGGAGGGCCGCTCGCTTCTGGCGCAGGAGGCGCTGCGCGCGGGGGTGCCGCTCGTCGCCACCGCGGTCGGCGGCGTGCCCGAACTGGTCGGTGCGGCAGCCGAATTGGTGCCCTACGGCAACGCCGAGGCCCTCGCCCGTACGGTCGTGAGGCTGCTCGGGGACCCGGCGGAGCGCGTCCGGCTCGCCGAGGCCGGGCGGGTGCAGGCGGCCGGCTGGCCCACCGAGGACGACACGATCGCCCATGTGCTCAGCGTCTACGACGAGTTGGCGCAGCCGCCGGCGGCGGGGCGGGTGCGCTGACGAGGCGGGCCCCAGGGCCTGCTCTCAGGTCGTGTGGCGGCGGGCCCGCAGCGCCAGGCTCAGCGCCAGCACCGTCTGCGGGTCGTCCAGGTCCGTGCCCAGCAGCTCGCCGATCCGGGCCAGGCGGTTGTAGAGCGTCTGGCGGTTGAGGTGCAGCTCGCGGGCGGTCTCCGCCTTGCGGCCCGCGTGCGCCAGATACGCCTGGAGCGTCGGGAGCAGCGGCGGGCGCGAGGTGCGGTCGTGCTCGCGCAGCGGACCGATCGCCCGGTTCACGAACGCCGCCAGGTCCGGATGGTCCCGCAGCCGCCACAGCAGCAGGTCGATGTCGAGGCGCCGGGCGTCGTACCAGGGCCGGTCGTCCAGCCCCTGCGCGGCCGTCGCCGTTTCCGACGCGTGCCGCAGCCCCGCGCCCGCCGTGGCCCAGCCGCCCGCGACGCCGACCACGACCACCGGCGGCTGGGATCCGGCGCGGTCGAGGCCCGCCCGCTCCACCCCTGCCCGCAGCGCCGCCGCCACCCGGTCCGCGACCGCGGTGCGCTCGCCCTCCGAACGCAGCCCGACCAGCAGCGGAACCCGCCCCTCCACGGGCCGTACGCCGAGCAGCACCGGCACCCCGACCGAGGCCAGCTCCTCCAGGACCGCACGGGCCAGCACCGCCCAGTTGCCCGACGGGGACAGCTCCGGGGCCAGCCGCATCACCACCGGGAGCAGCGGGGTGTCGCCGGGCCGGAAGCCGAGCACCCGGGCCTGGGCGGGGGCGTCCTCCGGGGCGATCCGGCCCTCCGCGAGATCGGTCAGGAAGTCGCCCCGGCCCCGGGCCGCCAGCTCCTCCTCCTGCCGGGCCTGCATCAGCACGACGGCGAGGAGGCCCGCCGCGCGCTCCGCCGCCATCCGGTGCACGGTCGCCAGCGGCCCGGCCACCGCGAGCAGCACCAGCCGGGCCCGTACCGCACCGGTCTCGGGCCCGCCGCCGGGAACGTCCACCAGCACCGCACCGGCCGGCGGGCTCTCCCGGGCCGCCCGGTCGCCGCGCATGCCCTCCCAGACCTGGAGCGGGTCCGCGCCCACCGGGCCGGTCCCGGTGGACGCCGCGTACAGGAGCCGGCCGTCGGGCGTCTCCAGGAAGACCGGGTTGGCGGTGAAGTCGGCGAGGATCCCGAGGACCTGCGGCACCCCGCCGCCGTCGAGCAGTGCCCGGGTGGCGCGCCGGTGCACCTCCTCCGCCTGCTGGAGCAGCGCGTAGTGCCCGTTGACGATCTCGGTGTGCACCTCCTCGGTCACCGCGACGAACGGCACCTCGCGGTGCAGCTGGACCAGCGGGAGCCCGGCCGCGCGGGCGGCGTCCACGATGGAGGCGGGCAGCCGGCCGAAGCGCGGGCCGAGCTCCACCACCAGGGCCGCGATACCCCGGTCGGCGAGGCGGCGGACGAAGGCGCGCTGTTCGGCGGGGCGGGCGCCCAGGCCGAGGCCGGTGGTCAGGAGCAGTTCGCCGCCCTTGAGGAGGGAGGCGATGTTCGGGACCTCTCCCGCGTGCACCCAGCGCACCGTACGGTTCAGCCGGTCGGCGCCGGCCACCACCTCCGGGAGCCCGGCGCGCAGCCCCGGCAGCTCCAGCGCCCGCTGCACGGTGATTCCGCTGTGGCTCTCCACGTACCGGCCCGCTTCCCTTGCACCCCGCCCGTCGATCGGGCGGTCGTCCTGTTCAGGACGCTACCGCCCGGGGGTCGGGGCGCGCACCGCAGGGGAGGAGCGCGGACGCGCCGCCGCACCGGGCCGGGCCGGTCAGGGATTCGTCAGCAACTCCGCGAGCGCGCCCCGGTTCAGCCGCAGCGCCTCGATCCGGTCGTCCATCCCCGCCAGCTCCCCGCCGAGGATCTCCCGCAGCTCCGCGCACCAGTCGAACACGGGCCCCTCGCCCCGGGCACACGGCAGCACCTGGGCGATCACCTCGGTGGTCAGGCCCGCCCGGAGCAGCGCGCGGATCTGCGTGACGGTCACCACCGCCTCCTCGCCGTAGGCGCGATAGCCGTTCGCGCCCCGCCCGGCCGACAACAGCCCCTGCGCCTCGTAGTACCGCAGCGACCGCGCGCTGACGCCCGTCCGCCGGGACAACTCCCCGATCAGCATGTGCCCGTGCTCCGTTCCCTCTTGACCTTGTCACTGGTGTCAGGCTCTAACGTCCGGACCATGAACCAGGATTCCCCGTACATCGTGCAGCTGAACGGCCGGACGGCCACCGCCGGCGACCTCGCGCCGCTCGCCTTCGCGGGCCACGCCCACTTCACCGCCGTACAGGTCCGCGAAGGCCGGGTCCGCGGCCTCGACCTCCACCTGGAGCGGCTCAGGTCCGCTTCGGCGGAGCTGTTCGGCCGGGCTGTGCCGGACGACGTGGTGCGCTCACGTCTGCGTACGGCGCTCCGCGACGGACCGGCCGATCTCTCGTTGACGGCCACGGTGTACTCCCCGGCGGGCGAGTTCACCGCAGCCGACGCCGATCCCGCGCTGCTCGTGCGCACCGGGCCGGCGTCGTCCGGCCCCGGCGGGCCGCTCGCCCTGGCGGCGGTCCGGCACGACCGGTTCCAGCCGCACATCAAGCACGTCGGCGAGCCGGCCAAGACGCATCTGCTCCGCAGGGCCGTCGCCGACGGCTTCGACGACGCCGCGTTCCTGGACGGGGAGGGCCGGTTCAGCGAGGCGACGATCTGGAACCTGGCCTTCTGGGACGGCGCCTCGGTGCTGTGGCCCCGGGCCGGCCTGCTGACCGGGACGACCATGGGCATCGTCCGCCGGCAGCTGGACCGGCTCGGGGTCGGACAGCGGACCGTCGCGATCACCCCCGATGACCTGCCCGCCCTCGCCGGAGCGGTCGTCATGAACTCCTGGACGCCGGGCGTGGCCGTCCACCGGATCGGCGCGGTCGAGCTGCCGGCCGCCCCGCCGTTCCTGGAACTGCTCCACCGGGCGTACGAGGCCGAACCGCTCACCGCCCCCTGACAACGCGCGACGGCCGCCCCGGGGAGCCCGGGGCGGCCGTCCTCGCCGTCGGCGGCTGTAGGTTCCCGTGAGCCTTGTCCTTAAGGTGCGCAGTGACCTGCGGTTCCTTGGTCCGATTCCATGGTCGTGTCATCGGTCACGTCCCATGCGCGTGTCATTTTCCTCAAGAAGCTGAGGGGAGGGCCTGGAGCGGGACGAGGCGGGCAGTTGCGGTCAAGGTGTAGTAGATGCGGCCGCGGCCGCCGCGATGAGGTCGTTCAGCTGCGCTCTCGCGTCGGCTCAGCAGCCATCCGGAGGCTTCGAGGCGACGAAGCTGCTTGTAGATGGTGTTGAGCGGGAGTCCGATGCTGGTGTGCAGCTGTGTGGTGTAGACCTCCTGGTCCGGATGGGACAGGAGGTGGAGTGTGAGGGGCAGCAGTGACAAGGGGACGTTGATTCGGGGCGGGGGCTGGCCACATTCGCAGAGGTCGGTCAGTGTGCGGCTTTCGGCCCCGAATGCTGTTTGCGCGGCGGACACGGCCTCGCGGTCCGGTATGGAAGTCATCTTGCGGCCGAGCACTTGGTGCATTAGCTCGCGTGCCTGCTTCTTGCCGAGCTGCTGGAGGAGCGACAGTCCCCGGGAAGTGGGCCATTGCGGTGTGTGCCCTGTCGACCGGTGGAAGAGTTCACCGCCGATGGCTCGCTCCATCTGGCTGAACTGCATGCTGAGGGCGCTGTGTTCCACGTTGAGATAGTTGGCAGTGGCCGAGACGGTAGGGAAGGCCATATTGATTTGGAATCGGCGGAGACGGACCCAGCCGTGCAGAGTGCCCTCGACTGCTGCCCGGATGTCGTGGTGCACCGAATCGTCGAGCTCCACCAGCATTTCACGTCGGCTGCGGGAGCCGGCGGGGCGTCTGGCAATCCCGAGCTTGGTGAGTCGACGCGTGACGGTTTCCGTGCAGGCTCCGGTTTCGTGGCTGATGTCTCCGAGACTGCGCAGCTGGACGACGTACTGCTCGCGTAGCCAGTTGTCATCGAATGGATGGGGGCGGGTGCCTGCGGGCTGGACCTTGATGCCGAGGGCTTTGGCCCGTTGGACAACGAGGCGCTCGGGGAGGTCGAAGCTCTTGGCGATTTCTCTCAGCGATCTCTTCCTGACCTCGTGCTCGCGGTGCAGGAACTGCGGTGTGAGGAAGGTGCGTGTGCGTGACCTCAGACGCCACCTGCCGATCTCCGTGACAGGGTTGGTGACGTCGTCGAGCATCCGCTCCCATGCTCTGCGGACCTTGGCATCCGTACTGCTGAGGCCGTCTGACGAGTACGAGGACGTCAGCTCGGTCAGCAGCCGATCCACGTCCGCGAACACTAGGTCAACGGAGCGATGCCCATGGACGGGGATGGCGTCGAGCTGCTCCTGGGCGCCGAGGAGGGGATGCTGTGGGGAAAGTGGTAGGGGTGGAGCGAATCTCAGGTCGGTGCCGCAACTTCCTCTCCGTTGCGGAGGCTTGTGTGTGCACTCTCCCGGCCGCTGCCAGGGCACTTTCCCCGAGATTGACTCACGTGGCGGCCGGTGGCACCGGTGGCACTGGAAATGCAGGAGTGCATGATGGCGAGTGCAAGCGAAGGTCCAGGGCAGCCACCAGCGCAGTATCCAGCGCCCCTGTGTCTCGTTTAGGCACTGGGGGCAGAACCGGCAGCTCGGCGCGCGACGACCGAAGAGATTCGCGGCGGTGACGGTCTGGTCGAGGCGGCCTGAAGGCAATTGGAGGCATTCCTCCAGGGTTCGCAGATGCTGTTCGGGCATGCTGGTGACGAACTGGTGGATGCGTTCTGGCGGCGGCAGGTGGAGTGCTGACAGTAGCGACGGCACCGGCATCCAGCAGCGGCGGGCGAGAGCTTCCAGCCAGCTGTCCATGCTCTCGCCTGGCAGCGGTGTGACGCGGATCGACAAGGTTCGAAGCTCGCTCATGCCGCCTTCTTGGGCTGGCTGACCAGTCGGCCGGAGTCGAGGGCCTGCTTGAGTTCCTGGCGGGCCCGCTCGGATGCGGCGTCGTTTTTCACCTCATCCAGCAGATCTTTGTCCAGGCGTTCGACGCCGGTGCGTAGGGCTCTCTGGCAGCCACGGTTAATCAGCGTCATGAGCGAGCCGATGTGTCCGGTGCTGCGGGCGAAGAGATAGTCGGACAGATCGTCCGCGATCATGCCCGGGTATTTGTCCGCGAGGACGACGCGCTCCTCGATGGCGAGAAGGGCGTCGCGCCAGTCGGTGCGCCCCTTCTCGGAGGAGATGGCGAATGGCTCCATGTTGAGCTGGGTGGTGCGACGTCCCGTCTGAGCGAGAACGGCGTCCTCGTAGCTTGAGCCTTCGCTGAACAGGCCCCGCTTTTCCAGGCCGACTCCGATCATCAACAACGTGACTGGGAATTCGTTGGCAATATATTTGAAGTGGTTGCTGACCTCGATCCCGTTTTTGTCCCGCCACTTCAGGAAGTGCAAATCGTCCACGATCAAAAGCTTTGTTTCTGCCGATAGGACTGAGTCGAGAGCGCGGTAGCCGAACTCGGCGGCAGTCCCGCGGAAACGGCCGGGGTGTCCGTAGTACTCCAGAATGGAACGATTGAAGTCGCGCATCCCGGTGTTGCTGGTCAGTCCGACACGGCAGACCGGCCACCGCTCGTGTCCCTCGTCAGTGTATTTCCCTTCTTCTTGGATGATGCGACGGTGGACCTTTTTGGCGAAGGAGAGTACGGCTGTGGTCTTGCCCAGCCCAGGAAAAGCATCAAGAGCGATGCCGCCTTTGACCTTGTCACCGTCCTGGTCGTTACTGTCGAAGATGTCCCAGAGGTCTTCATGCAGGGCCTTCATCTGCGTGGTGCCCAATGGGCCGAGGTTCGCGTGCCACTTGCGGCGGCAGCGGTTGTATTCGGCAAGGGCTTCCTTGCCCATTTTCTTCAGCTGGCGGCAGGACAGATGCTCCGGACGCTTCCTGCGCGGGGCCTCGGCCAGGCGGCCGAAGCCTTCCTTGCGGGACAGCGTGAGGTGATCCAGCCGAGAGCGCAGATCGACTTCCTCGGCCTGGGCCCGGATTGGCTTACTCATCGTCATCGATGTCCTTCAAGGCCGTGGCGTAAAAGTTGAGTTCCTCTTCCAGCTCCTCCAGGCTGTCGGCGTCGTCATCGCCCGCCTCCGGGTCCTGGACGGCGCCGATCGCCGACGGTGCCGTTTGTTCGGGAAGGGAAAGCACGCGGGCGACCGATGGCAGCGAACTGACGTCGTCGGACCGCTGCTCGGGAAGTTCCAGGGCGACCTGTTCGCGGGAGAGCCGCAGCGCCATCCGACGTTCGACCAGGGAAGTGCCCAGCCCGAGGTTCCACCGCTTCAGCAGTAGGGCGATGGCGAGCCGGTCGTCGGGATAGACGTACTCCTTCGCCGCGAGGCGCCGGGCGAACTGCAAGGCTTCCTCGCTCAGAGGCATGGCCAGGCCGGGCGCGTGCTCCCATTGAAGCGGGTGCCAGATGCGTTCGTGGTCCCGGAAGTGGATGCGGGTGACGTCGTCGGGGTCGGCGAAGAACGGCAGCCGCCGCTTGCCCAGGCCGATGCCGGAGCCAGCCATGTCTCGGAGCCCGTTGAGACAATCGCCGTTGTAACGGCGGCCGTTGATCTCGACGCCGTAGTGCTGCACGGTGCGCATCGTGACGTCGAGGAACTCGTAAGCCAGGTTCGGGTCGTGCGGCACCTCGATGTAGCCCGCCCGCGCGAGCCCGTGCTCGAACATCGCCGCCGGAGACAGCTCCACCTTCGGCAGGTGCGGATCGACGAGGCCCTCGTGTGGCCTGCGGTGATACGTCACCGCGGTCCATTCCCGGATGATTGCCTCCAACTCGTGGTGGAAGAAGAAGGCGTCCTTCTCCGGGTTCAGCCCGCGCGAGTGGATGTCCGGTCCCTTGTAGCCGGGCAGCCGCTGCAGCAGGTCTTCCCGCAGGGTTCGGAAGTACCGTTCCACCGGCCCCTTGTCCCGGCCCGTGCGCAGCCTCGCCGGCTGCACGGAGATTCCCATCCGGTGGCAGACGCTGGTCAGATGCGCCGACAGGTAGATCTTGCCGTGGTCGACGATCAACGTCTCGGGCGCCACCTTCGGGCCCCAGACCCCGGTGGCGGGCCCGTGGACGGCCTCTGCCTCAACCAGCACCCCACGCGGAATGCCGTGCTCAGGCCAGGCCGCATCCCTCGGCCAGCCCTCCGGAACCTGCTGAGGACGGTATGTCTGATAGAGGACGGCCGCCGCGTCGATGGCCTTCGTCGACACCGGCGTCACCCGCAGACCGACGATGCAGCGGGTGTACCAGTCCATCGCGACGGTCAGCTCTGCCTGCATCCACCGCAGCGTCACCGGGTCGAGGGCGAACACGTCCAGCCGCGTGGTGTCCATCAACACGTACTCGCCCGGCCGCGTGGGCCGCAGCTTCCCGTAGACCCCCTTCGGCCGGTCGGCGATGTCCCGGTTGCGCTGGGTACTCAGCCGGAACGTTGGGTGGCGCCGCTCCAGTTCCTGCATCCACCGATAGGCCGTCGTCCGCGGCGGCACCGGCACCTTGACCAGCTTGAACTTGGTCCTGACGCGGGCCTCGACTTCTTCCAGGACTACCTTCACCGAGGGCCGTGACTCCTCCTCGTACTCCTTCAGCACCTCCTCCGCGGCCTCGACCCAGCGCGGATCGGCGTTGGCCAGCGCACTGTCCGCCCGCGCGGTCTTCGGCACCAGCCCGGCCTCGCCCAGCTCCCGGAAGGCCCGCGCCCACCGGCGCACCGTCCGCTCCGTCACCCCCAGTTCCGCCGCCTTGGCCTCATACCGAACCTGCATGGGCAGGCCAGGGGCGTACTGCGGGCGCGGCTCATCCGGCCGTGGGAGGTTCTCGCTGCCGGAGCGGTAGCCCGTCAACATCTCCCGGACATGCTCGGCTCGCTCCAGGACGTCCTTCTTCTCGTCCTTGGTCAGCCGGTTCAGCACCACGGCCGCAAGGTCCTCGTCATCGGTGGAAGATGGGCCCGCCCTGTCGTGGATCAGCTCGGCGCGGTCCGAGGTCAGCAGCTCACGTAGCGACATCCGGGTCAGCCGGTCGCGCCCGTCCTTGAGGACGACCTCCATGCCCGTGGCCAGGCTGGCGAACTCCACGACCTCGACCGTCTCGCCGTCCAGCCGGAAGTGCGTCCCGATCCTGAGCCTTGTTCCGGCCCCGTTCATGAGGCCCTCCGGAGCAGGTGCCGCGAGCTCAGCGACCGGTCCAGCGCGGTCGTCACATGCCCAGACCACAGCAGGTGCAGCACCGCCGACTTCACCAGCGGCCGGGGACACTGCGGGAGCAGCCGGAAAGCATCGCCCAGCGGCATCCCGTCCAGATCCGCGGCCCGCAGCGTGGCCACCAGGTCAGGGTCGAACAACCAGGCGCGGCGGTAGCCGGCCAGGAACCGGACGTTCTCCAGCACGTACGGATCCGGCTCGTTCCATACCTCGTACCGCCAGCCGCGTGACGCGACCGCCTCCCGTGTCCACGCGAACGTGAAGGCGACCTCCGGCTTCTCAAGCCGGTGGCGCGGCTTGACGTCCACGACCACCGGACCGTCGTCCGTCAGCAGCAGATAGTCCGGGATGTGCTTGCGGACCTTGCCATCGACGTCGGCCTTGAGCAGGAACGGCTGGGCGACGATGTGCCGCACCTCCGGAGCGAAGTCGGCGAACAGCAGCCGCCCCAGCTCCAACCGCGACTCGTAGATCACGTGGTCGCCCACGGTGGCAGACCAGTACGTGCCCGAATAGTGCTGCTGCCCCTTGTACCAGCGGAACGTCCGCCACGGCTGAGCCTCCCGCAGCAGCCCGAGCGGCACCGACGGCCACTCCAGGTCCTCCACCACGGACTCGTCACCACGCCGGACACTCAGCCGTACCGGCACGGCCACCGCTGTACCCATCGGACACCAACCCTGCGATTCCCGAGGCGGCCTCGCTGGCCGCCAAACGCCCGGGTCCTGCCCCGGCAGCGCACGTAGACGCTGACCGGGGCGGTCCTGTACACAAAGAGGGGAACTAATCGCTCACGAGGCATGAATCCCATCCCCATGTCCTATTGGCCACGCGGTGGACATCGCCGGTGGGAAAAGGACACGGGATCTGGGATCCCACAGCGGCTCAGCCGACGTACGCGCCGCTCGCCGTCAGCCGCAGAGCCGTGTCGATCAGCGGGACGTGGCTGAACGCCTGCGGGAAGTTCCCCACCTGGCGCTGGAGGTTGGAGTCCCACTCCTCGGCCAGCAGGCCCAGGTCGTTGCGGAGCGACAGCAGCTTCTCGAACAGCTGGCGCGCCTCGTCGACCCGGCCGATCATCGCGAGGTCGTCGGCCATCCAGAACGAGCAGGCCAGGAACGCGCCCTCGTCGCCCGCCAGACCGTCGACGCCCGCGTTCTCGCCCTCCGTCGGGTAGCGCAGGATGAAGCCGTCCTCCGTGGACAGCTCCCGCTGGATCGCCTCGATCGTGCCGATGACCCGCTTGTCGTCCGGCGGCAGGAAGCCCATCTGGGGAATGAGCAGCAGGGAGGCGTCCAGCTCCTTCGACCCGTAGGACTGGGTGAAGGTGTTGCGCTCCTTGTCGTAGCCGCGGTCGCAGACGTCCCGGTGGATGTCGTCGCGGAGCTGGTACCACCGCTCCAGCGGACCTTCGACGTCCCCGGACTCGACCAGCTTGATCGTCCGGTCGACCGCGACCCACGCCATCACCTTCGAGTGCACGAAGTGCCGGCGCGGCCCGCGCACCTCCCAGATGCCCTCGTCGGGCTCCTCCCAGTGCTTCTCCAGATACTCGATCAGCTTGAGCTGGAGGCCCATGGCGTAGTCGTTGCGGGTCAGCCCCGTCATGTGCGCCAGGTGCAGCGCCTCGGTGACCTCGCCGTACACATCGAGCTGGAGCTGGTTGGCCGCGCCGTTGCCGACCCGGACCGGGCCGGAGTTCTCGTAACCGGGCAGCCAGTCCAGCTCCGCCTCGCCGAGCTCGCGCTCGCCGGCGATGCCGTACATGATCTGGAGGTTCTCCGGGTCGCCCGCCACCGCCCGCAGCAGCCACTCGCGCCAGGCGCGGGCCTCCTCCCGGTATCCGGTGCGCAGCAGCGAGGAGAGGGTGATCGCGGCGTCCCGCAGCCAGGTGTAGCGGTAGTCCCAGTTCCGTACGCCCCCGATCTCCTCGGGCAGCGACGTGGTCGGGGCCGCGACGATGCCGCCGGTCGGCGCGTACGTGAGGGCCTTCAGGGTGATCAGGGAGCGGACGACCGCCTCCCGATAGGGCCCGTGGTACGTACACTGATCGACCCATTCGCGCCAGAACAGCTCGGTCGCCTCCAGGGACCCCTCGGGTTCGGGGAGGGCGGGCGGCCCGTGGTGCGAGGGCTGCCAGCTGATCGTGAACGCCACCCGTTCGCCGGGGCCGACGGTGAAGTCGGAGTAGGTGGTCAGGTTCTTGCCGTACGTCTCCGCCTCGGTGTCCAGCCAGACGGAGTCCGGACCGGCGACGGCGACCGTGCGGTTGTCGACCTTGTGCACCCAGGGCGTCACCCGGCCGTAGCTGAAACGCATCCGCAGTTCCGAGCGCATCGGCACCCGGCCGCTGACACCCTCCACGATCCGGATGAGCTGCGGCGCGCCGTCACGCGGCGGCATGAAATCGGTCACCCGCACGGTGCCGCGCGGTGTGTCCCACTCCGATTCCAGGACGAGGGAGTCACCGCGATAGCGCCGCCGGTCGGCGAAGGCCGGCTCCGTTCCTTCCGCTCTCGCGGGGCTCATGCGCCAGAAGCCGTGTTCCTCGGTGCCCAGAAGCCCCGCGAACACGGCGTGCGAGTCGAAGCGGGGCAGGCACAGCCAGTCCGCTGTGCCGTCCCGGCAGACCAGGGCTGCGGTCTGCATGTCTCCGATGAGTGCGTAATCCTCGATGCGCCCGGCCACGTGCGTCTCCAGTCGAACGGCCATGTCGCCCTGTAAGAGGGCGCTTACTGCGGGTCAAGGGGGTCGTAGGGTCTTTCACCCGGGAAGATCCGACGAGTCCTGTACCGGTGGGCGGCCTGGGTGGCGCCGCCGCCCGGCCGTCTCGGCAGCGAGTGTTTGAGCAGGATACGACGCGCCGCGAAGATCCGCGCGACGGTCTCCGCAACATCTCTGAGCTGATCGAGTGGGACGTGGAGTGGCTGGGGTGATGGTGTGACGCCCTTGTGCAGGGTGTGGCCGGAAGCAGCCTCCCGCCGTCGCTGTTACCCTGGTAGCCCGTGGACCGGTGGTCGTTCGCGACAGCGCACGAGGCCCCCGAACCGCAGCGACGGCGCCCCCGGAATCTCCGGTTCGGCCGCCGGTACGCACCTCAGAATCGCGACCACGGGAGCCCCCTTTGGCTATGCAGCCCACATCCACGACGACCAAGCACATCTTCGTCACCGGGGGTGTCGCCTCCTCCCTCGGCAAGGGTCTGACTGCCTCCAGCCTGGGTGCCCTGCTCAAGGCGCGGGGCCTGCGGGTCACCATGCAGAAGCTCGACCCCTACCTCAACGTCGACCCGGGCACGATGAACCCCTTCCAGCACGGTGAGGTGTTCGTCACCAACGACGGCGCCGAGACCGACCTGGACATCGGCCACTACGAGCGCTTCCTCGACGTCGACCTCGACGGGTCCGCCAACGTGACGACCGGCCAGGTCTACTCGCAGGTCATCGCCAAGGAGCGGCGCGGCGAGTACCTGGGCGACACCGTCCAGGTCATCCCGCACATCACCAACGAGATCAAGCACCGCATCCGCCGCATGGCCGCCGAGGACGTGGACGTCGTCATCACCGAGGTCGGCGGCACGGTCGGCGACATCGAGTCGCTGCCGTTCCTGGAGACCGTCCGCCAGGTCCGCCACGAGGTCGGCCGGGACAACGTCTTCGTCGTCCACATCTCGCTGCTGCCCTACATCGGCCCCTCCGGTGAGCTGAAGACCAAGCCCACCCAGCACTCGGTGGCCGCCCTGCGCAACATCGGCATCCAGCCGGACGCCATCGTGCTGCGCGCCGACCGTGAGGTCCCCACCGCCATCAAGCGCAAGATCTCGCTGATGTGCGACGTCGACGAGACCGCCGTGGTGGCCTGCCCGGACGCCCGGTCGATCTACGACATCCCCAAGGTGCTGCACACCGAGGGTCTGGACGCCTACGTCGTCCGCAAGCTCGACCTGCCGTTCCGGGACGTCGACTGGACCACCTGGGACGACCTGCTGGACCGGGTCCACAACCCCGACCACGAGGTCACCGTCGCGCTGGTCGGCAAGTACATCGACCTGCCCGACGCCTATCTCTCGGTCACCGAGGCGATCCGCGCCGGCGGCTTCGCCAACAAGGCCCGGGTCAAGGTCAAGTGGGTCACCTCCGACGACTGCCGGACCGCGGCGGGCGCCGCCGAGCACCTCGGGGACGTCGACGCGATCTGCATCCCGGGCGGCTTCGGCGAGCGCGGGGTCGACGGCAAGGTCGGCGCCATCCGCTACGCCCGCGAGAACAAGGTCCCGCTGCTCGGCCTCTGCCTCGGCCTCCAGTGCATCGTCATCGAGGCGGCCCGCTCGCTCGCGGAGATCCCCGACGCCAACTCCACCGAGTTCGACGCCGCCACCTCCCACCCCGTCATCTCGACGATGGAGGAGCAGCTCGCCTACGTCGAGGGCGCGGGCGACCTGGGCGGCACCATGCGGCTCGGCCTCTACCCGGCCAAGCTCGCCGAGGGCTCCCTGGTCCGCGAGGCCTACGACGGCCAGCCGTACGTGGAGGAGCGCCACCGCCACCGCTACGAGGTCAACAACAGCTACCGGGCCGAGCTGGAGAAGAAGGCCGGACTGGTCTTCTCCGGCACCTCCCCGGACAACAAGCTCGTCGAGTACGTCGAGTACCCGCGCGAGACGCACCCCTACCTGGTCGCCACCCAGGCCCACCCGGAGCTGCGCTCCCGTCCGACCCGCCCGCACCCGCTCTTCGCGGGTCTGGTGAAGGCCGCCGTCGCGCGCCAGGTCGCCGCCGCGAAGGGCGCGGACGCGTAACACCGAGGCATTACGGTTGACCGGGGTACGGATCCTGCGCGGATCGGTACCCCGGTTTCCGTTGGTTCGTGGGAGGACGTGGACGTACATGGGTATCCAGGACAAGCCCGAGGAGTGGCAGGTCACCGCGACCGCGACCCCCTTCACCGGCAACAAGACCAGCGTCCGCACGGACCAGGTGGTGATGCCCGACGGGTCCGTCCACGGCCGTGACTACCAGGTCCACCCCGGCTCCGTCGCCGTCCTCGCGCTGGACGACGACGACCGGGTCATCGTGCTGCGTCAGTACCGCCATCCGGTGCGCCACCGGCTCTGGGAGATCCCGGCCGGACTGCTCGACGTCCCCGGCGAGAACCCCCTGCACGCCGCTCAGCGCGAGCTGTACGAGGAGGCGCACGTCAAGGCCGAGGACTGGCGGGTGCTGACCGACGTCTACACCACGCCCGGCGGCTGCGACGAGGCCGTGCGCGTCTTCCTCGCCCGCGATCTCTCCGAGGCCGAGGGCGAGCGGTACGCGGTCTCCGAGGAGGAGGCCGACATGGAGCACGCCCGGGTGCCGCTGCCCGAGCTGGTCCGCTCGGTGATCGCGGGGGACGTGCACAACAACTGCCTGGTCGTCGGGGTGCTCGCGCTCTCCGCCGTACGCGCGGGCGACGGCGTCGACTCCCTGCGCCCCGCCGACGCCCCCTGGCCGGCCCGGCCCTTCGAGGCCTGACGGGCAGTCTGGACCCCTGCCCCACCCCCCGATCGGTCATTAAGAATGAAGAAATGCTGATCCGATCGGGGGATGTTCCCCGTGCTCCGCCCCACTCCGCAGTGATCGTCGTCACCGCTGAACTACGCTCGAAATGCACCCGACCGGAGTTCCGGCGGGCACCGCGTGCAGCGAAGTGGAGCGTGGCTCGTGACCGATCAGGCGGTGGACACCAGCGGCCCGGCAAAGGCCCCGGGGACCGAGGAGCCGTCCGGCGCCGCCCCGCCCCGATTCTTCGGCCGCGAACGTGAGTTGAAGGCCCTGAGGGCGGACATCGAGCGGGCCGGCCTCGACACCCTGGCCGGCCGCAAGACCCCCCGCGCCCGGGTCCTGCTCATCGCGGGCCGGCCCGGCTCCGGCCGCAGCGCGCTCGCCGAGGAGCTGGCCGGAGCGCTCACCGGAACCGACGCCGCCGGGGCCGCCGCCACCGCCACGGGCGCACTGCCCTGGGCCGTTCCCGGCACGGGTTCCGGCGACTACCCCGACGGGGTGCTCCGGGTCGGCCTCACCGACCCCGGCGGCGGGAGCGTCCCCACCGAACGCACCGCGGGCGAGATCCTCGGCCTCCTCGGGGTGGCGGTCCCGCCCGGCGCCGATCAGGACGAACTGTCCGAGATGGTCCGCGAGGCCCTCGCCGTACGCCGGCTCGTCCTGGTGCTCGACGACGCGGCCGACGCCGAACAGGTCGACCCGCTGCTCCCGGAGAACCCGGACTGCCTGGTCCTCGCCACCGCGACCGGACCGCTGACCGGCATCCCCGACGTACGGCCCTGCACCCTCGGCGGACTGGAGGCGGGCGCGGCGGTGCGGCTGCTCGCCCGCGTCATCGGACAGGTCCGCATCACCGTCGACCCCCGCACGGCGGAGACCCTGGCCGAGGAGTGCGGGGGTCAGCCCGCGGCGCTCGCCCTGATGGGCGGCCTGCTCGCCGCGCATCCCATGGCCTCGGTCGCCGACGTCGCCAAGCAGTTGCACGAGCTTCCCGACCCCGGCGAGCAACTGCCCACCGGCGCCCGCCCGCTGGCCCGCGCGTTCCGGCTCGTCCACGACTCCCTGCCACAGGCCGCCGCCCGGATACTGCGTCTGCTGGCCCTCGCCCCCGCCGGGCTCGCCGACGCCCACACGGCCTCCGCGCTGGCCGGCTGCTCGGTCTCCGCCGCCCGCTCCACCCTCGACGACTTCGTGAAGCTCGGGCTGCTGCGGACGGACGGCGCGGCCCACCCCCAGTACGCGGTGCCCGGCTGCCTCGCCCCGATGCTGCTGGCCCTCCTGGAGGACCGGGACCGGCCGGCCGAGATCGAGCTCGCCCGCGCCCGGATGCTGGAGCGGACCGTGCGCCGGCTCCAGTCCTGCCGGGCGGTCACCGAGCCGGAGAGCTCCGCCGCCCGCCGCAAACTCGCCGGCCTGCCCCGCTCGCTGCGCTTCCCGAACGCGGACGAGGCGGGCGCGTGGCTTCGGGTCCGACAGCCCGCCCTGCTCGCATCGGCCCGGCTCGCCGTGGCGGACGGCGAGCTCGACACCCTGGCGCGGCGGCTGGTGGCGGCCCTGGTGCGGGCGCTGGCCGCGCACCGGGGGACGGAGGAGGCCGCCCCCGAGCTGTACGGGCTGCACGGTCTCGTCCTGGACGTGGCGCTCCGCCGCGAACTGCCCCGCGAGCAGGCGGCCGCCCTGCTGAACCTCGCGGACCTGGACGCCCGCACCGGCCGCACCCGGGACGCGCTGACCCGCTACCGGGCCGCGCTGGACGCCGGAAAGGCGGCGAAGGACCTGTACGCCACCGGCCGCGCGATGGAATCCGTAGGCGGCGCGTACGAGGAGCTGGGGGACTACCACCGGGCCGCCGACTGGTACGGCCGGGCGCTCGCCCAGCGCCTGACCCAGGGGGAGGGCGCCGCCGAGGCCCGGCTGTACGGGCGGCTTGGGGCGGTCCACACCTACGCCGGGCGCTACGGCGAGGCGCTGCGGAACTGGCGGGCCGCCGCGGCGGGCCACCGCAGGCTCGGCGATCCGGCGGCCCAGGCGCGGGCGCTCAGCGAGGCCGCCCGGGTCCAGGAGTACGCGGGCCGGCCGCACGACTCGCTCCAGACCTGCCGGGAGGCCGTCGACCTGGCCCGGCGCGCCGGTGACGTGCGACTTCAGGCGGCGCTCCAGCTGCGGCTGGCCGACACGCTGGACCGGCTCGGAGACCCCGCGGCGGCCGGGTTGCACCGGAACGCGGCCGATAGATTGCTGGGAGAGGAGGCTCCTGCCTACGAAATCCGTAGTGCTTCGACAGAAAGTTAATGCTTTGTAAGGCTAGACAGCGCGAAGTCCTTCATTAGACTGGCTCTGCCGCGTTCCTCCGTGGCGTCTCCATTTATGCTGTATATGTCCGGGTGTGCACCGTTCTGCCCGGATGACCCTCCGAGCCAAGGACCGTGATCGACGTGAAGGTCGGCATCCCCCGCGAAGTCAAGAACAACGAGTTCCGGGTGGCGATCACCCCCGCCGGAGTGCATGAGCTCGTCCGCCACGGCCACCAGGTCGTCATCGAGCACGACGCCGGTGTCGGCTCGTCCATCCCGGACGAGGAGTACGTCGCCGCCGGCGCGCAGATCCTTGCCACCGCCGATGAGGTCTGGGCCGCCGCCGACCTGCTGCTGAAGGTCAAGGAGCCGGTCGCCGAGGAGTACCACCGCCTCCGCAAGGACCAGACCCTCTTCACGTACCTGCACCTCGCCGCCTCCCGCGAGTGCACCGACGCGCTGCTGGCCTCCGGCACCACCGCCATCGCCTACGAGACGGTCGAGACCGCGAACCGCGCGCTCCCGCTGCTCGCCCCGATGTCCGAGGTCGCGGGCCGCCTGGCCCCGCAGGTCGGCGCGTACCACCTGATGCGCTCCGTCGGCGGCCGCGGCGTGCTGCCCGGCGGAGTCCCCGGCACCGCGGCCGGCAAGGCCGTCGTCATCGGCGGCGGTGTCTCCGGCTGGAACGCCACGCAGATCGCCGTGGGCCTCGGCTTCCACGTCACGCTGCTCGACCGCGACATCAACAAGCTGCGCGAGGCCGACAAGATCTTCGGCACCAAGGTGCAGACCGTCGTCTCCAACGCCTTCGAGCTGGAGAAGGCGGTCGTCGAGGCCGACCTCGTCATCGGTGCCGTGCTGATCCCCGGAGCCAAGGCCCCGAAGCTGGTCACCAACGAGCTCGTCGCCAAGATGAAGCCCGGAAGTGTACTTGTCGACATTGCAATCGACCAGGGTGGCTGCTTCGAGGACTCGCGTCCGACGACCCACGCCGAGCCGACCTTCCAGGTCCACGACTCGGTCTTCTACTGCGTCGCCAACATGCCCGGCGCGGTGCCCCACACCTCCACCTACGCGCTCACCAACGCGACCCTGCCCTACATCGTGGAGCTCGCGAACCGCGGCTGGGCCGACGCCCTGCGCCGCGACGCCGCGCTCGCCAAGGGCCTCAACACCCATGAGGGCCAGGTGGTTTACCGCGAGGTGGCCGAGGCGCACGGTCTCCCGCACGTCGAGCTGAGCACGCTCCTCGGCTGACGGGTCAACCTCCTCCGTCAACACCGCGCGTCCGGCCGGACCTTGCCGAGCAAGGTCCGGCCGGACGCGTATAGGGCCCTGTGGGGCGCTTGCGCAACTCGCGTCGAACGTAACCCTTTACCCGTTTCGTGCTGCGGTGAAATGTGCGGCTTGGTCGCTGTGCACCCTTGACAGCGAGGCGTTCGATTGCCGACACATCGGGCCGGGTCCGGCGGATTGTGTTGCTGCGGACCGGTGACACGCCATAGAGTCGCCAATCGTCGGCATGGTGCCACGCTGACCTATCGATAAGTTTCCTGGTCACGTCCAAGGAGGTAAGACGACTTGTGAATGAGTCGACAATTACTCCCGGGGGTGGTCAACCAGGGATGCCTGCACGGGGTCTGAGCCCGATCGGGCTCGAAGCTGTCGGCTCCGTCGCTGTCCGCACCTTCGCCACCCAACAGCACATGACGACAGCCCCCCAGATGATGGACGGCCTACACGTGAACGCCACGGCCGGCAACGAGAGCAGCCGGGACACCGACCGCTTCGCCGACTTCGCCGAGGTGCCCGAGGGGCACTTCTACGACCCCGACGCCGAGTACGAGCCCGATCCGGAGTACGCGGCCACCCTCGCGCCCGACGCCGCGCGTCAGCGCCGCGAGCGCATCGGCCCGACCGGGCGGCCCCTGCCGTACTTCCCGATCCCGGGCCCCCTGACCGACCACGGCCCCGCGAAGATCATCGCGATGTGCAACCAGAAGGGCGGCGTCGGCAAGACCACGTCGACCATCAACCTGGGCGCCGCGCTCGCGGAGTACGGACGCCGGGTCCTGCTCGTCGACTTCGACCCGCAGGGCGCGCTCTCCGTCGGCCTCGGGGTCAACCCGATGGAGCTGGACCTCACCGTCTACAACCTGCTCATGGAGCGGGGCATGACGGCCGACGACGTCCTGCTCAAGACCGCGGTCCCCAACATGGACCTGCTGCCCAGCAACATCGACCTCTCCGCGGCCGAGGTGCAGCTCGTCAGCGAGGTGGCCCGCGAGTCCACGCTCCAGCGCGCCCTGAAGCCGCTGATGACCGACTACGACTACATCGTGATCGACTGTCAGCCCTCCCTCGGCCTGCTCACCGTGAACGCCCTGACGGCCGCTCACAAGGTCATAGTGCCGCTCGAGTGCGAGTTCTTCGCCCTGCGCGGGGTGGCGCTGCTCACCGAGACCATCGAGAAGGTCCAGGAGCGGCTCAACCCGGAGCTGGAGCTCGACGGCATCCTCGCCACCATGTACGACTCCCGTACGGTGCACAGCCGCGAGGTCCTGGCGCGCGTCGTCGAGGCCTTCGACGAGCACGTCTACCACACGGTCATCGGCCGCACGGTGCGCTTCCCGGAGACCACGGTGGCCGGTGAGCCCATCACCACCTACGCCTCCAACTCGGTCGGCGCAGCCGCCTATCGTCAGCTCGCCAGGGAGGTGCTCGCCCGGTGTCACGCCGAGTGAGTCTGCCGGGGGCCGACGAACTGTTCCGTACCACCGGAGGCGGGATGGGCCTCCAGCCGTCCTCGCCGGCGGAGCGGCGGCGCAAGGCGAACGGTGAGCCGCGGGTGCCCGCGCCCGCCGGGGAGAGCGATCCCTCCGGCCAGACCGCCCCCGCCGACCGTGAGGAGCACGCCGCGGCCGACGCCGACGGCGGCGACTCGCGCAGCCGCGGCGGCGAGGGCGAACGCACCCCGTCCGCCAAGGCCGCCTCCGGCGAGCGCCCCGCGCCCTCCGCCGCCCCGGCCGAGCAGCCCCCGGCGGTCCAGCAGCAGCGCAGGCGCGGCGGCGGACGCGGCGCGAACCGGCGCCCCAGCGGCCGGGAACGCCATGACGAGAAGATCACGGTCTACGTCTCCGCCGAGGAGCTGATGGACCTCGAACACGCCCGGCTCGTCCTGAGAGGCGAACACGGCCTCGCCGTCGACCGCGGCCGCATCGTCCGTGAGGCGGTGGCGGTGGTCCTGGCCGACCTGGAGTCCCGGGGCGACGCGAGCATCCTCGTACGGCGGCTGCGCGGCCGCTGAGCGGCACGGCGCGGGTAGCCTGCCCCGCAGGACCCGCCCGCCGGCGGGACCCGCCCGCGCCGCCGCCCCACCCCTGGACCACCATGCCCACGCCCGACGACCCCACCACCCCGCGCCGCCGTGCCCTGGGGCGGGGGCCGCGTGCGGTGGTGACGCCACCCGTGGAGGCGGAGGGGGCCGTACGCGAGCCTGAGCCCGTACGAGGGCCCGTACCCGTACCCGTACAAGAGGCTGTGCCGGAGCAGGCACCGGAGCCGGAAGCGGACGACAGGCGCTTCACCGTCCGGCTGGTGAACTTCGAGGGCCCCTTCGATCTCCTCCTCCAGCTGATCTCCAAGCACAAGCTGGACGTGACCGAGGTCGCCCTGTCGAAGGTCACCGACGAGTTCATGGCGTACATCCGCGCCATGGGCCCCGACTGGGACCTCGACCAGACCACCGAGTTCCTCGTCGTCGCCGCCACGCTGCTCGACCTCAAGGCCGCCCGGCTGCTGCCCGCCGCCGAGGTCGAGGACGAGGCGGACCTCGCGCTCCTGGAGGCGCGGGACCTGCTCTTCGCGCGGCTGCTCCAGTACCGCGCGTACAAGCGGATCGCCGAGATCTTCCAGGGCCGCCTGGAGTCGGAGGCCCGCCGCCACCCCCGTACGGTCGGCCTGGAGGACCAGCACGCCGCGCTGCTGCCCGAGGTGGTCATCAGCATCGGGCCCGAGGGCTTCGCCCGGCTCGCGGTGAAGGCGATGCAGCCGAAGCCCAAGCCCCAGGTGTACGTGGACCACATCCACGCCCCGCTGGTCAGCGTCCGGGAGCAGGCGGGCCTCGTGGTGGAGCGGCTGCGCGAGGCCGGAGCGGCGGTGAGCTTCGCGGTGCTGGCCGGGGACGCGCCGGACACCCTGACCGTGGTCGCCCGGTTCCTGGCCCTGCTGGAGCTGTACCGCGAGAAGGCCGTCACCCTCGACCAGGACGAGGCGCTGGGCGACCTGCTGGTGACCTGGTGCGGTGGGGCGGAGGCGGAGCCGGTGGTGACGGACGAGTTCGACCAGGAACTCAACGGGCGCGCTGACGAGGAGGACGTACGGGAATGAGCGAGCAGCCGACTCAGGAGACCGACGGGGGCGCGGTCGCCGCGCTCGATCTGAAGCCCGCCCTGGAGGCGGTCCTCATGGTCGTCGACGAGCCCGCCACCGTCGACCACCTGGCCAAGGTGCTCCAGCGGCCCCGCAGGGCCGTGGCGGACGCGTTGCGGGAGCTGGCCGACGAGTACACCGTGCAGCGCCGGGGCTTCGACCTGCGGCTCGTCGCGGGCGGCTGGCGGTTCTACACGCGCCCCGAGTACGCGGCGGCCGTGGAGGGCTTCGTCCTGGACGGCCAGCACGCCCGGCTCACCCAGGCCGCGCTGGAGACCCTGGCGGTGGTCGCCTACCGGCAGCCGGTGAGCCGGTCGCGGGTCTCGGCGGTGCGCGGAGTGAACTGTGACGGCGTCATGCGGACCCTCCTCCAGAGGGGCCTGGTGGCGGAGGCGGGCGCGGAACCCGAAACAGGTGCGATCCTGTACAGGACGACGAACTACTTTCTGGAGCGAATGGGCCTGCGAGGCCTGGACGAGCTCCCGGAACTCGCGCCCTTCCTCCCCGAGGCGGACGCGATCGAGGCTGAGACGCTAGAGGGTGTGCCGTCGTTCGATCCGGACGCACCGGACACCCCGGATACTCACGCAGACGACAAGACGGAATTTTGATGCGAAGCAGTGGCAGGAACAGCGGAAGCGGCAGCGGCGGCAGCGGCCGGAGCGGCGGAGGCGCGGGCAGCGGCGGCCGCAGTGGCGGCGGCTCCTCCCGCCAGGGCCAGGGCGGCGGCGGCCAGGGAGGCCGTCCCGGCGGACAGGGCGGCGGACGCGGCGGCAGCAGCCAGGGCGGGCGGCCCGGAGCCCCGGGCGGCCGTCCCTCCGCTCAGGGCGGGCGCGGCGGCAGCCAGGGCGGCCGTCCCGGCGGCCAGGGTGGGCGTCCCACCGGCCAGGGTGGGCGTCCCACCGGCCAGGGCGGACGCCCGGGCTCTCAGGACGGGCGTTCGAGCTACCAGGACGGACGCCCGAGCTCCCAGGGCGGCCGTGACGAGGAGCAGCGCCCCCGCCGGCCCCGCCCGGAGGAGCGCCGCTACGACGTCGGCAACGACGCCCCCGGCGTCCGGGCCGAGCAGGAAGGCCCCCGCAAGGGCCGTGGCTCGGCGGCCCGCGGCGGTGCCAAGGGCGGCCCGAAGCCCGCACAGGGCGGCAGCGGCCGCACCGGCGGTTTCCGCCGCGCCGCCCCCTCGCGCCCCCGTGAGCTGGACGCCAAGATCGAGCAGCGCAACCGCGACCGGTACGCGAACAAGCCCGTGATCAACCTCCCCAAGACCCACCCGGGCGCCGAGGAGGAGGGCGAGCGGCTGCAGAAGGTCCTCGCCCGGGCCGGCATGGGCTCGCGCCGCGCGTGCGAGGAGCTGATCGAGCAGTCCCGCGTCGAGGTCAACGGCGAGATCGTCGTCGAGCAGGGCAAGCGCGTCGATGTGCACAAGGACGAGATCAAGGTCGACGGTCTGACCGTCGCCGCCCAGTCCTACCTGTTCTTCGCGCTGAACAAGCCCGCTGGCGTCGTCTCCTCGATGGAGGACCCGGACGGCCGCCAGTGCCTCGGCGACTACGTGACCAACCGCGAGACGCGGCTGTTCCACGTCGGCCGGCTGGACACCGAGACGGAGGGCATCATCATGCTCACCAACCACGGTGAGCTGGCCCACCGCCTCACGCACCCCAAGTACGGCGTCAAGAAGACCTACCTGGCCGCCATCCAGGGCCCCCTGCCGCGCGACCTCGGCAAGCGGCTCAAGGACGGCATCCAGCTGGAGGACGGCTACGCCCGCGCCGACCACTTCCGCGTCGTCGAGAACACCGGCAAGAACTACCTGGTCGAGGTGACCCTCCACGAGGGCCGCAAGCACATCGTGCGCCGGATGCTGGCCGAGGCCGGCTTCCCGGTCGAGCGCCTCGTGCGGACGTCCTTCGGGCCGATCCCGCTGGGCGACCAGAAGTCCGGCTGGCTGCGCCGCCTCACCAACACCGAGGTCGGCATGCTGATGCGCGAGGTCGGCCTCTAGCCGTACCCGCTCCCACGCGAAGGCCCGCGGCCAGTTCTGTTCGAACTTTCCGAACAGAACCGGCCGCGGGCCTTCTGCCGTCCCCGTCCAGCCTTTATAGTCAGAGTGACTATTAAGAAGGAGGCGGGCGTGAGTCTCGCGGACGTACTCGATCCCCTGCAACAGCCCCTGGTGACGATCCTGGACACCCCGGTCAGCTGGACCGAGGTGCTGGGCTTCGGAAGCGGGGCGCTGTGCGTCTGGCTCGTGGCCCGCCAGCACCTCGCCAACTGGCCGATCGGCATCGCCAACAACCTCTTCTTCATCCTGCTGTTCGCCCAGTCCGGTCTGTACGCCGACGCCGGCCTCCAGATCGTCTTCATCACCCTCGCCGCGTACGGCTGGTGGACCTGGACCCACGGGGGTGGACCAGGAACCTCCGTCCTGCCGGTGCGCAGAACGACCCGCACCGAATGGACCTGGCTGCTCGCGGCGGGGGTGGTGGGGACCCTCGGGATCACCCTGCTGCTGTCCCGGGCCACCGACTCCACCGTCCCGTTCTGGGACGCAGCTACGACGTCCCTGTCGCTGATGGCGACGTACGGACAGTGCCGGAAGCGGCTGGAGTCCTGGTGGCTGTGGATCGCCGCCGACGTGGTCTACATCCCGCTGTACGCCCACAAGGGGCTGTATCTGACCTCGCTGCTGTACGCCGGGTTCCTCGTGCTCTGCCTCGTCGGCCTGCGCAACTGGCACCGCGACCTGACCGCACACAACACCCGGACCCCGGAGGTGGCCGCGGCATGAAGCGCTACGAACACGGCCTGGTCCTCGGCAAGTTCTACCCGCCGCACGCCGGCCACCACCACCTCGTCGAGACCGCCCGGGACCGCTGCGAACGGCTGACCGTGCTGGTCTGCGCCGCCTCCGTGGAGTCCGTCCCGCTCGCCGACCGCGTCGCCTGGATGCGCGAGGTCCACCCGGACGTCACGGTGGTGGGCGCGGTCGACGACACGCACATGGACGTGGCCGACCCGGCCGTCTGGGACGCGCACATGGCGGTCTTCACCGCGGCCGTGCCCGAGCGGGTGGACGCCGTCTTCACCTCGGAGGCGTACGGGGAGGAACTGGGCCACCGCTTCGGCGCGGCGTCCGTCCTCGTCGACCCCGACCGCACCCTCTTCCCGGTCTCCGGCACCGCCGTGCGCCGGTCCCCGGCCGACTGCTGGGACTTCCTCCGGCCGCCCGTGCGGGCGGCCCTCGCCCGCCGGGTCGTCGTCCTCGGCGCGGAGTCCACCGGCACCACCACCCTCGCGCGGGCGCTCGCCGCCCACTACCGCGCACGCGGCGGCGTGTGGGCGCGCACCGGCTACGTCGCCGAGTACGGGCGCGAGTACAGCGAACACAAGCTCGCCGCCCTGCGCGAGCGGTGGCCCGGGGCCGCCTGGGAGGACGTCAGCTTCACCACCGACGACTTCCCGCTCATCGCGAAGGCCCAGAACGACCGGGAGGAGGAGGCCGCCCGCGCCGGGTCCCCGGTGCTCCTCTGCGACACCGACTCCTTCGCCACCACCGTCTGGCACGAGCGGTACGTCGGCGGCCGCAACCCGCTCGTCGAGGAGATCGCCGACCACGCCGCCCACCATCTGTGGCTGCTCACCGACCACGAGGGCGTCCCCTTCGAGGACGACGGACTGCGCGACGGCGAGGAGCTGCGCCCCTGGATGACCGACCGCTTCCGCGCCGAACTCACCCGCACGGGAAGGCGGTTCATCGAGATCACCGGCCCGCCCGAGGCCCGGCTCACCGCCGCCGTCACCGCCGTCGACGAACTCCTCGCCACCGGCTGGGAATTCGCCGCACCCCTCCCGGAGAAGCGATGAGCACCCCCGTTCCCGAGGGCTACGACCCGCACGCCTTCGCCCCGTTCGCGGTCACCGTCGACCTCGCGGTCTTCACCGTCCGCGAGGCCCGGCTGCACGTGCTGCTCGTCGAACGCGGCCAGGAGCCCTTCCGGGGCCGGTGGGCGCTGCCCGGCGGCTTCCTGCTGCCCCGCGAGTCCGCCGAGGACGCCGCCCGCCGCGAACTCGCCGAGGAGACCGGCCTCGGCCAGGGCGCCGTCGACACCCTCCACCTCGAACAGCTGCGCACCTACACCGCCCCGGACCGCGACCCGAGGATGCGGGTCGTCTCCGTCGCGTACGCCGCACTCCTGCCGGACCTGCCCGAACCGCGCGGCGGCGGCGACGCGGCGAGCGCCCGGTGGTGGGACGCGGACTCCACCGGACCGCTGGCCTTCGACCACGACCGGATCCTCGCCGACGCCCACGACCGGATCGGCGCCAAGCTCGAGTACAGCTGCCTGGCCACCGCGTTCTGCCCCGCCGAATTCACCCTCGGCGAGCTCCAGCAGGTCTACGAGACCGTGTGGGGCGTCGAGCTCGACCGCCCCAACTTCCGGCGCAAGGTCCTGAACGCACCCGGCTTCGTCCAGGCCGTCGAGGGCCCGCCGCGCCGCACCGGCGGCCGGGGCAAACCGGCCGCCCTCTACCGGGCGGGCGACGCCACCGCCCTGCACCCGCCGCTCCTGCGCCCGCCACGACCGAACGCCGCCGCAACCCCGTTGAACTCCGCAACCCCGTCGCACTCCGCAACCCCGTCGCACTCCGCACCGGAAGGACGAGACAGATGACCATCGCCACCCCGCCCCTCACCAAGCAGGCCGCCACCGGCGTGCTGACCGGGCTCGCGCTCGGCGACGCCCTGGGCTTCCCCACCGAGTTCAACGACGTGCCCGCCATCCTCGCCAAGTTCGGCCCCTGGCGGCAGCTTCCCCTCCTGACGCCCGCCGTCGTCTCCGACGACACCCAGATGACGATCGCCCTGGGCCGGGGCATCCGCACCGCCATGGACAGCGGACTGCTCACCCCCGAGCGGATGGTGGACCCGGTCCGCGCGGAGTTCGTCGCCTGGTACCACTCGCCGGACAACAACCGGGCCCCGGGCAACACCTGCCTCACCGCCTGCCGCCTGCTCGAACACACCCGGGTCTGGCAGGAGGCCAGCCAGACCCACTCCAAGGGCTGCGGCGCCAACATGCGGGTCGCCCCCATCGGCCTGGTCCCCGGCCTCAGCGAGGAACAGCGCGCCGGGGCCGCCCAGCTCCAGGCCGCCCTCACCCACGGCCACCCCACCGCACTCACCGCTTCCGACCTGCTGGCCCGCGCGGTGTTCCTGCTCGCCCAGGGCGCCGAACCCCTCGGCCTGATCGGACAGCTGCGCAGCTACGCCTACGAGAACCGGGGCCGCTACCACACCCGCTGGCTCGGCGACCTCTGGCGCCACGCGGGCGACGCCACCCCGCAGGCGTACATCCAGCGCGGCTGGGACGAGTGCCTGACCGCGCTGGGACGCGTCCAGGACGCGCTGCGCGATCCGTCGCCGGAGACCGACCCGTGCGAGCGGACCGGGGACGGCTGGATCGCCGAGGAGGCCCTCGCCACCGCGCTGCACTGCTTCCTGCTGTTCCCCGAGGAGCCCGTCACCGCCCTGCGCCGGGCCGCCTG
This sequence comes from Streptomyces sp. NPDC091287, assembly GCF_044768525.1. Lineage (NCBI taxonomy): Bacteria > Bacillati > Actinomycetota > Actinomycetes > Kitasatosporales > Streptomycetaceae > Streptomyces > Streptomyces sp. NPDC091287. The sequence continues at coordinate 36,704 of NZ_JBIVUV010000013.1, forward strand.
CACCCGGGGCGACTCCGACTCGATCGCCTGCCTGACCGGAGCGCTCGCCGGCGCGCACCTGGGCGCGGCGGCCTGGCCCAAGGAATGGTCCGAGCGCATCGAGTACCGCAGCGACCTGCTCTCCCTCGCCGCGCTCTGGGACGCTTGAGCCGTACCGGCCGGCGGGTGCGCTCCATCGTTTCGCCGACGGGACCTCCCTGAATGAGCGGAGGGCGATCGGGTACGAGAGGGCGGACCTGTTCCCGTACGAAGGTTTGGTGGTATCCGTGTCCTCCTCACTCGTCGAGACCGTCGACATCAAGGCGCCCGTGGCCGTCGCCTGGTCCCTGTGGAGCGATGTCACACAGTGGCCGAGGTTCCTGAGCCACGTCCAGCGCGTCGATCCGATCGATGAGCGGCGCTTCGCCTGGCAGCTCTCGCTGCCCGGTGCGGAGAAGCGCTTCGTCGCGGAGCTTACCGAGGTGGTCCCCGAGGACCGCATCGCCTGGAAGACGACCGAAGGAGTCCACCACGCGGGGGTGGTCACCTTCCACCGGCTCGACGACACATCGAGCCGTGTCGCCCTGCAGATCGAGTACGACCCCCAGGGATTCATCGAGCACCTGGGGGCGCTGACCAACCTCGACTCCGCCCTGACCAACTACGACCTGGGTGAATTCCAGAAGCTGGCCGAGCTCACGGCCGCGTCCGGCGGTCCCCGGACGGTGTGAGCGCGTTCGGTGCGGGCCCGGTCGGCGCCTGATCGCGCGCCGCCGAGGCCCGCCGGGCCCGGACGAGGAGGTCCTCCACGGCCGCCCGGTCGGGTTCCGGCGGCAGCGGGGAGCGGGTCGCCGCCTCGTCGTTCTCCTCGCCGAGGCGGTTCATCCGGCGCTCCACCTCCGGCCAGGACACCTCGCCCCGCTTCACCGCCAGCAGCTCCTGACGGGCCTCGCCGACGTCGATGCGCAGCTCACCCGTGCGCAGGAGGTCCCGGCAGCTCGCCAGCAGCCGCAGCAGATGCATGGCGTGCTTCCAGCGCGGCGCGCCATGGATCCGTACGTCGGCCTCCAGCTTCCTCCGCTGGCCCAGCGCGTACCGGACGAACGTGCCGTGCGCGAGCCGCGACAGGAACGCCCCGCGCAGTGCCAGCAGCTCGCGGCCGGTGTCGTCCACGGACTCCACCAGCGGGGAGTGCAGGCACTCCAGCACGTTCGGGTTGGCCCGCAGCGCCAGCTCGCAGAAGCGCTCAAGCTCCCAGGAGAACTGCTCCGGCGCGGGGCCCTCCACATGGGTCGGCGGCTTCTCGAAGCGCCAGAACAGCGGGGTGGGCGCGAGGAACACCCCGCGCCGGTCCGTATCGCTCTCCTCCGTGGCCAGTCCGAACGCGCGCGAACCCATCACGCAGGCGTAGACCGTGTGGTCGCGTACGAGTGTCTCGTCGGCGGCGGTGATCATGCCCGCGAGCGTACGTGCGCGGTGGCCGCCGCGCCTCGGAGATTCCGGCCCGCTCTCAGCCCAGCCGGATCGCGCCCCCCGATACGGTGATCCGCTCGGCGGGCAGCGGCCGGGTCGCCGGGCCGGCCTCGACCGCCGCGTCCGTGAGGCTGTACTTACTGCCGTGGCAGGGGCAGTTGATCGTGCCGTCGCTCACCGTCGAGACGAGGCAGCTCGCATGGGTGCAGACGGCGGAGAACGCCCTGAACTCACCCTCCTCCGGCTGGGTCACCACCACCTTCCGCTCCTTGAAGACGGTGCCGCCGCCGACCGGGATGTCCGCGGTCCGGGCCAGCTCCGCCCCGCCCGTGACGTCCCCCGTCGGGGTCGGCGTCGGGCTCGCGTCCCCGTCGCCGCCCCCGTCGGAGGATCCGCAGCCGGTGGCCAGGGCTGCGGCGCCCGCCGCACCCGCGGCCAGCACCGTCCTTCGCCGTGCGTTCATGGGCTCTCCTTCGGTGGCGGTGGGTGGGCGCCATCGTGGCGGAGGTGGGCCCCCGGGCGAAGCAACCGCGCGGACCGTGCGCCCGACCGAGTGGTGGATGGGGCTCCGACGGCTGCGGCCCGCCCGTCTCACGGACGGAACGCCGTGATCAGGCCCGCCGCTGCCGATCTAGGCTGAGGTGAGCAGCCGGCCGCGTCCCAGGTCGTGTCCGGAGGCGGAAGAAGAGTGAACAGCGAAGATCAAGAGGAGCACGACGTGGCGGTACGAGCGGTCCGGGGCGCCGTCCAGCTGGACCGGGACGAGGCCGGGCACATGGGCCTGCGGGTCGGTGAGCTGCTGACAGCCGTCCTGGACCGGAACGAACTCGTCGCCGACGACCTGATCAGCATCTGGTTCACCGCCACCCCCGACCTCCACAGCGACTTCCCCGCCGCCGCCGCGCGCGGCCTCGGGATCGTCGACGTACCCCTGATCTGTGCCCAGGAGCTGGACATCGAGGGGGCCATGCCCCGGGTCGTCCGTATCCTCGTGCACGTCGAGACCTATCTCTCGCGCGCCGAGATCAGCCACGTCTATCTCGGCGCCACCGCCGCTCTGCGCAAGGACATCGCCCAGTGAGAACCGCCCTCGTCATCGGAACCGGGCTCGTCGGCACCTCCGCCGCCCTCGCACTGGCCGGTCGCGGCGTCCATGTGCACCTCGTCGACCACGACCCCGCCTCCGCCCGCACCGCGGCCGCGCTCGGCGCCGGTACGGACGAGGCGCCGGAAGGCCGCGTCGACCTGGCGATCGTCGCCGTACCGCCCGCGCACACCGCCGCCGTCCTCGCCACCGCCATGCGCGACGGGGTGGCCCGCGGCTACCTGGACGTCGCCAGCGTCAAGGGTGGCCCGCGCCGCGAGCTGGAGGCGCTCGGCCTCGACCTCACCCCGTACATCGGTACGCACCCGATGGCCGGCAAGGAGCGCTCGGGGCCGCTCGCCGCGACCGCCGACCTCTTCGAGGGCCGCCCCTGGGTCCTCACCCCGACCCGGGACACCGACACCGAGGTGCTCAACCTCGCGCTGGAGCTCGTCGCCCTGTGCCGGGCCGTCCCCGTCGTCATGGACGCCGACGCCCACGACCGGGCCGTGGCCCTCGTCTCGCACACCCCGCAGCTGATCTCCTCGATGGTCGCCGCCCGGCTGGAGGAGGCCGACGAGACCGCCGTACGGCTGTGCGGGCAGGGCATCCGCGACGTCACCCGGATCGCCGCGTCCGACCCCCGGATGTGGGTGGAGATCCTCTCCGCCAACCCCGGCCCGGTCGCGGACGTCCTCGCCGGGGTCGCCGCCGACCTGGCGGAGACCGTGACCGCGCTGCGCGGCCTGCACTCCGCCGACGAGGAGAAGCGGCGCGCGGGCACCGACGCCATCGAGGACGTCCTGCGCCGCGGCAACGCGGGCCGCGTCCGGGTCCCCGGCAAGCACGGCGCGGCCCCCACCTCCTACGAGACCGTGGCCGTCCTCATCGGCGACAAGCCGGGTGAGCTGGCCGCGATCTTCGCCGACGCCGGCCGGGCCGGGGTCAACATCGAGGACGTCCGCATCGAGCACGCCACCGGCCAGCAGGCGGGCCTCGTCCAGATCATGGTCGAGCCCAGCGCCGCCCCGGTACTCGGCGCGGCCCTCCAGGAACGCGGCTGGTCGATCCGCGGCTGAGCCCGGTCCCGTACGACGGGGCGGGCGCCACCCCCGCCCGGGTGGCCCGCCTCCCCCGTACGGGGTACAAGGGCCCGCCCGGTACTCGGTAACCTGGTACGAGGCCGTCCTCAAGGCCCGTCCGTCCCCGCACCGTGTACCAGGAAGGTGTCCACCACCGTGGAAACCGCACGCTCCTCCGTGATCGTCGCCATCGACGGGCCCTCGGGCACCGGCAAGTCGAGCACGTCCAAGGCCGTCGCCGCCAAGCTCGGCCTGAGCTACCTGGACACCGGCGCGCAGTACCGGGCCATCACCTGGTGGATGCTGAGCAACGGCATCGACGTGGGCAACCCGGCCGAGATCGCGACCGCCGCCGCCAAGCCGGTGATCGTCTCCGGTACCGACCCCGCCGCCCCGACGATCACCGTCGACGGCGAGGACGCCTCGGGCCCGATCCGCACCCAGGAGGTCACCTCCAAGGTCAGCGCCGTCAGCGCCGTCCCCGAGGTGCGCACGCTCATCACGGAGCTCCAGCGCTCCATCGCCGCGGCCGCGACCGGCGGCATCGTCGTCGAGGGCCGGGATATCGGCACCACCGTGCTGCCCGACGCCGACCTCAAGATCTTCCTCACCGCCTCCCCGGAGGCGCGCGCCGCCCGCCGCAGCGGCGAGGTCAAGGGCTCCGACCTGACCGCCACCCGCGAGGCCCTGATCAAGCGGGACGCCGCCGACTCCGGCCGCAAGACCTCGCCGCTCGCCAAGGCGGACGACGCCGTCGAGGTGGACACCACCGAGCTGACCCTCCAGCAGGTCATCGAGTGCGTCGTCACCCTCGTCGAGGGGAAGCGGGTCGCCGCGTGAGCGATGCCACAGGCGCGCCCACGCTGCGCGGAGCGGCCGTCGGGCGATCCATCGGCATCGGCCTGATGTACGGGCTGTGGAAGCCCAGAGTCCTGGGCGCGTGGCGCGTGCCCGCCGCCGGACCCGTCATACTCGCGGTGAACCACTCCCACAACATCGACGGACCGATGCTGATGGGCACCGCGCCCCGGCCGGTGCACTTCCTGATCAAGAAGGAGGCGTTCGTCGGCCCCCTCGACCCGTTCCTGCACGGAATCGGGCAGATCGAGGTGGACCGTCGAGTCGTCGACCGCACCGCCATCACCCACGCGCTCGGCGTGCTGGAGGACGGCGGCGTCCTCGGGATCTTCCCCGAGGGCACCCGCGGCGTAGGAGACTTCGCCTCGCTGCGGGCCGGACTCGCGTACTTCGCGGTACGCGGCGGGGCTCCGATCGTCCCCGTGGCCGTTCTGGGAAGCACCGAGCGCCGCGGACGGTTGATACGGGGGCTGCCCCCGCTGCGCAGCCGGGTCGACGTCGTCTTCGGCGACGCGTTCGACGCGAGCGCCGGCGACGGGCGGCGGACGCGCAGGGCGCTGGACGAGGCGACCCTGCGGATCCAGGCGAAGCTGACCGCCCACCTGGAAAGTGCCAAGCGCCTCACCGGGCGATAGGCGAGACTTGAGTAGTGGACCGCGGTGATCGCGGTCCATCGATGATGATGCAAAGAGGAACGGACTTCATGAACGACCAGATTCACTCCGACGGCTCGGGCCACGAGCACGGAGCACTTGGCGATGCCGAGTTCGCGGAGTTCATGGAGCTCGCCGCGCAGGAAGGCTTCGATCCCGAGGAGGTCGAGGGCGCCCTCGACGAGGCCGGTCACGGCCCGCTTCCCGTGCTCGCCGTCGTCGGCCGCCCCAATGTCGGCAAATCGACCCTGGTGAACCGGATCATCGGCCGCCGCGAGGCCGTCGTGCAGGACAAGCCCGGCGTCACCCGCGACCGCGTCAGCTACGAGGCCGAATGGGCCGGACGCCGCTTCAAGGTCGTCGACACCGGCGGCTGGGAGCAGGACGTGCTGGGCCTCGACGCCTCCGTCGCCGCCCAGGCCGAGTACGCCATCGAGACGGCCGACGCGGTCGTCTTCGTCGTCGACTCGACCGTCGGCGCCACCGACACCGACGAGGCCGTCGTCAAGCTGCTGCGCCGGGCCGGCAAGCCCGTCGTCCTCTGCGCCAACAAGGTCGACGGACAGAGCGGCGAGGCCGACGCCACCGCCCTGTGGTCGCTGGGCCTCGGCGAGCCCTACCCGGTCTCCTCGCTGCACGGTCGCGGCACCGGCGACATGCTGGACGCGGTCCTGGCGGCCCTGCCCGACGCCCCGGCCCAGAAGTTCGGCACCGCCCTCGGCGGCCCCCGCCGCATCGCCCTGATCGGCCGCCCGAACGTCGGCAAGTCCTCCCTGCTGAACAAGGTCGCGGGCGAGGACCGGGTCGTCGTCAACGAGCAGGCCGGCACCACCCGCGACCCGGTCGACGAGCTGATCAAGCTCGGCGGCATCACCTGGAAGTTCATCGACACGGCCGGTATCCGCCGCCGCGTCCACCTCCAGGAGGGCGCGGACTACTACGCCTCGCTGCGTACGGCCGCCGCCGTCGAGAAGGCCGAGGTCGCCGTCGTCCTGATCGACTCCAGCGAGTCCATCAGCGTCCAGGACCAGCGGATCATCACCATGGCCGTGGAGGCCGGACGCGCCCTGGTCGTCGCCTTCAACAAGTGGGACACCCTCGACGAGGAGCGCCGCTACTACCTGGAGCGCGAGATCGAGACGGAGCTCGCGCAGATCTCCTGGGCCCCGCGCGTCAACGTCTCGGCCCTCACCGGCCGGCACATGGAGAAGCTGGTCCCGGCGATCGAGACCGCGATCGAGGGCTGGGAGACCCGCATCCCCACCGGCCGGCTCAACGCCTTCCTCGGTGAGATCGTCGCCTCCCACCCGCACCCGATCCGCGGCGGCAAGCAGCCGCGGATCCTCTTCGGCACCCAGGCGGGCACCAAGCCCCCGCGCTTCGTGCTCTTCGCCTCCGGCTTCCTGGAGCACGGCTACCGCCGCTTCGTCGAGCGCCGTCTGCGCGAGGAGTTCGGCTTCGAGGGCACCCCGATCCACATCTCCGTCCGGGTCCGCGAGAAGCGCGGCCGCAACAAGTAGCACCGGCGCACGACGAAGCCCCGGGCCGCTCTCGCGAGAGCGGCCCGGGGCTTCGTCGTGCGGCCTTCGTCGTGGGGCCTCAGGAGTCCCGCGTCGTGGGGCCTCAGGAGTCCCGTGACCCCGGCGGCAGCGCCGCGGGCCGGGGGCGCCCCGCATGCCGCCCCACCCGCTGCCAGGAGCCGAGGCCCCCGGTGTGCGGGCTCTGCCCGCCACCCCCGCCCTGGCCGTTGGGCCCACCGTTGCCGCCGTGCCCGGAGGGCGCGGGGTGGCCGCTCAGCGCGGTCCTGGAGGCGAAGAGACCGGCGCCGAAGGCCGGGAAACCGAGATTCTCCTCGCCGCTCCGGTCGCCCGGCAACGCCCGGAACGAGCGCCGGTACTCGGAGTACAGCGCGTCGTAGATCGGGGTGGGGGACACGCCCCCCGACGGATCCTGCGAAGGACGCATGGCAGGGATCTGACTCTGATGCTGGCGGGAGGAGTCGTATGAGTGCACGTAGGTGCCAACGACCTCACCGCCCGTCGGATGCGGCTCCGCCGGAGAAAACGCTGTTCGGCGGGGGCGTCCGAGCCGGCCGGACACGATCAGGTCCCGGCCAGCGGCATCGACGCGGCGACCAGCAGCCCGTTGACCGCGGCCTTCTCCAGGGCGTCCCGGAGCAGGTCCTCGCGCGGCTGCTGACCGATGGTGCCGGCCGGGGCGGCGAAGACGAGGACCGTCTGCGACTTGTTGACCGCGGCCCGCCAGCCGTCGGTCACCTGGAGCGGCTGGTGGGCCTGCCACCAGGCGACCGGGTTGCCGCCGCCGGCGCTCGGCTGCAGCACGGCGTGCAGCTGGCCCACCGCCAGCAGCACGGACCAGCCCGCGAGGACCTCCGGCAGCCGGTTCATGTCGGGGGCGGGGCGGAAGCCCTGCTCCAGCAGCAGCTGGAGGAACTCGTCGCCCCCGCTGCCGTCGGTGCCGGGCCGGGCGACCGGGCCGGTCGGTTCGACGACCAGGGCCGGACGGAGATCGTCCTCGATGAGGACGAGTCCGCTGGTGATGCCGAGGACGGCCTGTTCGGGCATGCGCCCCTCCGTATCCTGCTGCTCGCTTCCGGTGATGCTGCGCACCGCGCCCTGGAGCTGGTCCTCGGCGACCTTGACGACCTGCGAGGGGATGCACGTCGCGTGGGCGAACGCGAGGACCGCGGTCTCGTCGCCGATGAAGAGCACCGTGCTGGTGCGTTCCTGGTCGGAGTCGCCGGGGGTGCGGCAGGAGGTGCAGTCGTAACTGCCCGGGGCGTTGTCGCCGACGAGCAGCCGGTCGGCTTCGTCGTCGCCGATCTCGGCGCGTACGTCCTGGCTGACGTCGAGCATGCGCGGCACGGGGACTCCTCGAACTCGGTGCGTGGGCCGGGTGGTTCCCGGGCTCCATGAAGAGACAACGCGGGATCCGTGGCCGGGGTCACGCACCGGGGCGCACGGAAGTGCGGCACAGGTCGACACATCGGTACGTCGAGCAGTCGACGTACGGCTCCCGCGTTCCGGCGGGGAAGTTTTTACCGGGGAGCAGGCAACCTCTCGGCATTCTCCTACGTCAAGCTCGGAGGAAAGTCTTGGTGAACGGGTGGCGGTAGCCGTCCCGGTTACCGCACCGGTGGCCCGCACCCGCGGTCCCGTTACTTCCGGGGCCTGCGGCTATCCGGATTGAATGCCTCCGGAACCCGCAGGTCAGCGGCGGTTCGACGGTGGGGCGGGCATACCGTGAGGGATGTCGCGGATGCTCCGGGATTTCCCGGTGTATTTCGGGCGGAAAATCGCCGGGAAGCGCAGACTTGACAAGGCCGGCCGACAGGGGAAACAGCGAAACCATGCATATTTCTTTTCTTCTGCACAATGCCTACGGAATCGGAGGAACCATTCGGACGACGTTCACGCTCGCCCGTACGCTCGCCGAGCAGCACGACGTCGAGATCGTGTCCGTCTTCCGGCACCGTGACGCCCCCGTCCTCGGCGCACCCGAGGGCGTGACGCTGCGCCACCTCGTGGACCTGCGGAAGAAGAGCGCCACGTACGACGGCGGCGACCCCGAACACGCCCGGCCCGCAGCGGTGTTCCCGCGCGGGGACAGCAGGCACAAGCAGTACAGCAGGCTCACCGACACCCGCATCGCCGCCCATCTCCGGGCGACCGAGGCGGACGTCGTCGTCGGCACCCGCCCCGGGCTCAACGTGCACCTCAGCCGGGGGACCCGCCGCGGACCGGTGCGCGTCGGACAGGAGCACCTGACGCTCGACAGCCACAACTACCGGCTGCGCCGCGAGATCGCCCACCGGTACACCCTGCTCGACGCGCTCACCACCGTCACCCGTGCCGACGCGGACGACTACCGAAGCCGGCTGAAGCTGCCGGGCGTGCGGATCGAGGCCATCCCCAACGCCGTTCCCGAGCCCGCCTGTCCGCCCGCGAGCGGCGACCTGAAGTGGGTCGTCGCGGCGGGCCGGCTGCACCGGGTCAAGCGCTACGACCTCCTGGTGCGGGCCTTCGCCCAGGTCTCCGCGGCCCGCCCGGACTGGCGGCTGCGCATCTACGGCGGCGGGGACGCGACCGGCGACGAACAGGCGTCGCTGCGCACCCTCGTCGACGAACTCGGCCTGCACAACCACGTGTTCCTGATGGGCTCGGCCAACCCGATGGAGGCCGAGTGGCCCAAGGGGTCGATCGCCGCCGTCACTTCGGACCGCGAGTCCTTCGGCATGACGATCGTCGAGGCGATGCGCGGCGGTCTGCCGGTCGTCGCCACCGACTGCCCGCACGGACCGGCCGAGATCGTCGAGGACGGCGTCGACGGGCGTCTGGTCCCGGTCGGCGACCCGGACGCGATCGCCGCCGCGCTGCTCCAGCTGATCGAGGACGACGAACTGCGCCACCGGATGGGCGGGGCCGCGCTCAGCGCCTCGGCCCGCTTCGACCCGGCGCGGATCGCCGAGCGACACGAGAGCCTGTTCACCGAACTGGTCGCCCGCGGCGCCCAGGGGCACGGGCACGGCGCCCTGCGCACCGCGCTGCACCGCACCCGGGGCAGCGTCCTCGACGGGGCCTACGCCCTGCGCTACAAAGCCGCCGACGCGCTCCGCAAGGGAAGGGCCGCATGACCCCCGCCATAGCCGCCGTACGGGCCGACTGCGCCGCCGATCCGGCCGGGACGCTCACCTTCGAGCTGACCGCCCCGGCCCCCGCCCCCGCGTCCGTGCTGCTCCTGCGGCGCCGGGGCGCGGCCGGCGGCAGGCCCGGCGGCACGGTGCGGATCCCGCTCAGCGGGTCCGGCCCCGGGCGGCTGCGGGCGGTGCTCCCGGCCTCCACCGAACTGTCCGAGGGGCGCTGGGACGCCTATGTCGAGGAGCCGGGATCCGAGACCGCCCGGACCGTGGAGCCGGGGCTGCGGGACCTGCGGGCCCTCGTCGACCGCAGCCCGGACACCGGAGCCACGAGCGTCAGCGCCCGGGTTCCCTACCCGACCGCCGACGGCCGGCTCGCCCTGCGCTGTTGGGTCCGCGCCCCGCACGCCGAGGCGGGAGCCGTCGTCGTCGGCCCGGCCGGCATGACGGTCGAGGGCGTGCTGTACGGCGTCGCCGTGGGGGAGGGGGCCGCCGTGGAGGCCCGGCTGCCAGGGGATCGGGACCGGGCGCACCGCTTCCCGCTCACCCCCGCCGACGGGCCGCCCGGCGCCTTCGCCTTCACCCTGCCCTACGGCCCGCCGGCCGAGGGGCCGGTGGACGGGGCGCAGCTCTGGCAGCTGTGGCTGGTCCCGGCGGCGGGCGCGCCCGGGGTCAGGATCTCCCGCATCCTCGACGACGTCTGGTCCCGCAACAAGTCCTTCGTCTACCCGACCCGGGCGCCGGCCCCCGGAGTGCTCGCCACCCCCTGCTACACCGCCGACAACGACCTCTGTCTCCGGCTGGAGCCCGGACCGGCGGACCGCTGAGGGAGGGGCTCGCGGGCGGAGGGCTCGCGGGCGGAGCGGATCGCGAGCCGAGGGGATTGCGGCCGAGGGGATTGCGGACCGGAGCTGTCCGCAATCCCTGGCAGACTCACCCGCATGTTGGAGACCTCGGCACGACTGCTGCGCCTGCTCTCACTGCTCCAGGCCCACCGGGACTGGTCCGGCGCCGATCTGGCCGACCGGCTCGGCGTCACCCCGCGCACCGTGCGCCGGGACGTCGACAAGCTGCGCGACCTGGGCTATCCGGTGAACGCCAGCAGGGGCACCGGCGGCGGCTACCAGCTCGGGGCCGGCGCCGAGCTGCCGCCGCTGCTGCTGGACGACGAGGAGGCCGTCGCGGTCGCCGTCGGCCTGCGCACGGCCGCCGGGCACGGCATCGAGGGCATCGGGGAGACCTCCGTACGCGCGCTGGCCAAGCTGGAACAGGTGCTGCCGAACCGGCTGCGCCGCCGGGTGAGCGCGCTCGGCGCGTTCACCGTGCCGATGCTGCGCGGGGCGGACGACTCCGCCGTGGACCCCGCTGTGCTCACCGAGCTGGCGGCCGCCTGCCGGGACGCGGAGCGGCTCCGGTTCGCCTACCGGAGCCACGGCGGGGAGGTCTCGCGCCGGACCGTGGAGCCGCACCGGCTCGTCTGCACCGAGCACCGCTGGTATCTGGTGGCCTGGGATCCGGACCGGGCGGACTGGCGTACCTTCCGGGTGGACCGGATCACCCCGACCCCGCCGCACGGCCCCCGTTTCGTCCCCCGCCCCCCGCCGGCCAACGATCTGGCGGAGTACGTCTCCCGGGGCGTCGCGGTCTCGGCGTACGCGGCGCGGGCCGTGGTCCTGCTGAAGGCCCCGCTGGCGGAGGCCGCCCGGCGGGTGTCGCCGTCCGCCGGGGTGCTGGAGGCCGTGGACGCGGACACCTGCCGGCTGACCGCGGGCGCGCCGGACCTCACCGTGCTGGTGATCCACGTGCTGATGATGGGGATCGATTTCGAGGTGATCGAGCCGCCCGAGCTGATCGAGGTCATGGGAGAGGCGAGGGACCGGCTCACGCGCGCGCTCGACGGATCGTGAGACTCCGGGTGTGTTGCCGGGCCCGCCGTTCCGCGCCCGGCGGGCGGGTGGGAGAAGCGTGCGGTTAAGGAAAGGCCGGTTTACGGGGGCGGGAATTTCCGGTGTCCCGGCCATTCGGGCGGCCCTCCCCGCCGATGGGAAAAGAAGCAGGTCATCCCATGATTCCGGAAGGCTTCAGGCACCCCCCTCACGCCGGTGGACGGGGTTTCCCGTTAATGGGCGCCGATGCTTCCGATCGGGCCGTTCGAGTGAATAGGACCGCGTATACACGTGTGGGGATCCTGTGACACAAGCGTGACCGCCACGGCATGTGGGGATGCAGGGGAACGCCCTCCAGGCCCGGCCTTCCGTCACGGTCCGGGGCCGCCTACGGTGAAGGCATGGCATCTCTACCGACCCCTCCAGCCCAGCCGGACGACGCCGCCGAGTCGTACGTCGGTCTCGCCGCCGACGCCGCCGAGCGACAGGCCAGGAGCCGCGGCTGGGACACGGTCCGGGCCGTTCCCCCGGGCGCGTTCCTCACCATGGAGTTCCGTCACGGCCGCATCAACTTCCAGGTCGAGGACGACACGGTGACGCGCTGCTGGGAGGGGTGACCCGCCAAGCCGCACCGGGCCCCAAGCCGCACCGGGCCCCCCGACGACCGAAGGCCCCGACCGCGGTCGGGGCCTTCGGTGTGGTGCGTGTGGGTGAGGCTGTGCGCGCACCCCGTCCCCGCGTTCGCGGGGGAGCGGGGGTCAGCCGCCGGTCATCGGACGCGCCGGGCTGCCGGTGCCGCGCGCGCCCCGCTCCGTGTGCGGCGGCGGACGGCGGACGCCCGCAGGGGCGACCGGCATGGAGCCCGGACGCGCGGGGTGCCCGCCGTGGGCCCGCGCCCTGGCGCCCGGGGCCGGATGTCCCGCGGGGAGCACCGGCTCGGCCGCGGCGGTCACGGTCTCGGCGGCGAGACCGTCGCCGGCCATCGACTGCGGGAGCAGGACCGGCTGCGGCTCCGACCCTGACCCGGTCCCGGCCATGGGTGCCGGGCGGGCGCCGTCGCGCCGCTCGCGCCACCGCTCGCGCATCGCGAAGATCCAGGCCTCGGTCCGGGCGATCAGCGGCTCGAACCAGGGCAGCGCCAGAAGGATGAGCAGCCCGGCCGCCCAGCCCAGCACGACGTCGCTGAGCCAGTGCGTACCGATGTACACGGTGGTGAGGCCGACGCCCAGCGAGACCGTCGCGGACACCGCCGACAGATAGCGCCTGGCGCGTGGCGTGGTGGCCAGATAGGCGAGGATTCCCCAGGTCACGACGGCGTTCGCGGTGTGCCCGGAGGGAAATATATCGCCGCCGGCGAACATCTCGGCCGAGCCGATCTGTGTCGCGTAGTGCGGGCCGAGCCGCCCGAGCCCCAGCTTGACCGCGCCCACCGTCACATTGAGCAGCAGCAGGGACGTGCCGAGGACCAGCAGCGGCCGGAGCGTGTGCTGACGCCAGGAGCGCCAGCCCAGCCAGCAGGCGACCATCACCGCTGTGGGGCCGCGCTGGCCGAGCACGACGTAGTAGTCCAGGAAGGCGTGCAGTTCGGGCCACTGCTGGTAGGGCCGGAACAGCATGACCTTCCAGTCCAGGGCCACCAGCCAGGACGTGATCAGCACCGCCCAGACGAGGGCGAGATAGAACGCCAACGTCCCGCCGAAGAGGGCGATGCGGTGACGGCTCATCCGCGGTGCCACTATCTTCGGCGGTTCCGGCTCCCGGTCCAGCCGGGCAAAGATGTCGGTACGCACCCAATCGACGTTACAGCGAGTGAGTGTGTGAGCAGGCCAATCCGGGCTCTTTGTGATGACGATGTGATGTGGACTTCGTCTCGGAACGGCGTCTTTTCCGGGCGCGGAGAAGAATCTCCGTGATCTTGTGGCCAATTGCCCGTCGGTTCCGTTCGTAAGCGTGTTTGATCTCTCGGAAAAAGAGGCGCACCGGAATCCGCGGCAATTGATCCCGCCATTCGGGGGAGGCGCGCGCCGTCGCGTCGCGCCCCTCGACGCCCGCCGGGACCCCCGTCACGGCGGGCGTCACGGCTCCTCGGGCGGGAGCCCCCGGCCGGTTCCGGAAGGGCGTACGCCACACTGTGCGGCGGAGCGCGGTATGACGTGGACCACAGGTGACCTCGCCGGACTCGCGTACGCTGACGGCTCACTCGCCCGTCGATGCCGGGCCCCAGGGCCTGTCGTCGGACTGCCGTCTGCCGGGCGGTGTCTGGCACGCACGCTCGCGGCGTTGCCGAAATGCCCTAGTAGCTCCGCTACGAGACCATTCCGGCGCCTGGCGATCGCACGCACCGGACGTCGCCCGGCCGCCCTTCGGTCGACGACGGCAGTCCGACGACAGGCCCTGGGGACGCGCACCCCACGTCACCGTCGGGCCGCCCAGCGCGAGGGACTCATCGGGAGGTATGCAGATGTCCGGGACGACCACGGCCGGGGTCCGGCTGCGCAAGGCCGCCGACGACGCCAACCGCTGGGTCGTCCTCGTGGTCCTCTGCCTCAGTCTCCTGGTCGTCGCACTCGACGCGACCGTGCTCCACGTCGCCGTTCCGGCCGTCACCGAGGACCTGCGTCCCAGCGGAACGGCCCTCCTGTGGATCGTCGACGCCTACCCCCTCGTCTGCGCCTCGCTGCTCATCCTCTTCGGCACGCTGGGTGACCGGATCGGCAGACGCCGCGTGCTGCTCTTCGGCTACGCGCTGTTCGGCGTCGCCTCCGCGCTCGCCGCGACGGCCGACACCCCGGCCGTACTAATAGCGGCCCGCGCTCTCCTCGGCGTCGGCGGCGCGATGATCATGCCCGCCACGCTGTCGATCCTGCGCCAGGTCTTCCCCGACCGCCGGGAGCGGGCGCTCGCCATCGGCGTGTGGACCGCGGTCGCCGCGGTCGGCGCCGCCACCGGACCGGTCGTCGGCGGCTTCCTGGTCGAGCACTTCTGGTGGGGCTCGGTCTTTCTGATCAACATCCCGCTGATGGCCGTGATCCTGCCGCTGGGCCGCCGGCTGCTGCCCGAGTCGCGTGGCGGCGACGACGGCCCGTGGGACGTGCTGGGCGCGCTGACCGCCGCGGCGGGAGTGCTCGGCGTCGTGCTCGGCGTGAAGCGTCTGGGCAGCGGCGCGGGGCTCCTGGATCCGGTCTCGCTGGGCCCGCTGGCCCTCGGGCTCGCGCTCCTGATCCTCTTCGTACGCCGTCAGAAACGCCGCAGGCATCCGCTGATCGACGTCTCGATGTTCGCCCGCCCGGCCTTCTCCACCGCCGTCGGCTGCATCGTGCTCGCCATGCTGGCGCTGGTCGGCCTCCAGCTGATCGCCGTCCAGTACCTCCAGCTGGTGCTGGGGCTCAGCCCGCTGGAGACCGGGCTGCGGCTGCTGCCGCTGACCTTCGCGGCGATGGCCGCGGGCGCCACCGGCTCGCACACCCTGCGCCGGGTCGGGCCGCGCCGGATGGTCGGCTGGGGCTTCGTCCTCACCGCGACCTCGGTGCTGCTGCTCACCTCGATGGGCCAGCACGACCGTCCCGCCCTGCTGACCTGCGCTTTCGTCCTGCTCGGCTTCGGCCTCCAGACCACGCTCTTCGGGGCGTACGAGTCGATGCTCAGCGACGCCCCGCCGGAGCGGGCGGGTGGCGCGGCGGCCATAGGGGAGACCTCCTACCAACTGGGCGCGGGCCTCGGCATCGCCCTGCTCGGCAGTGTCATGAACGCCGCCTACGCCCCCGGCCTCGCCGGTCTGCGCGAGAAGGGCGTCCCCGCCCGCGCCGGGGCGGAGGCCTCCCATTCGCTGGGCGAGGCCTATCAGGTGGCCGCGCAACTGGGCGGCCCGATGGGCGACCTGCTGCGCTCCACGGCCCGGCACGCCTTCATCGGCGGACTCCACGTCACGCTGTTCGTCAGCGCGGGGCTGCTGCTGCTCGGGGCGCTGGCCGCCCTGCGGCTGCCGAAGGTCATGGACTGCCCGCCGAAGGAGGCATGTCGCCGGGCCGAGGCCGACGACGCCGCGTCCACGGCCTCCGCGTCCACGGCCTCCTCGTACGGGGCCTCCTCGTACGGGGCGGTCGAACACCGGGTCCCCGGCGCCGCCCGGCCGGCCGGGCCGGACCGCCCGGCCCCGCGCCCGATGGTGCCCGCGCGGCGCGAGCCGGCCGAGGCGACCGGCTCTGGACGAGCGGCACACTGAGCCGTAACGTCAGCACGACGCCCTGACTACCACTGCTAGTTTTCGGAGGGCGGGCGTCTCCCGGTCCCTCCGAGCACCGTGCGAGCCGCCGGAGGCACCCTCATGTCCAGCACCGAGTCACCGAAGCCGTCGAAGCTCCCGCCGTTCGACGCGTCGGATCCCCTCGGCATCGACGACCTGCTCGGCCCCGACGACCTCGCGATCCGCGACACCGTCCGCACCTGGGCCACCGACTGCGTCCTGCCGCACATCGCCGATTGGTACGAGAAGGGCGAGCTGCCCGGAATCAGGGAGCTGGCCCGGGAGCTCGGCGCGCTGGGCGCGCTCGGTATGTCGCTGGACGGGTACGGCTGCGCCGGGGCGAGCGCCGTCCAGTACGGGCTCGCCTGCCTGGAGCTGGAAGCCGCCGACTCCGGGATCCGCTCACTCGTCTCCGTACAGGGGTCGCTCGCCATGTACGCGATCCACCGCTTCGGCTCCGAGGAGCAGAAGCAGCGGTGGCTGCCCGGCATGGCGTCCGGCGAGATCATCGGCTGCTTCGGCCTGACGGAGCCCGACCACGGCTCCGACCCGGCCGGGATGCGGACGTACGCCAAACGCGACGGCGAGGACTGGATCCTCACCGGCCGCAAGATGTGGATCACCAACGGTTCGGTCGCCGGGGTCGCCGTCGTCTGGGCGCAGACCGACGAGGGCGCGGACGGGCGGGGCATCCGGGGATTCGTCGTGCCGACCGACGCCCCCGGCTTCTCGGCCCCGGAGATCCACCACAAGTGGTCGCTGCGCGCCTCGGTCACCAGCGAGCTGGTCATGGACGAGGTGCGGCTGCCCGCCGACGCGGTGCTTCCGGACGCGAGCGGGCTGCGCGGTCCGCTCAGCTGTCTGAGCCACGCGCGCTACGGCATCGTCTGGGGCGCCATGGGCGCGGCGCGGGCCAGCTTCGAGTCGGCCCTCGACTACGCGAGGAACCGGGAACAGTTCGGCCGGCCGATCGGCGGCTTCCAGCTCACCCAGGCCAAGCTGGCGGACATGGCCCTGGAGCTGCACAAGGGCATCCTGCTCGCCCACCACCTGGGCCGCCGCATGGACGCGGGCAGGCTCCGGCCGGAGCAGGTCAGTTTCGGCAAGCTCAACAACGTGCGGGAGGCGATCGAGATCTGCCGCACCTCGCGCACGATCCTCGGGGCCAACGGGATCTCGCTGGAGTATCCGGTGATGCGGCACGCCACGAACCTGGAGTCGGTGCTCACCTACGAGGGAACCGTGGAGATGCACCAGCTGGTACTGGGCAAGGCGCTCACCGGTCTCGACGCCTTCCGGTGAACGGGACGCGCCGGTACGCGCGCGCCGGCCGGATGCGTTGACCGGATCTTTCCGGCGAGCGCCCTGCTCAGCTCTGGTTGAAGAAGCCGTCGGCCTTGCGGCCGGCGGCTTCGCCCGCCACCACCTGGGTGTCGGCGGGGGACAGCAGGAAGACGCGGGTGGCCACCCGGTCGATTGAACCGCGCAGGCCGAAGATCAGCCCTGCGGCGAAGTCCACCACGCGCTTGGCGTCGGCGGGGTCCATGGCCGTGAGATTGACGATCACCGGGACGCCGTCCCGGAAGAGCTCGCCGATGGCGCGTGCGTCCCGGAAGCTGTCCGGGGTCACCGTCGCGATCCGGCGGTCCCGCTCCTCGGCCGTCTCCGCGGCCACCTGCACCCGTGGGTCGGTGACCCAGGCCTGGTTGCCCGTACCGGTCTCCGCACCCTCGGCGTACTCGTCGTCGTAGTACCGCTCGTCGTTGTCCTCTACGAGGCCCAGCCAGGCACTTGCCTTGCGCACCGATCCCATGGACGCCTCCTCTCACCGCGGTTCCTTGGTGTTCCGCATCTCTTTCGTATCCCTATGGTCGTCCATGATGCGGATACCGCGCCAAGTAGATAGTCGGCTCGCAGGCGATTCGTGACGCTACTGGTGCAGAAGATGTGGCGATTCGTCAGGGTTCCTCCCGCATAAGGGGGCTTGTAGAAGGAAAATATGATGCTCCGGCCGTACGGGTGATCCGGGGGACGTACGGGTGAACGGGTCACTCGATACGATGCACGACGCTTTGGTGCGCGAGCGTCGCGCACCGGCTGAACGGCTCCCGGGGGATCGTCGTGTTCGGAATCGTCAGGCCCTGTACCCATCGGCTCTCCGAAGGTCTCAGGGTCGAGTGGATGGCCCATCTCTGCGGTCTGTGCCTGGCCCTGAGGGCGGATCACGGACAGTTCGCTCGTATCGTCACGAACTATGACGGCCTGATCGTCTCCGTCCTGACGGAGGCTCAGACGGGCCGGGTGCCCGAGGGTCGCCGCACCGCCGGTCCCTGCCCGCTGCGCGCCATGCGCACCGCGCCCGTCGCCAAGGGGGAAGGGGCGCGGCTCGCCGCAGCCGTCTCGCTCGTCCTCGCCTCGGCCAAGGTCCGCGACCACGTCGCCGACCGGGACGGGCTGTTGGCCCGCCGCCCGGTCGCCGCCGCCGCGCGCCGGGTGGCCGCCGGGTGGGACCGGGCGGGCGCGCGGACCGGGGCGGCCCTCGGCTTCGACACCGCCCTCCTGGTCGACGCGGTCGACCGGCAGACCGGGATCGAGACGCTCGCCGGGCCCGGCACCCCGCTGCTGACGGTCACCGAACCGACCGAGACCGCCACCGCGGCCGCTTTCGCGCACACCGCCGTTCTTGCCGGGAAGCCGCAGAACGCCGCGCCGCTCGCGGAGGCCGGCCGGCTCTTCGGACGGCTCGCCCATCTCCTGGACGCCGTGGAGGACCAGGAGGCCGACGCCGCGTCGGGCGCCTGGAACCCGCTCACCGCCACCGGCACCCCGCTGTCCGAGGCGCGCCGGCTCTGCGACGACGCGCTGCACGGCGTGCGGCTCGCCCTGCGGGAGGCGGAGTTCACCGACGGCAAGCTCGTCCACGTCCTCCTCGCCCATGAGCTGCGGCGCTCGGTCGACCGGGCGTTCGGCACCGCCTCCTGCTCCCACCAGGGTCAGCAGGGGCTTCAGCTGCCCGAGGGTGCCTTCGGGCCGCCGCCGGGAAATCCCTACGGCGCGCCGCCCGGTCAGCCGTACGGTCCGACGCCCGGACATCCGTACGGTCCGCCGCCCGGCGGCCCGGGCTCGCCGCCTCCGCCGCGCCCGCCCCGCGACCGGCGCGGGCTGATCGCCGGATGCCTGGTCTGGGCCGGGCTCGCCTGCACCTGCCAGATGTGCTGCGGGAGCTTCGAGGACCCCTGGAGCAGGGAGCAGCGGCAGTCGCCGTGCCAGAGCTGCGGCGACTGCTGCGAGGCCTGCAGCTGCTGCGGCGACTGCGGCGAGGGCTGCTGCTGTTGCGGGGAGTCCTGCGGCTGCGACTGCTGAACGGGCTCCGCCCGCCGATGCGGCGGGCGGAGCCGACGTCAGGTCACTTCAGTTCGGGCGGCGAGATCTCCGAGGCCGAGATCGCGGACTCGGTGGTGCCCCACTTCTTCAGGATGCGGTCGTAGGTCCCGTCCTCCTTGAGCCGGTTGACCGCAGCCTGGAAGGCGGGGGCCAGCGGGGTGCCCTTCTTGAACGCGAAGCCCACGTCGAGCCGCTTGAACTCGTTGAGGAAGCGCAGTCCCTCCTGCTGGCTCACCCCGTAGCGCAGCCCGTTGATCGTGGACATCACCACATCGCTGCGGTTCTGCTGGAGCGAGAGCCAGACGGCGCTCTGGTCGGCGTACGTCTTGACCTCGTACGGCTTCTTGCCCGCCTCCGCGCACCGGGGCAGATTCTCCTGGAGCGTCACCTCGAAGGTGGTGCCCGCTCCGGTGGCCACGTTCAGCCCGCACAGCTGGGTGAGGTCGGTGACCTTCTTCAACTCGCTGTCCTCGCGGACCGCGAAGCCCTGCCCGTCGTTGATGTACGTCACGAAGTCCACCGTCTTGCGGCGTACGTCGGTGACCCCGAAGTTCCCCGTGCCCAGGTCGTACTTTCCGCTGCCCAGCGCCGGCAGGATCGCCTCGAACGACGCCACTTCGCGCTTCAGCTTCAGCCCGAGCACCCGGGCCGCCGCGTCCGCGAAATCGATGTCCGCGCCGGCCAGGGTGGTGCCGTCCTGCTCGTAGAAGGCTCCGGGCGGGGTGCCGATGGCGGCGGCGATCCGTAGTGTGCCCGCCTCCCGGACCCCGGCCGGCAGCAGTTTCGCCGCCGCCTCGTCCTTGCGGACCTTCGAGACCACGTCCGTCGTCGGGGTCTTCGCCCGAGCCGCTTCCTTGTCCGGCCCGCCGTCCGCCGCCTCCGTCGGCTCGGCGCAGCCGGTGAGGGTCAGCGCGGCCACGGTGATCAGGGTGAACAGGGCGGTATGTCGGGATCTGGGCATGGCTGTGCTCTCCGGGTTCGTCGGGATGGGCCGACCGCCCCGGGCCACCTGCGGGCACGGGGGGACGGCGGATGTGTTCAGCGGTGCGAGGGGAGGGCGGAGCGGTGTGGTGAAGGTGAAGTCACGCGAGGAACGGGGCTCGAACGCCGAAAAACAGGGCGTGAGCAGGTAAAGCCGGACAGCAGGGAGTCAGCTCAACAGGAAGAGGACCACACACGACCGAAGTCGATGTGGGAGCGGGTGACCAGCCACTGCTGCGAATGCATGGGCCAAGTGGAACAGGCATCCGAGTGCGCGTCAACCGAGGTGAGATCTACAGCTCACAGTGTGGACAGGCTTGACAACTCCCCGCGCACGCCGCTTATCTCGGACCCATGGACCGGCGCTGAGGGGCCCGGCCCATGTGTGGTTTCCGGTGTGAGGCACGCCCCGTGTTCGATCTGAGCATCCACGGAGCTCCCGCATGCCCCCGCAGACCGTCTCGCTGCCCCCTCCCTCCCCCCGGCCGCTCGTCAAGGACGATGCCGACGCGGTCCCGCGCATCGTCCCCGTACGCCGAACAGGCCGCTGGACAGCGGCTGTTGCCGTTCTCGTGCTGCTCGCGCTGGCGCTGAACTCGGTCATCCGCAACGAAGCCTTCCAGTGGGACGTCGTGCTCTCCTACTTCGGCACCGTCCCCGTCCTGCGCGGGCTCTGGCTCACGCTCTGGCTCACCGCGGTGGTCGTGGTACTCGGCTTTGTGCTGGGAGCCCTGCTCGCGGTCATGCGCCTATCGGGCAACCCGGTTCTTCAGGCGGTCAGTTGGGGCTACGTCTGGCTCTTCAGGTCCACGCCGATCCTGGTTCAGCTGCTGTTCTGGTTCAACATCGGCGCGCTGTACCCGCAGATCCTCGGCGTCTCCACCGTCAGCCTCCTCGGCCCGGTCACCATCGCCGTCATCGGCCTGACCCTGCACGAGGCCGCGTACGCCGCCGAGGTGGTGCGCGGCGGGATCCTCTCCGTCGAGCGCGGGCAGGTGGAGGCCGCCCAGTCCCTCGGCCTCGGCCCCTGGCGGCGGTTCCGGCGCATCGTGCTGCCGCAGGCCATGCGCTCCATCGTGCCGCCGGCCGGGAACATGCTGATCGGCACCCTCAAGGGCACCTCCATCGTCAGCATCATCGCCGTGCAGGACCTGCTGTACTCCGTCCAGCTCGTCTACCACCGCACCTACCAGGTCATCCCGCTGCTGCTCGTCGCCACGCTCTGGTACGCGGCCGTCACCACGCTGCTGAGCATCGGCCAGCGCTACGTGGAGCGGTACTACGCCCGCGGCACGGCGGGTGCGCGATGAGCTCCGTACCCAGCGTCGTGGTGATCGGCGGCGGCCCGCGCGGCACCGGCGTCATCGAGCGCATCGCCGCCAACGCCGTTGAGCTGTACGGGAATCAGCGCCTGGACATCCATCTGGTCGACCCCTACCCGGCGGGCGGCGGGCGGATCTGGCGGCCCGACCAGTCGCCGCTGCTGTGGATGAACTCCATGGCCGAGGACGTCACCATGTTCACCGACGAGACGGTGGACCTGGCCGGCCCCGTCGTGCCGGGACCGGCCCTGGACGCCTGGGCCGAGGACGTCCGCGCGGGCCGCGTCGTCCCTTCGGCGGACCCCGCCGTGGTGGCCGAGATACACGGACTCGCCGGCACGGACTTCCCCTCCCGGCGACTCCAGAGCGCCTATCTGCGCTGGACCTACGACCGCGCCCTGGCCGCCCTGCCGCCCGGCACCACCGTGCACGAGCATCGCACCACCGCCCTCGGCGTCACCGGACCCCGCGGCGGCCGCCAGCGCGTCCGGCTCCAGGACCGCGCCGAACCCCTGCTCGCCGACCTCGTCGTGCTGACCGTGGGCCACCTCGACGCCGAGGAGGAGCCCGAGCAGGAGCGGCTGAGCGCCTTCGCCCGGCGGCACGACCTGGTGCACCTGCCGCCCGACTTCACCGCCGACAGCGACCTCGACGCCCTGCGCCCCGGGGAACCGGTCATCGTCCGGGGCTTCGGGCTCGCCTTCATCGATCTGATGGTCCTGCTCACCGAGGGACGCGGCGGACGCCACGAGAACGGGGTCTACCTGCCATCGGGCCGTGAACCCGTGCTGTACGTCGGATCGCGGCGCGGTGTCCCGTACCACGCGAAGATCGGCTACGGCTGGACCGGCGAACGCCCGCCGCCGCCGCGGTACTTGGACCAGAGGTGGGCCGACGAGCTGCTGAGCAGGCCCGGGCCGCTCGACTTCCGGCGCGATGTCTGGCCGGCGGTCACGAAGGAACTCGGCCACGCCCACTACCACCGGCTGTTCACCGCCCACCCCGAGCGCACCGCCCTCGCCCACGAGGTCTTCGCCGAGAAGTACGCCGCCGCCGACCCGGACAGCCCCGAACTGGCCGGGCTGATCGCCGAGGCCGTGCCCGACCCCGCCGACCGGCTCGACCTCGACGCCCTGGACCGGCCCCTCGACGGCGCCCGCCACGCATCGCCCGAGGCCCTCCAGGAAGCCCTGCGCGACTACATCACCGCCGACCTGACCCGGCGTCACGACCCGTCGCACAGCGAGGATCTCGCGGTCTTCCTCGGGCTGCTCACCGCCTACGCCCAGCTCGTCCGGCTCGGCGACATCGGCGGCTGGTGGCACGGCTTCTTCAGCTATCTGGCCTCCGGTCCGCCGGGGCCCCGGCTCCAGCAGCTCCTGGCCCTCTCCCGGGCCGGCGTCGTCCGCTTCCTCGGCGCGGACCTCACCGTGGAGACCGACGAGGAGCACGGCCTCTTCCGGGCCACCGGCGCCTCCGTCCCCGGTGCGCACACCGAGGCCCGCGCCCTGGTCGAGGCCCGTCTCCCCGACCCCTCGCTCCGGCACACCGCGAGCCCCCTGCTGCGCGCGCTGCGCGACGAGGGGGCCGCCGTCACCGACACCGGACTGCTCTCCGTGGACCCGGCCGACAGCCGGGTGCTGGACCGCACCGGCCGCCCGCACCCGCGCCGCTTCGCACTGGGCCCCTTCACCACCGCCCGCAACAGCGGGGCCTTCACCCGGCCCCGTACCGGCGGACCCGCCTTCCGGCAGAACGACGCCGCCGCGCGCGCCGCGCTCACCTTCCTGCGCGACCTCTCCTGTCGGGGGCGTCAGCGGGGCCTCGCCTCCTGACCGCCCGCCCCTTCCCGTACCACCGCCGCCACCGCGCCCAAGGACTCCACTCATGTCGCTGACCAGCGATCCACCCATCGACCCACCCGCCGGGGCCGCCGCCGGCCCACCCGCTCCGAAGGCCGCCGATCCCGGCACCGACTACGGAGCGCTGACGGTCGTCCCGGTCCGCCACCCCTGGCGCTGGGTCGCCGTCGCCGTGACCGCCGTCCTGGTCGCCCAGTTCATCAACGGGCTGGTCACCAACCCCGGTTGGGAGTGGGACGTCTTCGCGCAGTTCTTCTCCGCACCGGTCATCCTCAAGGCGGTCTGGCTCACCCTCCAGCTGACCTTCTACGGAACGGTCCTCGGCTTCGCGCTCGGCATCGTGCTGGCGTTCATGCGGCTGTCGTCCAGCCCGTTCCTGAGGACGGTCGCGTACGGCTACATCTGGGCGTTCCGCTCGATCCCGCTCATCGTGCAACTGCTGTTCTGGTTCAACCTCGCCTACCTCTACAAGGAGTTGCAGTTCGGCATCCCGTTCGGGCCGGGCTTCTTCACCTTCGACACGATGAACCTGGTCGGCGCGGTCAGCGCGGCCGTCCTGGGCCTCGCGCTGCACCAGGCGGCGTACGCGGCGGAGATCGTGCGCGGAGGCGTACTGGCCGTCGGCGGCGGCCAGTTGGAGGCGGCGGCCGCCCTCGGCATCCCGAAGCTCCGGCAGCTGCGGCGGATCGTGCTCCCGCAGGCGATGCGCTCCATCCTGCCCAACGCGGCCAACGAGATCATCTCGCTGTTCAAGGGCACCTCGATCGTCTCCGTCATGGCGATCGGCGAGCTCTTCTACCAGGTCCAGGTCGTCTACGGCCGCAGCGGCCGGGTCGTCCCGCTGCTCATGGTCGCCACCGCCTGGTACATCCTCCTGACCACCGTCCTCTCGATCGTCCAGTACTACGTCGAACGTCACTACGCCAAGGGGGCCGTGCGATGAGCGCACCCAGCGATGCCATGGTCGAAATCCGCTCCGTGCACAAGAACTTCGGCTCCCTGGAGGTGCTGCGCGGCATCGACCTCTCGGTGCGGCCCGGCGAGGTCACCGTCATCCTCGGCCCCTCCGGCTCCGGCAAGTCCACCCTGCTGCGCACCATCAACCACCTGGAGAAGGTCGACCAGGGCTGGATCAGCGTGGACGGCACCCTGGTCGGCTACCGCAGGGACGGCAACAAACTCTACGAGCTGCGCGAGCGCGAGGTACTGCGCCAGCGCACCAAGATCGGCTTCGTCTTCCAGAACTTCAACCTCTTCCCGCACCTCACCGTGTCGGAGAACATCATCGAGGCACCCGTCTCCGCGCTGCGCCGCCCCCGCAAGGAGGCCGTCGAGGCGGCGGAGAAGCTGCTGGAGCGGGTCGGACTCGCCGACAAGTCGGCGGCCTACCCCGGCCAGCTCTCCGGCGGCCAGCAGCAGCGCGTCGCGATCGCCCGCGCCCTGGCACTGGAGCCCAGGCTCCTGCTCTTCGACGAGCCGACGTCCGCACTGGACCCGGAACTCGTCGGAGAGGTCCTCGACGTCATCAAGGACCTGGCGCACGGCGGCACCACGATGATCGTCGTCACCCATGAGATCGGCTTCGCCCGCGAGGTCGCCGACACCGTCGTCTTCATGGACGAGGGCCGCATCGTCGAGCAGGGCCCGCCCGCCGACCTGCTGGACCACCCCACCCAGGAGCGCACCCGGGCGTTCCTCTCCAAGGTTCTCTGACCCGCCCTCATGCATTCCTCATCCACCAGGAGTACGTACGTGTCCGTCCGCCGCAGCATCACCGTCGCCCTCGCCACGCTCACCGCCACCGGAGTGCTCACCGCCTGCGGCGACCCCGACGTCTCCACCGACGTGGCGGCGTCCAAGGACAAGAAGAACACCGGGGTCAACACCAGCCCCGACCAGGACCGCCTCAGAGGCAAGAAGGTGGACGCCGTCGCCGCCCTCGTCCCCGAGGCGATCCGCGAGCGCGGCACGCTGAGGATCGGGGCCAGCGCGGACGCCGTGCCGCCGCTCGGCTTCTACGCCACCGACGACAGGACCCGGATCGGCTCCGAGATCGACATCGCCACCCTCGTCGCCGACACCCTCGGCCTCAAGCCGGAGTTCGAGCAGGTCTCCTGGGAGAACCTCTTCGTCGGCCTGGACAGCTCCAAGTTCGACGGGGTCCTCTCCAACGTCACCGTGACCGAGGAGCGCAAGGAGAAGTACGACTTCGCCACCTACCGGCTCGACAACATCGCCTTCGAGGCCAAGAAGGGCTCCGGCTGGAAGGTGAAGGGCCCCGCCGACGTCGCCGGCAAGACGATCTCGGTCTCCTCCGGCACCAACCAGGAGAAGATCCTCGTCGAGTGGAGCGAGGAGAACGTCAAGGCCGGGCGCGAGCCCGTGGAGATCAAGTACTTCCAGAAGGAGAACGACTACTACCTCCCCCTCCAGTCGGGCCGCATCGACGCCCACCTCGGCCCGAGCCCGTCCGCCGCCTACCACGTCGCGACGTCCGGCCAGAGCGAGATCGCCGGACAGATCTCCGGAGCCGGTGGCGGCCTCCAGGGCAAGATCGCCGCCACCACGAAGAAGGGCAGCGGCCTGGTCGAGGCGTACGCCGCCGCGATCGACCACATCGTCGAGGACGGCTCGTACGGCAAGGTCCTGGGGCGCTGGGGGCTCGGCGGCGAGGCCGTGGAGAAGTCGGAGATCAACCCGCCCGGCCTGCCGAAGACGAAGAGCTGACCGAGCCGAACCGGGGAGTGTCCTGCCGATCGGGGCCGGTCCAGACCGGCAGGACATCCCCAGGGCCCGCCGGGTCTGCCCCCGGGCCTCCGCGGCGCCCCCGACCGACCGTTGACCCGAGAGGTTCCCGTATGTCCGCCCCTGCCTCCCTCCACCTGGCCGCCGAGATCGGCGGCCCCCCGCGCTACGACGCCGGGCACTACCTCCGGCTCGCCCGGCTCGCCGAGGACGGCGCGCTCGACTACGTCACCCTCGGCGACTCGTTCGCCCGCCCCGGACTCGACGCGCTCGCCGTCCTCGCCCGCGTCGCGCCCGCCACCGACCGCATCGGCCTCGTCCCGACCGTCACCACCACCCACACCGAGCCCTTCCACGTCTCCTCGGCCGTCGCCACCCTGGACTGGGTGAGCCGCGGCCGCGCCGGCTGGAGCGCGGACGTCTCCACCACCGAGGCGGAGGCCCGGCTCTTCGGCCGACGCCCCGCGGCACCGCCCGCCGCCCTGTGGCAGGAGGCCGGGGAAGTGGCCGACGTCTCCGGGCGGCTGTGGGACAGCTGGGAGGACGACGCCGAGATCCGCGACACCGCCACGGGCCGCTTCATCGACCGGGACAAGCTGCACTACGTCGACTTCGAGGGCGCCACCTTCTCCGTACGGGGCCCCGCCATCGTGCCGCGCCCGCCGCAGGGCCGCCCCGTCACCGTCATCGACGCCACCAGCGGCCCGGCCCGCGAGGCGGCCGCCCGGCACGCCGATGTCGTCCACGTCCGGGCCACCACCCCCGAGCAGGCGGCCGCCGTCCGCGACGAGGTGCGGGCCAAGGCCGCCGCCCACGGCCGCGACCCCAGGGCGCTGCGGGTGCTGGTCGCGCTGACCGTCGACCTCGGCGACCTGGAGACCGCGCCGGAACCCGGTCTGGAGAAGGGACCGCGGCTCGCCGGGCGCGGCACCTACTTCCGGGGCGGCCCGGTCGACCTCGCCGACCTCATCGCCCAGTGGCACCGGGCCGGCGCGGCCGACGGCTTCCACCTCACGCCCATCACCCCCGAGCGCGACCTCGAAAGGATCGTCAACGGCACCGTGGCCCTCCTCCAGCACCGCAGCCTCTTCCGTACCTTCCACCCCGGCGGCACCCTGCGCGAACACCTGGGGCTCGTGCGTCCCGCGAGCCGCTACGCCGCCGCCAGGACCACCACGAAGGAGGTCTGACCGTGCCCCGTCCGATGCACCTCGCCGCCCATTTCCCCGGCGTCAACAACACCACCGTGTGGGCCGACCCCCGCTCCCGCAGCCAGATCGACTTCTCCTCCTTCGAGCAGCTGGCGAGGGTGGCGGAGCGCGGGAAGTTCGACTTCTTCTTCCTCGCCGAGGGACTGCGGCTGCGCGAGCACAACGGCCGAGTCCACGACCTCGACGTGGTCGGCCGGCCCGAATCGCTGACCGTGCTGAACGCGCTGGCCGCCGTCACCGACCGGCTCGGCCTCGCCGCCACCGTCAACGCCACCTTCAACGAGCCGTACGAACTCGCCCGCCGGCTCGCCACCCTCGACCACCTCAGCGCGGGGCGGGCCGCCTGGAACGTGGTGACCTCCTCCGACGCCTTCACCGGGGAGAACTTCCGGCGGGGCGGCTATCTCGACCGCGGCGACCGGTACACCCGGGCAGCCGAGTTCGTCGCCACCGCCCGTGAGCTGTGGGACTCCTGGACGCCGGACGGCGCGTCACGGCCCTTCGCCCACGAGGGGCCGCAGTTCACGATCTCCGGCGAGTTCACCGTCCCGCGCTCGCCACAGGGCCACCCGGTGGTCATCCAGGCCGGGGACTCCGACGAGGGCCGGGAGTTCGCCGCCTCCGCCGCAGACGTCATCTTCACCCGGCACGGCACCCTGGAGGCGGGCCGCGCCTTCTACACCGACGTCAAGGCGCGGCTCGCGGCGTACGGCAGGGAGCCCGGCGACCTGAAGATCATGCCGGGCGTCACCGTGGTGACCGGCGACACCGACGCCGAGGCCCAGGAGCACGCCGCCGAGATCCGCCGGCAGCAGATCTCCCCGCAGAACGCGATCCTCACCGCCGAACAGCTCTGGGGCACCGACCTCTCCGCGTACGACCCCGACGGGCCGCTCCCCGAGATCGACCCCGTCATCGACTCCGGCCTCGTCAAGGGCAGGGTCCTGTACGGGGATCCTTTCGCTGTCGTCGCCCGCTGGCGCGCGCTCGCCGAGGCCAAGAGGCTCTCCCTCCGGCAGACGGTCATCGAGACGACCACCCGGCAGTCGTTCATCGGCTCGCCGCGGACGGTCGCGGCGGAGCTGACCGCCTTCGTCGACGAACGGGCCGCCGACGGTTTCATCCTCGTCCCCCATCTCACCCCGAGCGGCCTGGACGACTTCGTCGACCGGGTCGTCCCGCTCCTCCAGGAGAGCGGAGCGTTCCGCTCCGAATACACCGGCTCCACGCTGCGGTCGCACCTCGGCCTCCCGGAGCCGGTATGGAAAGGTTGACCGCATGAGCACGGACGCACAGCAGCAGGAGCGGGGCGGCGGGCCGGACGCCGCAGAGGACTGGCAGCGGTGGCACGAAGGGCGCGTCGTCGCCGTCGCCGCCCCGTACGGCCCTCTCTCCCTGACCGGAACCCACTGGCTCTCCGACTACCCGGAAGGGCGAATTCCGGCCGTCCCGGGGCAGTGGCGCGAGAACGGCGACGAGGTGGTCCTCACGGCCGCCGCCGAGGAGGGCGTCGTCGTCGACGGCAAGCCGCTGACCGGCGAGGTCGGGCTCGGCGCGGACCGGGGGGCCATCGACGACTCCCGGGTGGCGCAGGGGGAGCGGCGGCTGGTGGTGCTCCGCCGCGAAGGGCTGTGGGCGGTACGGGACTTCGACCCGGGATCACCGGCCCGGCACGCCTTCTCGACCATCGAGGCCACCCCGTACGACCCCCGCTGGGCGCTGCCGGGGACCTTCCGTCCCTACGGCGACGACCGGACCGTGCGGGTGGTCAACGCGGACGGGGTCGAGCGCGGTCTCGGGCTCGGCGGCGAGATCGCCTTCACGGTGGACGGCGACGAGCACACGCTCCAGGTCGCGGTCGAACCCGACGGGTCGCTGTGGGCCGTCTTCGCCGACGCGACCAGCGGGAACGGTAGCTACCGCTTCCGTTTCCTGCGCCCCGGCGCGCCCGCCGCCGACGGCAGCGTGAGCGTCGACCTCAACCGCGCGCTGCTGCCGCCGTGTGCCTTCGCCGATCACTTCATCTGCCCGTTCCCGCCCCCGGGCAACACGCTCTCCGTGGCGGTCCCGGCGGGGGAGCGGAACCGGATCGACGCCTGACCCGCGAGAGGTCCCTCCGGCCCCGGCAGCCCCACGGCTCCCGGGGCCGGAGGCGTGTGTGACCCGCGTGGCCGAAAGGCATTCTTGCGCCCCCTGTCCGGGCCCCTCGATACTCCGGTCAGCGATTGTCAGGGGCACGGCAATTCCGGAATCCGGACAGGCCCCCGACTGCGCCTCACGGGCCCGCCACCCCACAGGAGGGCCCCCGATTCCCCTCGGAGGAACCCGAAGTGAGGATCAAGCGCACCAGTAACCGCTCGAACGCGGCGAGACGCGTCCGTACCACGGCCGTACTCGCGGGGCTCGCCGCCGTCGCGGCGATGGCCATCCCCACCGCGAACGCCGAAACCCCCCGGACGTTCAGTGCCAACCAGCTGACCGCGGCGAGCGACGCCGTGCTCGGCGCCGACATCGCGGGCACCGCCTGGAACATCGACCCGCAGTCCAAGCGCCTCGTCGTCACCGTCGACAGCACGGTCTCGAAGGCGGAGATCAACCAGATCAAGAAGTCGGCGGGCGCCAACGCCGACGCGCTGCGCATCGAGCGCACGCCGGGCAAGTTCACCAAGCTGATCTCCGGCGGCGACGCGATCTACTCCAGCACCGGACGCTGCTCGCTCGGCTTCAACGTCCGCAGCGGCAGCACCTACTACTTCCTGACCGCCGGCCACTGCACGGACGGCGCGACCACCTGGTGGGCGAACTCGGCCCGCACCACCGTGCTCGGCACGACCGCCGGGTCGAGCTTCCCGAACAACGACTACGGCATCGTGCGCTACACCAACACCACCATTCCCAAGGACGGCACGGTCGGCGGCCAGGACATCACCAGCGCCGCCAACGCCACCAACGGCATGGCCGTCACCCGCCGCGGCTCCACCACCGGCACCCACAGCGGTTCGGTCACCGGACTCAACGCCACCGTCAACTACGGGGGCGGCGACGTCGTCTACGGCATGATCCGCACCAACGTGTGCGCCGAGCCCGGCGACTCCGGCGGCCCGCTCTACTCCGGCACCCGGGCGATCGGTCTCACCTCCGGCGGCAGCGGCAACTGCTCCTCCGGCGGAACGACCTTCTTCCAGCCGGTCACCGAGGCGCTGAGCGCGTACGGCGTCAGCGTGTACTGACCGGTCCCACCCCGGCCGGGTACGGAGCAGTCCGTACAAACGTGCCCCCGTCCGGAATTCCGGACGGGGGCTCCCGCTCGCCGGGGAGCTCTTGAGAAGATGTCGCCACGACGGGTCGCCGCTACGGGGCGACGGGGGGCGGGGTGACGGGGCGGTCGCGCCCCCGGCCGCGCTCCGCTGGCATCAGGGGGTAGCAGGTCCGTGAATCGCATCGGAGTGACCGGTCACCGCTCCATCCCCGCCGAGGCCGAGACCCATGTGCTCGCGGGTCTGCGGGCCGCGCTGTGCGGGCTCGACGGCGCGACGCAGGCGCTCTCCAGCCTGGCGGTCGGGGCCGACCAGCTCTTCGCCGACCTCGCCCTCGCCTGCGGCGCCGAACTGACCGCCGTGATCCCCAGCGGCGACTACGAGGCCTGCTTCGAGAACGCCGTCGACCTCGCCCGCTACCGGAAGCTCAAGGCGCGCGCGGCGCAGGAGGTCCGGCTCGACTTCCCGCACTCCACCGACGAGGCGTACTACGCGGCGGGCGCCTACATCGCCGACCACTGCGACCGGCTGCTCGCCGTCTGGGACGGCCTCCCGGCCCGGGGCCTCGGTGGCACGGGCGACATCGTGACGTACGCCCGCACCCTGGGCCGCCCCGTCACCGTGATCTGGCGCGACGGGGTACTGCGCGGCTGACGGGGAAGACGCCCGCCGGCTCACACGCGATGTCTGACCAGCCAGTCGGTGTGCTCGGGCGACACGATCCGCTCGGTCTCGAACACCGCCGCCGGCCAGTGCCGCTCGGTGAGGGTGGTCTCCATGGCGGCCTGCATCGACTCCAGGTCCTTCTCCACCAGCGAGTGCGCCGAGATCAGCGGGTGGTGCCGGCGCATCTCGTTCCAGGCGAGACAGGCCGCCGCCGCCGCGGAGAACGCCCCCGTCAGGCCGAACGAGCGCCCCACCCCGAAGGCCTGGAACACGCTCAGCGCCAGCGCCGGGAGCGTCAGCGCGACGATGGCGCCCGACCACAGGAGCGCCCCGCGCCGGGAGGCCTGCTGGCGCCTGCGGTACCAGCGCCGCTGTTCGATGAGCCGGTCCCGTACATAGGTTTCCTTGCGGACCGTGTAGGCCTTGTTCCGTAACGCGCGCATGGATTCCGTAATGAGGCCGCCGGAATCCGGCAGTTCCTCGCGCGGGTCGGCCCAGCCCACTTTTCGCAGCTCCTGGAGGCCGTCCTCCAGACGATTGGCGAACAGCGCCTCCGGGTGCTCGGACGCGCTGTCGAACGGTGCGCCGTGGACCGCGTAGCGCCAGCAGTTGGACTTGATGAACTCGGCCGCCGAGCGGTTCAGTTGCCAGTGCGACTTTGCTTTGCGGTGGGAGGCCAGGAAGGTCGCGAAGAGGACGCCCAGATAGGCCAGCACCGCGGCGCCGTACAGGGCCCGGGCCGCCGGACCGTCCTCGGTGTGCCAGGGCAGCGCCGCGGGCACCGTCCCCGCCACGAGCAGCGCGAGCTGCGCCCGGGTGGTGTTCACGGCCTCACGCTGGCGGGCCACGGCGACCGCGTCCGTGTGGTGGAACAGCGCCGGCAGGTCATCGTTCCTGAAGACCATGGATCTCAGCGGCTCAGGCAACGCCGTCATGGACGCCTCCGTCTGCAGTTGTCGTATGACCCGGCCGGTCGTGGCGCCTGCCCCGCCCGGGCCACGAGAGTAGGGGGGAGGACCGGACGCGGCAAGAGCGTCCCGGTTCCTCGGACGGTCACCACGACAGGGTTCGGCCACTTCCGGTCGGGTGTCCTTCCTCACATCGCGGCACTGTGGCAAGGTTGACCAACTGGATTGAGCGAGAGGTGAGTTGCTGCCCCCTGTGATGGGCGCGACCACCTCCGTGCGGGGAGGGGCCATCGAGAGTGACCGGGACGTGGGCGTGCTCTCGCATCGGTGCGCCGAGCGGGTCGACGCACCGCGCGCCCGGGCGAGGGTCACGGGCGCCGTGGGCGAGGGGCACGAACGCGTCCCGGACCGCGTGCGCGTCGCCCGGGCGGAAGCCGCGACCTCCCCGGCGAGGAGCTGGTGAACGGGTGAACCGCCGTCCCGCCGGAGCCTCCCGGAGCCCGCGGTCCGGGCCCCGCGCGGTGCGCGCGCCCGACACCTGTGCGGGCGGTATCGCCGACGGCCGGAAGCCTCTCACCTGCGCGGGCCGGCGACAGCGAGGCCGGCCCCCGGGCCCGCCGGTTCCGCCGCTCGTCCCCCGCTCACCCGAACGGCCGAGCGGAAGGCATGTTTCGACTTTCGAATCCAGGTGTGAAGGCCGCTCCGCCGGCATGTGGAAGGGCCTCCGCGGTAGTAAAGTGCGCGTGCCGGGACGTGTGATGACACGGAATCCGACAGCGTTTCAATGTCCGGAAACAGACCCCTTCAGGATCCCCCTAGGACGGCCGTGAAGACCTACGGAACCACCCCCGCCTTCGCCTCTGCGAAGACCCGCACGACCCTCTCGGCGACCGACGTTCACAGCGCCGAGGCCGCCAGGAAGATCAGCCGCGTATGCGGTGCGACAACGGCCAGGTCCACCCGGATCTCCACGTTCAATTCGGCTCTCTGAGCCGACGTCGGAAGCGGCTAGAATGACGGGATGACAGGACCCCTGGTCCCCTTCCGTGAATTCGTGCTGAAAGTGCACAGCAGGTGCGATCTGGCCTGTGATCATTGCTATGTCTACGAACATGCGGATCAGAGCTGGCTGACACGCCCCAAGACCATCTCTGACGAGGCAATTTCCTGGACTGCCCGGCGCCTCGCCGAGCATGCGACGACTCATGCGCTTCCCTCCGTAACAGTGATCCTGCACGGTGGGGAACCGCTCCTGGCGGGGCCCGCGCGACTGCGACGGGTCTGCGAGGAGCTCGGCTCGGCTCTGAACGGCATCGCTGAGCTGGACCTCAGGATCCACACCAACGGCGTCCAGCTCAGCCCCCGTTACCTCGACCTCTTCGACGAGTTCCACGTCCGGGTCGGTATCTCGCTCGACGGCGACCGCGCAGCCAACGACCGCCACCGCCGATTCGCCGATGGACGCAGCAGCCACCCGATGGTGCTGCGAGCCGTCGAACTGCTCCGCGAGGAGCGCTACCGCCACCTGGACCTCGGCCTGCTGTGCACGGTCGACATCCACAACGACCCGGTGGCCGTGCAGGACGCTCTCGCCGGACTCGAACCCCCGCTCGTCGACTTCCTGCTGCCGCACGCCACCTGGGACGACCCGCCCCCGCGGCCTGACGGCTCGCCCACCGCGTACGCCGACTGGCTCCTGACGGTCTTCGACCGCTGGACGGAGCAGGGCCGCCCCATGCCCGTCCGCATGTTCGCCTCGGTGCTCTCCAGCCTGAACGGCGGCCCCAGCCTCACCGAGTCCCTCGGCCTGGCCCCCACCGACCTCGTCGTCATCGAGACCGACGGGCAGCTGGAGCAGGTCGACTCGCTCAAGAGCGCCTACGAGGGCGCCGCCGCCACCGGGTTCGACGTCTTCCGCAACACCTTCGACGAGGTCGCGGCCCACCCCGGCGTCCGCGCGCGGCAGCTCGGTCTGGCCGGGGTCAGCGAGACTTGTCGCCGCTGCCCCGTCGTGCGCTCGTGCGGCGGCGGGCTCTACACCCACCGGTACCGCGCCGGCAGCGGCCCCGAAGGCCTCGACAGCGGCTTCGACAACCCGTCGGTCTACTGCGCCGACCTGGCCGCCCTGATCCGGGGCATCGAGGAGCGCACGGCCGCGGCCACCGAGTCGCCCGCCGTCCGGGCGCCGGACGCACTGCTCGCCGCCCATCAGGACCTGACCCGGACCCTGCTCGCGGCTCTCCACGACACCCTCGACGGGCGGGGCGGGGCCCTCTGGGACGACGCCTGGCGGCTCGCGGCGACGCTGGAGGCGGACCCCCCGGGCGCCCAGGCGCTCGACACGGTGCTCGCGCACCCCTACACCCGCACCTGGCTGGTCGGCGCCCTGGAGGACGTCGAGGCGGGCCGCGGCATGACGGAACCCGCCGCTGAACGGCTCGGCGCCACCGTGGCCGCAGCCGCCGTCCGCGCCGGACACGACCTGTCCGTGCCCGTGGCGTACCGCGACGGAAGCCTGTACCTGCCTACCCTCGGCACCGTGCTCCTCGGCGGCCCGGGGGAGCGGGGAACGGCCGTGGTGCGCGCCACGCGCGACGGATTCCTCGTCCGCCGGCCAGGGGACGCGCCCGGCACGGAGCTGCGCATCGCGCCCGATGAGCCCGAGGGCCCGCACTGGCTGCCCGTACACGTCCTGCGCCGGGCGCCCGCCCCCGTACTCCTGCTGGACGACCTCGACCCCCTCCGTGACTGCTTCGACGCCCCCGCGACCGACCGCCTGGAAGCGGAGGAGGCCGACGCCTGGGCGCACCGGGTCGGCGAAGCCTGGTCGCTGCTGGCCGACGCCGTACCCGACCAGGCCGCCGAGGCGGCCCTTGCGCTCACCACGCTGACCCCGCTGTTCACCGGCGACCCCGAGCCGGGGCGCCACGGGCCCGGCTCGCTCGGCGTCGGGCCGTCGGTGGAGGCGAACGAGCTGGCACTCGGCCTGCTGAGCGGATTCCGCCGGGCGAAACTGCGGGCGCTCGGTGAAGTGACGGATCTTTACGCCTTGGACGGTACCTGGGAACATCGGACGCCTTGGGGGAACGAACACGTGACGTTCTCCCGACTGCTCGCCGAGACATTCGAACGGGCGGGGCTCGGGCTTTACGACCCGCGCTTCCTCACGGGTGTTCCGGAAGCTCTCGACAAGATCGAAAACGCGGCGGAGGTGACGGTCGACGGAAAACAGCTGATCTCCGCTGTCCGCAAGGAGATCAGCGGAACACGGAGTGCGACCGAGAAGAATCGCGGCAGGAGCTTCCCGTCGTCCGGTCATGCGGCGAACGTCCAGGGATCTGACCAAAAAGTGACGTTCGAATGACCGAACGGTAGGGGGGTGGAAAGCGGTCCGCTCCGGAATGATGAGTTCGCTTCCACTCCCTTCCTCCTTCCGGGATGCGAGTGCTCACACAGGACGGGGGTCGTGTGCACGCATCGACGCAACAGCGAGCGGTGGGCCATCGGCCGTATTTCTTTCTGAGTTACGCCCACACGCCGGGGTACGGCGGCGGAACGGACCCCGATATGTGGGTCGAACGGCTTTTCCAGGACCTCTGCGGCCATGTGATGGCCATGACCGACTTACCCGCGGGCGCGCCCGCGGGCTTCATGGACCGGGAGATACGTTCCGGAGAGGGCTGGTCGGAACGGCTCGGCGACGTCCTCGCCACCTGCCGGGTCTTCGTCCCGCTGTTCTCGCCGCGCTACTTCGCCAGCGAGATGTGCGGCAAGGAGTGGTACGCCTTCGAACAGCGCGCCATCCACCACCGCGCCCGCTCCAACCAGCCCGCCGAGGCCATCGTCCCGGCACTCTGGGTACCGGTGCCGCCGAGCCAACTACCCGGCTCCGCCGAGCGGTTGCAGTTCAACCACCGTGATTTCGGGGAACGGTACGTCAGCGACGGTCTGTACGGCCTGATCAAGCTCAGACTCTTCGCCGAGGAATACGAACGGGCCGTCTACGAACTGGCCAAACGCATCGTGAGCGTCGCCGACTCGGTCCGCATCGACACCGGCCGGCCCGTCGACTACCGCCTCGCGCCCAGCGCCTTCGGCTCCCCCAGCAGCGGAGTCGGCGCCCCCCGGCCGATGCAGATCACCATCGCGGCGCCCACCCGCCACGATCTGCCCGAGGGCCGCAACAGCGACCACTACGGCGACCACCCCCAGGACTGGAACCCCTACTACCCGGCCGCCGCGCGCCCGCTGGCCTATGTGGCGGAGGAACTGGTCCGCTCCCTCAACTACCAGGCCGTCATCACCTCGTTCGACGAGGACCGGCACGACGGCAAGACCCCGCCCAGCACCCCCGAGATCCTGCTCGTCGACCGCTGGGCCCTCCGGGACGAGGACCACCGCCGCAGGCTCGCCGCCTTCGACGCCGAGAACCGGCCCTGGGTGACCATGGTCGTGCCGTGGAGCCGTGACGACCACCAGAGCAGAGCGGCGGAGAGCGAGCTCACCGAGACGCTCGAAGCGACCATGCCGATCAAGATGGGCCAGGGCCGGGCCCTGTGCCGGGCCGCTGCGAAAGGAGTGCCCACCATGGAGGCCTTCGGTCAACTCCTGCCCCAGGTGGTCGAGGTGGCCGCCCAGCAGTACCTCAAGCACGCCAAGGCCTACCCTCCCGGATCCGGCGGCGGCTCCGGTGAGCGGACCCGGCTCACCGGCCCCATGGGCAGTACGAGTTACATCCCCGACCCGCACGACCCTGCGACGGAAGCGGAGGACCTATGAGTGCCGGTCGTGACGGGCGCATCGTCACCTTCTACTCGTACAAGGGCGGTACCGGGCGCACCATGGCGCTCGCCAACACCGCCTGGATCCTCGCGGCCAACGGCAAGCGGGTGCTGGCCGTCGACTGGGACCTGGAGGCCCCCGGGCTGCACCGGTTCTTCCACCCCTTCCTCGACCCGGCCACGCTCGGCGCCACCACCGGCGTGATCGACCTGATCACCGAGTACGCGTGGGCCGCGACCAGCCCCGCCCAGCGCCCCCAGGACTGGCACCGCGACTACGCCCGCATCCAGCCGCACGCCGTGTCGCTGACCCCGGAGTCGCTCGGCTGGGAGTTCCCGCAGGGCGGGACGCTCGACTTCGTCTCCGCCGGACGGCAGAACCGCGAATACTCCGCGACCGTCTCCACCTTCGACTGGGACAACTTCTACGACCGGTTCGGCGGCGGCCACTTCTTCGACGCGCTGCGCGACGACATGAAGGCCAACTACGACTACGTCCTCATCGACAGCCGAACCGGCCTCAGCGACATCGCCGACATCTGCACCGTCCACCTCCCGGACGTGCTCGTCGACTGCTTCACCCTCAGCGACCAGTCCATCGACGGCGCGGCCTCCGTCGCCCGTCAGATCGCCGAGCGCAACACCGGCCGCCCCATCGCCCTCTACCCCGTCCCGATGCGCATCGACGAGGGCGAGAAGGAGAAGGCGGACGCCGGGCGGGCGCTGGCCCGGCTCAAGTTCGACCGGCTGCCGCGCGACCTGTCCGGCGACGAACTCACCGCCTACTGGGGCGCGGTGGAGATTCCCTACCGGCCCTACTACGCCTACGAGGAGACGCTCGCCACCTTCGGTGACGAGGCCGGGCTCACCAACTCGCTGCTCTCCGCCTTCGAACGGCTCGTCGCGGTCATCACCGACCGGGAGATCACCTCGATGCCCCCGATCGGCGAGGAGGTCCGCCTGCGGATCCGCGACGCCTTCACCCGGCGCAGGCCCGCCCTGCCCGCCGATCTCTTCCTCAGCTATGTGGCGGAGAACCGGATGTGGGCCGACTGGCTCGAATCGATCCTCACCCGGGCCGGCTTCCGGGTGGTTCCGCGCGACGTCTCCGCCGAACGCTCCCCCGACGACCCCGCCGACACCACCGCGGAGAGCACCGCCCGCACCGTCGTGCTGCTCTCCAGCGCCTACCTGAAGTCCCCCCGCGCGGTCGAGCTGTGGGAGCGGACCGCCGCGGAGGCCGTCGGCAGCGGCCGCCGCCGACTGGTCCCCCTGCGGGTCGGGGACGTACGCCTGAGCGCCCCGTACATCGACCGCAACCCCGTCGACCTCTTCCGGCTGGACGAGGTGCACGCCACCACCGCCGTGATGCGGGCCCTGGACCGCCCGGTGCAGGTGGCGGACGGGGTCTCGCCCGGGCCCCGTTTCCCCGGCACCGTGCCGAGGATCTGGAACGCGCCGCCCCGCAACCCCGGCTTCACCGGCCGCTCGCTCGTCCTGGAGCGGATGCGCGACCAGCTCGGCGGCGGCCTGGCCGTCGTCCTGCCGCAGCCGCAGACCCTGTACGGACTCGGCGGCGTCGGCAAGACCCAGGTGGCCCTGGAGTACGTGCACCGCTTCATGGCCGACTACGACCTGGTGTGGTGGATATCGTCCGAGCAGACCGACGACGTGGTCGCCTCGCTCGCCGAGCTCGCCGTCCGGCTCGGCGCCCAGGGCGGCGACGACATGGCCGCCGCCTCCCAGGAGGCCGTCGACCTGCTGCGGCGCGGCGTGCCCTCGGACCGCTGGCTGCTGGTCTTCGACAACGCGGACGACCCCGAGCAGCTGCGCCGCTACTTCCCGCAGGGCGGCTCCGGCCACATCCTGGTGACCTCCCGCAACCAGAGCTGGTCCCAGCACGGGGACGCGCTGCCCGTGGACGTCTTCCTGCGCGAGGAGTCGATCGAGCACCTTCAGCGCCGGGCGCCGGGGCTGAGCGACGAGGACGCCGACCAGGTGGCGACCGCCGTGGGTGACCTGCCGCTCGCCGTGGAGCAGGCGGCCGCCTGGATCGCGGAGACCGCCACTCCCATCGACGCCTATCTCGAACAGCTCGCCCAGCAGGCTCCCCAGGTCCTCGGGCTCAACCAGCCGGCCGGCTACCCGGAACCGGTCGCCGCGACCTGGAACATCTCCATCGCCCGGCTCAAGGAGCGCTCGCCCGCCGCCGTGCGGCTGCTCCAGCTCTGCGCCTTCTTCGCCCCGGAACCGATCTCCGCGAATCTCCTCTACAGCAGGGAGATGATCGACGCCCTGAAGCCGTACGACTCCTCCCTCCAGGAGAAGCTGGTGCTGGGCCGGGTCATCCGGGAGATCGGCCGGTTCGCCCTCGCCAAGGTCGACCAGG
This sequence comes from Streptomyces sp. NPDC091287, assembly GCF_044768525.1. Classification (NCBI taxonomy): domain Bacteria; kingdom Bacillati; phylum Actinomycetota; class Actinomycetes; order Kitasatosporales; family Streptomycetaceae; genus Streptomyces; species Streptomyces sp. NPDC091287. The sequence continues at coordinate 76,125 of NZ_JBIVUV010000013.1, forward strand.
TCTCCAACTCCATCCAGGTCCACCGCCTCGTCCAGGCCGTGATCAAGGCGCAGCTCAGCGAGGAGGAGCAGCGCGAGGCCCGGCACGTCGTCCACCGCATCCTGGCCGGCGCCCGGCCCGACGACGACGAGCCGATCGACAACCCGGACACCTGGCCGCGCTTCGCGACGATCTGGCCGCACCTCGGCCCCTCCGACGCCCGCAACTGCAAGGAGCCGGAGACCCGCAGGCTCCTGATCGACCGGGTCCGCTACCTCTGGAAGCGCGGTGACATCAGGACCGCGGGGGCGCTGGGCGACGAACTGCGTGACATCTGGCGGGAGAAGCTGGGCGTCAGCGATCTGCAGTACCTCTACCTCTGCTTCCACCTCTCCAACATCCTGCGCACCCGCGGTCGTTACGTGGAGGCGAAGGAACTGGACGAGATCACCCTGGAACGGCAGCGGGCGGTGCTGGGACCCGAGCACCCGCACACGTACATGACCACCAGCAGCCTGGCCATCGACCTCGGTCTGCTGGGGGACTACGCCCGGGCGATCGAGATGGCGACCGAGGCCCACGAGGGGTTCGGGCAGATCTTCCACGACTCCCACCCCCGGACCCTGGCCGCCGCCAACAACCTGGCCCTGAACCTGCGCAGCGTCGGCCAGTACGCCCGCGCCCGGGAGATCGACCAGGACGTCTACGACCTACGCTCCCAGGTGCTGGGACCGAAGCACCCCTACAGCCTGTCCTCCGCCATGAACCTCGCCCGTGACCTGCGGGAGGTCGGACGGTACGAGGACTCGGTGGGGCTGCTCAGCACCACGTACAACAGCCTCAAGGAGACGATGGGCCGCAGCTTCCCCACCACGCTGAGCGCCGCGAAGAGCCTCGCGGTGTCGTTGCGCAGGGCGGGCCGGCTGGAGGACGCCCGCCGCCTCACGGTGGCGACCCGCGCCCGCTACCGGGCGAAGTACACCATCGCCAACCCCGATTCGCTGGCCTGCGACCTCAACCTCGCCGCGGACCTGTTCGCGGCGGGCGAGAGCGCCGAGGCGAGGGACGCGGCGCAGGAGGTCGTCGACCAGTTCATGAAGGTGCCGGGGGAGAAGCACCCGTACACCCTGGCGGCGCAGAACAACCTCGGCGTCTATCTGACGGGGGCCGGGGAGCCGGAAGCGGCGGAGCGGGTGCTGAGGCTGGTCGTCGCCTCCATGCGGGAGACGTTCGGCCGGGAGCACCCGAACACCCTGTTCTGCGTGATGAACCTGGCCAGCGCGACGGCGGACCGGGGCGAGCTGGACATCGTGCTGGAGACCGAGCAGCGGCTGTCCGGGCAGCTGCGTGAGGCGCTCGGTTCGCACCATCCGGAGACCCTGGCCATGACCTCGAACATGGCGGTCACGCTCGACGCCATGGGGCGGGAGGACCAGGCCGTGCAGTTGCGGGCGGACCTCGTCCCCGAGCTGGCGCGCCAGCTCGGGGACGAGCATCCGCTGGTCCGGATCTCCCGCACCGACGAGCGGTTCAGGCGGGAACTGGAACCGATGTCGGTGTGACCGTCCGGCCGGGAGGGCTCACCCTCCCGGCACGACGGCCCGCACGGTCCCGTCCGGGGTCTCCCGCTCGTCCAGCAGCCAGTCGAGGACGCGGGGGAGCATGGGGAACGCGTCGAAGTGGGCCGCCTTCGGTTCGAGTACGGCGGTGGCGCCCGGTATCTGCCCGGCCAGCCAGCGGGAGTGGCCGACCGGGGAGAAGACGTCCTTCACCCCGTGCCAGAGGAGCACCTTGCCGGTGATCCGGCCGGGATCGAACCCCCAGGGGCTGCAGAACGCGATGGCGTCGTCGATCCAGCCGTACGCCGAGGTGCGCAGCCCCTCGCTGTAGTTGCGCAGCAGCATGGAGCGGATCCCCGCGTCGTTGACCACCACCCGGTCGGAGTCGGTCAGCTCCCGGCGCAGGTCGTCCAGGAGCCTGACCGGGTCCCGGCGGATCTGCGCCGAGCGCATGATGAAGGACTCCGCCAGGCTCTCCGGGTCGTCGGCCGCCGTGGAGTACGCGAGCACATTGGACGCGGTCATCCCGTCGAACCAGTCGAGACCGGCCGCGTCCGGGGGCGCGAGACTGACCAGAGCCGCGGTCCGGGTGATCCGTTCCGGCATCAGCGCCGCGCAGGCCAGCGCGTGCGGGGCCCCGCCGGAGCGGCCCACCACGGCGAATCGCTTCAGACCCAAGCAGTCGGCGATGGCCCGGACGTCCTCGACGACGTCCTTGATCCGGCGGCCCTCGTGCCGGTCGCTGCCGCCGTATCCCGGGCGGTCGTAGGTGATCAGCTGCGTATGGCGCTGATACAGCACCATGCCGCGGGGAGCGGGCCCGAGCCTGCTGCCCGGAGTGCCGTGAAGGAGGAAGACCGGTCTACCCCGTGGGTCGCCCATCCGCTCCACCATCAGATGCCGCCCGTCCGCCGCGAGCACCCGATTGCGCACCCGTTCCTCCTCCGCTCGGTCACCAGGCCGGCCCGGGCACGGTGTGCCCGGCGTGTGCTGCCCTGTCGATGATGACCCATCAGAGGCGTTACCGGGACTGTTGGGCGACAGGAACTGTGAAGGTACGGGGAGGCTCCCGGCGGACGATTTCCGTCGGCATCCGGACGGGTCGGCACACCATCCGGACCGGCACCGGCGAATACCGGACAGGACTAGGGCTGTCAACGGTTGCACCGAGTGTTCGCGATCGGAACCGACGTGGCACGACCCGGGGTAGGTGAACGCCCCGCGTGCGAAGCGTCGCTGTCGTGTGCACGTCTGGAAGTCGACCTTGTGTGCGTTTCGCCGCGTCGGAATAGTGGGCGCCCCATCCTCCGTGTACGGGCACCCCACTTGCTCCGTGCACGGCCCCACAGGAGGTCCAAGTTGAAGCATCGACGCATATCCAGGAAGCGCGCGACACTGGCCGGCTCGGCCGTCGTCGCCCTGGTCGCAGCGGGATTCACGTTCCAGACTGCGAACGCCAGTGACGATGTGCCGGCGTTCGCGGCCAAGACCCTCAGTGCGGACGCGGCCGGAAAACTGGCCACCGCCCTGGACCGTGACCTGGGCGCGGACGCGGCAGGCTCGTACTACGACACCACGGCGAAGACCCTCGTCGTGAACGTCGTCGACGAGGCCGGCGCCGAGCAGGTCCGCCAGGCGGGCGGCAAGGCCAGAATCGTGGAGAACTCCCTCGCCGAGCTGAAGTCGGCACGGGGGACCCTCACCGAGAAGGCGACGATCCCGGGCACCTCCTGGGCGGTCGACCCGGTGAGCAACAAGGTGCTCGTCACCGCCGACAGCACGGTCGACGGCGCGGCCTGGAAGAAGCTCTCGGCCGTGGTCGAGGGTCTCGGCGGCACGGCCGAACTCAACAGGACAGCGGGCGAGTTCACGCCGCTGATCGCGGGCGGCGACGCGATCTGGGGCTCCGGCTCCCGCTGCTCGCTCGGCTTCAACGTCGTCAAGGGCGGCGAGCCGTACTTCCTCACCGCCGGCCACTGCACCGAGTCGGTCACCAGCTGGTCGGACACCCAGGGCGGCTCGGAGATCGGGGCGAACGAGGGCTCCAGCTTCCCGGAGAACGACTACGGCCTGGTCAAGTACACCTCGGACACCGCGCACCCGAGCGAGGTGAACCTCTATGACGGCTCGACCCAGGCGATCACGCAGGCGGGCGACGCGACGGTCGGCCAGGCGGTCACCCGCAGCGGCTCCACCACCCAGGTGCACGACGGTGAGGTCACCGCGCTGGACGCCACGGTCAACTACGGCAACGGCGACATCGTCAACGGCCTCATCCAGACGACGGTCTGCGCCGAGCCCGGCGACAGCGGCGGCGCCCTCTTCGCGGGCGACACCGCGCTCGGTCTGACCTCGGGCGGCAGCGGCGACTGCTCCTCGGGCGGCACGACCTTCTTCCAGCCGGTACCGGAGGCGCTGGCCGCCTACGGCGCCGAGATCGGCTGACGTTCCACCGCGTCACGGCAACACGGAGAGGCCCCCGGCGTACCGGGGGCCTCTCCCCTGTGCGGTGCGGGGTGGAGCGGGTGCCGTGGGCGGCCCGGAGGTCAGGCGGCCTTGGGCAGATTGTCGGAGTCCGCCTTGGCCGGGGAGACGCCGAAGACGCTCACGGCCTGGTAGTAGGTCCAGGCGGTGCCGTTGCACGAGGTCCGTGTCGCGCCCGAGTAGCCGGCGCACACGCGCTTGAGGTCCTCGTAGAAGGCGGAGTCGACGCGGGCCTTGTTGGCGGGGAAGATCCCGGCGGCCTTGTGGTTCCGGTAACCGAAGTCGTGGCGGGCGCAGGAGTTCTGGAAGGGGAAGCCGAACGGGTTGTCGGGGGAACTGCTGCAGTAGTCGGTCGACCAGTCGAAGCCGTACGCGGACCAGGCGCCCTGGTTGTTGCGGGCGGCGTTCCAGGCGTTGTAGCTGGAGGCGCTGGTCTGGGTCCAGGAGCTGAGCACCTGGGGTTTGTCGGCGGGGGCGGCCGCGGCGGAGGCGGCGGTGATCAGGCTGAGCGGGAGCGACAGGGCGACCGCGGCGAGCGGAACCGTGAATCGACGACGCATGAGCGACCTCCGTGGGGGTGAAAGGAGTGGTCCTGGCCGTGCTCCTCGTCGGGTGGTACGAGGCCGCTCCAGCATGTCGCCATGTACCTGTCATGACTAGGCGTCGCGCTGACCGGACATCAAGAATTGGCGCGCACGTCAGATGGGGCCGCCCGGCAGGGCGGCCCCACGGGCGGATCGTCAGGAACTGTCGGCGGCCGTGGACGTGGACCTGGCCACGCCGTCCGCCGGATCCGCCGCCGGCCGGTGACGCATCGACAGCAGCAGGGTCAGCGCCGTGCCGACGACCGCCCAGGCCGAGAGCACCAGCAGGGGCCCGGTGACCGCGTTGCCCCGGAAGTAGGCGATCGAACGGGCCACCCAGGTGCCCGCGCCCGGAGGGAGGGCCGGGCCGATCGCCCGCCAGAAGTCCGGGAGCATCGGGAGCGGGAAGGCTCCGCCCGCGCTCGGGTTGCCGGCGATGACGATGATCAGGACGGCCAGGCCGATGCCGACGATGCCGGTGAGGGCCTGCAGCGCGAGCGTGGTCATGCCGACCGCGAAGACGACCAGCGCGCCCAGGCCGGACAGCCCCCAGAAGCTGCCCGGCAGCGCGCCGAGGACCGGGCCGATGATGATCGCGCCGCCGATGCCGCCCGCGATCGCGTACAGCGCCATGGCCCCCGTCCGGATCACCGCGCGCTGCTGGTTGGCGGGCTTGGAGCCCGCGCTGATCGCCAGGATCGAGGCGCAGAGATAGCCGCCCACACACCAGCCGACCACCAGGTAGAAGGACGAGAGCCCGTCGAAGTCGTCGGGCGAGGCCGGGGCCACGTCCACGGTCCGTACGGTCCGCCGCTGGGATGCCTCGACCTGGGTGAGGATCTGCTCCAGAGCGCCGGACAGCACGGTCCCGCCGCCGGAGGCGACCAGCAGGGTGTCGGTCCGGCCCTCCGGTGAGACGATCAGGGCGCCGTCGATGTCGCGGTTCATGATCTGCTCGCGTGCCTCGGCGGCGCTGCTCACCGTACGCGGGTCGAGCGGTCCGCCGGGGAGCCCGTCCAGCCGGTCGACGAGCTGCTGGGACATCTGCTGCGGGGCCACCACCCCGAACGCGACATCCGTCGGCTTGGGCTTGTGCAGCGCTCCGACGTAGGAGGCGATGAACAGCAGTTGCAGTCCGAGTACACCGATGACGAGCAGGGCGGCCCGTGGGGTGACGGCGTTCTTCACCTCGTCGACGAAAGTCATGCCCCCACGGTCCGGGTGGGGCGGCGTCCTCGCAGGCGGGGCGCGGCCGAACGGCTTAGCGCCGGGGGCGGGCGGGCGCCAGGCTTTCCTTTCGTAAGGGCATGTCCTGCGGTAAGTTCCAGCCGTGGACGTGAGCTCTGAGGTCAAGAATGAGAAGGCCGTCGCGATGAGCGACGCATTCACGGCGGACTGCCCGGCCCGCACGGTGCTGAATCACGTCAGCAGCCGATGGGGCGTGCTGATTCTGGCCGCGTTGCAGGAGGGGCCGATGCGCTTCTACGTGCTGCGCGACAGGATCGGCGGCATCAGCGAGAAGATGCTGTCCCAGAATCTGCGGGTGTTCGTGCGGGACGGACTGATCGCCCGTGAGGTCGAAGCCACGGTGCCGCCCCAGGTGACCTACTCGCTCACCCCCCTGGGGCGGGAGCTGGCGGTCACGCTGGGCGGCCTGGTCGAGTGGATCACGCATCGGATCGGAGATGTCCTCGCCGCGCGCGAGCGCCACGACGACGTGAAGTGAACCCGCTCTGTCCGTCGGCGCCCCGTTCCCTGTGGAGCGGGGCGCCTTTCCCTGTCGAGCGGCTCCTCGAATGTTTCCCCCGGCCGGCGGCCCGGCCTGCGCGCTATCGGACCGGTCCGGTCCCGACCAGCAGGTAAGCCCTTACCAATCGAAAGCTCAAAACCTAGGGTAAGCCCGACGGGCCGAGTGGCCCGGAAGGGAGAACTCGGTGGATACGGAAACCGCGCCGCGCGCCGGGGTGCGCGAGTGGATCGGGCTGGCGGCCCTGGCGCTGCCCGCGATGCTCGTGATCATGGATATGAGCGTGCTCCATCTGGCGCTGCCGACGCTGAGCCGGGATCTGGAGCCTTCCGGGGCGCAGCTGCTCTGGATCACCGATGTCTACGGGTTCGTCATCGCCGGCGCGATGATCACCATGGGTACGCTCGGCGACCGCATCGGCCGTCGCCGGATGCTGATGATCGGGGCCGTGGCCTTCGGCTTCGCCTCGGTGCTCGCCGCCTACGCGCCCACCGCGGAGACGCTGATCGTGGCCCGCGCCCTCCTCGGCCTTGCCGGTGCGGTACTGGGCCCGTCGACGCTGTCGCTGATCAGCGCCATGTTCCACGACGCCAAGCAGCGCGGTTTCGCCATCACGGTGTGGATGACGAGCTTCATGCTGGGCGGCGCGGTCGGCCCGCTGGTCGGCGGTGTGCTGCTGGAGGCGTTCTGGTGGGGTTCGGTCTTTCTCGTGGCCGTGCCTGTCATGGTGTTCCTGCTGGTGGCGGGCCCGTTGGTGCTCCCGGAGGTCCGTAATCCGCATGCCGGCCGACTTGACCTGACCAGCGCCGCGATGTCGTCGGCCGCCATTCTGCTGGTGGTCCTCGGCGTGAAGGAGTTCGCCGGGGAGGGCGTCACCTGGCTGTCGTCGCTGTCCCTGGTGGCCGGTCTCGTGATCGGCGCCCTCTTCGTCGTGCGGCAGCGCCGGCTCACCGAACCGCTGCTCGACATGAGGCTCTTCGCGAACCGCGGCTTCAGCGTCTCCCTCGGAACGCTGACCCTGACCGTGGTGTTCATGCTGGGCGGTCAGTTCCTCATCGCCCAGTACATCCAGATGGTGGTGGGCATGGAGCCGCTGGAGTCGGCGGTGTGGAGCCTGCCGATGGTCATCAGCGGAACCCTCGCGATGTTCGTCGCCCAGGGCGTGGCGGCCCAGGTGGGCAAGGCGTACGTTTTTGGCGCCGGTCTCACGATCGCCGCCATCGGCTTCACCGTGCTCTCCCAGGTGGACAGCGGTTCCGGGATCGGAACCGTCGTCACAGCGGCGTCGCTGCTGTTCGCCGGTCTGATGCCGGTCTCGTCCCTCGGGATCGGGATGATCGTCGACGCCGCACCGCCCGAACAGGCGGGCTCGGCCGCCGCGGTGGGGGAGACGACCCAGGAGCTGGGCGGCGCCCTCGGCATCGCGCTCCTCGGCAGCGTGCTGAACGTCGCGTACCACGGCGGGATGGCCGGCTCGGTGCCGGACGGCGTACCCGCCCCCGCCCGGGAGGCGGTCACCGACAACCTGCCCGCGGCCCTGGAGGTCGCCGGCCGACTGCCCGCGGAGGCAGGATCCCAACTCGTCACCGCGGCAAGGGACTCCTTCGCCCAGGGCCTCGCCTGGATCGCGATGGGAGCCGTCCCGGTCATGCTCGCACTGGCCGTCACGGCCACGTTGCTGCTCCGGAACGTGGGGCGTGCCGACGGGGGCGCGGATCGGGAAGGGGCGGTGGGCGAAACGGGTGAGGCCGGCAAGTCGACGTCCACGGCGGGGTCGGCGGCTTCCTGACCTGACTGCCCACCACCGGCCGGCCGCGCGTCACCCGTCGAGGGGGGCGGGTGGCCGGCCGAGTCGGTGGCCGAGAACGAGCACCCCCGCCGCGCCAGTTTTTACCGACGCGTAACTTCCCTCGCCACCTTACTCGTGCGTAATTTGGCATGAGCACATAAAGCTTGTGGTCCGGGCCACAGGGCGCACCGCCATCGCACCTCCCTTGAGCCGCAAGGAGACCCCACGATGCTGCCCTGGATCCGTGCTGCGCGCGTTCCCCGCACGCGCAGTCTGTTCGCCGCCCTGCTCCTCGCCCTCACCGTTCTCGTCGCCCCCACCGCGACCGCGACCGCGGCGACCCCGGCCGCCGCCGAGGCCACTTCGCGTGGCTGGAACGACTACTCCTGCAAGCCCTCCGCCGCCCATCCCCGCCCCGTCGTCCTGGTCCACGGAACCTTCGGGAACTCGATCGACAACTGGCTGGTCCTCGCCCCCTACCTGGTCAACCGGGGTTACTGCGTCTTCTCCCTCGACTACGGCCAGCTCCCCGGCGTGCCGTTCTTCCACGGCCTCGGCCCCATCGACAAGTCCGCCGAACAGCTCGACGTGTTCGTCGACAAGGTCCTCGACGCCACCGGAGCCCCGAAGGCCGACCTCGTCGGCCACTCGCAGGGCGGCATGATGCCGAACTACTACCTGAAGTTCCTCGGCGGCGCGGACAAGGTCAACGCGCTCGTCGGTATCGCCCCGGACAACCACGGCACCACGCTGCTCGGCCTCACCAAGCTGCTGCCGTTCTTCCCCGGCGTCGAGAAGTTCATCGGCGACAACACCCCCGGACTCGCCGACCAGATCGCGGGATCGCCCTTCATCACCAAGCTCACAGCGGGCGGTGACACCGTCCCCGGCGTCCGCTACACCGTCATCGCGACCAAGTACGACCAGGTCGTGACCCCGTACCGCACGCAGTACCTGGACGGGCCGAACGTACGCAACGTGCTGCTCCAGGACCTGTGCCCGCTCGACCTGTCCGAGCACGTGGCGATCGGGACCATCGACCGCATCGCCTTCCACGAGGTGGCCAACGCCCTCGACCCGGCACGCGCCACCCCGACCACCTGCGCCTCGGTCATCGGCTGACCCACCGCGCAACGACGGGCCGGGGCCCGGCGTCCGACGGTGCGGACGGCGGACCCCGGCCCGTCGATGTCCTGCCGCGCCCGACGTCCCGGAGGGACGCGGCAGGGGTATGAGGGGTGCTGCGGCGGTCAGCGGCTGTGGCGGCCCGCCGCGGTGGCGGCCCGTCGGCGCTGCGAGGCGAACAGTACGGCCGCACCGGCGGCGAGGACTCCCGCGCCCCCGATCGCCAGATACGTGCTGCTGCTGGAACCGCCCGTCTCGGCCAGCACCTCGTCGGAGCCCGCCGCGTTGACCTCCGGGGCGTTGCCCTCAGCCTTCTCCGCCGGGGCGGCCGGGGCGGCGGCGGTGGCCTTCGCCCCGGTGTTCGCGTCGTCGTCCCCGTGGCCGTTGTGCTCGACCGACGATTTCTCGGAACCCTCGGCGATGGCGTCCTCGGACGGCGCGGAGGGGGCCGCCGCCGGGGTCTCGGCGCCGGAGTCGTCGCCGGACCCCTGCTGCCCCTCCTCCTTCTCCGCCCCACCGCCGGCCGAAGCACCGCCGAACGTCACGTCGGAGCAGGCGTAGAACGCCTCGGGGGAGTCGGAGCGCTGCCAGACCGTGTAGACCAACTGCCGGCCCGAGCGCTCGGGGACCGTCCCGTCGAAGACGTACGAACCGTTCTCCAGCGCCGGGTCGGTGGCCGCGGCGAAGGGCTTCGCCTCCAGGTCCGACCAGGCCAGCGGCTTCGTGGGGTCGTAACCGGGCTTGGTGAGGTACAGCTCGAACGATCCCCGGTGCGGGGCCGTCGCGCGGAACCGGAAGGTGTGCTCGCCCGCCGACATCGCGGTGGCCGGCCAGTCGGCGCGCGGGAGGTCCAGTCCCTTGAACTTGTCGTTGGCCGCGCTGCACAGCTGGCCGTCCGGGATCAACTCGCGGTGCTTGCCAGCCGCGTTGGCGATGTTCACCCCGTTCCAGTCGTACAGCGCCTGCGTCCCGCCCGCCGCGACCGCCGCCCGGCACGCCGCCGACTTCGGGCTCTCGGGCCCCTCGGCGAAGCACGCGGACACCCGGCTCACCGGGTCGGTGAGCGAACCGTGCGCGACGGCCGGGGCGGAGGCCAGCCCGGCCAGTGCGAGCGGTGCGAAACCGAGGGCGAAAATGCCGGCGGCCTTGCGACGAGCGGTCATGGATGGATCTCCTTCGAGACGGCACAGCTGTGAGGGTGGCGCTCAGCAAGCTAGCCGCTCGGAAGGTCGAAAACGCCTGATGGGAGGGGGTGGTGACGATCCTTATGGTCCCTTTAAGGAAGGGTTAGGCGTGGGCTCAGGTAGCCCCGGCCCCCGCCGCCTCACCCCGTCCAGCGGTACCGCCGCTCCGGCCGCCCCGTGCCTCCGTAGCGCAGGGTCACCTCGGCCCGGCCCGTCGCGGTGAAGTGCTCCAGGTAGCGGCGCGCGCTCACCCGGGACAGTGCTCCCACCTCGGCGCACTCCGACGCGGACAGGCCCTCGGGGTGGTCGCGCAGGGTGCGTTCCACCAGGTCGGCCGTGGGGGCGGCCAAGCCCTTCGGCAGCTCGCGCGAGCCGGGCGGGCGGGTGCCGAAGATCTGGTCGACGTCCTCCTGGCGGGCCTCTCCCAGCCTGTCCAGGCGAGTGCGCAGCGAGGCGACGTGGCGCATCTGCTCCTGGAGCGCGGACCGGCTGAACGGCTTGATCAGATAGTGCAGGGCCCCCGCACGCAGCGCCGCCCGGATCACCCCCGCGTCCCGGGCGGCCGTGATGAACAGGGCGTCCGTGCTGGGGCGCGAGGTGTCCCGCTCCTCCGCCGCACGCAAGGCGCGCAGCACTCCGATCCCGTCCATATCGGGCAGATAGATGTCCAGCAGCACCAGATCGGGGCGCAGCCGCTCGGCCGCCCGCAAGGCGTCGGCACCGTTGTGTGCCACCCCGACGACCGCGAAGCCGTCCATAGCGGACACATAGCGACTGTGCAGCTTCGCGACCATGAAGTCGTCGTCCACCACCAGCACAGTTGTCACGCCGCCACGCTAGGCGGCGACCGCAATGACCACAACGTCCGTTGATACCGGAAGAGAGACAGCTTCTTAACGCGCAGGCAACATGTGGGCCACTTCACAGTTGAAAGGCGGAACCTGTGCGACTGCGCACTCTCCTCGCCCTCTTCGGGGCCGCGTTGCTGGTGGTGGTGGGGCCACCCCTGCTGTCCACCGGTGACGGTTCCGACACCGGCACCCAGATTCCCGGGCTCCGCTTCATGGTCCCCAACACTCCCGGCGGCGGTTACGACATCACCGCGCGCACCCTGGCCAAGAACGCCGAGGACGCCGGACTCACCCACAACATCGAGGTGTTCAACCTGCCGGGCGCCGGCGGAACGGTCGGCCTGACCCGGCTCGTCGGCGAACACGGCAACGGCAAGCTCGCACTCTCCATGGGACTCGGCGTCGTCGGAGCCGTCCACACCAACAAGTCCCCGAGCACGCTGGCCGACACCACCCCGATCGCCCGGCTCACCGAGGAGCCGGACATCGTCGTCGTCTCCAAGGACTCCCCGTACCGGACCATCGCCGACCTGCTCGCCGCCTGGAAGAAGGACCCGGCCGGCGTCCCGGTCGGCGGCGGTTCCTCGCCGGGCGGCCCGGACCACCTCGCCCCGATGCTGATGGCGCAGGCGGCCGGCATCGCCCCGAGGACGGTCAACTACATTCCGTTCGACGGCGGCGGCGAACTCCTCGCCTCGATCCTCGGCGACAAGGTCGGCTTCGGGGTCTCCGGTCTCGGCGAGTACCGCGACCAGATCGAGGCGGGCGAGCTGCGCCTGCTCGCCGTCACCGGTCCGAAGCGGGTGCCGGGCCTCGACGCGCCCACCCTGCGCGAAGCCGGCCTCGACACCGAGTTCACCAACTGGCGCGGCGTCGTCGCCCCGCCCGGCCTCTCGCCGGCCGAACGCGACAAGCTCACCGGCCTGATCCGCGAACTCCACGGCACGAAGCAGTGGCAGGAGTCGATGAAGAAGAACGGCTGGGACGACGCCCTCCTCATCGGCGAACCCTTCGGCGACTTCCTCGACGAGCAGAACCAGCGCGTCGCCACCGTTCTCAAGGAGCTGGGGCTGTGACCACCGGACCCACCGGACCCACCGGACCCACCGAAGCCACCGGACCCACCGAAACCCCTGCCTCCGCGGCGCAGTCGAGCGCCGAAGCGGCGCAGGAGGGGAACGCCACCCTCAGCTGGCTCCGCGAGCACTCCGAACTCGGCGTCTGCGTCCTGCTGTTCGCGCTCGGCGTGCTCGTTCTCACCGACGCCTTCACCATGAGCGTCGACATCGCCCAGCGCGGTCCCGTCGGCCCCCGGACGGTCCCCTTCGTCATCGGCGGTCTGTTCCTCCTCATCTCCGTCCTGCTCGCCGGCGACGTCCTGCGCGGCGGCCGGGGCGAGGCGGAGGGCGGCGAGGACGTCGATCTCGACGAACCTGCCGACTGGCGCACCGTCCTCCTGCTCACCGGGGTCTTCCTCGGCGCCGCCGTCCTGATCGGCCCCCTGGGCTTCCCGATCGCCGGGGCGCTGCTCTTCTGGGGCTCCGCCTACGCGCTCGGCAGCCGGCACCACGGCCGGGACCCGCTCATCGCGGCCGGCATCTCCCTCGCCACCTATTTCGTCTTCGACAACCTGATCGGTGTCCCCCTTCCGGGCGGCCCGCTGATGGGGGTGCTCTGACCGATGGATTCCCTCAACTCCCTCATCGACGGCTTCGGTACCGCGCTCACCCCGATGAACCTGCTGTGGGCCGCGATCGGCGTCCTGCTCGGCACCGCGATCGGCGTGCTCCCCGGCATCGGCCCGGCCATGGCCGTGGCGCTGCTGCTCCCGGTGACGTACGGACTCGACCCGACCGGCGCGTTCATCATGTTCGCCGGGATCTACTACGGAGCGATGTTCGGCGGCTCCACCACCTCGATCCTCCTCAACACCCCCGGGGAGAGCGCGGCCGTGGTCGCCGCGATCGAGGGCAATCCGATGGCGAAGGGCGGACGCGGCGCCCAGGCGCTCGCCGCCGCCGCGATCGGTCACTTCGCGGGCGGCATGATCGGCACGATCCTGCTGGTCGTCCTCGCCCCGACCGTCGCATCCCTAGCCATCGGCATCGGCGCCCCCGACTACTTCGCCATCATGGTGCTGGCCTTCATCGCCGTCACCTCCGTCCTCGGCGCCTCCCGCATCCGCGGCATCGCCTCGCTCCTCATCGGCCTCACCATCGGACTGGTCGGCCTCGACCAGATGACCGGCCAGCAGCGCCTGACGTTCGGCTCGCTCCAACTGGCCGACGGCGTCGACGTGGTGATCGTCGCGGTAGGTCTCTTCGCGATCGGCGAAGCGCTCTGGGTCGCCGCCCACCTGCGCCGCTCCACCGGAAAGCCGATCCCCGTCGGCAGACCGTGGCTCGGCCGCGCCGACCTGAAGCGCACCTGGAAGCCCTGGCTGCGCGGCCCCGTCATCGGCTTCCCCTTCGGGGCGATCCCGGCGGGCGGCGCGGAGATCCCCACCTTCCTCAGTTACGTCACCGAGAAGCGGCTCTCCAAGCACCGTGAGCAGTTCGGCAAGGGGGCCATCGAAGGCGTCGCCGGACCGGAGGCCGCGGCCTCCGCCTCCGCCGCCGGAACCCTCGTCTCGATGCTCACGCTCGGACTGCCCACCACCGCCGTCGCCGCCGTGATGCTGGCCGCCTTCCAGCAGTACGGGATCCAGCCCGGCCCCCTGCTGTTCGAACGCGAACCGGAGCTGGTCTGGGGCCTCATCGCCTCGCTCTTCGTCGGCATGGTGCTGCTGCTCGCCCTCAACCTGCCGCTCGCCCCCGTCTGGGCGAAGCTCCTGCGGATCCCGCGCCCCTACCTGTACGCGGGCATCCTCTTCTTCGCCGCCGTCGGCGCGTACGCGGTCGGCGGCGAATCCCTCGACCTGGTGATCCTCCTGATCATCGGGCTGATCGGGTTCGGGATGCGGCGCTACGGACTGCCGGTGCTGCCCGCCGTCATCGGGGTGATCCTCGGCCCGGCCGCCGAACAGCAGCTGCGCCGCGCGCTCCAGATCAGCGACGGGAGCGTGTCCGGCCTGGTCAACACCCCGTTCTCCGTCACGGTCTACGCGATCGTGGTGCTGATCGTGGCCTGGCCGCTGATCGGCCGGCTGATCGTCCGGCTGCGCCGTGGAGGGAAAACGGCAGAGGGGTCCCGCACGGTCGGTGGCGGCTGAGAGCATCGGCTCCATGACCACGATCGACTGGGACGCGGCCGCCGGATCCTTCGACGAGGAGCCCGACCACGGGCTCCTCGACCCCGCGGTGCGCGACGCCTGGGCCGGGCGGCTGGAGAGCTGGCTGCCCGGCACCCGCGCCGATGTGCTGGACCTGGGGTGCGGCACCGGCAGCCTCTCCCTCCTCGCCGCGGGCCAGGGCCACCGCGTCACCGCCGTCGACCGCTCGCCCCGCATGGCCGACCGGGCCCGCGCCAAGCTCGCGGGGACCGGCGCGGAGGTCCTCGTGGGGGACGCCGCCCGGCCCCCGGTCGGGGAGCGGGTGTTCGATGTCGTCGTGGCCCGGCACGTCGTCTGGCTGCTGCCCGACCCCGCGGTGGCCCTGGCGCACTGGTTCGGCCTGCTGAAGCCGGGCGGGCGGCTCGTTCTCGTCGAAGGGGTGTGGGGCGGCGCCGGCCTGTCCGCCACCGCGCTCACCGCCCTGCTCTCCGCCCACACCGAGCGCATCCACCACGAGGACCTGGCCCCCGACTCCCGGCTGTGGGGCAGACAGGTCGACGACGAGCGCTACGCGCTGGTCGCCCGCGCGATGCCACCGCACCGGCACACCGAGGTCGTCGACGTCCATCTGATCCTGCGTCGCGGCCGGGACGTCCTGCTGGCCCGCCGCTCCAACACGGGGTACGCGGACGGACTGCTCCACATGCCCTCCGGCCACGCGGAGGACGGCGAGGACGTCCGCGAGGCGATGATCCGGGAGGCCGCGGAGGAGATCGGCCTCGATCTGGAGCCCGAGGAGCTGAAGGTGGCCCTCGTGATGCAGCACCGGGGCCCCGGCGGCGGGGCGCGCATGGGCTGGTTCTTCGTCGCGGAGCACGACCCGGCACGTCCGCCGCGCAACGCGGAGCCGGAGAAGTGCTCCGAGCTGGACTGGTTCCCGCTGGCCGCCCTGCCGGACGACATGGTCGCGTACTGCCGTGCGGGCCTGGACGGTTACCGGGCGGGCGAGCACTTCATGATCCACTGGCACCGGGACGGTGAGCCGATCGCGTACGTTCCCGGCGGTGCCGGCCGTGCTGTCCCGCTGCCCGCCGCCGGGGAGGTCACCGGGCGGGTGCACCACATCGAGCTGTGGGTGGCGGACCTGGCGGTGGCGGAGCGCGGTTGGGGCTGGTTGCTGGGCCGGCTCGGCCATGTTCCGTACCAGCGCTGGGCCCACGGCCGCAGCTGGCGGCGCGGTGACACGTACGTCGTGGTGGAGCAGTCGCCCGACCTGGCCGCCGGCGGCCACGACCGCCGCCGCCCCGGCCTCAACCACCTGGCGTTCCACGTCGCGGACCGGGCCGCCCTCGACGCCCTGGTCGCCGAGGCCCCGGCGTACGGCTGGCGGCTGCTGTTCCCCGACCGCCATCCGTACGCGGGCGGCGAGGGGCATCACGCCGCCTATCTGGAGGACCCGGCGGGATACGAGGTGGAGCTCGTCGCCGACTCCCGGCCCCGCCCCTGAGCCGCCCGGCGGTCCGTACGAAACCCGCCCCGACAGGGCCGTTCAGCCGAGCAGGGCCGTCAGCCCCTCCGTCCGGGCCAGGCGTTCCAGGTCGTCCAGGGCTCGGACCGCCGCCCCGGCCGCCGCCGGATCGTGTCCGGCCAGACCGCTCTCCTCGAACTCGTCCTCGTCCAGCCGCAGGACCGAAGCGCCGTCGGCCGAGACCCACAGGTCCAGGTCCAGGTCCTCGACCGTCAGCACCCCGTCCGCGAGCACGGCGGGCCGGGTGATGTCGCAGTACCAGCCCTTGAGCCGGCCGTCGCCGGTGCGGACCTCCTTCACCGCGAACCACCGGTCCCGCCAGTAGTGCTCGGTGAGGACGTCGCCCGGTTCGAACCGGACGAAGCCGAAGTCCCGCACCCCGGGGGCGGCCCAGGGCGCCCGGACGGTGACGCGGACGCCGTCGTCCCGGACCAGCTCCGCCGGATATCTGATCTTGGTGCGGCCCGCCTTGGACAGGGCGACGACGAGGCCCCTCGTACGGCCCGCGCGCGCCTCAGAGGGTGCGGACATGGCGGACCTCCGTCGCGCAGACCTGGTAGCCGAACCACTGGTTGACGGCCAGCATCGGGCCGTTGCCGGTGTCGTTGGAGGTGTAGGCGTCCGTGTACCCGGCCGCCCGCGCCCGGTGCAGCGAGTCGTTCTTCGCGAGCTTCGCCAGGCCCCGCCCCCGGAACTCCCGCAGGGTGCCGGTCATGCCGCTCAGATACGTCCGCGCGCCGTCGGTGGTGGCCGCGCTGAACGCCGCCACCTTCCCGTCCACCAGCACCACCGAGGTGAGCCGCTGGTCGAAGGCCGGGTGCCGCCAGGTGGTCGTCAGCCAGTCCTCGTAGTCGTCCAGCTCGGAGGTGATGTCGCCCGGCTCGTCGGCCGTCACCTCGGCGTCCGCCTCGAACAGTGGCCGGGGATCGTCGGCGAAGTCGGAGCCGGGCCGCAGCTCGACGCCTGCCGGGAGCTCCTGACGCGGCGGCAGGGTCCCGCTCGCGAGGTCGAGACGCTGGAAGTGCGCGGAGCGGCTGGGCCGGTAGCCCCGTTTACGGGCGAACTCCAGGCTCTCCGGGTTGTCCAGGACCCATGCGTACAGGACCGTGGCCCCGGCCTCGGCCAGGTGTTCCTCCGCCGTGCGCAGCAGCAGCGATCCCGCACCGCGGTGGGTGCGGCCGGGCAGCGTCTGCGGCGTGAAGTACCCCTGCCCCGGTTCCGGGCTCTCGTGGGCGATGCCCGCCTGCGCCGTGGCGATGATCTCGCCGTCCTCCTCGGCGACCAGCAGCCGGTAGTGCCGGTCCGGATGGGCGTGGGCCAGATCGTGGACGACCTGTTCGGGGGTGGCCACCATCCAGGGGACGGAGGCCCGGCGGGCCTGGGTCCACGCCTCCGCGTCGGAAGGCCGGAAATCGCGCACGATCACAGTCATGCGGTGGACCGTATGCGCAGCCGCACCCCGAACGCCTCTCCTTTTTCCGTCGGTGGGGGAGAATCGGCCCGTGACTGACAAGATCGTCCTCGACCCGGACTCCGGCATCGCGCCGTACGAGCAACTGCGTACCCAGCTCTCCGAACTGGCCCGTTCCGGCGCGCTGCCCGTCGGCCACCGGCTCCCGACCGTACGCGGCTTCGCCGAGGAGCTGGGCCTCGCCGCCAACACCGTCGCCAAGGCCTACCGGGCCCTGGAGGCGGACGGGGTGATCGAGACCCGGGGACGCAACGGAACCTTCGTCGCGGCCGCCGGGGGAGCGGCCGAACAGCGGGCCGCCACCGCCGCGCGGCTGTACGCCGAGACCGCCGAGCGGCTCGGCCTCACCCGGCAGCAGGCCCTGGCGCTGGCCAAGGACGCGGTGCGCGCGGCGTACGGGGACTGAAGCGTCACCGGGCACCCGTGGCGGTCGGCCGGCTGTTACAGATACAGCCCCGCGTCCGACCCCGCGTCCTGCTTCGGCACCGACGCGGGGCCGATGCCACGGCGCAGCGCGTACAGCTCGGCGAGGGAGTTGCCCTCCCGGCTCACCCCTTCGTCCGTGCCCAGCCAGGCCACCGACTCCTGACGGGACAGCGGGCCGACCTCGATCCTGGCCAGACAGCGGCCGGGCCGTACGACCGCCGGGTGCAGCCGCTCCAGGTCCTCATTGGTGGTGACCCCCACCAGCACGTTGCGGCCCTGGCCCAGCAGACCGTCCGTCAGGTTCAGCAGCCGGGACAGGGCCTGGCCCGCCGTGTGCTTGGCCTCCCCGCGGATCAGCTCGTCGCAGTCCTCCAGGAGCAGCAGCCGCCACCGCCCCTTCGCCGAGCCGTCGTCCTCGCCGATCGCGATGTCCATGAGATAGCCGACGTCGTTGAAGAGCCGCTCGGGGTCCAGCACACAGTCGACCTGGCACCAGTCGCGCCAGGAACGGGCCAGGGTGCGCAGCGCGGACGTCTTGCCGGTGCCGGGCGGGCCGTGCAGCAGGAGGAGCCGGCCCGCGATGTCGTCCGGTGTCACCTTCATCAGCCGGCCCATCGCTTCGGCCACCGGCGTGGTGTAGTTGGGGCGGACCTCGTCCCAACTACCGGCGGTGATCCGACGGGTGGTGCGGTACGGGCCACGGCGCGGGGAGACGTACCAGAAGCCCATGGTCACGTTGTCGGGCTGGGGCTCCGGCTCGTCCTGCGCCCCCTCGGTGGCCTGGCCGAGGACCTTCACCGCCAGTTCGTCGCTGGTCGCGGTGACGGTGACGTCCGCGCCCCGGTTCCACCGGGACGCCAGCAGGGTCCAGCCCTCGCCCTCCGCGAGCGTCGCGCTGCGGTCGTCGTCGCGGGCGGCCCGCAGCACCGTGGCGTCCGGCGGCAGCAGCGTCGCCCCGGCCCTGACCCGGTCGAGGGAGGAACTGTGCGCGTAAGGCTGCTCGCCCGTCACGAAGCGGCCGAGGAAGAGCGCGTCGACGACGTCGGACGGTGAATCGCTGTCGTCGACGGTGAGTCGGATCGGCAGAGCGGATTCGGGGGAGTCAGGCATGGCGCCCATGATCCGGCACCGGTTGCCCCCGTGCACCCGGGTTTCGCAGGCTCGCGTGCCGGGCCGGTGGCGCGCCCGGAAACCGACGGGGCGACAGCGGGGCGTCAAGGAGCGCCCGTTGAACGACCGGGGGCGGACGGAAGTACACCACCCCTATTTTGGCATGAACACTTCCAGTGCGGTGCGTGTGCTGCTACTACGGAGTAGGCAGATACCCCCTGCTCAAGGAGGTCCCATGAAAATGTCCAGACTCGTGGCGTTCTCGTCCTCTCTCCTGCTCGGCGCCGCCCTCGCCCTCACCGGTGCCGGGGTCGCGAACGCCGACTCGTCCGCCGCGGCCGTCGACTACGTCGCCCTCGGCGACTCGTACTCCTCCGGCGTCGGAGCCGGCAGCTACGACGGCTCCAGCTGCAAGCGCAGCAGCCGCGCCTACCCCGCCCTCTGGGCGGCCGCCAACTCCCCCTCCTCGTTCGACTTCGCCGCCTGTTCAGGCGCCCGGACCGGAGACGTCACGGGCGGTCAGCTCGGCCGGCTGAACGCCTCGACCGACCTCGTCTCGATCTCCATCGGCGGCAACGACGCGGGCTTCGCCGACGTCATGACGACCTGTGTCCTGCAGTCCGAGGCCACCTGTCTCAGCCGGATCGCGACCGCCCGCGCCTACGTCGACTCCACGCTGCCCGGCAGGCTCGACTCCGTGTACACCGCCATCCGCTCCAAGGCCCCCGCCGCGCAGGTCGTCGTCCTCGGCTACCCCCGCTTCTACCAGCTCGGCGGCGGCTGCCTCGCCGGTCTGAGCGAGAAGGAGCGCTCCGCCATCAACGGGGCGTCCGACCACCTCAACACGGCCACCGCCAAGCGGGCGGCGGACCACGGCTTCACCTTCGGCGACGTCAGGACGACCTTCGCCGGGCACGAGATCTGCTCGGGCAACGCCTGGCTGCACAGCGTGAACTGGCTCAATATCGGCGAGTCCTACCACCCCACCGCCGCCGGACAGTCGGGCGGCTATCTTCCCGTCCTCAACTCCGCTCTCTGACCGGAGGCCCGGCGCTTCCGACCGGAGCGCTCCGCCCCCGCCGTCCCCCACGCGGCCTGCGCGTGGGGGGTGGCGGGGCGATCGCTCCGAACCGTGCGAACCGCTCGAACTGTCCGAAGTCGCCCTGGAATCGCGCGGATTCGGTAACGAGGCGTCAACCTCCGTATGTGTGTGCGTAATCCTGTGGCCGGGATACACGGGTGTCACTGAGGGACGATAGGGTTAACCTGCCCGGACCGGGTGCCCTTGTACGGGTGGGGAGTGACATGGAACAGATAACGGTGCGAAGCAGGCCGCGTGTGCCTGCCATCACATGCGGGAGCGGTGCGACCAGTACGCGCCTCGACCGCCATCTCGCGGTGCTCGGCGGCCCCGTCGTCCCGCAGCGTGAGTCGGCGGAAGCGACTCTGCTCATGCGTGAGCTGACCTCGCGTGATGCCGCGCACACCCGCAGGAGCAGGAGCGCGCGCGTGTCGCTCTTCGCCCCGCTGCGGCGACTGCGGCGCTCGCTCTTCGGCAGCCGCCGCTGACCCACGGCATCGCCCGTCGGGACCGGCCCACCGCTCGGGACGGTTCAGACGATCACTCCGTCCCGGCGCAGCACCGATGTCTGCTCGTCCGTCATCCCCAGGGCTCGCAGCAGCACATCGGTGTGTTCACCCAGCGCCGGTACGGCACCCATCCGTGCCTCCTCGCTCCCCGGCAGCGTGATCGGCGGCAACAGCGCCCGCAACGGCCCCACCGGTGTCCCCACCTCCCGCCACCGGTCCCGTGCCGCGAGCTGCGGATGCGCCGCGACATCGGCCACCGTGTTCAGCCGGGCACAGGCGATGCCCGCCGCCTCAAGGCCGGCAAGCGCCTCCCGCCCCGTCAGGCCCGCCAGCGCCCGGCCCACCGCCTCGTCGGTCCGCTCCCGGTTCGCGGTACGCGCCGCGTTCGTCGCGAAGTCCGGATCGTCGGCCAACTCGGGCCGCCCGAGCACCTGTTCCGCAAGCCGCCGCCACTCCCGGTCGTTCTGCACGGAGAGCAGCACCTGCTCCCCGTCGGCCGTCGCGTAGGCGTCGTACGGGGCGATCACCGAGTGCGCGAGACCGGTGCGCGCCGGGGGAGCGGAGCCGTGCGTCCCCTGGTGCAGCGGGTGGCCCATCCACTCGGCCAGCGCGTCCAGCATGGAGACCTCCACCGGACCGCCCCGCCCGGTGGTCGCCCGCCGCAGCAGCGCCGCGAGCACCCCGGAGAACGCGTACATCGCCGCCGCGATGTCCGCCGCCGGAATGCCCGCCTTGACCGGCTGCTCGGCCGTTCCCGTCACCGAGACCAGTCCGGCCTCGCACTGCACGAGCATGTCGTAGGCCCGCTTGTGCGCGTACGGTCCGTCGGCGCCGTAACCGGAGATGTCGACCGCCACCAGACGCGGGTGCGCCGCGCAGAGCGAGGCGGCGTCGAGGCCGAGCCTGGCCGCCGCCCCCTGGGCCAGGTTCTGCACGAACACATCGGCCCCGGCGACGAGTTCACGGACCACCGCGAGGCCGCGCGGATCCTTCAGGTCGACGGCGAGGGACTCCTTGCCGCGGTTGCACCAGACGAAGTGCGAGGCGAGACCGCGCGCCGCCGTGTCGTAGCCGCGCGCGAAGTCGCCGCCGTCCGGGCGCTCCACCTTGATGACCCTGGCTCCGAGGTCGGCGAGCTGCCGCGTGGCGAAGGGGGCGGCGACCGCCTGCTCGACGGCCACCACGGTGATGCCGTCGAGGGGGAGTGGCAATGTGTTCATGCCCCCGTGCTTACCCCCTGACCGGCGCTTCTGCCACCTCCGGCCGCCCCGTGGACCTTCCGGCCCGCCGCTCGTGCCACCTCCGGCCGCCCGGCGGAGTGCTCGGCCCGCCGCTACAGCAGCGCGAACTGCCCCTCCGGGCCCTCCTCCTGGTGCCCGAGCACCGAAGCGGGGCGCCGTGCCGAGGGCGGCACCGGCAGCACGCCGGCCGCCCGCAGCTCGGCGGGCCCGATCAGCTCTCCTGCCTCCAGCGCCGCCCACAGCTCCTTCCGGGGCCCCGCCGTGCCGTCCAGCAGAGCGAGTACGGTGATGAGTTCGAGCAGCTCCGAGGTCCACTCCCGGGGCCAGCCGCGCGCACCGACCGCATCCAGACCGTCCGGGACGACCCCGTCGGGCCCCCGGCCCGTCGCCGCCGCGGCCCGGCGCCGGAACCAGAGCTCCAGCACCCGCACCCCGCCCACCGTGAACTCCCAGGCCGCCGCGGGCACCGGCGAGATCCGGCCATCGCCGACGACCAGCGCCTCGCCCTCGGCCTCATGGACCAGCCCGGTGGGGCGGGCCGGGAGGGCCGCCCGTACATAGGGCCTGCGCCCGCCCGGCAGCCGGGGCCGCTCCCCGCCCCGGGCCCCGCGCAACTGGAGCCGCATCAGCTCCCGGCCGAGCGCCACCCCCGACGACCACACCTCCGCGTCGGCCGGCAACGGGACCCGGGGGCCGGCGGCGGAGGGCCGGGCGGCGGCCAGGACCCAGGCCAGCACCGCTTCCGGGGTGAACGCGTCCGGCTCCGCCGCGCCGCCGAGCCGCCCGCGCAGCAGGTCCGTGAGGTCCGGAGCCAGGTTGGGTTCCGTGCCGCCGGGCCTGCGGTAGAGCGGCCTGATCCGGCCGGGCCGTCCGGCTGGGGAGTGCCCGTCGGGCAGCAGCGCGGTCACGGACAGGGCGGGCCCGGAATCCTCGGGGGCGGAGCTGTGCTCGACCACGAAGAGCTGCCGCCCGTCGGCGACCCGCCACAGCTCCGGACGGGCCGCGTCGATCAGCCGGTGGTCGGGGAGCAGCCACTGTTCGTCGTAGGGGCCGTGGAGGATCCGTACGGGGTCGGGGCAGGGGCCCGGGGCCCGGGCGAAGCGGCCCGTTCCGGCGGACCGGCCGGGCAGCGCGGCGACCGAGGTGTGCGGCGTACGGGAACGGCTGGGCGCGAACAGCCGCTCCTGTTCGGCGGGGCCGGCGGCGGCCAGCCGTTCCCAGCGGGCCCGGAGCGCCACGGGGTCGGGGCCGCTCACCCAGGCGCGGCCGGTCCGCAGCGGCCGTACGGACCACGGCATCAGCTCGTCCAGCGACAGCAGCCCGTCCGGGGACGGAGACCCGTCCTGCGACGGAGACCCGTCCGGCGACGGAGACCTGTCCGGCGACAGGGACCCGTCCGGCGGCCGCGGTGTCCCCGGAGGTGAGGACCGGGCGTTCCCGTCGCCGTCGGCCGCCGCTGTCCCGCGCGCTGTCACCTGCCCGTCCTCCCCTGTCCGCCGTGACCCTTTCGCATCGTAACGGCGGGCGGCGCCCTCGTGGGGCGGGGTCAGTGGGCCTCCACCGTCACGGAGAAGGAGAACCGGTCGCCCCGGTAGCGGATCCGGGCCACGTCCACCACGCGCCCCTCCTCGTCGTACGTCACGCCCGTGTAGTGCAGGATCGGGCTGAGCAGCGGGACCTGGAGCAGCTCGGCGGTGACGGGGTCGGCGAGCCGCGCCTCGACCGTGTCGGTGATCCTGGAGATCCTGACCCCGACGACGTCGCGCAGGACCTTGGTCATCGGCCAGCGTTCGAGGTCGGCCACGTCGATCCGGGCGGCGATGTCAGGACGGACCGCGTTCTCCGCCCAGTTGGTGGGCTCGTCGCTCTGCCCGTCGCGGCGCAGCCGCCGGTAGCAGGTCACCTCGGCGCAGTCCGGGAAGAACTCGGCGAGATCACCGGGCACCGCCGTCGGGCCGTGGCCGAGAATGGTCGTCGCCTCCCCGGACTGCTGGGCCACGATCGCGTCGACCGAGCCCAGCAGCCGGACCGGGGAGACCCGCCGGGCGCGCGGCTCGATGAACGTGCCGCGCCGCCGGTGCCGGCTGATCAGCCCCTCCGCCTCCAGCTCCTTGAGCGCCTGGCGCATGGTGAGCACGCTGACCCCGTAGTGCGCGGCGAGCTGCTCCTCGGTGGGCAGCCGGGCGGAGGCGTCCTGGGGGCGGCCCAGTATGGAGGCCCGCAGGGACTGGGAGACCTGGTACCAGAGAGGCAGCTTCCGGTTCAGGACGAGGGAGTCGGGGGCGAAGGCGGGCGGGGGCGGCGCGGGGGCCGCCTGGGCGTCTCCGCCGGCCTCGGACGCACCGGCTTCGGACGCACCGGCTTCGGACGCACCGGCCCCGGACGCGGCGTCCCGGCCGGTCCTTTGGGTGTCCGCCCCGGTTCTCTCCTGGCTCTCTGTCATGTCGTCCCCGTCCCGTCCCGTCCCCTCCGGCTTCCGCCGTCTACGGCCGGAAGTTGCGGCTCAGACCCTGCCACACGTCGTCGTAGCCGCGCTGCAGGTGTTCGGCGGCGGCCGCCTGCGCGGTCGCCGTGACCGGCCAGCGGGTCTCGAACATGAAGGCCAGGCCGTCGTCGATCTTCTGCGGCCTCAGCTCCGCCGCGCTCGCCCGGTCGAAGGTCTCCCGGTCCGGTCCGTGCGCCGACATCATGTTGTGCAGGGAGCCGCCGCCCGGGACGAAGCCGTCCGCCTTGGCGTCGTAAGCACCGTCGATCAGGCCCATGTACTCACTCATCACATTGCGGTGGAAGTACGGCGGGCGGAAGGTGTCCTCGCCGACCAGCCAGCGCGGGGCGAAGACGACGAAGTCCACCCCGGCCAGCCCCGGGGTGTCGGACGGCGAGGTCAGCACCGTGAAGATCGACGGGTCGGGGTGGTCGTAGCTGATCGTGCCGATCACGTTGAACCGGCGCAGGTCGTAGACGTACGGGGTGTGGTTCCCGTGCCAGGCCACCACGTCGAGCGGCGAGTGGTCGTACGTCGCCGACCAGAGGTTCCCGCAGAACTTGTTGACCACCTCCACCGGACCCTCGTGGTCCTCGAACGCGGCGACGGGCGCGAGGAAGTCCCGGGCGTTCGCCAGGCCGTTGGCGCCGATCGGGCCGAGGTCGGGCAGCGCGAACGGGCGGCCGTAGTTCTCGCAGACGTATCCGCGCGCGGTCTCCTCCAGCAGCTCCACCCGGAAGCGGATCCCGCGCGGGATCAGCGCGACATGGCCAGGCTCGGCGCGCAGCAGGCCCAGTTCGGTGCGGAGCAGCAGTCCGCCGCGCTCGGGGACGATCAGCAGCTCGCCGTCGGAGTCGCTGAACACGCGGTCCGTCATCGAGGAGTCGGCGTTGTACAGGTGGATCGCCATGCCGGCGCGCTGCGCGGCGTCGCCGTTGCCGCCGAGCGTCCACAGGCCGCTCAGGAAGTCCGTGCCGGGCGCGGGGTCGGGCAGCGGGTTCCAGCGCAGCCGGTTCGGGTCGGGCGCCGTCTCGGTGAAGGGCGCCGAGCGCAGACCCCCGTTGTCGATGCGGGTGAACGCCGGGTGGGCGGCCGAGGGACGGATCCGGTAGAGCCAGGAGCGACGGTTGTCCGCGCGCGGCTCGGTGAAGGCGGAGCCGCTCAACTGCTCCGCGTACAGCCCGAGCGGGGCGCGCTGGGGGGAGTTGCGGCCGTGCGGCAGCGCCCCGGGAACCGCCTCCGAGGCGTGCTCGTTGCCGAAGCCCGAGGAATACGTCAGCTCCTCGGCCGTCTTCCTCGCCTGGTCGATCGCGCTCATCCCGCACTCCCGGTGCCCAAGAAAGCCCTCGGATCCGCCGGACGACGAATCCTATGTACTACCGTAGGAATAGGAGTGGGGCACGTCAACGGCATACATCGCGCCATTCGTGGCCTGTGCCGCGCCGATCGTGGCGGGTGCGGGCAGGGGGCCTGTGGGCGGGCGTCGCCGCCGTCCACCGGGTGGCGGGTGCGGTCCGACGGGTCGATCTGGGGCACGGCATCATGGGGCCCGTGCCCCAAGTCAACCCGAACCTCCGCCGCGCCCCCGTGCAGCAGCGCAGCGCCGACCGGCTGGCCCGGATACTCGACTCCTGCGCCGGCCTCCTCGACGAGACCGGCTACGAGCAGCTCACCACGCGGGCCGTCGCCGAGCGCGCCGACGTGCCCATCGGCTCCGTCTACCGGTTCTTCTCCAACAAGCGGGCGCTCGTCGACGCCCTCGCGCTCCGCAACCTGGACACCTACGCCGACCGCATCGCCGCCCGGCTCGCGGACCTTCCCGCCGACGACTGGCGCGCCGCCATCGACGCGGTGCTCGACGAGTACCTGGCGATGAAGCGGAGCGTCCCCGGCTTCGCGCTCGTCGACTTCGGGCCGCCGTTCCCGGCCGAGGGTGCGGCGGACGACGCCAACCGCCGGCTGGCGGACCGGCTCGCCGCACTGCTCGCCGGCCACCTCGGCCGACGGCCCGACGAGGCGCTGTCCCGGGCGATCCTGGTGAGCGTCGAGGCCGCCGACGCGCTCCTCCAACTGGCCTTCCGCACGGAACCGTCGGGGGACGCGGCCATCGTCGCCGAGACGCGGACCCTGGTCAGGTCCTACCTCGCCCAGACGCTCGACTGAGCGAGGGCCCCTGGCCGGGGGAGCCTTCGGCCGCTCCGCGTGCCCGGCCGCGGGGGCGCCCGCCTGCCCGTGCACCTTGGGTGTCGCCCCCTGGCCGGGGCCTTCGGCTCCGCGTGCCCGGCCGCCCGTGCGCCTTTCGCGTCGCTCCTGGCGGGGTCCGCCCGCCTTCTCCTCCGCGCAACACCTCCCCACCGTGCGTACCGGTCGGTATGCTCGCCCGTGCCGGGGCTCCCACGCCCGCCCGGCCCATGCCGCCGACGTCGTCCTGTCACCGCCGCCGCCCCGGGGAGGGCCCATGTCCCACGACACCCGCACCGCACCGCGTATCTGCCCCCTCTGCGAGGCCACCTGCGGCCTCACCCTGACCATCGAGGGAACCACCGTCACCGGTGCCCGCGGAGACCGCGACGACATCTTCAGCCGGGGGTTCATCTGCCCCAAGGGGGCCTCCTTCGGGGGGCTCGACGCCGACCCCGACCGGCTGCGCGTCCCCCTCGTGCGCGGCGACGACGGGGAGCTGCGCGAGGCCGCCTGGAGCGAGGCGTTCGACCTGATCGCCGCACGGATACCGGAGCTGACGGAGACCCACGGGCCGAACGCGGTCGGCGTGGTCCTCGGCAACCCCAACGTGCACACGATGGCGGGCTCCCTCTACCCGCCCCTGCTGCTCGGGGCCCTGCGCACCCGCAACGTGTTCACCGCGAGCACCCTGGACCAGATGCCCAAGCACGTCTCCAGCGGCCTGCTCTTCGGTGACGCGCACGCCATCCCCGTACCGGACCTCGACCGCACCGACCACCTCCTCCTGATCGGCGCCAACCCGCTGGAGTCCAACGGCAGCCTCTGCACCGCCCCGGACTTCCCCGGCCGGCTCAAGGCCCTGCGCCGGCGCGGCGGCACCCTCACCGTCATCGACCCGCGCCTCACCCGCACCGCCCGTCTCGCCGACCGGCACGTCGCGATCCGGCCCGGCGCGGACGCCCTGCTGCTGGCCGCGCTCGCGCACACGCTCATCGACGAGAAGCTCGCCGACCCCGGTCCGCTCGCCGGCCACCTGGAAGGGCTCGACGAACTGGCCGCCGCCCTCGTGGACTTCACCCCGGACGCCGTCGCCGCCGCCTGCGACGTGGACGCGGACACCATCACCGCCATCGCCCGCGAACTCGCCGCCTCCCCCACCGCCGCCGTCTACGGGCGCATCGGCAGCTGCACCGTCGAGCACGGCACCCTCGCCAGCTGGCTGGTGGACGTCCTCAACATCCTCACCGGCAACCTCGACCGGCCGGGCGGCGCGCTGTTCCCGCTCTCCGCGACCGCCCGCGCCCCACGGCCCGCCGCCCCGGGCAAGGGCTTCGCGCTCGGCCGCTGGGCGAGCCGGGTCTCCGGGCACCCCGAGGCCAAGGGCGAACTGCCCATCGCCGCCCTCGCCGAGGAGATCGACACCCCGGGCGAGGACCGTATCCGCGCCCTGCTGGTCATCGCGGCCAACCCCGTACTCTCCGCGCCCGACGGCGACCGCCTCGACGCGGCCCTCGCCGACGGCCTCGACTTCATGGTCAGCGTCGATCCGTATCTCAACGAGACCTCCCGGCACGCCGACGTCGTCCTGCCGCCGCCGCCGCCCTCGCAGAGCGCCCACTTCGACTTCGCGTTCAACGGCTTCGCCGTGCACAACCAGGTCCGCTACACCCGCGCCGCCGTGCCCCTGGAGGACGGGCGGATGGACGAGAGCGAGATCCACGCCCGACTCGTCCTCGCGGTGAGCGGCACGCACGGCGCGCCGCCCTCCGCCGTCGACGACCTGGCCGTCAAAACCGCCCTCACCCGCGCCGGAGCCCCGAAGGAGCTGTCCGCCGGCCTCACCGGCGAGAACGGCCCCGAACGGCGACTGGACCTGATGCTGCGCCTCGGCCCGTACGGGCTGACGCTGGAGCGGCTCCTCGCCCACCCGCACGGCATCGACCTCGGCCCGCTGAAACCCCGCGTCCCGGAGATCCTGCGCACCCGCTCCGGCCGCATCGAACTGCTCCCGGAGCCGATCGCCGCCGATCTGCCGCGCCTGCGCCGGGCGCTGGGCGACCGGCCGGCCCCGCTCGTCCTCGTCGGCCGCCGCCATCTGCGCTCCAACAACAGCTGGATGCACAACGTCGGCTCGCTCACCGGCGGGTCCAACGTCTGCACCCTCCAGATCCACCCCGACGACGCGGCCCGCCTCGGACTCGTGGACGGGGCCACCGCCCGGATCGAGTCGTCGGGCGGCCGGATCGAGGCGCCCGCCGAGATCACCGACACCGTGCGCAGCGGGGTGGTGAGCCTGCCGCACGGGTGGGGCCACAGCCGCCCCGGCACCCGTATGACCGTCGCCGCCGCCCACCCGGGCGCGAACGTGAACCAACTGCTCGACGGCACGCTCCTGGACCCGCTGTCCGGCACCGCCGTACTGAACGCCATTCCGGTCTCCGTGACCCCCGCTCTCTAACATCACCGTGTTGACCTGGGGTTTTGCTCGTATTGCTCACACGTCAACATCTTGTTAACGCCGCGAGAGCGCCCCTAACGTCATCCGGACCGCCGAGACCGGTGGGAGTTCAAGGATGAACGTTAGGTATCCCCCATGCTGACAATCCTCGGCTTCGCCATGATCGCGACCTTCCTGGTCCTGATCATGACGAAGAAGATGTCGCCGATCGCGGCGCTGGTACTGATCCCCGCACTGTTCTGTGTCGCCGTCGGACAGGGAGCGCAGCTCGGCGACTACGTCATCGAAGGCGTCGGCAACCTCGCGCCCACCGCGGCCATGCTGATGTTCGCCATCGTCTACTTCGGCGTGATGATCGACGTCGGCCTGTTCGACCCGATCGTCCGGGGCATCCTGAAGTTCTGCCAGGCCGACCCGATGCGCATCGTCGTCGGTACGGCGGTGCTCGCCGCGATCGTCTCGCTGGACGGCGACGGCTCCACCACCTTCATGATCACCGTCTCGGCGATGTATCCCCTCTACAAGCGCCTGAAGATGAGCCTGGTCGTCATGACCGGCGTCGCGGCCACCGCCAACGGCGTCATGAACACCCTCCCCTGGGGCGGCCCCACCGCCCGTGCCGCCACCGCCCTCAAGCTGGACGCATCCGAGATCTTCGTGCCGATGATCCCGGCGCTGGCCATGGGGCTGCTCGCGGTGTTCGTGCTGGCGTACGTGCTCGGCCTCCGGGAGCGCAAGCGCCTGGGCATGCTCACGCTCGACGAGGCGCTCGCCCGGGAGCCGGAGCCGGAGACCGTGTCCGCCGGCGCGGCCGGCGCCGGCGGCGAGGACCGCCTCCGCAAGGGCGCCTCCGCCTCCGCGGGCGGTACGGCTACGGGGGCCGGCACCGACGCCGACGCCGCGGCCGACCCCGCGGGCGGGGACGACGACGAGTTCCAGGGCCTCGACCCGAACCGGTCCACGCTCCGCCCGAAGCTCTACTGGTTCAACGCCGGACTCACCGCCGCCCTGCTGACGGCGATGATCATGGAACTGATGCCGATCCCGGTGCTCTTCCTGCTCGGCGCGGCCCTCGCGCTCACCGTCAACTTCCCCCACATGCCCGACCAGCGGGCCCGGATCGCCGCGCACGCCGACAACGTCCTCAACGTCTCCGGCATGGTCTTCGCCGCCGCCGTCTTCACCGGAGTCCTCACCGGCACCGGCATGGTCGAGAACATGGCCGACTGGGTCGTCGGCGCGGTCCCCGACGCGATGGGCCCGCACATGGCCATCGTCACCGGCCTGCTCAGCCTGCCGCTCACCTACTTCATGTCCAACGACGGCTTCTACTTCGGCGTCCTCCCCGTCCTCGCCGAGGCCGGCGCGGCCCACGGGGTCTCGCCGCTGGAGATCGCGCGCGCCTCCCTGGCCGGCCAGGCCCTGCACATGTCCTCGCCGCTCGTGCCCGCCGTGTACGTCCTCGTCGGCATGGCGAAGGTCGAGTTCGGCGACCACACCCGCTTCACCGTCAAGTGGGCCGTCCTCACCTCGCTCGTGGTGCTCGCGGCGGGCATCCTCTTCGGCATCATGTGATGACACGCACACCGCGGACCGGGCCCGGCAGGGGCTGGCTGCTGCGCCTCGTCATCGCCTTCGCCTTCGCGCAGGGGGCGGTGTCGATGGCGCGGCCCGCCGTCTCCTACCGGGCCCTCGCGCTGGGCGCGGACGAGACGGCCGTCGGCGTCATCGCCGGGGTCTACGCCCTGCTCCCGCTGTTCGTCGCCGTGCCCCTCGGCCGCCGCACCGACCACGGCCGCTGCGCGCCCCTGCTGCCGCTCGGGGTGCTCCTGATCTCCGGCGGCTGCGCGCTCAGCGGCATCGTCTCCTCGCTGCCCGCGATGGCCGCCTGGAGCGGGGTGATGGGCCTCGGCCACCTGTGCTTCGTGATCGGCGCGCAGTCGATCGTGGCCCGGCAGTCCGCGCCCGACGAACAGGACCGCGACTTCGGGCACTTCACCATCGGGGCCTCGCTCGGCCAGCTCATCGGCCCGGTCGCCGCGGGCGCGCTCATCTCCGGGCAGGGCGGGACCCTGGGCCGTACGAGCGCGCTCGCCCTCCTCGTATCGGCCGCGGTCGCCGCCGTCGCCCTCACCTCGCTCTGGCGCATCGAGCACCGCCGGGCCACCGGCCCCGGGGGCGGGCCCGGCGACAAGGTCCCGGTCCGCGCGATCCTGGGCACGCGCGGCGTCCCCGCGGGCATCTTCATCAGCATGGCGGTGCTGTCCGCCACCGACATCCTCACCGCCTATCTGCCGGTCGTCGGCGAGCACCGCTCCATCGCGCCGGCCACCGTCGGACTGCTGCTGAGCCTGCGGGCCGCCGCCACGATCGCCTGCCGACTGGTCATGTCGCCGCTGCTGGGGCTGCTGGGCCGCAGGGCCCTGCTGACCACCAGCTGCCTGCTCGCCGGGCTCCTCTGCGCGGGCGTCGCCCTCCCCGTGTCCGTCCCGGTCCTCGCCGTCATGCTCGCCGTGCTCGGCTTCTGCCTCGGCGTCGGCCAGCCGCTGTCCATGACCACCGTGGTCCGGGCCGCCCCCGACCGGGCCCGGTCCACCGCGCTCGCCCTCCGGCTGACCGGCAACCGGCTCGGCCAGGTCGCCGCCCCCGCCGCGGCGGGGCTGATCGCGGGCGCGGTGGGAGTGGCCGCCCCGTTCGTGCTGCTCGGCGTGGGTCTGATCGGCGCGGCGGGACTCGGCCTGCGCGGTGACGGGCGCCCGGAGCCGGCACCGGAGCTCCTGGACCCGGGGCCCGCACCGGAACTCCTGGACCCGGAGCCGGCACCGGAACTCCTGGACCCGGGGCCGGCACCGAAACCCCCGGCCACGGAGTCCGCCCTCGCCGCGCCGGACACGGTGCCCACGGCCGTACCGCAGGACACGCGGGGCACACCGGCGGGCAGCGGCCCCGTACCGCCGACCGCACGGAACGGGGCCGAGAACCCCGGCTGACCGGCCCCACCGGACCCGTATGCCCCAACCTTCGCGCGAGTCATTCCCACACCCCGCCCGGTGGGCTAGCTTCCACACAGCCGCTCCCCACCGCGATGCCACCACTTCCTCCGGGCGGACCCTCATGACGCGCGCGATCTCCCTGCACCAAGTCAGCAAGAACTACGGCCGGGACCGGCGGGCCGTCGACCGGTTCACGCTCTCCATCGACCCGGGCGAGTTCGTCGTGCTGCTCGGGCCCTCCGGCTGCGGCAAGTCCACCGTGCTGCGCATGATCGCGGGCCTGGAGGAGATCACCGAGGGCGAGCTGCTCCTCGACGGGGAGTACGCCAACCACACCCCGCCGCGCGAACGCGGCATGGCCATGGTGTTCCAGAACTTCGCGCTCTACCCGAGCATGACCAACCGGGCCAACATCGGCTTCCCGCTGAAACTGGAGAACCCCCGCGAGGACAACACCGCGCGCGTCGAGGCCACCGCCCGGATGCTCGGGATCGGGCACGTCCTCGACCGCTACCCGGCGCAGCTCTCCGGCGGCGAGCGCCAGCGGGTCGCGATGGGCCGGGCCATCTCCCGCCGGCCCTCAGTGTTCCTGATGGACGAGCCGCTCTCCAACCTCGACGCGAAGCTGCGCAGCCATCTGCGTGCCGAGATCGCCCTGCTCACCAGGGAACTGGGCGTCACCACGGTCTATGTCACGCATGATCAGGCCGAGGCGATGTCCCTCGGCGACCGGGTGGCCGTGATGCGCGGCGGAGTCCTCCAGCAGGTCAGTCCGCCCCGCGAGGTCTACGCCCTGCCGGACAACGTGTTCGTGGCCGCCTTCATCGGCACCCCGCGCATCAACCTCCTCCAGGCCGTCGTGCACGCCCCGCTGGAGGGCCGGATGTCGATCGACCTCGGCAGACAGCGGCTCGCCCTGCCCGAACCCCTCAGCCCCGACCACCAGTTGCTCCGGATCCAGCAGGGCCGGCGGATCATCGTGGGGCTGCGCTCGGAGGCGGTCCGGATCGCCCCGCCCAGCCAGGCCCGGCCCGGCGAGGTCGCCCTCAGCGGCATCGTCGAGCATGTCGAATACCAGGGGCACGAGGCGCTGGTCCACCTCAGGACCGGTTCGCGTCCCGCCGTGGTCCCGGACCTCGAATCCGCCCGGCCCCGGGCGATGCCCCGCCGCCGCAGGGTCGCGGCCGGCGGGGGAGGCGGGGTCGGCGTCCTGGAACGGCTCAGAGGGCGGGCGGGCGGCCGTATCAGCGGTCCTGTCGTCACCCTCGACGAACCCGGCCCGGACCCCGCGGAGACCCGGGGCCCCGACCAGCCCGCCACCCCCTCCGGCGACCTCGTCGTGCGCACCGGCCCCGACATGCGGCTGCGGACCGGGGGACAGGTGCCCCTGCTGGTGGACCTGGCCCACCTGTACGTCTTCGACCACTACGGCCGCCGCATCTGCCCCCTGCCCCGGGACGCCCCCGGGTTCGACGACCTCCCCCGGAGCTGAGGCGTGACCGGCGTCTCCGGAGGCTCTCTGGCGTCAGAAAACTAACGGCGCTAGTTTGGGCGGGTGCGACGTGCTGCCCCGCGCCGCACGGCTTCGGTGCTTCGCACAGCACGGCTCCGCACAGCACGTCCGGGAGGAAACAGCCATGAAGGCCCATGACCAGATGTACATCGACGGTGCGTGGCGGCCCGCCGCCGGCCAGG
Organism: Streptomyces sp. NPDC091287; assembly: GCF_044768525.1. NCBI lineage: Bacteria > Bacillati > Actinomycetota > Actinomycetes > Kitasatosporales > Streptomycetaceae > Streptomyces > Streptomyces sp. NPDC091287. The sequence continues at coordinate 109,819 of NZ_JBIVUV010000013.1, forward strand.
ACACGATCGCGGTCGTGAACCCGGCCGACGAGCAGGTCATCGCCCATGTGCCGGCGGGGACGGCCGAGGACGTCGACGCGGCGGTGCGCGCCGCGCGCGCCGCCTTCCCCGCCTGGGCCGCGACCCCGCCCGCCGAGCGCGCCGCCCGGCTCACCGCGCTGGCCGACGCGCTGGCGGCCCGCAAGGACACGCTGGCCGAGACCATCACCGCCGAGCTGGGCTCGCCGCTGCCGCTGTCCCAGATGGTCCACGCGGCCGTGCCCGTGCTGGTGGCCGCCTCGTACGCCGAACTGGCCGCCCGCCACGCCTTCGAGGAGCGGATCGGCAACTCCACCGTGCTGCTGGAGCCGGTCGGCGTGGTCGGCGCGATCACCCCCTGGAACTACCCGCTCCACCAGATCGTCGCCAAGGTCGCCCCCGCCCTCGCCGCGGGCTGCACCGTCGTCCTCAAGCCCGCCGAGGACACCCCGCTCACCGCGCAGCTCTTCGCGGAGGCCACCGAGGCGGCCGGTCTGCCGCCCGGCGTCTTCAACCTCGTCACCGGCCTCGGACCGGTCGCCGGCCAGGCGCTCGCCGCCCACGAGGACGTCGACCTGGTCTCGTTCACCGGCTCCACCGCCGTGGGCCGGCAGATCGGCGCCACCGCCGGGGCCGCCGTCAAGCGGGTCGCCCTGGAGCTGGGCGGCAAGTCCGCCAACGTGATCCTGCCCGGCGCGGACCTCGCCAGGGCGGTCAACGTCGGCATCGCCAACGTGATGACCAACTCCGGCCAGACGTGCAGCGCCTGGACCCGGATGCTGGTGGACGCCGAGCGGTACGAGGAGGCCGTGGAGCTCGCGGCGAACGCCGTCACCAAGTACGTGGCCGGCGAGCGGGTCGGTCCGCTCGTCAACGCCAAGCAGCAGGCCCGGGTGCGCGGTTACATCGCCAAGGGCGTCGAGGAAGGCGCCCGGCTGGTCGCGGGCGGCCCGGACGCGCCCCTGGAGACCGGCTACTACGTCAGCCCGACCGTCTTCGCCGACGTCACCCCGGACATGACGATCGCCCGCGAGGAGATCTTCGGCCCGGTGATCTCGATCCTGCGGTACGAGGACGTGGACGACGCCCTCCGCATCGCCAACGACACCGTGTACGGGCTCGCCGGCGCCGTGTGGGCCGCCGACGACGAGGAGGCGGTGGCCTTCGCCCGCCGGATGGACACCGGGCAGGTCGACATCAACGGCGGACGGTTCAACCCGCTGGCCCCGTTCGGCGGTTACAAGCAGTCGGGGGTGGGGCGCGAGCTGGGGCCGCACGGTCTGGCGGAGTACCTCCAGACCAAGTCGCTCCAGTTCTGAACCCCGTAACCCTTTCCGTACAAGGAGTCTGTTCGTGGTCCGCGCCGCCGTACTGCCCGCCGTCGGAGCTCCGCTGGAGATCACCGACATCGTCCTGCCGGAGCCCGGCCCCGGCCAGGTGCGCGTCTCCCTCGCCGCCGCCGGCGTCTGCCACTCCGACCTGTCCCTGTCCAACGGAACCATGCGCGTCCCGGTGCCCGCCGTCCTCGGCCACGAGGGCGCCGGTACGGTCCTGGAGGTCGGCGAGGGCGTCACGCATGTGGCCCCCGGCGACGGCGTGGTCCTCAACTGGGCCCCCTCCTGCGGGGCCTGCTTCCACTGCGGGATCGGCGAGGTCTGGCTCTGCGCCGACGCCCTGAAGGGGACCGCCAACCTCCACGCTCGTACGGCCGACGGCACCGACCTCCACCCCGGCCTCAACGTCGCGGCCTTCGCGGAGGAGACCGTCGTCGCCGCGAACTGCGTGCTCCCCGCCCCCGACGGCATCCCGCTCACCGACGCCGCCCTCCTCGGCTGCGCGGTCCTGACCGGCTACGGGGCGATCCACCACAGCGCCCGGGTCCGCGAGGGCGAGAGCGTCGTCGTCTTCGGGATCGGCGGCGTCGGCCTCGCCGTGCTCCAGGCCGCCCGGATCGCGGGCGCCTCCCGGATCATCGCGGTCGACGTCTCCCCGGCCAAGGAGGAGCTGGCCCGGCAGGCGGGAGCCACCGACTACGTCATCGCCTCCGCCACCACCCCGCGCGAGATCCGGGGGCTGACCGGCGGCCAGGGCACGGACGTCGCCGTCGAGTGCGTCGGCCGGCCCGCGACCATCCGGGCCGCCTGGGAATCCACCCGGCGCGGCGGGCGCACCACGGTCGTCGGGATCGGCGGCAAGGACCAGCAAGTCACCTTCAACGCCCTGGAGATCTTCCACTGGGGCAGGTCCCTGACGGGCTGCGTCTACGGCAACAGCGACCCGGCCCGCGATCTGCCCGTCCTCGCCGGCCACATCCGCGCGGGCCGCTTCGACCTGTCGATGATGGTCACCGAGCACATCGCCCTGGACTCCATCCCCGCCGCCTTCGACAACATGATCGCGGGCAAGGGCGGCCGGGCGCTGGTCGTCTTCCAGGACACGCCCTAGAAGTCCGTGGTCCGGGAAGTCGAGGTCACCGGGCCCAACAGCCGGGCGTCCATCCCGCCCTCCTCGAACAGCCGGGAGGCCGGGCCCACGATCAGCGGGTCCGGCTTACCGACCACCTCCGGGTCCTTGCCGGGGTAGTCGAAGCGGTCCAGCACCCGCCCCGGTCCCGCCCCGTGCCTTGCCTCCGGTCCCGCTACGTCCGTTCCGCTTGGCGCTCCTCGTCATGACGGGATCCCTCCACCGGCCGGGCCGCATTTCCGCGTGTGGCCCCAGTCTGCTGACGGCTCCGGGAGACCGCCACCCCGACCAGGCAGAGCAGCCCGCCGAGGACCCCGAGCAGCGTCGGCACCTCGTCCAGCAGCAGCCACGCCATGAGCACCACCAGCGCCGGGACGGCGTACGTGGTGGCGCCCATCCGGCCCGCGGTGGTCCGGGCCAGGGCGTAGCCCCAGGTGGTGAAGGCCAGCGCGGTCGGGAAGACGCCCAGATAGATCATGTTCAGCGTGGCGGACATGGGGGCGTCGGCCGCCTCGGAGACCAGCACCCCGGTGAACGGCAGGCAGGCGACGGCGCCGATCATGCAGCCGAAAGTGTTGATCTGCAGCGAGGAGCCGTGCGCGAGCGCCGGCTTCTGGCTGACCACGCCCAGCGCGTAGACCACCGCGGCCAGCAGGCAGAGCGCCACGCCCAGCACGGAGGAGCTGCCGTGCCCGGACATCGCGAGGCCGACGACGACCGCGCCCGAGAACGAGATGCCCATTCCCAGCAGCAGGCGGCGCGGCAGCCCCTCGCCGAGCATGCGGGCGCCCATCAGGGCCATCAGGATCGGCCCGATGTTCACCAGCATCGCCGCCGTCCCGGCGTCGACCTCCTGCTCGCCCCAGTTGAGCGCCACCATGTACAGCCCGAACCACAGCACGCCGGACGTGATGATTCCGCGCCAGGCACCGCGCCCGGGCAGCCCCTCCCGCCGTACGAGGAGGATCGCCCCGAGCACCAGCGCGCCGGTCACCAGCCGCCCGAGGGCGAGCGCGCCGGGGGAGTAGGACTCGCCCGCGCTGCGGATGGACACGAAGGCGGAGGCCCACAGCACGACGGTGGTGCAGGCGGCGGCGGTGGCGCGCCAGCGGTCGGCCGACGGGGAGACCGGAAGGGGTGTCGTGGTCGTCGTCATGGCCACGACCGTAGAGCCGGAACGCTCCGACCCCCACTCAATTGTCGAGGACCGTCAATCGGCGGCCGGGCCGCCGCGCCCTGTGGTCGGCGACCCCTCGGTGACCGGGCAGCCAGGGCACCGTCCGTCCCGAGCGCCGGTTCCGTCCTCAAGCGCCGGACGGGCTGAAAGGCGCTGGTCTCGGGCCTCAAGCGTCGGACGGGCCGGCCAGGCGCTTGTCCGTGGGCCGCGCGTACTGCTCGTACTGGATCGCCAGCCCATCCAGCAGGGCCCGCAGCCCGGTCTCGAAGGCCCCTTCGTCGACCTGGCGGCGGTGGTCGGCCAGCAGGTGGGCCTGGCCGAGGTGCGGGTAGTCGGCGGGGTCGTAGGCGGTCTCGTCGTCGACGAAGCCCCCGGCGAAGGAGCCCAGCGCCGAGCCGGTGATGAAGTAGCGCATCAGCGCCCCGATGCGGGTCGCCTGGGCGGGCGGCCAGCCCGCGCCGGTCATCGCCCCGAACACCGCGTCGGCGACCCGCAGCCCCGCCGGGCGCCGCCCGGGTCCCCGGGCGAGGACCGGGACGATGTGCGGGTGCGCGGTGAGGGCGGCCCGGTAGGAGAGCGCCCAGTCGTGCAGGGCCTCGCGCCAGTCGCGCGGGTCCGACTCCTCGAACATCGACAGATCGACCTGTACGGAGACCGCGTCGGCGACGGCGTCGAGGATCTCCTCCTTGTTGCGGAAGTGGTTGTAGAGCGAAGGACCGCTGACCCCCAGGACGGCCGCCAGCCGGCGCGTGGAGACGGCGTCGAGCCCTTCGGAGTCCACGAGCGCGCTCGCCGCCCCGACGATGCGGTCTCTGCTGAGGAGGGGCTTGCGCGGTCGGGCCATGCGGCTCATAGTAGGGCCTGCGAACCAGAAACTAGCAGTGCTAATTAAAGCGCGCCCGAGCGGCGCTCGTTTAAGCGCGCCCGAGCGGCGCTCGTGAGAGGCAGTGGGTGGGCACGATGGACCTGACGCTCAGCGAGGAGCAGGAAGCCGTCCGGAAGCTGGCCGAGGACTTCGTCGCCCGCGAGGTCGCCCCCCATGTCGTCGCGTGGGACCGCGCCGAGAATGTCGACAGGTCGATCGTGAAGAAGCTCGGGGACCTCGGCTTCCTCGGCCTGACCGTCCCCGAGGAGTACGGCGGCTCCGGCGGCGACCACCTGTCCTACTGCCTGGTCACCGAGGAGCTGGGGCGCGGCGACTCCTCGGTGCGCGGCATCGTCTCCGTATCGCTCGGTCTTGTCGCCAAGACCGTCGCGTCCTGGGGCGACGAGGAGCAGAAGCGGGCCTGGCTGCCCCGGCTCACCTCCGGCGAGGCGATCGGCTGCTTCGGCCTCACCGAGCCCGGCACCGGATCGGACGCCGGAAACCTCGCCACCCGGGCCGTGCGCGACGGCGGTGACTATGTCGTCAACGGCACCAAGATGTTCATCACGAACGGCACCTGGGCCGATGTCGTGCTGCTCTTCGCGCGGACGAACGACGCCCCCGGCCACCGTGGTGTCTCCGCCTTCCTCGTCCCCACCGACACCCCCGGCCTCACCCGCCGCACCATCCACGGCAAGCTCGGCCTGCGCGGCCAGGCCACCGCCGAGCTGGTCCTCCAGGACGTCCGGATACCGGCCGGTTCCCTCCTCGGGCCCGAGGGCAAGGGCTTCTCCATCGCCATGTCCGCCCTGGCCAAGGGGCGGATGTCCGTCGCGGCGGGCTGCGTGGGCATCGCGCAGGCCGCCCTGGACGCGGCTGTGCGCTACGCCGGTGAGCGCGAGCAGTTCGGCAAGGTCATCGCCCGCCATCAGCTCGTCCAGGAGCTGCTCAGTGACATCGCCGTGGACGTGGACGCGGCCCGGCTGCTGACCTGGCGGGTCGCCGACCTGATCGACCGGGGCCAGGAGTTCGCCACCGCCGCGTCCAAGGCCAAGCTGTACGCGTCCGAGGCCGCCGTCCGCTGCGCCAACAACGCCCTCCAGGTCTTCGGCGGCTACGGCTACATCGACGAGTATCCGGTCGGCAAGCTGCTGCGGGACGCCCGCGTGATGACGCTGTACGAGGGCACCAGCCAGATCCAGAAGCTGATCATCGGCCGCGCGCTGACCGGCGTCTCCGCCTTCTGACCGGCTCGCGGGTTCGTACGGGTGCCTGAGTACGGGTCTGAGTACGGGCACGGATGTGGCGTGCGCCACGTCGCCGGATGCTGAACCCATGAGTGACACGACATCGGTCAAGCAGCAGAGCACCGCCGCCTTCTACATGCAGGCCGTGGCCTCCTTCATGGTGGCGATCGGCGCGGTCGCCTTCGGTATCTTCTTCCTCGACGCCGACGCCTGGGTGCGCGGCTTCCTCGCCATCGGCGTGCTCTACCTCGTCACGTCCTGCTTCACGCTCGCCAAGGTGATCAGGGACCGCCAGGAGGCCGGGCAGATCGTCAGCCGGGTGGACCAGGCGCGGCTGGAGAAGATCCTCGCCGAGCACGACCCCTTCCAGAAGCTCTGACCCGGCAAGATCGTCGGGGCAACCGCTAAGCGCTTGCTCAGGTTCGGGGTATGGTGTTCGTCCTGCTGACGGAGAGGGGCCCTGGGCGATGTGTGCGGCGGAGGAGACGAGCGGCGAGGACGCGCCGTGGGGCGAGGTCACTCCCGAGGCGGCCAGGCGGCTCCTCGTCGCCGCCGTGGACGCCTTCGCCGAGCGCGGGTACCACGCGACCACCACCCGTGACATCGCCGGCCGGGCCGGAATGAGCCCGGCCGCGCTCTACATCCACTACAAGACCAAGGAAGAGCTGCTCCACCGGATCAGCAAGATCGGCCACGAGCGGGCGCTGTACGTGCTCGAAGCCGAGGCCGACCGGGACGGCACGGCCGCGGAACGCCTCGCCGGGGCCGTCCGCTCCTTCGTCCGCTGGCACGCGGAGCGGCACACCACCGCCCGGGTCGTGCAGTACGAGCTCGACGCGCTCGGCGAGGAGCACCGCACCGAGATCGTCGCGCTGCGGCGCAGGAGCGACGCGGTGGTGCGCCGGATCATCGGCGAAGGGGTGCGGGACGGTGAGTTCGACGTCCCGGACGTCCCCGGTACCGCCCTCGCGGTGCTCTCCCTCTGCATCGACGTGGCCCGTTGGTTCAACGCCCGGGGCACCCGCACCCCCGACGAGGTCGGCGAACTGTACGCCGGCCTCGTCCTGCGGATGGTCGGAGCCCGGCAGGCCCACAAGTAGCCGGCGGGTCCAGAAGCAGCCGGCGGCTTCAGAAGTAGTAGCGGGACACCGACTCGGCGACACAGGCCGGCTTCTCGCTGCCCTCGCGCTCGACCGTGACGACCGCCGTGACCTGTACGCCGCCGCCGACCTCCTCGACGTCGCGGAGCACCGCCGTCGCCCGCAGCCGCGAGCCGACCGGAACGGTCGAGGGGAAACGGACCTTGTTGGTCCCGTAGTTGATGCCCATCTTCATGCCCTCGACCCGCATCACCTGCGGCACCAGCGCCGGCAGTAGCGAGAGCGTCAGATAGCCGTGCGCGATGGTCGTGCCGAACGGCCCGTCCTTCGCCCGCTCCGGGTCCACGTGGATCCACTGGTGGTCGCCGGTCGCGTCGGCGAACCGGTCGACCCTCTCCTGGTCGATCTCCAGCCAGCCGCTGTGTCCCAGCTGCTCGCCCACTCCGTCCCGCAGCTCCTGCGCGGACGTGAAGATCCTCGGCTCTGCCATGTTCCCGGTTCCTGCCTTCCGGCTCGGCGCACCATCAGGCGCGATGTCTAAGCGCTTGCTCAGCATCGTTGGGCGGCGCGTTCCTGTCAACGACATGGCAGTAGATTCGAGGGGTGCCCCAGATTCCACAGACACTCCACGAACTCTCGGTCGGCCAGCTCTCGGCGCGCAGTGGCGCGGCCGTCTCGGCCCTGCACTTCTACGAGGCCAAAGGCCTGATCAGCAGCAGCCGCACCAGCGGCAACCAGCGCCGCTACTCGCGGGACGCGCTGCGCCGGGTCGCCTTCGTCCGGGCGGCCCAGCGCGTCGGTATTCCCCTGGTCACGATCCGGGAGGCGCTCGCCGAACTGCCCGAGGAGCGCACGCCGAACCGCGAGGACTGGGCCCGCCTCTCCGAGGTCTGGCGCAAGGAACTGGACGAGCGCATCGGGCAGTTGCACCGCCTGCGTGACCACCTGACCGACTGCATCGGATGCGGCTGTCTCTCGCTGGAGAACTGTGTGCTGTCCAACCCCGACGACATCGTCGGTGGGCGGATCACCGGTTCCCGTCTGATGCCCGAGGGCCGGAAGCCGCCCAGGCATACGTAGTTCCCGGGGCGCGGGCCTCACGCCGCCTTTGTGGCCGGCCTCCGCTGCCGTGGCAGCCGGGCCCTGGCCAGGGTGCGGTCGGTCAGGGCGGGCTGCGGCACCACGATCCCGCAGCCCGTGCACACCGGGCCCGCCCATGGCGCCTCGCCCCGCTCCTGCCGCCACTCGATGCCGGTGTCCGCGCAGACCGGGCAGGCGGAGCCGGGGCCGGCGCCCAGAGCCGCGATCAGGCGGCGCAGGACCTCGGCGAGCGGCTCGGTGGGATGGATGTCCGGGTCGGAGCAGCGGGCCACCCCGTGGCCGCCCCAGGTGCGGCGGTGCCAGTCGTCGAACGCCCCGGGCCGCCGCAGCCCCTCGTGCTTCTCGCGCCGCCGCCGCTCGGCGAACCCCGCCTCGTACGCGAGCCAGACGGCCCGCGCCTCCTCCAGCTCGTCCAGCGCGCCCACCAGGCGCACCGGATCGGGCGCCCGGTCCTCGGGATCGATCCCGTGCCGGGCACACAGATGGTCCCAGGTCGCCCGGTGCCCGTACGGGGCGAACCTCTCCAAACACTTGCGCAGCGAATACCGCCGCAGGGCCAGATCCCCCATCGGATCGCGGACCTGTCTCGCAAGACTCCGGAAACCGGCCATGACACCGCCACCTCCGTCGCTCGTCCTTGGACGTCAAGGAATGGACGTACGCCTGCCCGTTTCGGCTCCATCGAAAGATGAAATCCGTCCATTGGCCGAGACTCCCCATGTGGGCAGGGGTGCCACGGGCGGGAGCGAAGCGGCGCGCGGACGGGTGGTGCGAGGGGCGCCCGGCCTCGCGGGCGCGCCCGAAATCCGATGGCGGCGGCACGTCCCGTGCGGTTGGGTTCGCTCATGACAGCAGCACAACCGCGCCTGGAAAAGGTCACCCCCGACAACGTGCTCGCCGCCTGTCGGCTGGAAGTCGCACCCGAGCAGCGCGTGTTCGTCTCCCCGGTCGCCCAGTCCCTGGCCGAGGCCTATGTCCAGCCCGACCTGGCCTGGCCCCGGCTGATCTGTGACGGCGAGCGCGTAGTCGGCTTCGTGATGGCGTACTTCGAGCTGCCGTTCGACTTCGACGCCGGGGTGCCGGACGCCCCGCCCCGCTCCGGCCTCTGGCGGCTCGCCGTCGCCGCCGACGAGCAGGGCCGGGGCTACGGGCGGTTCGCCGTGGGGGCGGTGAACGAGGAGATCCGCCGACGGGGCGGGACGGTCTCGACCGTGACCTGGAAGCCCGGTGAGGTCGGCCCCGAGGAGTTCTACCTCCGCCTCGGCTACCGCAAGCGGGGCCTCACGGACGACGGCGAATACCTCGGCGACCTGGACCTCACCGCCTGATCGGACGCGGGGGCCTACCCTCCGTACCGCAGATACCTCCGACGCTTCGCCCGGAACGCCGACAGGTCCCGCTGCCACGCCCGTACCACCGTGTCGGTGTCCGCGCCCGCGTCGATCATCGTGCGGACGCGGGTGTTCCCGGTGAGCTTGTCGATCCAGTTGTCCGGCCGCCAGGCGAAGCCGCTCCACGTCTGCTTCGCCGTCACCAGCAGGGCGATCCCGGTGCGGACCGGGTCGAAGACCTCCCGGTCCTGGACGTGCACCTGCACCCCGCCCACCGTCTTCCCCGCGAACTTGGAGAAGGTCGGCGCGAAGTACGCCTCGCGGAAGGCCACCCCCGGCAGCTCCAGGGCGTTCGCGGCGGCCGCCCAGCGGTGGTCGACGCCCTCCGCCCCCAGGAGTTCGAAGGGGCGCGTGGTGCCGCGGCCCTCGGAGAGGTTGGTGCCCTCGAAGAGGCAGGTGCCGGAGTAGACGAGCGCCGTCTCGGGCGTCGGCATGTTCGGGCTCGGCGGCACCCACGGCAGCCCGGTGTCGTCGAAGAAGTCCGAGCGCCGCCACCCCGACATCGTCACCACGTCCAGCCGCGCCGGATTCTCGTGCAGGAACTCCGCGTTGAAGAACAGCGCCAGCTCCGCCACCGTCATCCCGTGCGCCTGGGCGATCTCCCGGCGGCCGACGAACGTGGCGAACGCCGGGTCCAGCACCGGGCCCAGCGCCGCCCGCCCGGTCACCGGGTTCGGCCGGTCCAGCACGACGAGGCGCTTGCCCGCGAGCGCCGCCGCCTCCATGCAGTCGTACAGCGTCCAGATGTACGTGTAGAAGCGCGCGCCCGCGTCCTGGATGTCGAAGAGGACCGTGTCCACGCCCGAGGCGGTGAAGACGTCCGCGAGCGGCTGCCCGCTCTTGAGGTACGTGTCGTAGACCGGCAGCCCGGTCGCCGGGTCGTCGTAGCGGCCCTCGGAGCCGCCCGCCTGCGCGGTGCCCCGGAACCCGTGCTCGGGGCCGAAGACGGCGGTCAGGTCCACCCGGGCGTCCGGGTGCATCACATCGACGATGTGCCGGACGTCGGCCGTGACGCCGGTCGGGTTGGTGACGATCCCGACCCTCTGGCCCCGCAGCGACCGGTAGCCGTCGGCCGCCAGCCGGTCGAAACCGGTGAGCACCCGGCCGCGCCCGTGCCCGGAGCCGCGTCCGGGGGCGGCCGTCGCCGCGGCGGGACCGGTGCCGGCCACTGTCGCCGCGAGCGCGCCCACGGCGCCTCCCGCGGCCAGCACACCACGTCGGGACAGGCTCATTCCGCTACCTCCATGATCGCGCCGACTGTCATGGCCACGCACGCTAGCGCGGGCCGGGGCCGCACGGAACGACCTGGACCGCACCGGATTCCCCGAGTCGGGCGCCTCGCTCCTCCCGGCCTCCTCCCGGCCTCCTCCCGGGCCTGCTCCGGGCTCCGGCCGGTCCGTTCCCGCCCCTTCCCGGATCACATACCGACCGGTTAGTCTGCCGGTGCAGCCGGATGGGAAGGGCGGGATGACGATGGTTACGGTGCAGGGCGCCGGCGTAGTGGTCACAGGGGCCGGAGGCGGCATCGGCGCCGCTCTGGCCCGCAGGTTCGCCGCCGGGGGCGCGCGGGTCGTCGTCAACGACCTCGACCTCGCCCGGATCGAACCGCTCGCGAAGGAGATCGGCGGCTTCGCCGTCGCCGGGGACGCCTCGGGCATCGTGGACGCCGCCCGGGAGGCGCTGGACGGCACGGTGGACGTCTACTGCGCCAACGCGGGCCTCGCCTCGCCCGGTGACGCGTTCGCCGACGAGGAGGTCTGGGCCGCCGCCTGGGACGTCAACGTGATGGCCCACGTCCGCGCGGCCAGGGCCCTCCTGCCCCACTGGCTGGAGCGCGGCAGCGGCCGCTTCGTCACCACCGCCTCGGCCGCCGGGCTGCTGACGATGATCGGCGCGGCCCCGTACAGCGTCACCAAGCACGGTGTGGTCGCCTTCGCCGAGTGGCTCTCGCTCACCTACCGCCATCGCGGGATCAAGGTCCACGCGATCTGCCCGCAGGGCGTGCGCACCGACATGCTCACCGCCGCCGGTTCGGCCGGCGAGCTGGTCCTCGCTCCCGGCGCCATCGAGCCGGACGCGGTCGCCGACGCGCTGTTCGAGGCGATGGACGCCGACCGCTTCCTGGTCCTGCCGCACCCCGAGGTGGCCGGCTACTACCAGGCCCGCGCCGCCGATCCCGACCGGTGGATGGGCAACATGAACCGCCTCCAGCAGAAGTGGGAGGCGAGCGGCGCATGAACGACCCGACCCCCGCCCCCGCCACCCCGGCCCCCGGCGGCTCGATCTACGCGGCCCAGCCGTGGCTCGCCCTGCTCAGCGACGCCCAGCGCGCCCCCGTCACCCCGCCCCCGACCGTGCTGCACGCCTTCCGCGCCGCGGTCGGGCGCGCACCCGAGCACCCCGCCCTGGCCTACTTCGACGGCCGCCTGAGCTACCGCGAGACCGACGAGCTGTCCGACTCGGTGGCCGGGCACCTCGCCGCCCGGGGGCTGCGCCGCGGCGACCGGGTCGCGATCATGCTCCAGAACAGCCCGCACTTCGTCCTCGCGCTGCTCGGCGCCTGGAAGGCGGGCGCGACCGTCGTCCCCCTCAACCCGATGTACAAGTCGGGCGAGGTCGGCCACGTCCTCGCGGACGCCGGGGTCACCGCGGTGATCTGCTCGGACCGGGCGTGGGAGACGTATCTGCGGGAGACCGCGGCGGCTGCCCCGGATCTCACCGTCGCTCTCACCGCCTGCGAGCTGGACCTCCAGACCGTGAACGACCCCCGCGTCCTCGGCTTCGAACGGCTCCCGGCCCCCGGCCCGGACGACCTCGCGGACGATCTGCTCACCGCGGCCCGCGCCGGGAACCCGGCCCCGTCCGGCCGGGAGCTCACCGCCGCCGACACGGCGCTGATCAGCTACACCTCCGGGACGAGCGGCACCCCCAAGGGCGCGATGAACGCCCACGGCAACATCATGGTCAACGCCGAACGCCAGCGCACCGGCCATCCGATCGCCGAGGGCTCCGCCTACTTCGCGCTCGCCCCGCTCTTCCACATCACCGGCATGGTCTGCCAGTTCGCCGCGTGCGTCGCCAACGCGGGCACCCTCGTCCTGGCCTACCGCTTCGAGGCGGGCGTCGTCCTGGAGGCCTTCGCCGCCCACCGGCCCGCCTACACCGTCGGCCCGTCCACCGCCTTCATGGCGCTGGCCGCGCATCCGGACGTCACCCCGGACCACTTCGCCTCGTTCCGGGTGATCTCCTCCGGCGGCGCGCCCCTGCCGCCCGCGCTCGTGGAGAAGTTCCGCGCGGGCTTCGGCCCGTACATCCGCAACGGCTACGGACTCACCGAGTGCACCGCCCCCTGCGCCTCGGTCCCGCCCGAGCGCGAGGCCCCGGTGGACCCGGTCTCGGGCACCCTCTCCGTCGGCGTGCCGGGCCCCGACACCTTCGTACGGATCCTCGACGAGACGGGCCGGGAGGTCCCCTTCGGGGAGCAGGGCGAGATCGCGGTGCGCGGCCCCCAGGTCGTCTCCGGCTACTGGAACCTCCCCGAGGCCACGGCCGCCGCCTTCCCGGACGGTGAGCTGCGCACCGGCGACATCGGCTTCATGGACGCGGCGGGCTGGCTGTACGTCGTCGACCGCAAGAAGGACATGATCAACGCCTCCGGGTTCAAGGTGTGGCCGCGCGAGGTGGAGGATGTCCTCTACACCCACCCGGCGGTGCGCGAGGCGGCCGTCGTGGGCGTGCCCGACGCGTACCGGGGGGAGACGGTCCGGGCGTACGTGAGCCTGCGTCCGGGGGCCTCGGCGGACCCCGGTGAGCTGAGCGCCTACTGCGAGGAACGGCTCGCCGCGTACAAGTATCCGCGCGAGGTGGAGATCCTGGCCGAGCTGCCGAAGACGGCGAGTGGGAAGATCCTCAGGCGGGAACTGCGTTCCCCCCGGTAGAACAGCGTCGAAACAGCGCACGCACGGTACGAAAGGAAGGTGGCGGCTCATGGCCAAGGCGACGGATCAGAACGGCACTCCCGTCCCTCAGAGGCTGCTGGCCGCCGCCACCCGGCTCTTCGCCGAGCGCGGGTACGACCGCACCTCGGTCCAGGAGATCGTCGAGGCGGCGGGCGTCACCAAGGGGGCGCTGTACCACTACTTCGGCTCCAAGGAGGACCTGCTCCAGGAGGTTTACGCCCGGGTGCTGCGGCTCCAGCAGGAGCGGCTGGACGCCTTCGCGGACGCCGAGGCCCCCATCGAGCAGCGGTTGCGCGACGCGGCGGCCGACGTGGTCGTCACGACCATCGACAACCTGGACGACGCGGCGATCTTCTTCCGCTCCATGCACCACCTGAGCCCCGAGAAGAACAAGCAGGTGCGCGTCGAGCGCCGCCGCTACCACGAGCGCTTCCGGGCCCTGATCGAGGAGGGCCAGCGCGGCGGCGTCTTCTCCTCGGCCACCCCCGCCGACCTGGTCGTCGACTACCACTTCGGCTCGGTCCACCACCTCTCCACCTGGTACCGGCCGGACGGCCCGCTCAGCCGCCAGGAGGTCGCCGACCACCTCGCGGACCTGCTGCTGCGGGCCCTGCGCCCCTAGGTCGTGTCCGCAAAGTCTCGTCTGGCCCACGACGCCTGGCACGCACTCTCGCGGCGTTGCCGAAATGCCCGAGTAGCTCCGCTACTAGGACACTCCGGCGCCTTGCGAGAGCACGCACCAGACGCCGCGGGCCCCGCCCAGAGGGCGGACGACGATACTTTGCGGACACTCCCTAGAGGGGGGCGGGGCCGGCCGACGGATCGCGCTATCCACTGGCCCGCTCCGCCGGTCGGGGTGAGTCTGGATATATGTCGTATGTCCTGCCTCCCGATGAGGCGCCGGGGTTCACGGGCGAACCACTGTTCGTTAATAGAACGGCTATGTCCGGTTTCCGCTCTTGACGGAGCACTGTCATTTCCTTGAGCATCGGTCACGCATTGCGCACCTCTGGGCCGCTTGTCCGGGCCCACGCTCCAGGACCCGGCCGGATCACCGCGCGGCCGGGGACCCCCCGCACGTTCCGTCAGTCCCCAACGGAATCCGGAGCCCGTGAATGAGACCGAACCGTTTCACCCTGCGCAGATCCCCGGCGGCCGTCGCGGCCGTCGCCCTCGCCGCCGTCCTCGGTGCCGGAGCACCGGCCGCCCAGGCCGCCGGCGAGCCGACGCCGGTGCCGGCCGCCGCCGCGGCGCCCGACATCCCCCTGGCCAACGTCAAGGCCCACCTCACGCAACTCTCGACGATCGCCGCGAACAACGGCGGCAACCGCGCCCACGGCCGCCCCGGCTACAAGGCGTCCGTCGACTACGTGAAGGCCAAGCTCGACGCCGCCGGATACACCACCACGCTCCAGCAGTTCACCTCCAACGGAGCCACCGGCTACAACCTGATAGCCGACTGGCCCGGCGGCGACCCGAACAAGGTCCTGATGGCCGGGGCCCACCTCGACTCGGTCTCCTCCGGAGCCGGAATCAATGACAACGGCTCCGGCTCGGCCGGCGTCCTGGAGACCGCCCTCGCCGTCTCCCGCGACCGGTATCAGCCCGACAAGCACCTGCGGTTCGCCTGGTGGGGCGCCGAGGAGCTGGGCCTCATCGGCTCGAAGTACTACGTCAACAACCTGCCGTCCGCCGAGCGTTCCAAGCTCTCCGGCTATCTCAACTTCGACATGATCGGCTCGCCCAACGCCGGTTACTTCGTCTACGACGACGACCCGGTCATCGAGAAGACCTTCAAGGACTACTTCGCCGGCCTGTCGGTCCCCACCGAGATCGAGACCGAGGGCGACGGCCGCTCCGACCACGCCCCGTTCAAGAACGTCGGCGTCCCCGTCGGAGGACTCTTCACCGGCGCCGGCTACACCAAGTCCGCCGCCCAGGCGCAGAAGTGGGGCGGGACCGCGGGGCAGGCCTTCGACCGCTGCTACCACTCGTCCTGCGACACCACGAGCAACATCAACGACACCGCCCTGGACCGCAACAGCGACGCCGCCGCCCACGCCATCTGGACCCTGTCCTCCGGCACCGGCGAACCGCCCACCGGCGAGGGCGTGTTCAGCAACACCGCCGATGTCGCCATCCCGGACGGGGGAGCGGCCGTGACCTCGCCGGTCACGGTCACCGGACGGACGGGCAACGCCCCGACCGCCCTCCAGGTCGGCGTCGACATCAAGCACACCTGGCGCGGCGACCTGGTCGTCGATCTGGTGGCCCCGGACGGCACCGCGTACCGGCTGAAGAACTCCAGCAGCGGCGATTCGGCCGACAACGTCATCACGACGTACACGGTCAACGCCGCCGCCGAGGTGGCCAACGGCTCCTGGAAGCTCCGCGTCCAGGACGTCGCCCGTCAGGACACCGGCTACATCGACAGCTGGAAGCTCACCTTCTGAGTCCTGCCGTGTACGGGCGCGGCCCCCTCCTGAAGAGCACCTCGGGAGGGGGCCGCACCGCTGTCCGTCACACGTACCGCTTGATCTCCCGCCGGGCCAGCGACCGCTGGTGCACCTCGTCCGGCCCGTCCGCCAGCCGCAGCGTCCGCGCCGAGGCCCACAGCTCCGCCAGCGGGAAGTCCTGGCTCACCCCGCCCGCGCCGTGCAGCTGCACCGCGGAGTCGAGGATGTCCACCACCGCGCGCGGGGTGGCGATCTTGATGGCCTGGATCTCGGTGTGCGCGCCCTTGTTGCCCACGGTGTCCATCAGCCAGGCCGTCTTCAGCACCAGCAGCCGCAACTGCTCCACCGTGACCCGGGCGTCCGCGATCCAGTTCTGCACGACGCCCTGCTGGGCGAGCGGCTTGCCGAACGCCGTACGTGCCACCGCCCGCCGGCACATCAGCTCGATGGCCCGCTCCGCCATCCCGATGAGCCGCATGCAGTGGTGGATCCGCCCCGGACCCAGCCGCGCCTGCGCGATGGCGAAGCCGCCGCCCTCCTCACCGATCAGGTTCGCCGCGGGCACCCGTACATCGTGGAAGACCACCTCGGCGTGACCGCCGTGCGAGTGGTCCTCGTACCCGTACACCCGCATCGCGCGCCGCACTTCGAGGCCCGGGGTGTCGCGCGGCACCAGGATCATCGACTGCTGGCGGCGGAGGTCCGCGCCGTCCGGGTCGGTCTTGCCCATCACGATGAAGACCGCGCAGTCCGGGTTCATCGCCCCGGAGATGTACCACTTACGGCCGTTGATGACATAACCATCGCCGTCCCGGGCGATCCGGGTCTCGATGTTCGTGGCGTCCGAGGACGCCACGTCCGGCTCCGTCATCGCGAACGCGGAGCGGATCTCCCCGGCCAGCAGCGGCTCCAGCCACTGCTTCTTCTGCTCGTCGGTGGCGAACTGGAAGAGCACCTCCATGTTCCCGGTGTCCGGGGCCGCGCAGTTCAGCGCGGTCGGCGCGAGATGCGGGGAGCGTCCGGTGATCTCCGCGAGCGGGGCGTACTGGAGGTTCGTCAGCCCGGCCCCGTACTCCGCGTCGGGCAGGAAGAGGTTCCACAGCCCCTGCCGCCGCGCCTCGGCCTTCAGCTCGCCCACCACCGCCGGGGTGTCCCACGGGGAGGCGAGCCGTGCCCGCTGCTCCTCGGCGACCTCCTCGGCCGGATACACGTGCTCGTCCATGAACGCGAGCAGCCTGCTCCGCAGCTCCTCGGTACGGGCGTCGAATGCGAAGTCCATGGGGTTCAGCCTTCCTGGAGGGTGGTGAGGCCGTGCTCGATGAAGACGGGGACCAGATCGCCGATCCGGTCGAAGCCCGCGCCGACGGTCTGGCCGAGGGTGTAGCGGTAGTGGATGCCCTCCAGGATCACGGCGAGCTTGAACCACGCGAACGCGGTGTACCAGGAGAGGGCGGAGGTGTCCCGGCCGGAGCGGGCCGCGTAGCGCTCGATCAGCTCGGCGGGGGACGGATGCCCGGCGGCGCCGCTGGTGGTGGAGACGGGCGACTCCGGCAGGTCGAGGTCCGAGCTGTACATCACCAGCAGCCCGAGGTCGGTCAGCGGATCGCCGAGCGTGGACATCTCCCAGTCGAGGACGGCCTTGATCCGGTCGTCGGAGCCGAGCAGCACGTTGTCCAGGCGGTAGTCGCCGTGGACGACGGTGGGCGCGGGGGAGGAGGGCAGCCCGCGGCCGAGGGAGGCGTGCAGCTCGTCGATGCCCGCCAGCTCGCGGTTGCGGGAGGCGTCCAACTGCTTGCCCCAGCGCCGCAACTGCCGGTCCAGGAAGCCGTCGGGGCGCCCGAAGTCCCCGAGCCCGACCGCCTCGGGGTCCACGGCGTGCAGGTCGACCAGGGTGTCGACGAGCCCGAGGACCGCCGCCCGGGTGCGCTCGGGTCCCAGCGGGGCGAGCTGCTCGGCGGTGCGGTACGGGGTGCCCTCGACGTACTCCATCACGTAGAACGGGGCGCCGATCACGCTGTCGTCCGCGCAGAGCAGCAGCGGCTCCGGCACCGGGACGGCGGTGGGGTACAGGCCGCTGATCACCCGGTGCTCGCGCGTCATGTCGTGCGCGGTGGCCAGCACATGGCCGAGCGGGGGTCTGCGCACCACCCACTGCCCCGTCCCGTCGCCGACGACGTAGGTCAGGTTCGAGCGACCGCCCTCGATCAGCCGCGCTTCGAGGGGTCCGCTCACCAGCCCCGGCCGTTCGCGGTCGAGATGGCCGCGCAGCAGCTCCGGGTCGAGACCTGGTGGGGGGACTGAGCTCATGGTGCGTACCTCCGGGCGACGGAACGAGGCGACGGGACGATCGGGAACCATGATGCCGACCAGTCGGTATGTCGTCCAGTGCCCTCCCGTGATCCGGCGGCGCGGAAGCCGGCCCGACCCTGGCGGTGAAACGCATCCCTGAATAGAGTTCACGTATGAATACAGATGATCTGGTGATCGAAGACGTCCGGCTCACCCCGATCCTCGTGTCTGATCCACCCCTGCTGAACACACAGGGCGTCCACCAGCCGTACACCCCACGCCTGATCGTGGAGGTCGTCACCCGGGGCGGAACGACCGGTGTGGGGGAGACCTACGGCGACGGCGCCTACCTGGAGCCCGCGCGCTCCCTCGCCGAGGCGCTCCCGGGCCGGGCGGTCACCGATCTGAACGGG
Source organism: Streptomyces sp. NPDC091287 (assembly GCF_044768525.1). Lineage (NCBI taxonomy): Bacteria > Bacillati > Actinomycetota > Actinomycetes > Kitasatosporales > Streptomycetaceae > Streptomyces > Streptomyces sp. NPDC091287. Next base: position 128,298 of record NZ_JBIVUV010000013.1, read on the forward strand.
CTGTTCGCCCTGGCCGAGGAGGTGTGCGGCGCATCGCGCGCCGCCGACGACCGGGTCGACGCCGGGGGACTGCGCGGAGTCAGGAACGCGGAGAAGATCCGGCTCTCGGTCGTCTCCGCCTTCGAGGTCGCCTGCCTGGACGCCCTCGGCAAGGCACGGGGCCTGCCCGTGCACGCCCTGCTCGGCGGCAAGGTCCGTGACACCGTCGAGTACAGCGCCTACCTCTTCTACCGCTGGGCCGCCCACCCCGGACCCGGCGAGAGTGACGACTGGGGCGCGGCGCTCGACCCGGCCGGCGTCGTCGCCCAGGCGCGGCGCTTCGCCGACACCTACGGCTTCGGCTCCTTCAAGCTCAAGGGCGGCGTCTTCGAGCCCGACCGGGAGATCGCCGCGATCCACGCCCTGGCCGAGGCGTTCCCGGGCCGCCCGCTGCGCCTGGACCCGAACGGCGCCTGGTCCGTCCCCACCTCGCTGTACGTCGCCGAGCAGCTGAAGGACGTCCTCGAATACCTGGAGGACCCCACCAGCGGCACGGATGGCATGGCCGCCGTCTCGGCCGGAACCGACGTCCCGCTCGCCACCAACATGTGCGTCACCACCCTCGCCGAGGTCCCCGAGGCCTTCGCCCGCGACGCCGTCCAGATCGTCCTGAGCGACCACCACTACTGGGGCGGACTGCACCGCACCCGGGAACTGGCGGGCATCTGCCGCACGTTCGGCGTCGGACTCTCCATGCACTCCAACACCCACCTCGGCATCAGCCTCGCCGCGATGACCCACGTCGCCGCCACGGTGCCTGACCTCGCTCACGCCTGCGACAGCCACTATCCCTGGCAGACCGAGGACGTCATCACCGAGCGCCACACCTTCACCGGGGGCCGGCTCACCGTCTCCGACGCCCCCGGCCTCGGTGTCGAGCTGGACCGCGAGCGCCTGTCCGCCCTGCACCGGCGCTGGCTGGCGGACGAGACCCACCGGGAGCGCGACGACGCGGCGGCGATGCGCGCCGCCGACCCGGAGTGGACGACGCCGGCGGTCCCGCGCTGGTGAGAGGGGCGGGCCCCGGCCGTACCCCCTGAGTTGCGGCGGCCCCGACCTGCACGGAAGGTCGAGGGATGAAGGCGATCAGCTACAGCGCGTACGGCTCCGCCGACGTCATGGAGTACGGCGAGCGGCCCGACCCCAAGGTCGGCCCCGACACGGTCCTGGTGAAGGTACGGGCCGCCGCCGTCAACCCGGTCGACTGGAAGGCCCGCGAGGGCTATCTCCAAAGCGGCCTCGAAGCCGTCTTCCCGGTGATTCCCGGCTGGGACGTCTCCGGGGTCGTCGTGCAACCGGGCGTCGCGGTCGACGAGTTCGCGGTCGGCGACGAGGTCATCGGCTACGTACGCGAGGACTTCCTCTCGCGCGGTACGTTCGCCGAGTACGTGGCCGCCCCCGTGCGCACCCTCGCCCGCAAGCCCCTGAGCCTGAGCTTCGAGGAGGCCGCGGGCCTGCCGCTGGCCGGGCTGACCGCCTACCAGGTGCTGCACCGCACCCTGAAGATCCGCGACGGCGACACCGTCCTGGTCCACGCGGCGGCCGGCGGCGTCGGATCGCTCGCCGTCCAGATCGCCCGGCACACCGGCTGCCGGGTGATCGGCACCGCGAGCCCCCGCAACCACGAGCACCTCCGCAGCCTCGGCGCGGAGCCCGTGGAGTACGGCGAGGGCCTTGTCGACCGGCTGCGCGCACTGGTCCCGGACGGCTTCGACGCCTCCTTCGACACGGTGGGCGGCGACGCGCTGCGCGCCTCCGCCGACACCCTCGCCCCGGGCGGCCGGCTGGCCTCCATCGCGGACAGCGAGGTCTTCTCCTACGGCGGCCGCTACGCCTTCGTGCGCCCCGACGCCGACGACCTGGCCCAGGTCGCGGAACTGGCCGAACGGGGCATCCTCGCCGTCCATGTGGACCGGGTGTTCCCGCTGGAGCAGGCCGCCGACGCGTACCGGCTCAACCAGGAGGGACGGACCCGCGGCAAGATCGTGGTGACGGTGGACTGGGACGGCTGAGGACTTCCGCGGGAGAGGGCGCGCTCAGAACAGCATCGCCGCCGCGAACGCCGCCAGCGCCACCGTGCACAGCGTCGCCGCCAGCGCTCCGCGCGGGGCGAGCGGCTCCGGTCGCGCCGCCTCCATCCGCAGCATCCGGCGGTGGGCCACCATCAGGAAACCGAGCCAGGCCGCCGCGCTCAGCGCCACCGCGATCAGCGCGGCCGGGGTCGCCCCGCCGTGCAGCGCCTGCCGCACCGCGAGCAGCGCGACGACCGTGGCGGACAGCGTGGTACGCCGCCAGGCCAGCCGTGTCCGCTCGGGCTGGAGCCCGGGATCCCGGTCCGCCGTCGCCGTCACACGCCCTCCCAGCCGAAGAGGACCACCGCCACCATCGCCACGGCGACGACGGCGACCACCAGACTCAGCAGGGTCGGGAACCGGGACACCGGTAGGTCCTCGCCCCGCCGCATCGCCCGCTCGCACCGCACCCAGTGGTTGACCGCCCGCAGCGCGCAGAGCACCCCGGCGGCGAGCAGCCCGAGCGCGAGCCCGGCCCGGGCGCCCCACACCAGCTCCGGCAGGAACTGGTCGACGGCGAAACCCCCGCCGATCAGGGCCAGCGCCGTCCGGATCCAGGCGAGGAACGTCCGCTCGTTGGCCAGCGAGAACCGGTAGTCGGGGGTGTCCCCCTCGTCCCGGATCCGCTGCGGCGCGAACCACAGCCGTACGCTCTGCACGATCTTGTTCACATCTGGAACCCTAGAGGCTGCTCACCGATCGGGCCCGGTCAGCCCCGGTCAGCCCCGGTCAGTCCCGGTCGGATCCGGTCGGCCCCGCTCGGATCCGTTCGGGGCGTCCGAGTCCGGTCAGGCCGCCCGGAGCCCCCGCAGCCGCCGGTACGCCTCCACCCCGTCGGGCACCCAGGGCCACTCGTCGAGCCGCCGCTCCAGCTCCGCGTCGTCCAGGAACGTGTGCCAGGCGACCTCCTCCACCTGCGGGGAGACCGGCAGCTCGCACCGCACCCGGTAGACGGCGGACCACCAGGTGTGCCCCGCGTCGGCGTAGAGGAACCGGAACAGCGGCTCGGGCCGCGGCAGCCCCGAGACCCCCAACTCCTCCTCCGCCTCGCGCAGCGCCGCGTCGTCGTACGACTCGCCCGCCCCCACCACCCCGCCGACGAACATGTCGTAGTGCGAGGGGAAGACCAGCTTCGTGGGCGTACGGCGATGGACGAACACCCGCCCGTCGGCGTCGCGCGCCTCGATGAACACACAGCGGTGCCGCAGCCTCCGCGCGGTCGCCTCGCCGCGCGGGGCCTGCCCGATGACCTCGTCGTTCTCGTCGACGATGTCCAGGATCTCGTCAGAGGGCGTCATACGTTTCATCCAACAGCACCCGGACGGTTGACGTGGCCCCGGCGGGTATCCAAGATCTGACGCACGGGTAACTTGAACGTTTCGCCGGCCCGGTGGGGCCGACCTTCCCCGCCCGCCCCGAGCCACCCCGACAGGATGGAACCCATGGCGTACGACGCTGATGTGATCGTGATCGGGGCAGGACTCGCCGGGCTCGTGGCCACCGCCGAACTGGTCGACGCCGGCCGTTCCGTGATCCTCCTCGACCAGGAGCCCGAGCAGTCCATCGGCGGCCAGGCGCACTGGTCCTTCGGCGGCCTCTTCCTCGTGGACTCGCCCGAACAGCGCCGGCTGCGGATCAAGGACAGCCGGGAACTGGCCCTCCAGGACTGGTACGGCACGGCGGGCTTCGACCGGGAGACCGAGGACCGCTGGCCGCGGAAGTGGGCCGAGGCGTACGTCGACTTCGCCGCCGGAGAGAAGCGCTCCTGGCTGCACCAGCAGGGGCTGCGCATCTTCCCGGTCGTCGGCTGGGCGGAACGCGGCGGCTACGACGCGACGGGCCACGGCAACTCCGTACCCCGCTTCCACATCACCTGGGGCACCGGCCCCGGCGTCGTCGCCCCCTTCGAACGGCGGGTCCGCGAGGGCGTCGCCAAGGGGCTCGTCCAGCTGAGGTTCCGCCACCGCGTCACCGGTCTCGCCCGCACCGCCGGGGCGCTCGACACGGTCACCGGCGAGATCCTGGAGCCCAGCGCCGCCGAGCGCGGCACCGCGAGCAGCCGGGAGGCCACGGCCCCCTTCGAGCTGAAGGCGCAGGCGCTGATCGTCACCTCCGGGGGCATCGGCGGCAACCACGACCTGGTCCGCGCCCAGTGGCCCGGGCGCCTGGGCACCCCGCCCGCGAAGATGCTGTCCGGGGTGCCCGCGCACGTCGACGGACTGATGCTCGGCATCGCCGAGAAGGCGGGCGCGCACCACATCAACCGCGACCGGATGTGGCACTACACCGAGGGCATCGAGAACTGGAACCCGATCTGGGCCAAGCACGGCATCCGGATCCTGCCCGGCCCCTCGTCCCTCTGGCTGGACGCGCGCGGCAAGCGCCTGCCGGTCCCGCTCTTCCCCGGCTTCGACACGCTCGGCACCCTCGAACACATCATGGGCTCCGGCCACGGCTACACCTGGTTCGTGCTCAACCAGCGCATCATCGGCAAGGAGTTCGCGCTCTCCGGCTCCGAGCAGAACCCGGACCTGACCGGCAAGTCGATCCGCGACGTGATCGGCAGGGCCCGCGCGGACGTGCCCGCACCGGTCAAGGCGTTCATGGACCACGGCGTGGACTTCGTCGTGGAGAAGGAGCTCGGCGCGCTGGTCCGGGGCATGAACGCGGTCACCGGCGATAACCTCATCGACGAGGAGAGCCTGCGCCGCGAGATCATCGCCCGTGACCGCGAGATCGCCAACCCCTTCACCAAGGACCTCCAGGTCACCGCGGTCCACGGGGCCCGCGCCTACCTGGGCGACCGCCTCATCCGCACCGCGAAACCGCACCGCGTCCTGGACCCGGCGGCAGGCCCGCTGATCGCCGTCCGCCTCAACATCCTCACCCGCAAGTCGCTGGGCGGCCTGGAGACGGACCTGTCCTCCCGCGTCCTGAGCGCCGAGGGCGCCCCCCTCCCCGGCCTGTACGCGGCGGGCGAGGCGGCGGGCTTCGGCGGCGGCGGAGTCCACGGCTACCGCTCCCTGGAGGGCACGTTCCTGGGCGGCTGCATCTTCTCCGGCAGGGCGGCGGGCCGGGCGGCGGCGCAGGCCCTGTAGGCGGGCCTGTATCCCAAGCCCCTCCGGCGATTGAGGAGCGGGGCCCGGGGCAGCCCCGGGAGTCAGGCCAACCGCTCGACCACCCGGAACCGCTCCGCGACGATCAGCGTCCCGTCGTCCACGGTGAACCCCGGATCCCCCAACGCCTCCCGCATCTCCTCGCTGTGCCAGAACCGCTCGTGCCCCGCCCGCCATTCGGCCACCGACCGATATCCCTCGCCCTCGTCGAGCGCATGCTGGAGATCCACCTCCCCGAGGGGCAGCACCCGTACGTCGATCAGCTCCAGCACCGCCACCTCCCGCCCTTCCGAGTCGATCAGCGCGGACCGTTCGCCCACGGGGGGAAGCTCCTCCTGCTCCCGTTCGTACTCGGCCAACAGCCCGGAGGTGGAAACCTTCTCGCCGGAGAGGACCGCCGCCACCAGCTGATCGCGCAACGGCCCGGGGAAGGCGAGAAGGAAAGGGCTGAGGGGCTCGCGAGGTTCCATGTCCTCAGTGTGTCAGGCGCCACTCCGCGCCCACCGACCCCGCCGCACGCTGTGCGAACACCCTGCCGACAGGGGGTAATCCAGCCAAGTAGCCGAAAAGTGAACAGAGTTGACATCAAGCGCCCCTTGACGGGGGCCATTGCCTACCGCTTTGCTGTGCGCGATCATCCGCTCGCACACCGCATCGAAAGAAGCCTGCGGCATGCCCCCGCCTCCGCCGCCCCTGGGCCGCTCCCGCCGTCGGGGCAGCCGCTCGGACCACGTCTTCGACCTGGCCCTCGACGACGATGAACTCATCGCCGCACGCGGCCAGTTCGTGCAGGGCAGATGGTCCGAGGCCCGCACCCTGCTCGTGGGCACCGGGCGGGACTGGGACCGCCGCGGACATCGCGTGCTGGCCCTCGCCGAGACCCCGTCCGCCGTGGACTGGGCCGGTGACTGGCTGCTCGTCGAACCCGAGAGCGCCGACGCCGCCACCCTCCTCGGCTGCGCCCGGGTCGCCCGCGCGCTGCGGCCCAAGGCCAGCGCGAACGACGCCGCCCGCGCCCGGGAAGCCTGCCTCGCCGCCGCCCGCCTCCTCCCCGACGACCCCACCCCCTGGCTCGCGCTGCTCCTCCTGGACCGGGGCCGCGACGACGGGGCGGACGAGACCGGCCGGCTCTTCGAGGAGGTGCGCTCCCGCCATCCCGACCACCATCACGCCCACCACGTGATGACCGCTCTGCTGGCCGAGAGCAACCCCGCCAGCGGCCACGACCCCCTCCACGAGGTGTACGACTTCGCCGCCTGGGCCGCCGAACTGGCTCCCGCCGACTCCCCGTTGTCCGTTCTCCCGGTCATCGCCCACGCAGAGCGCTACCGCGTCCTGGTCGCCGCCGGCATCGAGCCCGGCGACCCGGCGCTCTCCGGGCACTGGTCCGGACGCCGGGCCCGCCAGGTGATGAAGGCCGCCTTCGACTGGTGGCTGGAATGGGAGCGCGAGGACCATCCGCGTCACCGCCTCGACCTGAACTTCCTGGCCCACGCCAAGGTCTGCGAGGGCCGGCCCGCCGAGGCCGCCGCCCTGTTCCACCGCATCGGCCCGTACGCCACCGCCGCGCCCTGGTCGTACTCCGGACGGGAGCCCCACGCCGCGTTCGTCGCCGCGCGCACCTACGCGCTCGGCACCCCGTGATCCACGAAAGGCACCACCCCACCACGAAGAAGGGACCCATCCCGCCATGTCGAGGGGCAGTTCAATTTCCAGCGAGACCGGCAGCACGAGGGGGACGGCCGATACCGGCGGGATCAACACCTACAAGGGCGAGGAACGAGCCCTGCGGGCGAACCGGCTCGGCACCCCCGGACTCCTGCTGTCGGTGATCGCGGCCAGCGCCCCCCTGATGGTGGTCGCCGGAGTGATGCCCACGGTCTTCGGCGTGATGGGCATCGTCGGCCAGCCGCTGCTCTACCTCATCCTGGGCGTCGTCCTGATGCTGTTCAGCGTCGGCTACGCGGAGATGAGCCGGCACGTCCACAACGCCGGCGCGTTCTACGCGTACATCGCCCGCGGGCTCGGCCCGACGGCCGGCGCCGGAGCCTCGCTGGTGGCGCTGGTGGCGTACAGCGCGATGCAGGTCGGCATCTACGGGATCCTCGGCTTCGAGGTCTCCGGCATCTTCGCCACGTATCTCGACACCGAACTGGCGTGGTGGATACCGGCCCTGGCCGCGGCGGCCGTCGTCGGCGTTCTCGGCTGGCTGAAGATCGACCTCAACGCCAAGGTGCTCGGCGTCCTGCTGGTCATCGAGTGTGCCCTCGTCGTGATCTTCGACATCGCCGCCGTGAGCAAGCCCGGCCCGGAGGGCCTGTCGCTGCACGCCTTCAACCCCGAGACCCTCACCGGCGTCGGGCTCGGTACCGCGCTCTGCTTCTGCATCGCCGCGTTCGTCGGCTTCGAGCAGGCCCCGGTGTACGCGGAGGAGACCAGCCGCCCGCAGCTCGTGGTGTCCCGGGTGATGTTCCTCGCGGTGGGGTACTCCGCGCTGTTCCTGGCGATCAGCTCCTGGGCCCTCACCGTCGCCGCCGGACCCGGCTCCATCGCCGACACCTCCCTCAAGGAGGGCCCCGGCATGCTGTTCGGCCTCACCGAGGAGCGGCTCGGCTCCACCTTCACCGACGTGCTGCACGTCCTCTTCGTCACCGGGATGTTCGCCGCGCTCCTCAGCTTCCACAACGTCGTCGCCCGCTACGCGTTCGCCATGGGCCGCGAGGGCCTGCTGCCCGCCCGCTTCGGCCGCACCAACCGGGCGAGCGGCGCCCCCGGCACCGGCTCGCTGCTCCAGACCGTCGTCTCCGTCGTGATCGTGCTGGCCTTCGCCCTCACCGACGACAACCCGGTCGGTGACCCCACCGCCCCCGTCCTGCGGCTGTTCACCTGGATGGGCAACGTCGGCGCGCTCGGGGTCATCCTGCTGATGGCAGCCGCCTCCTTCGCCGTCATCGCCTTCTTCGTCAAGCGCGGCGCGGGCCGCGCACAGGCCCCGCGCCTGGTCGCCTCCGGACTCGCCGGACTCGCGCTCCTGACGATCGCCGTCTTCACCGTCCGCGACTTCGACGTCCTCGTCGGTTCCGGCCCCGGCTCGGCCCTCAGCTGGCTGCTGCCGGGCGTGATCATCCTCGCGCTCGTCGGAGGCCTCGTGTACGGGGCGGTGCTGCGCTCGGTCAAACCCGAGGTGCACGCCCGGATCGGCCTCGGCAACGAGGCGTTCCAGCTGGAGAAGGCGGCCGAGAGCGAGTCGGCCCGCCGCTGACGACTCCCGTACGTACGCGAAACGCCCGCCCCGGTGCCGTACCGGGGCGGGCGTCCGTCATTGCCGTACGGGAGGGGCTACAGCAACAGCGACAGCAGCAGGATGAAGGCCATGGCCACCACGGAGATGATCGTCTCCATCACCGACCAGGTCTTCACGGTCTGGCCGACGTCCATGCCGAAGTACTCCTTCACCAGCCAGAACCCGGCGTCGTTGACATGGCTGAAGAAGAGCGAACCGGCGCCGACGGCCAGCACCAGCAGGGCCGCGTGCGAGGTCGACATATCGGCGGCCAGCGGGGCGACCAGACCGGCGGCCGAAATGGTGGCGACGGTGGCCGAGCCGGTGGCGAGGCGGATCGCGACGGCGATCAGCCAGCCGAGCAGCAGGGCCGGGATCGACCAGTTCTCGGAGAACTCCAGGATCATCTGGCCCACCCCGGCGTCGATCAGCGTCTGCTTGAAGCCGCCGCCCGCGCCGACGATGAGCAGGATTCCGGCGATCGGGGCGAGGGACTTCTCCACGGTGCCGGCGAGCCGGTCCTTGGTGAAGCCCGCGGCCCGGCCCAGCGTGAACATCCCGACGAGGACGGCCGCGAGCAGGGCGATCAGCGGCGACCCGATGACCGCGGTGACCTTCTGGAGACCGTTCTCGGGGTTGTCGACCACGATCTCGACGAGCGCGTTCAGCAGCATCAGGACGACCGGCAGCAGGATGGTCGCCAGGGTCGCGCCGAAGCTCGGACGGCGGTCCAGGTCCTCGGTGGGGCGCTGCGGGATCATGTTCTCCGGCGGCTTGATGTCCACCCAGCGCGCGGCGTAGCGGGAGAACACCGGACCGGCGATGATCACCGTCGGGATGGCGACCAGCACACCGAGCGCCAGCGTCACGCCGAGATTGGCGTCCAGGGCGTCGATCGCGACCAGCGGGCCGGGGTGCGGCGGGATCAGCCCGTGCATCACGGAGAGACCGGCCAGCGCCGGGATGCCGATGCGCATCAGGGAGTAGTTGCCGCGCTTGGCGACGAGCAGCACGACCGGGATCATCAGCACGATCCCGACCTCGAAGAACAGCGGCAGACCGATGATCGAGGCGATCAGGACCATCGCCCAGGGCATGACCCGGCCGCTCGCCTTCGCGAGGATGGTGTCGACGACCTGGTCGGCCCCGCCCGAGTCGGCGAGCAGTTTGCCGAGGATCGCGCCGAGCGCGATCAGGACGCCCACGCCCGCGACGGTGGAGCCGAGGCCCGCGGTGAAGCTGAGGATCGTGTCGGCCGGGGCGGCTCCCGCGAAGGAGCCGAGCGCCAGCGTACCGATGGTCAGCGCCAGGAACGCGTGCATCTTGAGCTTGGTGATGAGGAGAACGATGACGGCGATGCCCGCCAGGACGGCGATGCCCAACTGAGCGTTGCCTGCCGAGGTGATCGGTTCGGCGGCTTCCGCTGCCAGCATCTCGACGCTGAGACTGGTCACGGTGATGGTCCTTAACTATCGAGCCGACGCAGCGCGGCGGCGGCTCGCCGGGTGATTTCCTCAGGAGTGCCGGACACGTCGACGCTCACCCCGGCCTCGTCGGCCTGGAGCGGTTGCAGCGTCGCGAACTGCGAGTCGAGCAGCGCGGTGGGCATGAAGTGGCCCTTGCGGTCCGCCATCCGCTCCTCGATCAGCGCCCGGTCACCGGTCAGATGCAGGAAGACGGCGTCCGGCGCCCCGTCCCGCAGCCGGTCCCGGTAGACCCGCTTGAGCGCGGAGCTGGAGACGACCCCGCCGAGCCCCGCCCGCCCGTGCGCCCACGCGCCGATGGCGTCCAGCCAGGGCCACCGGTCGTCGTCGTCCAGGGGGGTGCCGGCCGACATCTTGGCGATGTTCGCCGGGGGATGGAAGTCGTCGCCCTCGGCGTACGGAACGCCGAGTTCGGCGGCGAGCAGGGGACCGATCGTGGTCTTGCCGGTTCCTGCTACGCCCATCACCACGACGACGTGGGGGGTGCTCATGGGGTGCCTCGCTGTCTTCTTCGACATCGGTCCGTCGCGCTACTGAAACCTATTAGGTACGACTTATTCAAGAGTCTGTGACGTAAACGTCGTACTTATTGTTCCCGAGGGTCGCCCCGTAGGCTTGACGCATGACCACACAGAGCCAGGGGCTGCATACACATGTGCTGGACACCCTGGGTCTGGAGATCTCCTCCGGCCAGTGCCCGCCCGGCAGCGTCCTACGCACCGACGAGCTCGCCCAGCGCTTCGACGTCTCCCGTACGGTCGTGCGCGAAGTGGTCCGGGTCCTGGAATCGATGCACCTGGTCGAATCCCGCCGCCGCGTCGGCGTGACGGTCCGCCCCACCGAGACCTGGAACGTCTACGACCCCCAGGTCATCCGCTGGCGCCTCGCCGGCGCCGACCGCCCACGCCAACTGCGCTCCCTCACCGTGCTGCGCTCCGCGATCGAACCGGTCGCGGCGGGCCTCGCCGCCCGCCACGCCACCGCCGCGCACTGCGCCGAGCTCACCGAACGCGCCCTCGGCATGGTCGCCACCTCGCGCGGCCAGCAGCTGGAGGGCTACCTCGAACACGACATCGCCTTCCACCGAATCGTCCTCAACGCCTCCGGCAACGAGATGTTCGCCCGGCTCGGGGACGTCGTCGCCGAGGTCCTCGCGGGCCGCACCCACCACCAGGTGATGTTCGAGGACCCCGACCCGGCCGCCGTCACCCTGCACGTCCGCCTCGCCGAGGCGGTCCGCGAGGGCGACCCGGAGGCCGCCGAACGGATCACCAAGGAGATCGCGGTCGGCGCCCTGCACGAACTGGACGTGCTCGCCCCGTAGGGCCTTCCGCGCGACGCGGCGCAGGACCCGGCCCCGAGGCGTACGGTTGTCCGCGATCGATCTTCGCGAAAGCTCAGGAGCAGGGAGAGCACGGTTATGGCGCAGCAGGTGCAAGGGGTCATCGCACCGGGGAAGAACGAGCCGGTCAGGGTCGAGACGATTCAGATCCCGGACCCCGGCCCCGGCGAGGCGGTCGTGAAGATCCAGGCGTGCGGCGTCTGCCACACCGACCTGCACTACAAGCAGGGCGGCATCAACGACGAGTTCCCCTTCCTCCTCGGCCACGAGGCCGCGGGCGTCGTGGAGTCGGTCGGCGAGGGCGTCACGGACGTCGCCCCCGGCGACTTCGTCGTCCTCAACTGGCGTGCCGTGTGCGGCCAGTGCCGTGCCTGTCTGCGCGGTCGCCCCTGGTACTGCTTCGACACCCACAACGCGAAGCAGAAGATGACGCTGCTCGACGGCACGGAGCTGTCGCCCGCGCTGGGCATCGGCGCGTTCGCCGAGAAGACCCTCGTCGCCTCCGGCCAGTGCACCAAGGTCGACCCCGAGGTCTCCCCGGCCGTCGCCGGACTGCTCGGCTGCGGCGTCATGGCGGGCATCGGCGCCGCCATCAACACCGGCCAGGTCGGCCGGGGCGACTCCGTCGCCGTCATCGGCTGCGGCGGCGTCGGCGACGCGGCGATCGCCGGGGCCCGGCTGGCCGGCGCGGCGAAGATCATCGCGGTCGACATCGACGACCGCAAGCTGGAGACGGCGAAGAAGATGGGTGCCACCCACACCGTCAACTCCCGCTCCACCGACCCGGTCGAGGCCATCCGCGCCCTCACCGACGGCAACGGCGCCGACGTCGTCATCGAGGCCGTCGGCCGCCCGGAGACCTACCAGCAGGCCTTCTACGCCCGCGACCTCGCCGGAACGGTCGTCCTCGTCGGCGTCCCCACCCCGGACATGAAGCTCGAACTGCCGCTCCTGGACGTCTTCGGCCGCGGCGGCTCGCTCAAGTCCTCCTGGTACGGCGACTGCCTGCCCTCCCGCGACTTCCCGATGCTCGTCGACCTCCACCAGCAGGGCCGCCTCGACCTCGCCGCCTTCGTCACCGAGACCATCGGCCTGGGCGACGTCGAGCAGGCCTTCGCCCGGATGCACGACGGCGACGTCCTCCGCTCGGTGGTGGTCTTCTGATGTCCGCCCGCGTCGACCACCTGGTCACCTCCGGCACCTTCGCCCTCGACGGCGGCGAGTGGGACGTCGACAACAACGTCTGGATCGTCGGCGACGACACCGAGGCGATCGTCATCGACGCCGCCCACGACGCCGCCGCCATCGAGGCCGCGCTCGGCGGCCGGGCGCTGCGCGCCATCGTCTGCACCCACGCCCACAACGACCACATCGACGCCGCCCCCGCCCTCGCGGACGCCACCGGCGCCCCGATCCTGCTCCACCCGGACGACCTGCCGCTCTGGCAGCAGACCCACCCGGACCGCACCCCCGACGGCACCCTCACCGACGGCCAGGAACTGACCGTCGCGGGCACCACGCTCACGGTCCTGCACACCCCGGGCCACGCCCCCGGCGCGGTCTGCCTGTACGCCCCCGGGCTCTCCACGGTCTTCACCGGCGACACCCTCTTCCAGGGCGGCCCCGGCGCCACCGGCCGGTCCTTCTCGTCGTTCCCGACGATCATCGACTCGATCCGGGACCGGCTGCTCACCCTCCCCGGCGACACCGCCGTCCGCACCGGCCACGGAGACCCCACCTCCATCGGCGCGGAGGCCCCGCAGCTCGACGAGTGGATCAAGCGCGGCCACTGAGCGCCGCGCGCCTCCGACAGCCTCTCACCCCTCCGGCCAGGCGGAGAGCCGCAGCCCGCTCTCGAAGCGGCGCGGCTCCCCGCCGACCGGATCGGTGAACTCCAGCACCCGGGCCAGCAACTGCAACGGCCGCGAGAAGTCGGCGGCCCCTTCCTCCTCCACCACCGGATACAGCGGATCGTGGACGATCGGCAGCCCCAGCGCGTTCATATGGACCCGCAGCTGATGCGTCCGCCCGGTGGCCGGCAGCAGCCGGTAACGCCCGGTCCCGCCCCGGTGCTCCACCAGCTCCACCCGGCTCTCGCTGTTCGCCTCACCCGGCTCCTCGCGGGCGGCGAGCACCCCGCGCTCCTTCACGATCCGGCTCCTCACGGTCCGGGGCAGGACGAGCTCCGGGTCGTACGGGGCCACCGCCTCGTACTCCTTCCGCACCAGCCGGTCCCGGAACAGCGTCTGGTAGGCGCCCCGATCCTCGGGCCGCACCACGAACAGCACGAGCCCCGCGGTCAGCCGGTCCAGCCGATGCGCGGGCTGCAACGCGGGCAGGTCCAGCTCCCGTCGCAGCCGGGCCACCGCGGTCTCGGTGATGTGCCGCCCCCGGGGCATGGTCGCCAGGAAGTGCGGCTTGTCGGCGACCACGAGCCGCTCGTCCCGGTACACGACGCCGACCGGGAAGGGCACCGGTTCCTCCGGCGCGAAGTCCCGGTGGAACCAGAGACACCGCCCCGCGGTGTACGGCTCGTCGCCCCGCACGGCGGCCCCGTCGGCCCCCACGAACCGTCCGGCCGCCAGCATCTCCGCGACCCGGCCCGCCCCGATCGCCCCGCCGAACCGCCCGACGAGATGCTCCCCGACGCAGCCCCAGAGCCCTTCGGGATCCTCCGGCAACCGCACCCGCACCGCGTCGATCCCGTGCCGCTGGGGGAGCGGCGCGGGAGGCGGCTTCCTGCGACCCCGCATCGTCGCCCCTCTCCGTGGTCGCCCGGCGACGCAAAAGAGCCCCACCGAAGTGGGGCTCCTGCTGGTGTCCGAGGGGGGACTTGAACCCCCACGCCCGATAAAGGGCACTAGCACCTCAAGCTAGCGCGTCTGCCATTCCGCCACCCGGACAAGGTGTCTGTCTCGCGGGCCGTGCCCGTTCCGACGTGGAAAACCATAGCAAACATTCGAGGGTGCTCGATCACGCCCCGATGGCTGTGAACGGTGCGTGACGGGGGGTGCGCGGCCTTGGGTGCGGGCCGTGGGCGCGGGAGGATGAGGGGGAGCACCACAGCGACAGTGGAAGGAACCAGCGTGAGCGAGAGCAGCACGGGCAAGGCCGTCACCGGCGGCAACGCCGAGAGGGAGGTCGTCGACCTCTGTCGTGACCTGATCCGGATCGACACCAGCAACTACGGCGACCACTCCGGCCCCGGTGAGCGGCTCGCGGCCGAGTACGTCGCGGAGAAGCTCGCGGAGGTCGGCCTGGAGCCGAAGATCTTCGAGTCGCACAAGGGGCGGGCCTCCACGGTCGCCCGGATCGAGGGCGAGGACCCCTCCCGCCCGGCGCTCCTGATCCACGGGCACACCGACGTCGTCCCGGCCAACGCGGCGGACTGGACGCACGACCCGTTCTCCGGGGAGATCGCGGACGGCTGCGTCTGGGGCCGGGGCGCGGTCGACATGAAGGACATGGACGCGATGACCCTCGCGGTCGTCCGCGAGCGCATGCGCACCGGCCGCAAGCCCCCGCGCGACATCGTGCTCGCCTTCCTCGCGGACGAGGAGGCCGGCGGGACGTACGGCGCGCGCTACCTCGTCGACAACCACCCCGGGCTCTTCGAGGGCGTCACCGAGGCGATCAGCGAGGTCGGCGGCTTCTCCTTCACCGTCAACGAGAACCTGCGGCTGTATCTGGTGGAGACGGCCCAGAAGGGCATGCACTGGATGAAGCTGACCGTGGACGGTACCGCCGGACACGGTTCGATGATCCACAAGGACAACGCCATCACGGAGCTGTCCGAGGCGGTCGGGCGGCTGGGGCGGCACAAGTTCCCGGTGCGGGTCACCAAGACGCTGCGGCACTTCCTGGACGAGCTCTCCGACGCGCTGGGCACCGAGCTGGACCCGGAGAACATGGACGAGACGCTCGCCAAGCTGGGCGGCATCGCCAAGCTCATCGGCGCCTCCCTCCAGAACACCGCCAACCCCACGCAGCTCGGCGCCGGCTACAAGGTCAACGTCATCCCGGGGCAGGCGACCGCCCACGTCGACGGCCGGTACCTCCCCGGGTACGAGGAGGAGTTCCTCGCGGACCTGGACCGGATCCTCGGGCCCAACGTCCGGCGCGAGGACGTGCACGCGGACAAGGCCCTGGAGACCACGTTCGACGGCGCGCTGGTCGACGCCATGCAGACCGCGCTGGTCGCCGAGGACCCCATCGCCCGTGCCGTGCCGTACATGCTCTCGGCCGGCACCGACGCCAAGTCCTTCGACGACCTCGGCATCCGGGGCTTCGGCTTCGCCCCGCTGAAGCTGCCGCCGGAGCTGGACTTCGCCGGGATGTTCCACGGCGTCGACGAGCGGGTCCCGGTCGACGGTCTGCAGTTCGGCGTGCGGGTGCTCGACCGGTTCATCGACCACTCCTGACCGCTCCATGACCGATTCTCCGTTGATTCGTCCACCTGTGCGGACATGTCCGAACGAGTGAAACGAGCCGTTCACACGTAGCCCCGCCAAATCCTCCTCGTTACAAGGTTTGCGGTCCGCGGCTGGGACCGCATTTTCCAACTAGGAGGAATCATGATCAAGAAGGTCGTCGCAGTTGCGGCTGCTACGGGTGGCCTCGTTCTCGCGGGTGCGGGCATGGCTTCCGCCGACGCGGGCGCCCAGGGTGCTGCCATCGGCAGCCCCGGCGTGCTCTCCGGCAACGTCGTCCAGGTTCCGGTCCACGTGCCGATCAACGTGTGCGGCAACACGGTCTCCGTGATCGGTCTGCTGAACCCCGCCTTCGGCAACACCTGCGTCAACGCCTGACGTTGAACGTCAACCCGTAAGGGTTTGAGCTCGACCGGTCCCGGAGTGCACTCCATGCACTCCGGGACCGTTCGGCATTCGGCTCCCGCACGGTCATGTCCGGGGGTTTTTCGGAAGCCAGAAGGCAGGAAACGAACCTATGCGACAGGTCACTCGTAAAGGCCTGATCACCATGGCGGCTGCGGGCGGAGTGCTCGCGCTGAGTGGCGGATACGCCCACGCCGACTCCGGGGCGGCCGGTACCGCCTCCGGCTCACCGGGCGTGCTGTCCGGCAACTTGATCCAGGTCCCGATCGACATTCCGGTCAACGCCTGCGGCAACTCCGTCACCGTCGGCGGACTCATCAACCCGGTGTTCGGAAACGACTGCGAGAACGGATCGGCGGGATCGAGCAGGGGCTCCGGGCCGCAGAACCGCAGCGCCGGCTCCGGCGACGGGGCGCAGGCCGGAGACACCTCCGCGACGGACCGGCACGGCGAGTCCGGCACGGGTCGGCACCGGGCCGGCGGTGCCGGTGCGGAAGGAGTCGCGCAGGGCTCACCCGGCATTCTCTCCGGTAACACGATCCAGGCTCCGATCAGCGTCCCCGTGAACATCTGCGGCAACAGCGTCTCCGTGATCGGGCTGCTGAATCCAACCTTCGGCAACGGCTGCGCCAACGAAGCCGAGGTTCCGCCCCCGCCGCCCGAGCAGCCGGAGAAGCCCCCGGTCACGCCGGAGAAGCCGGTCATCCCGCCGGCCAACCAGCCGCCCGAGCCGAATGCTCCCCAGACCCAGCACATCCCCGGGGAGCAGCTCGCGCAGACCGGTGGGGGCGGGCTCGAACTGCTCATCCCGGCCAGTGCCGGACTGCTGCTCGCCGGTGCGGGATCGGTTCTCTACCGTCGCTCGCGCAGCGCCGCCTGATCCGGGCGCGCGCAGCGCGGCACAGCACAGGTGAGGGAGCGGGCCCCGCGGCCGCGGGGCCCGCTCCATGTCACCAGGTGGCCCGTAGCTGACGGATGATCCGTCTGCGCAGCCGCACCCTGCGGCTGCCGTCCCTGCGGAGCGTCAGGCGGTCCAGTTCCCAGTGTCCGTACTCGGCGTGGTCGGTCAGGAGTCGGGCCGCTTCCTTGCGGGAGACCCCGCGCGGCACGTACACGTCGACGAATTCGTATTCCGGCATCGCATCTATTGTGCGGGCAGAGCCCCGGTACGGATAGCGTCTGCACTATGTCTGATGCTGCGCAGCCCACCGCTGCCGAGGTACGTGCCGCCGCCGAGGCGGTCAAAGCCGCGATCGACCGTCACCTCGACGCGGTCGAACGCCGTACCGGGGACGACGACCCCGCCGTCTACGACGCGTTCAACGCCCTTGCCGCTGCCGCCGAGGTCTACGACGAACTCCTCTACGAGCGCTACGACGAAGTCACCCCCTTCGAGATTCCCGGCGCCGACGACTCCCTGCCTCCCTACGCCGGTCCCGCCGAGCCCAGCGCGCTCAGCGTCCTGATCCGGCGCGACTACCTCGTCGCGGAGCCCCCGCGGCTGCTCGCACAGGCTCAGCGCCTCGCCGATCTCGACGCGGGTCCGGGCGGCGGACAGGACACGGCCCCGGTGGTCGGCACCAGCGTCCACGCCGCGCTCGGCGTGCTCTTCGGCGAGTACGAACCGGACGAGATCGCCTCCCGGCACAAGGAATTCGGCCTGGAGGAGGGCGACTCCACCCTCTGGGTCTCGGCCGGGGAAGCGCCGCCGGAGCCGGGGGAGTGGCTCGGTGCCCCGTTCGAGGACGCCGACCCCGAACTGGTGGTCTGCCGCTTCGACGTCAGCGCGGTCTTCGACGAGGAGGACGAGTCGGACGAGGACTTCGCCGGGCCCTCGGTGGGCGGCCTCTGACCCTTGTCCTTCCTCCCGCACCGGACGTGACGGTGGGGCCCCGGCGCACAGCGCACCGGGGCCCCACCGCTGTCCGGATCAGCTCAACCGCTAGGACGACGCGTCGGGCGTCGCGAGCGCCTCCAGCAACGGTCGCAGCCTTGTCGTCCGCTCCTGGGCCGGAACCTGCGCCACCGCGTGCGGGAGCGCCTGGTCCACCCCGTGCACCACGGACAGATGCCGCTCGCCCCGGCCGAACGCGGTGTACACCCAGGGCCTGCTCAGCCCCTGCGCGGCGTCGCCCGGCAGCACCACGACCGCCGCGGGCCAGCGCATCCCGGCCGCCTGATGGGCGCTGAGGGCCCAGCCGTGCCGCACCGACGACTCCACCCGCTCCTGCGGTACGACGACGGGGACGCCCCCGCAGTCCAGCCGCAGCCCCTCGGCGTCGGCCGAGCGCACCACCCCGGGCACCGCCCGGCCGGGCGCGGGCACATGGACCACGCGGTCGCCCGGGTCGAAACCGCCGAACCGTCCGGGGCCCGGGTTGAGCCGCTGCTTCAGCGCCTCGTTCAGCGCCCTGGTCCCGGCGGCCCCGCCGTGGCCCACGGTGATCACCTGGGTCTCGTCGGCGGGGATGGAGAACGCCCGGGGCACCGAGTCGGCGACCAGCTGCACGGTGCGGTGGACGGCCTCGCCCGCGTCGCGGACCGGGACGATCACCACCTCCTTGCCCGGGGCGTCGACCTGATGCAGCTCGCCGATGCCGATACCGGAGACCAGCTCGCCGATCGGCCCGGGGTCCGGGGTCCGGGAGACGACCTGCGGGCAGGCGTGGGACGCCAGCACATCGGCGAACACCCGCCCGGCGCCCGCGGAGCCCAGCACACCAGGGTCGCCGCTCAGCACCAGCCGGGCGCCGTCGGCCAGCGCCTCGACCAGGACCGCCGCACCCTCCACGTCCAGCTGCGGGGCGTCCAGCACGACCAGCAGATCCAGGGCCAGCGCCCCGTCCTCGTCCCGGCCGGGGCCCTGCGCACCGGACAGCAGGCCGGCCAGTGTGACCGCCGTGTCCGGATCACCGGTGGCCGCCGCGAGCCGTCGGCGGCCGTCCTCGCTGTGGGTCGCGCCCAGGGCCCGCAGCCCCAGGCCGCGGGCCGCCGCGATCAGGGCGGCGGGCTCGGCCCGGGCCGCCTCGCCGCCGCTGTGCGCGACCAGTCCGGCCGCGGCGGTCGTACGGATCAGCTCGGCGGCCGACGGGCTGGGGGCCGCGGCGGCCGCCTCCGTCCAGTCGGCGGCCTTCTCGCAGGCGTTGACCAGCCGGGCCAGGCCGTCGGCGAGGCTCTCCTCGGCCAGGGCGTAGCGGTCCAGGCCCAGCAGCACCTGGACCGGCTCCCGGGCCACGTCGGCGTCCTGCGCGAGGCCCGCTTCGTCCGCTTCGCCGTCCTCGGCCCCGGTGTCGTCCGGCGCCGGTTCGTCGCCCTCCTGGAAGAGCAGGGCGACGCCCTCCTCGACGGCGTCCCGCACCGCCGCGTCCGGGTCACCGACCGCACGCTCGGCGAGCGCCGCCCGTACGGTCTGGGCGTCCAGGGCCGTGTGGCCCTGGAGGGCGGCGCGCTCCAGCAGCCAGCCGACGAGGGCCGACGTCCTGCGGCCGTCGTCCGGGCCGCATTCTGGGCCCAGCAGGGCCCGTGCGAAGCCGTCGGCCTGCTCGGGCCGGACCCCGGGCACCGCCAGCAGCTGCCAGGGGTCGGTGCGCAGCAGCTCGGCGGCCTGCTCGCCCAGCGCGCCGACGGCCGGGCGGGCCAGCGCCTCGGGGGCCCCGCCCTCCACGAGCACCGCGCGTACCGCGTCCAGGGCTTCGGGGGAGGCGGCCTGTGCCGTCGGGGCGGCGGGGGCCCGGGGCGGCTGTGCGGCGGCCGGAGCGGGACGCCGGGCGGCCGGGGCCGGGGCGGGCGAGTCGAAGAACGCGGTGCCCGCCTTCTCACCGCTCTCCACGGCGCGGACGGCCGCGAGCAGATCGGCGGCCGTGCCGCTCAGTCCCGTGCCGGCGGCGATGGGCGCGGCCTTCTCCGCCTTGCGCTTCTCGATCCGCTCCCGCAGTTCGCGCTGGGCGGCCAGCTCGGCCTGCGCCTCCGAGAGCTCGGCGGCGGGCGCCGCTTCGGCGGGCGCGGCGTCAGCGGTCGCCTCGGCCCCCCCGTCCTCCGCATCGCCCTCCGCGTCCTTGTCGACGTCCGCCGGAGTGCCCGACGACTCGGTGCCTTCAGGCGCATCAGGAGCATCGGGCTGCTCAGGCGCGTCAGGAGCATCGGGCGCGGCGGGTGCGTCAGACGCATCGGGCGCTTCGGCGTGCTCGGGGCCTTCGGCACCGGCCTCCGGCGGGGACACGGTGTCCTGTGGTGTGTCCGTGCCGACGGTGCCGGGGGTCTCCCCGGGAAGCGCAGTCACAGCGTGCTCCAGTCCTGGTCGGGATAGCGGTGCACGGGCGCCGACACATCGTCGAGCGCCTGGCAGATCTCGTAGGGAAGACTAAGCGCCTCCACTGACAAAGCCTCCGCGAGCTGCCCGGCGTTGCGCGCACCGATGATCGGTGCGGCGACCCCGGGCCGGTCCCGGACCCAGGCGAGCGCCACCTGGAGCGGACTCGTCGCCAGCCCGTCCGCCGCCGTCGCCACCGCGTCGGTGATGCGGGCCGCCGCGTCGTCGAGATACGGCTCGACGAACGGGGCGAGCCGTGTCGACGCGCCCCGGGAGTCGGACGGGGTGCCCTGGCGGTACTTGCCGGTGAGCACCCCGCGCCCCAGCGGCGAGGACGGCAGCAGCCCGACCCCGAGGTCCAGCGCGGCGGGCAGCACCTCGCGCTCGATGCCCCGCTGGAGCAGCGAGTACTCCATCTGCGTACTGGCCAGCCGGGTGCGCACCCCGGGCGCGGCGAGCTGCCAGGTGGCGGCCTTCGCCAGCTGCCAGCCGCAGAAGTTCGACACGCCCGCGTACCGGACGCGGCCGGAGGACACGGCCAGGTCCACCGCCTGGAGGGTCTCCTCCAACGGGGTCCCCGGGTCGAAGGCATGGACCTGCCACAGGTCCACGTAATCCGTGCCGAGCCGCTCCAGGGACGCGTCCAGAGCGGCCAGGAGGTGCCCGCGCGAACCGTTGAAGCGGCGATAGGGGTCAGGGACGTTGCCCGCCTTCGTGGCGAGGACCAGATCCTGACGGGGGACCAGACTCCCGACGAGCCGCCCGAGCAGATATTCGGCCTCGCCGCCCCCGTACACATCGGCGGTGTCCACCAGGGTGCCGCCCGCGTCCCAGAAGGCCTTGAGCTGGTCGGCGGCGTCGTGCTCGTCCGTGTCCCGGCCCCAGGTGAGGGTGCCGAGCCCGATCCGGGACACGCGAAGGCCGGTACGGCCGAGATGCCTCTGCTCCATGGGCGCTGAGATTACTGGCCATGACCCCACCGGGTGGAGGCCTGTGGACAACCGGAGGTCCGCCGGGCCTGCCGGATCTCCGTCACCCGCGCTAGAGTCCGGAGAAAGGGACGTTACTGATCAGTAAGGGGAGCGGCTATGCGGCTCGGCATCAATCTCGGTTACTGGGGCGCCGGCATGGACGGCGACAACCTCGCCGTCGCGCAGGAGGCCGACCGGCTCGGCTACGACGTCTGCTGGGCGGCCGAGGCCTACGGCTCCGACGCCCCGACCGTGCTGACCTGGGTCGCGGCCCAGACCGAGTCGATCGACGTCGGCTCCGCGATCATGCAGATCCCGGCGCGCCAGCCCACCATGACGGCGATGACCGCCGCCACCCTCGACTCGCTGTCCGGCGGTCGCTTCCGCCTCGGCCTCGGGGTCTCGGGCCCGCAGGTCTCCGAGGGCTGGTACGGCGTGAAGTTCGACAAGCCGCTGGCCCGCACCCGGGAGTACGTGGAGATCGTCCGCAAGGCGATGACCCGCGAGCGCGTGTCGTACGAGGGAGCGCACTGGACGCTGCCGCTCCCCGACGGTCCGGGCAAGCCGATCAAGCTCACGGTGCACCCCCAGCGCGAGCACATCCCGCTCTACATCGCCGCGATCGGCCCCAAGAACCTGGAGCAGACCGGCGAGATCGCCGACGGCGCCCTGCTGATCTTCCCCTCCGCCGAGCACCTGGAGGAGACCGCGATCCAGCCGCTGCGCGCGGGCCGGGAGAAGGCAGGGAAGACGATGGAGGGCTTCGACGTCAGCCCGACGCTGCCGCTCGCCGTCGGCGACGACGTGACCGGCCTCGCCGACATGTTCCGCCCGTACACCGCGCTGTACGTCGGCGGGATGGGCAGCCGGAAGCAGAACTTCTACAACCAGCTCGCCCAGCGCATGGGATACGAGAAGGAGGCCGCCGAGATCCAGGACAAGTACCTCGGCGGGGACAAGGCGGGGGCCGCCGCGGCCGTGCCGCACCAGCTGATCGACCAGACCGCGCTGCTCGGCCCCGTCGAGCGGATCGCCGAGCGGATGCAGGCCTATGCCTCCGCCGGCGTCACCACGCTCAACCTCGCCCCGGCCGGCTTCACACTGGAGGAGCGGCTCACCGCCCTGCGCGCCGGCACGGACGCCCTGGAGCGCTCCGGGCTCGCCTGACGGACCCACCGGCGCCACCGGGACAGCACTACGGCCGTGGTGGGGGCTCGGGGGTCCTCCCCGCCACGGCCGTCACCCGGAACAACGCGGCGCGCGCCCAGGGGTTACGCGGCCGCGCCGGACGCCGTCCCGGGCCGCTCCGGTTGCCGACCGCCCCGCGGCGCATTTGACTCTTCCTGCGCACCGCTCCACGGACTTCGGCTCCGCGGGCAACGGGTACGGAGGTGGCCGTCATGCTCTCAGCGCAGACCCTGTTCCACGAGATCCTGGACAACGACGAGTCCTACCGGCTCTTCTGTTCCATCGCCGCGAGCGGTGAGGCCCAGGGTGGCTGGGAGAACGCCCGCATCGCCACCCTCGTACCGGAGAGCAGCCGCGACCTGGCTCCCAAGATCGTCCGGCACGGCGCCGACGAGGACAAGCACGGCCGGATCTTCAACGCGCTCCTGAAGAAGCGCGGACTGCCGCCCGTCGAGGTCCCGCCGGAGACCGACTACACGATGCTCCTGGAACAGCAGGGCATCGGGCTCGCGCACTCCCGGCTCCGCGGCGAGCAGCGGCTCACCGAGCGCGACATCATCACCTACCTGGCCCACAGTCGCGTCACCGAGCAGCGCGCCTCCGAGCAGATGCGCCTGCTGCGCCGGTACTTCGCCGACCACCCCGACATCGGCCGCGCGGTGAAGATGATCTCCCACGACGAGGACAACCACCTCGCCTACTGCCACGAGGAACTCCTCGGCCTCGCCCGCGCCGGTCACGGCCGCACCATCCAGCGGATCCTGCGCGAGTGCGCCCTGGCCGAGATCCGCGTCTACCGCGACGTCAGCCTCGCCGTGATGGCCGCCATGGGCCGGGTGCTCGGCTGGTCGCGGCCCAAGGCGGCCGTTCTCGCCGCCGGCATCCACGCCGTGTACGCGTACGAGCGCCTCGTCGGCTGGCGGCGCATGGTGAGCCTGGAGATGCCGCGGCGGCGCGACGCGCTGGGCAGCCCCGCCGCACCGGAACGCGAGTACGCCTGAGCGCTGGCGCCTCGCGGGCGCCGGGCGCTCAGAGCCAGCCGCGCCGCTTGAACAGCCGGTAGAGACCGAACACGGCGCAGCCCATCGCCGCGACCACCGCCGGGTAGGTCCACACCCAGTGCAGCTCCGGCATGTGGTCGAAGTTCATGCCGTAGACGCCCGCCACCATCGTCGGGACGGCGGCCATGGCCGCCCAGGCGGAGATCTTGCGCATGTCGTCGTTCTGCCGCACGCCCATCTGGGCCAGATGCGCCGACAGAATGTCCGAAAGTAGCCGGTCCAACCCCTCCACCTGCTCGTTGGCGCGCGTCAGATGGTCGGCCACGTCCCGGAAGAACGGCTGCGCGTGCTCGTGGACGAACGGCACGCCCGCCCCCGAGAGCCGGGCCATCGGAGCGGTCAGCGGTCCGGCCGCCCGGCGGAACTCCAGCACCTGCCGCTTGAAGGTGTAGATCCGGGCCGCGGTGTTCTTCGAGTCGCCGCCGCTCGGGGCGAACACCTGCGCCTCCAGCTCCTCCAGGTCGAGCTGGAGCTCACCGGAGACGTCCATGTAGTGGTCCACGACGGCGTCGCTGACCGCGTACAGCACCGCCGTCGGGCCGTGCTTCAGCACCTCGGGCTCGGCCTCCAGCCGTCGGCGCACGGCCGCCAGCGGGGCTCCCTCGCCGTGCCGGACCGTCACCACGAACGAGTCGCCTATGAAGACCATCAGCTCGTCGGCGCTGACCTTGTCGCTCTCCGGCTCGTAGACGACCGGCTTGAGGACCGCGAACAGGGAGTCGTCGTACACCTCCAGCTTGGGCCGCTGATGCGCCCGCAGCGCGTCCTCCACGGCCAGCGGGTGCAGCCCGAACTCGTCCCGTACGAGGTCGAACTCCTCCTCCGTCGGCTCGTGCAGCCCGATCCACAGGAACGCGTCCTGTGCGGCCCGCGCCTCGTCCAGGGCATCGGAGAAGTCGGCGGGCCGTTCGGTGCGGCGCCCGTCCCGGTAGATGGCACAGTCCACGATCACGGCGGGCATTCTTCCCCCTGAACCGCCCATCACGCACCTTCTCCGTCCCTCTACCCTGGCGGGTATGCCCACGCTGATCCTCGTACGCCACGGACGCTCCACCGCCAACACCGCCGGAGTGCTCGCGGGCCGCACCCCCGGTGTCTCCCTCGACGAACGCGGCGCCGAACAGGCCGCGGCCCTCCCCGCGCGGCTTTCCGCGGTGGCCCCGATCCTCGCCGTCAGTAGCCCCCTGGAGCGCTGCCGGCAGACCCTCCAGCCGCTCCTCGACGCCCGCCCCGGCCTGCCCCTGCACACCGAGGACCGCATCAGCGAGTGCGACTACGGCGACTGGTCGGGACGGAAGCTTGCCGAACTGGCCGACGAGCCCCTGATGTCCGTCGTCCAGCAGCACCCCTCCGCCGCGGCCTTCCCGGGCGGCGAGTCGATGCGCGCGATGCAGGCCCGCGCCGTCGACGCCGTACGCGACTGGAACGACCGGGTCGAGGCGGAGCACGGTGAGGACGCCACCTACGTCATGTGCTCGCACGGCGACATCATCAAGTCCCTCGTCGCCGACGCGCTGGGCATGCACCTGGACCTCTTCCAGCGCGTCCACGTCGACCCCTGCTCGGTCACCGCGATCCGCTACACCCGGCTGCGCCCCTTCATCCTGAGGCTCGGCGACACCGGCGACCTCGCCTCCCTGGCCCCCCGCGAACACGCCGTCGGGGCGGACGCCGCCGCGTCCCCCACGGACGACGGCTCGGCGGACGCGACGGTCGGGGGTGGTGCGGGCGCGCCGTGATCGCTCCGGGCAGTAGGGTGGACGCGCCGTAGCGCCGCTCAACCACCATCGAAGCTCAAGGGAGCAGGACGTGTCCCGTCAGGTGTTCCTCTACGACCCACCGGACCGATTCGTGGCCGGTACGGTCGGGTTGCCTGGCCGCCGTACGTTTTTCCTGCAGGCGTCCTCCCAGGGCCGGGTCACCAGCGTCGCCCTGGAGAAGGCTCAGGTCACCGCTCTCGCCGAGCGGATCGACGAACTGCTCGACGAGGTCGTACGCCGCACTGGGGGCAACTCCCCGGTGCCCGCGGTGGCCCCCACCGACGTCTCCGACACCGCGCCGCTCGACGTGCCCGTTGAGGAGGAGTTCCGGGTCGGCACCATGGCCCTGGCCTGGGACGGCGAGGAACAGCGCATGATCGTCGAGGCGCAGGCCCTCGTCGAACTCGACGCCGGCTCCGAGGACGACCTCGCGGAGGCCGAGGAGAAGCTCCTCCAGGACGAGGAGAACGGCCCGCCGATGCTCCGTGTCCGGCTCAGCGGCGCCCAGGCCCGCGCCTTCGCCAAGCGGGCCCTGGACGTCGTCAACGCCGGCCGCCCGCCGTGTCCGTTGTGCAGCTTGCCACTTGATCCGGAAGGACACGTATGCCCGCGCCAGAACGGATACCGTCGCGGAGCCTGACGGACACCGACCTGCTCACCCTGCTCACCGAGGGCACGATCACCGTCCTCGGGCAGGTCGGCGGGGCGTCCAACGCGGTGCTGCACTGCACGGTGGCGTACGAGGGCGAGGAGCGCCCCTGCGCCTACAAGCCGGTCGCGGGGGAGCAGCCGCTGTGGGACTTCCCCGACGGGACCCTCGCCCAGCGGGAGGTCGCCGCGTACGAGATCTCCCGGGCGACCGGCTGGGACCTCGTGCCGCCGACCGTGCTGCGGGAGGGGCCGTACGGGCAGGGCATGTGCCAGCTCTGGATCGACGGCCCCGCGTCCGACGAGGACGCCCCCGAGCTGCTGGCGCTCGTCGAGAGCGAGGAGCCCGGTGACGGTTGGAAGGCCGTGGGCTTCGCGGACGTGGGGGAGGGGAAGACCGCGCTGCTGGTGCACGCCGACGACGTCCGGCTGCGGCGGCTCGCCGTGCTGGACGCGGTGATCAACAACGGCGACCGCAAGGGCGGACACCTGCTGCCCGCCCCCGGCGGACGGCTCTTCGGCATCGACCACGGCGTCACCTTCAACGCGGACGACAAGCTGCGGACCCTGCTCTGGGGCTGGGCGGGCGAGCCGCTGACCGAGGAGGCGCTGGCCGTGCTGGGCCGGCTCGCCGGCGAGCTGGCACCGGGGGCCGCCCTCGCCACCCGGATGGCCGAACTCATCACACCGGTCGAACTGGAGGCCCTGCGGCAGCGGGTCGCCGGGCTGGTCAAGAGCGCCGTGCACCCGCAGCCGAGCGGCCAGTGGCCGCCCATTCCCTGGCCGCCGGTGTAGAAGCTCTGCGCGTCCGGGCCAGGCCTTACCGCTTGTCCCGGGTTTCACGCAAGAGGGCCTCTTCGGACAGGTTTCCGGTGCCGGTTCGTATCCGGAAGCATCGTCCGGTTACGCTCATGACATGCATGCCTGGCCCGCTTCTGAGGTCCCCGCCCTGCCTGGCAAGGGCCGCGACCTTCGGATCCACGACACCGCGACCGGCGGACGGATCACCCTTGACCCCGGTCCCGTCGCCCGCATCTATGTCTGCGGCATCACGCCGTACGACGCGACCCATATGGGTCATGCGGCGACCTACAACGCGTTCGACCTCGTTCAGCGCGTGTGGCTCGACACCAAGCGGCAGGTCCACTACGTCCAGAACGTGACCGACGTGGACGATCCGCTGCTGGAGCGGGCCGTGCGCGACGGTCAGGACTGGACCGAGCTCGCGGAGCGCGAGACGGCGCTCTTCCGCGAGGACATGACCGCCCTGCGGATGCTGCCCCCGCAGCACTACATCGGAGCGGTCGAGGCGATACCGGGCATCGTGCCCCTCGTCGAACGCCTCCGGGACGCGGGCGCCGCCTACGACCTGGACGGCGACGTCTACTTCTCCGTCGACGCCGACCCGCACTTCGGCGAGGTCTCCGGCCTCGACGCCGAGGCGATGCGCCTGCTCTCCGCCGAACGGGGCGGCGACCCGGAGCGCCCCGGCAAGAAGAACCCCCTCGACCCGATGCTCTGGATGGCCGCCCGCCCGGGCGAGCCGAGCTGGGACGGGGCCTCCCTGGGCGAAGGCCGCCCGGGCTGGCACATCGAGTGTGTCGCCATCGCGCTCGACCACCTCGGCATGGGCTTCGACATCCAGGGCGGCGGCTCCGACCTCGCCTTCCCGCACCACGAGATGGGCGCTTCCCACGCCCAGGCGCTGACCGGCGAGCACCCGTTCGCGAAGGCGTACGTCCACGCCGGAATGGTCGGCCTGGACGGCGAGAAGATGTCCAAGTCGCGCGGCAATCTGGTCTTCGTCTCGACGCTGCGCCGCGACGGCGTGGACCCGGCGGCCCTCCGGCTCGCCCTGCTCTCCCGCCACTACCGGTCCGACTGGGAGTGGACCGACCAGGTGCTGGCCGACGCCGTGGAGCGCCTCGCGCGCTGGCGGGCCGCCGTCTCGCGCCCCGACGGACCGTCCGCCGACGCGCTGGTCGAAGAGGTCCGCGAGGCCCTCGCGGACGACCTGGACAGCCCTGCGGCGCTCGCCGTGGTGGACCGCTGGGCCGCGCTCCAGGGCGCGGAGGGCGGTACGGACGAGGGTGCGCCCGGCGTCGTCTCACGTACGGTCGACGCCCTGCTGGGCGTCGCGCTGTAGGACGGGGCGCGCCTCCGGAGACGAACGGAGCGCCGCACGGGATCGTCTCCCGTGCGGCGCTCCGCTGTTCGCCACCGGCGCCCGGTCAGTCCTCGTCGGGGGTGTCCCCGGAGCCTTCGCCGGGATCGTTCCCCGGCGCCTCGTCAGGACCCTTGGGGCCCTGGTCGTCAGCGGCTTTCCCCCGCCCCGGCTCCGGACGCGGCGGCTTCGGCGGGCGGGTGCGGCCGCTGGAGGGGTCGCGCAGATACGGCACGTCCCCGGACTCCGTCGCATGGCCGCCCGGCCCCTGCCCGGGGCCGCCGTCCCGCCGTCGCAGATAGCGCTCGAACTCCCGGGCGATGGCCTCGCCGGACGCCTCGGGAAGCTCCGCGGTGTCCCGCGCCTCCTCCAGCGTCTGCACGTACTCGGCGACCTCGCTGTCCTCCGAGGCCAGCTGGTCCACCCCGAGCTGCCAGGCCCGTGCGTCCTCGGGCAGTTCGCCCAGCGGGATCCGCAGTCCGATCAGGTCCTCAAGACGGTTCAGCAGGGCCAGCGTCGCCTTCGGGTTCGGCGGCTGCGACACATAGTGCGGGACCGCCGCCCACAGGCTGACCGCGGGCACCCCGGCGTGGGTGCACGCCTCCTGGAGGACCCCGACGATGCCCGTTGGCCCCTCGTACCGGGTCTCCTCCAGGTCCATCGTCCGCGCCAGGTCCGCGTCCGAGGTGACCCCGCTCACCGGCACCGGCCGGGTGTGCGGGGTGTCGCCGAGCAACGCGCCCAGGATGACGACCATTTCGACGCCCAGCTCATGGGCGAAGCCGAGGATCTCGTTGCAGAACGACCGCCAGCGCATGGATGGTTCGATGCCGCGCACCAGGACCAGGTCCCGGGGCTTCTCCCCGCCCACCCGCACCACGGACAGCCGCGTCGTCGGCCAGGTGATCTTCCGCGTACCGCCGTCCAGCCACACCGTGGGCCGGTTGACCTGGAAGTCGTAGTAGTCCTCGGCGTCCAGCGCCGCGAACACCTCGCCCTTCCACTCCCGGTCCAGATGACCGACCGCTGTGGAGGCGGCGTCCCCGGCGTCGTTCCAGCCTTCGAACGCGGCCACCATGACCGGGTCGATCAGCTCGGGCACCGACTCGAGCTCGATCACCCGGGCCTCCTTCCGATGTCTCCATACGTACGGAGCAACCTTACGGCTTCCGGGGGCCCCCGCCGCAGCCCTCTTGCACGGCCGGGTGAACCCTGCCACCAGGAGTGGATCATCGGGCGGATCAGTGCATCATGGCCCCCGAGGCGCTGGCCCCCCGCTCCGCGCCGGTACGTCGGCGAGCCGGCTCCGCGTCAGCTCCGCGGCGAGGACGGCGCTTCCCGGCGCACCACCGGGGCGATCTCCTCCGCGAACCGCTGGAGCGTCTCCAACTGCTCCGGCCGGCCCAGCCCGAAGCCGTCCACGGTGATCGACTGGAGGTCGTGGCGGTAGACCTCGTGCCAGCCGAGGATCTTGTCGATGATCTGCTGCGGGCTGCCGATCAGCTGCGGGCCGCCCTCGATCGCCTCCTCGATCGTGCGGAACGGGGTGTTGTAGCCGGCCTTGCCCTCCAGATGCGGCTTGAAGACCTGCCGCACCCGCGCCTCGTACAGCTCCTTGTACCGGTCGACCGCCGCCTGCGAGCTGTCGGCGATGAGGAGTCCGCCCGATCCCGCCGCCACCTCGGCGTCCGCCGGATCGTGCCCGTACGCCTCGAACCGTTCCCGGTAGTGGGCGATGAGCCCGGCGTACGCCTCGAGCGGCTGGATGGCGTTCGCGGTGAACAGCGGGTCACCGTGCTTGGCCGCCAGCTCGGGGGAGTTGAGGCTGGTCGCCGAGCCGTGCCAGACGCGCGGCACGCCCGCGTACGGGCGCGGCACCGTCGTCACGTTCTTCAGGGGCGGCCGGAACTCCCCCTCCCAGTCGACGCCCTCCTCGCTCCACAGCCGCCGCAGCAGCTCGTACTTCTCCTTCTGGAGGTCCCACTGCCGTGCCTCGTCGAGCCCGAACAGGTCGAAGTGGCCCGCCTCCGCGCCCTTGCCGACGACGAGTTCGACCCGGCCCCGGGATATCTGGTCGAGCGTCGCGAAGTCCTCCGCCACCCGGACCGGGTCGAGGATCGCGACGACGGTCACCCCGGTGAGCAGCCGGATGGTGCTCGTACGGGCCGCGATCGCGCCCAGCACCACGTTCGGACTGGAGGAGAGGAAGGCCCCGGCGTGCCGTTCGCCGACGGAGTACGCGTCGAAGCCGAGCCGCTCCGCCACCGCGGCCGTGTCGATCACTTCCTCGAACCGGTCGGCGGCCGGGAGGAGTTCACCGGTGAGCGGGTGCGGCTCGTGGCCGATCAGGGAGAGCACGGAGAATCTCATGAACTCCACTGTTCCCGGGGCACGTTGCGAGCGTATGGCCGGAGTGTGGCGCGTGCGCCGGGGCGATCGCGCACGCCGACGGGGGCGGCTCCCGTGGGAAGCCGCCCCCGTCGCCCGTCCACGCGGGACGGGGGAGAACAGGTCAGTCCTTCTCGGCCAGCAGCTTCTCGACGCCGTCACGGACGTCGTCCGTCGCCAGCCCCCGGATCGTCAGCGTGGTCCGGCGGCGCAGCACGTCGTCCGCCGTCTCGGCCCACTCGTGGTCCCGGGCGTAGGCGACCTGGGCCCAGATCTCCGGGGCGTCCGGGTGGACGCGCTCGGCCAGCTCGGGGCTCTCGTTCGCCAGCCGGGCGATGTCGAAGGCGAGCGAGCCGTAGTGCGTGGCCAGGTGCCGGGCGGTGTCCGGCGCCATCCGGGGGCCGGGTGTGCCGCCGTCGACCAGCAGCCGGTGCGCCACCGCGTTCGGGTTGGCGATACCGGGCAGCGGGAGCTTCCTCGGCAGCCGGTTCATCGGCTCCATGTCCTCGGCCAGCGGGTGCCCCGGCAGGGCGGCCAGCTTGTTCATCACGGTGCGGCCGATGTGGCGGAACGTCGTCCACTTGCCGCCGGCGACCGACAGCATGCCGCCGCGGCCCTCCGTCACGACCGTCTCGCGCTTGGCCTTGGAGGTGTCGCCGGGACCGCCGGGCAGCACCCGCAGACCCGCGAAGGAGTACGTGATCAGGTCACGCGACAGCTGCTGGTCCTTGATCGAGAACGCCGCCTCGTCGAGGATCTGCGCGGTGTCCGCCTCGGTCACCGCGACATCCGCCGGGTCGCCCTCGTACTCCTCGTCCGTCGTGCCGAGCAGCAGCATGTCCTCCCACGGCAGGGCGAACGTGATCCGGTACTTGTCGATCGGGGTGGCCAGCGCCGCCCGCCACGGCCGGGTCCGCTTGAGGACCAGGTGCGCGCCCTTGGACAGCCGGATGGAGGGGGCCGCGTTCGGGTCCTCCATCTTCCGCAGGTGGTCGACCCAGGGGCCGGTGGCGTTCAGCACGAGCCGGGCGGTGACGCCGAACTCGGTGTCGTCCGTGCTGTCCTTCAGGTCGGCGCCGGTGACCCGGCCCCGGGTGAAGCGTAGCCCGGTGACCGCCGCGTGGTTCAGGACGACCGCGCCCGCGTCGACGGCCGCGCGGACCGTCATCAGGGCCATGCGGGCGTCGTTCATCTGGTCGTCGCCGTAGACCGCGACGGCCTTGAGGTTGTCGGTGCGCAGCTCGGGGACGTCGCGCTGCGCCTTGGCCGGGGAGATGACATGGCCGACGCCGTCGCCGAACGCGGAGAGCGCGGAGTAGGCGAAGACGCCCGCGCCGAGCTTGGCCGCGCCGTGCGGGCCGCCCTTGTAGACCGGCAGGTAGAAGGTGAGCGGGTTGGCCAGGTGCGGGGCCACCTCGCGGGAGACCGCGCGGCGCTCGAAGTGGTTCTCCGCGACCAGCTTGACCGCGCCGGTCTGGAGGTAGCGCAGACCGCCGTGGAGGAGCTTGGAGGAGGCGGAGGAGGTGGCGCCGGCGAAGTCGCCGGCGTCCACCAGGGCCACCCGCAGCCCGGACTGCGCGGCATGCCAGGCGGTGGAGATGCCCAGGATGCCGCCGCCGATGACCAGGAGGTCGTACGTGGCCCGGGACAGCTGGTCCCGGGTCTCGGCGCGGCTCGGCAGCGAGCCGGAGGCCGGGTGCGTTCCGAGGGCGGGAACGCTCTGCAGGGTGGTCATGGTGATGCTCCTCGTCAGCTTTCTTCGTCCTCGATCCAGCCCATGGTCCGTTCGACGGCCTTGAGCCAGCTCTTGTACTCGCGGGCACGGGTGTCCGCGTCCATGCGGGGTGTCCACTCGGCGGCCCGGCGCCAGTTGGCGCGCAGCGCGTCGGTGTCCGGCCAGAAGCCGACGGCGAGACCGGCGGCGTAGGCGGCGCCGAGGCAGGTGGTCTCGGCGACCATGGGGCGCACCACGGGCGCGTCCAGGAAGTCGGCGAGCGTCTGCATCAGCAGGTTGTTGGAGGTCATGCCGCCGTCGACCTTGAGCGCGGTCAGCTCGACGCCGGAGTCCTTCGTCATGGCGTCGCTGATCTCGCGGGTTTGCCAGGCGGTGGCCTCCAGGACGGCACGGGCGATGTGCGCCTTGGTGACGTAACGGGTGAGACCGGTGATCACCCCGCGGGCGTCGGGACGCCAGTAGGGGGCGAAGAGGCCGGAGAAGGCGGGCACGAAGTACGCGCCGCCGTTGTCCTCGACCGAGGACGCCAGCGTCTCGATCTCGGCGGCCGACTTGATCAGGCCCATCTGGTCGCGCATCCACTGCACCAGCGAACCGGTGACCGCGATGGAGCCCTCCAGCGCGTACACCGGGGGCTTGTCGCCGATCTGGTAGCCGACGGTGGTGAGCAGCCCGTTGTACGAGTTCACCGGGGTGCCACCGGTGTTCATCAGCATGAAGGTGCCGGTGCCGTACGTGGACTTGGCCTCGCCCTCGGCGAAACAGGTCTGCCCGAAGAGCGCCGCCTGCTGGTCGCCGAGCGCGGAGGCGACGGGGATGCCGTCGAGGATGCCGCCCTTGGCGTGGCCGTACACCTCGGCGGAGGAGCGGATCTCGGGCAGCACCGCGGCCGGGATGCCGATGGAGGAGAGGATCTTCTCGTCCCACGCCATGGTGTGCAGGTTCATCAGGAGGGTGCGGGAGGCGTTGGTGACGTCGGTGACGTGCACCCCGCCGTCGGTGCCGCCGGTCAGGTTCCAGATGACCCAGGAGTCCATGGTGCCGAAGAGGATGTCGCCGGCCTCGGCGCGCTCGCGCAGCCCCTCGACGTTGTCGAGCAGCCAGCGGACCTTGGGTCCCGCGAAGTAGGAGGCGAGCGGCAGCCCGGTCTCGCGGCGGAACCGGTCCTGGCCCACGTTGCGGCCGAGCTCCTTGCAGAGCGCGTCGGTGCGGGTGTCCTGCCAGACCAGGGCGTTGTGCACCGGCTCACCGGTGTGCTTGTCCCACATCAGCGTGGTCTCGCGCTGGTTGGTGATGCCGATCGCCTTGACGTCGGCGGAGGTGATGCCGGCCTTGACGATGGCGCCGGCGACGACCTCCTGGACGTTCTCCCAGATCTCGGTCGCGTCGTGCTCGACCCAGCCCGGCTTCGGGAAGATCTGCTCGTGCTCCTTCTGGTCGACGGAGACGATCCGGCCGTCCTTGTCGAAGACGATGCAGCGGCTGGAGGTGGTGCCCTGGTCGATGGCCGCGATGAACGGCCCGGTGCCGTGGGTGCCGGTGGTGTGTGCGTCGGTCACGGTGTGCTCCCGGAGGTCTGTGAAGTGAAGAGGTGCGGCTCGGACTGGTCTACGCGAAGGCGAGGTTGTAGAGCCCGCCGGCGAGTGCGCCGCCGACGAGCGGACCCACGATGGGTACCCACGCGTAGCCCCAGTCCGAACCACCCTTGTTCGGCAGCGGCAGCAGGGAGTGCACGATGCGCGGACCGAGGTCGCGGACCGGGTTGATGGCGTAGCCGGTCGGGCCGCCGAGCGAGAGGCCGATGGAGACGACGACCAGGGCGGTGATCAGCGCGCCGAGCGTGCCGAGGCCGTTGCCCTCGTCGTTGAGGCCCTGGGTCAGGATCGCCAGGACCAGCACGACGGTCGCGATGATCTCGGTGATGACGTTCTGGACGCCGTTGCGGATCTCCGGACCGGTGGAGAAGATCCCGAGCACCGGGCCCGCCTTCGGGGCGGCGGTCTGGTCGACCATGCCCTCGTCGGTGGACTTGGTCCCGACGATCTCGGGGTCGGTGAGGTGGGCGTGGAACTGGCCGTAGTAGACCGCCCAGACCAGCAGGGCGCCGATCATCGCGCCGAGCAGCTGCGAGCCGAGGTACAGGGGGACGTCGCCCCACGCGGTGCCGCCCTCGATGGCGAGGCCGACCGTGACCGCGGGATTGAGATGGGCGCCCGATACGCCGCCGGCGAGATAGGCGCCGGTCAGCACGGCGAAACCCCACCCGAAGGTGATGGCCAGCCAGCCCGCGTTCCGGGCCTTCGAGCTCTTCAGCGTGACGGCGGCACAGACACCGCCGCCGAGCAGGATGAGTACGGCGGTACCTATGGTCTCGCCGATGAAAATGTCGGAGCTGGACACCCGCGACTCCTTTGTCCTTCGTCCAGGGGAGAGCGGAGCACCGGTCCCGCCGGTGATCCGCGCCCCAGATGGGTATCCACGAAGCGTGGGCAGCCCACCTGTAAGGGCTTGACCGGCCCTTGGCACCGTCACACCCTAACGCGTATTGCCGTTAGGCGTTCGACAATGCCGACCGTTGAACGGCAGTGTTTCCCCCGAGTGAACGCAGCGTCAAGGGTTCTGTGGTCCACGACTCGGTGCGCGACGCGATCGTTACCGCGAGGGGCCGGGGCGGCCCGGGACAGGCTGGACATGCCGGGGCGCGAGCGGACGACCGCCGGGCGGCAGGGGTGGACGCGGCTGCCTACGGGGTCATGCGTACGGAGCGGAGGGGCGGCGGCGCGGGGAGCGGGCGGGGCGGGCCGGGCGGACCGTCAGAAGCGGCCGGCGCCCAGATCCCGGGAGACCGCGCGGGCGCAGTCGCGCACGGCCGCGATCAGCTCGGGGCGCAGCGTGCCGCCCGGGGCCACCCGCTCCACCGCGCCCGTCACGGCGACCGCCCCGACGGGCATCCGGCGCCGGTCGTGGATCGGGGCGGCCACCGCGGCCACGCCCTCCCAGGTCTCCTCGGCGTCGGCGGCCCAGCCCTGGGCCCGGATCAGGTCGAGCATCGACTCGAAGGCGTCGGCGGCGGTGACGGTGCGCCCGGTGAAGGAGCGGCGCTCCGCCTCCATGACCTCGCTGTGGGCCACCGGGTCGTACGCGGACAGCACCTTGCCCAGCGCCGTGGAGTGCAGCGGCTGCATGGCCCCGACCTCCAGCACCTGGCGGCTGTCGTCGGGTCGGAAGACGTGGTGGACGATCAGCACGCCGTGCTGGTGCAGCACCCCGAGGTGGACGCTCTCGCCGCTGGACCGGGCCAGGTCGTCCGTCCAGACCAGGGCGCGCGCCCGCAGCTCGTGGACGTCCAGATAGCTGTTGCCCAGCCGCAGCAGCTCCGCGCCCAGCTGGTAGCGCCCCGACGCCGCGTCCTGCTCGACGAAGCCCTCCAGCTGGAGCGTGCGCAGAATGCCGTGCGCGGTGCCCTTGGCCAGCCCCAGCGAGGAGGCGATGTCGGAGAGCCCGAGCCGGCGCTCGCCGCCCGCCAGCAGACGCAGCATCGCGGCCGCCCGCTCCAGCGACTGGATGTTCTTGGCCATCGCGCCGTACTCCTCCACCTCGGTTCGACAATGCTGAACACTATCGGTCGATGCCGACCTGCGCCGGACTCCGGGGGAAAGTCTCCGCCACCGGGGCGCACGCGCCGCACCCGCACAGCATGCAGTCCGTCCCATGGACGCACCTACGGTCCCGGGCGGCGTCCGGCTACGCTGGCGAGGTGCGCCTTCCCCAAGAAGGACGCAAAGCCGACAGCCGTCGCATCCCTGGGAGATCATCCATGGCCTCGTTGCCGACATCCGCCGCCGACAGCCGGACCCGCGCAGACGCGCTCCGAGAGGCACTCGCCACCCGCGTGGTGGTGGCCGACGGGGCGATGGGCACCATGCTCCAGGCACAGGACCCCACGCTGGAGGACTTCGAGAACCTCGAAGGCTGCAACGAGATCCTGAACATCACCCGGCCCGACATCGTGCGCTCGGTCCACGAGGAGTACTTCGCGGTCGGCGTCGACTGCGTCGAGACCAACACCTTCGGCGCGAACCACTCCGCCGCGAACGAGTACGAGATCGCCGACCGGATCTTCGAGCTCTCCGAGTCCGGCGCCCGGATCGCCCGCGAGGTCGCGGACGAGTTCGCGGAGAAGGACGGACGCCAGCGCTGGGTCCTCGGCTCGATCGGCCCCGGCACCAAGCTGCCCTCGCTCGGCCACATCACCTACGACGTCCTGCGCGACGGCTACCAGAAGAACGCCGAAGGCCTCCTCGCGGGCGGCTCCGACGCCCTGATCGTCGAGACCACCCAGGACCTGCTCCAGACCAAGTCCAGCATCATCGGCGCGCGCCGGGCGATGGACGCCCTCGGCGTCCACGTGCCGCTGATCTGCTCCCTCGCCTTCGAGACGACCGGCGTCATGCTGCTGGGCTCCGAGATCGGCGCCGCCCTGACCGCCCTGGAGCCGCTGGGCATCGACCTGATCGGGCTGAACTGCTCGACCGGCCCGGACGAGATGAGCGAGCACCTGCGCTACCTCGCCCGCCACTCCCGTACGCCCCTGATGTGCATGCCCAACGCCGGCCTGCCCGTCCTCACCAAGGACGGCGCGCACTTCCCGCTCGGCCCCGACGGTCTCGCCGACTCCCAGGAGAACTTCGTCCGGGACTACGGCCTCTCCCTCATCGGCGGCTGCTGCGGTACGACGCCCGAGCACCTGCGGGCCGTCGTCGAGCGGACCCGAGGGCTCACGCCGACCGAGCGGGAGCCGAGCCCCGAGCCCGGAGCGGCCTCCCTCTACCAGACCATCCCCTTCCGGCAGGACACCGCCTACCTGGCGATCGGGGAGCGCACCAACGCCAACGGCTCCAAGAAGTTCCGCGAGGCCATGCTGGAGGCCCGTTGGGACGACTGCGTGGAGATGGCCCGCGACCAGATCCGCGAGGGCGCGCACATGCTCGACCTCTGCGTCGACTACGTGGGCCGTGACGGCGTCGCCGACATGGCGGAGCTGGCCGGCCGCTTCGCGACCGCCTCCACCCTCCCGATCGTGCTGGACTCCACCGAGCTGCCCGTGCTCCGCGCCGGCCTGGAGAAGCTCGGCGGCCGGGCCGTGCTGAACTCGGTGAACTACGAGGACGGCGACGGCCCCGAGTCCCGCTTCGCGCAGGTCAGCGCCCTGGCTTCCGAGCACGGCGCCGCCCTGATCGCCCTCACGATCGACGAGGAGGGCCAGGCCCGCACCATCGAGCACAAGGTCGCCATCGCCGAACGGCTGATCGAGGACCTCACCACCAACTGGGGCATCCACGAGTCCGACATCCTCATCGACACCCTGACCTTCACCATCTGCACCGGCCAGGAGGAGTCCCGCGGCGACGGCATCGCCACCATCGGGGCGATCCGCGAGCTGAAGAAGCGCCACCCGGACGTCCAGACCACGCTGGGCCTCTCCAACATCTCCTTCGGCCTGAACCCGGCCGCCCGGACCGTGCTGAACTCCGTCTTCCTCGACGAGTGCGTCAAGGCGGGCCTGGACTCCGCGATCGTGCACGCCTCGAAGATCCTGCCGATCGCCCGGCTGGAGGAGGAGCAGGTCAAGGTCGCCCTCGACCTGATTTACGACCGCCGCGCCGAGGGCTACGACCCCCTCCAGAAGCTCATGGAGCTCTTCGAGGGCGTCAACATGAAGTCGATGAAGGCGGGCAAGGCCGAGGAGCTGATGGCCCTGCCGCTGGACGAGCGCCTCCAGCGCCGCATCATCGACGGCGAGAAGAACGGCCTGGAGGCCGACCTGGACGAGGCCCTCCAGGACACCCCGGCCCTCGACATCGTCAACAACACGCTGCTGGAAGGCATGAAGGTGGTCGGCGAGCTGTTCGGCTCCGGCCAGATGCAGCTGCCGTTCGTGCTCCAGTCCGCCGAGGTCATGAAGACCGCGGTGGCTCATCTGGAGCCGCACATGGAGAAGACCGACGACGACGGCAAGGGCACGATCGTGCTCGCCACCGTCCGCGGCGACGTCCACGACATCGGCAAGAACCTCGTCGACATCATCCTCTCCAACAACGGCTACAACGTCGTCAACCTCGGCATCAAGCAGCCCGTCTCCGCGATCCTGGAGGCCGCCGAGGAGCACCGCGCGGATGTGATCGGCATGTCCGGCCTCCTGGTGAAGTCGACGGTGATCATGAAGGAGAACCTCCAGGAGCTCAACCAGCGCAAGATGGCCGCAGACTTCCCGGTGATCCTCGGCGGCGCCGCGCTGACCCGGGCCTACGTCGAGCAGGATCTGCACGAGATCTACGAGGGCGAGGTCCGCTACGCCCGGGACGCCTTCGAGGGCCTGCGCCTCATGGACGCGCTCATCGGTGTCAAGCGCGGCGTGCCCGGCGCGGTCCTGCCCGAGCTCAAGCAGCGCCGGGTACCCAAGAAGAACATCGACACCGCCGTGCTGGAGGTCGAGGAGCCCGAGGGCGCGGTGCGCTCGGACGTCTCCACCACCAACCCCATCCCCGAGCCGCCGTTCCGGGGCACCCGCGTCATCAAGGGCATCCCGCTCAAGGACTACGCCTCCTGGCTCGACGAGGGCGCGCTGTTCAAGGGCCAGTGGGGCCTCAAGCAGGCCCGGACCGGTGACGGACCGACGTACGAGGAGCTGGTGGAGACCGAGGGACGCCCGCACCTGCGCGGCTGGCTCGATCACCTCCAGTCCAACAACCTCCTGGAAGCGGCCGTCGTCTACGGCTACTTCCCCTGCGTCTCCAAGGGCGACGACCTGGTCCTCCTCCACGAGGACGGCTCCGAGCGCACCCGCTTCACCTTCCCGCGCCAGCGCCGCGGCCGCCGCCTCTGCCTCGCCGACTTCTTCCGCCCCGAGGAATCCGGCGAGACCGACGTCATCGGCCTCCAGATCGTCACCGTCGGCTCCCGGATCGGTGAGGCCACCGCCGAACTGTTCGCCGCCAACTCCTACCGCGACTACCTGGAGCTGCACGGCCTGTCCGTCCAGCTCGCCGAGGCGCTCGCCGAGTACTGGCACGCGCGGGTCCGCAGCGAGCTCGGCTTCGCCGGGGAGGACCCCGCGGACGTCGAGGACATGTTCGCGCTGAAGTACCGCGGCGCACGGTTCTCGCTCGGTTACGGGGCGTGCCCGGACCTGGAGGACCGGGCGAAGATCGCCGACCTCCTGCAGCCGGAACGGATCGGCGTGCACCTCTCCGAGGAGTTCCAGCTCCACCCGGAGCAGTCCACCGACGCCATCGTCATCCACCACCCCGAGGCGAAGTACTTCAACGCGCGGTAACCCCGTGTTCCCGCCGCGGCCTCGCGTCCTTCGCGCGCCGCGGCCGGACACGTCGTACACTGGTCGGTCCAGTGCAGGCCGGTCGCCCTCCCGTTTTCCGGGAATGGCGGCCGGCCTTCTCGTCCCTTACGGAAGGTGTGCCGGATGACCAGTACGGTCCCCGCGTCCTTGACCCGCACGGCCGAAGGCGCCGCCCTGCAGGCGGTCCTTCTCGACATGGACGGAACCCTGGTCGATACCGAGGGCTTCTGGTGGGACGTCGAGAAGGACGTCTTCGCCGGCCTCGGGCACCGGCTGGAGGAGTCCTGGCGGGATGTGGTCGTCGGCGGTCCGATGACCCGCAGCGCCGGCTACCTCATCGACGCCACCGGCGCCGACATCCGGCTGGACGAGCTGACCGTGCTGCTCAACGACGGATTCGAGAAGCGCATCGCCCACGGTGTGCCGCTGATGCCGGGCGCCGAGCGGCTGCTCGCCGAACTGGCCGCGTACGAGGTGCCCACCGCGCTCGTCTCCGCCTCCCACCGCCGGATCATCGACCGGGTGCTGGAATCGGTGGGCCGCCACCACTTCGCGCTCACCGTCGCCGGGGACGAGGTCGCCCGGACCAAGCCCGACCCCGAGCCCTACCTCACCGCGGCCGCGGGCTTCGGCGCCGATCCCTGGCGCTGCGCCGTCATCGAGGACACGGCGACCGGGGTGGCCGCCGCCGAGGCCGCCGGCTGCCGGGTCGTCGTCGTGCCGTCCGT
Organism: Streptomyces sp. NPDC091287; assembly: GCF_044768525.1. Lineage (NCBI taxonomy): Bacteria > Bacillati > Actinomycetota > Actinomycetes > Kitasatosporales > Streptomycetaceae > Streptomyces > Streptomyces sp. NPDC091287. Next base: position 168,778 of record NZ_JBIVUV010000013.1, read on the forward strand.
CGCCCCGATCGCGCCCGCGGCCGGACGCGTGGTCGTCGGCTCCCTCGAAGAGGTGGACCTCGCCTTCCTGCGCAAGCTCATCACCCAAGCGGGCGGAACGGGCTGACCCGCACCGGGCGTGCACTCGCGCCGGTCACCCACTTGTGAACGAACAGCGGATTTTCTGGTCGTCCCCGTGTGCGTTCCGGCAACGTTTCGTGGATGTGGATCAGTTGCGGGGTGTATCTGTGAAGAGGCCCGACAGGTGACCTTCCTCACCTGTGGGCCTCCGGCGGGCCGCCGGGATCGGGTGAGCTGTCCGTAATGGTGAGCGTATGTCGCCCCAGCCGGTCGCCGGGGGAGCGGGAGCCGCCCGCGGGACGGTCGGCGGGGCCACCCGCGGCTACTAGCTTTGATTCCTCACCTGCCGGGATGAGGGAGAACGTCCAGATGAACCGCAAGACCCTGGTGCTGCCGGCCGTCGTCGGCCTGCTCGCCCCCGTGCTCGCCGCCTGCGGCAGCACGGACAGCGGCGCCGGTGGCAACGGAGCCATCGTCGTCGGCACCACGGACCAGCTCGTGGCCTCCAAGGAGAACCCCGCGCCGCTCGACCCGGCCATCGGCTACGAGGCGGGCGTCTGGAACGTCCTGCGGCAGACCGTGCAGACCTTGACCACGGTGCCGGGCGGAGGCGGCGAGCCGGTGCCCGAGGCCGCCCGCAGCTGCACCTTCACCGACACCGCGAACGAGAGCTACCGCTGCACCCTGCGGGCGGGCCTCACCTTCGCCGACGGGACGGCCGTCACCGCCGAGGACGTGAAGCACTCCATCCAGCGCGTCATCGACATCGACGCGGACAGCGGGCCGGTCGGACTGCTCGCCAACATCGACATGATCGAGACCAAGGGCGACGACCAGGTGATCTTCCACCTGAACACGCCCGACGCGACCTTCCCGTACAAGCTCGCCACTCCCGCCGCCGGCATCGTCCCGAAGGCGCAGTACCCGGCGAAGGAGGGGCGCACCGGCTTCCAGGTCAACGGCTCCGGTCCGTACACCATGAAGCCGCGGGTCGAGGACGGCCGGGTCGTCAAGATCGCCTTCACCAAGAACCCCTCGTACAAGGGCGAGCTCAAGGTCCTCAACGACAAGGTCGAGATGGACCTGTTCCCCGACGCCGAGGCCATGGGCAAGGCGCTCGACGAGGAGAAGATCCACATGATGACCCGGGCGATGTCGCCCCAGCAGGCCCGCGACATGCTCGTGGAGCCGGAGGAGGGCATCGAGCTCACCGAGCTGCCCGGCCTGGCCATCAGCTACGTCGGGTTCAACACCAAGGACCCCGTGGTCAGCAAGCCCGTCCGGCAGGCCATGGCGCAGATCGTCGACCGGGGCGCGATCGCGGGCAAGGTGTACGGCACCACCGCCGAACCGCTCTACTCGCTGATCCCGTCCAGCATCGCCGGGCACACCAACGCCTTCTTCAACAAGTACGGCGAGCCCAGCACCGCCAAGGCCCGGGCGATCCTCGACGACGCCGGGATCAAGACGCCGGTGAAGTTCACCCTGCACTACACCAGCGACCACTACGGCCCGGCCACCGCCAAGGAGTTCAAGGCGATCCAGCAGCAGCTGAACAGCTCGGGCCTCTTCGACGTCTCCGTCCAGGGCAAGGAGTGGTCGCAGTACCGCCCCGAGCAGAAGCGCGGCGACTACGCGGCCTACGGCATGGGCTGGTTCCCCGACTTCCCGGACCCGGACAACTACACCGCGCCCTTCCTGGACGAGAACAACTTCCTCAACTCGCCCTACCGGTCGCGCGAGGCGCAGAAGGTCCTCATCCCGGAGTCCCGCCGCGAGACCGACCGCACCGCCGCCGCCGCCACCTACGAGAAGCTCCAGGACATCGTCGCCACCGATGTGCCGGTGCTGCCGATCTGGCAGGGCAAGCAGTACGTGGCCTCCCGTGACGGGATCGCCGGGGTGGAGCGGTCCGTCAGCGCCACCTCCGAGCTACAGCTCTGGGAGCTCAACCGGCCCAACGTCTGAGACGTGACCGGAAAGCCGTCCGGCCCGTCCCCCCTCTTCCGATGAGGGGACGGGCCGGACGGCTTCGTCGTGTGCGTGTGTGCGGGGCCGCTACTGCGCGCCGGGACGCACCAGCCCGCTCTCGTACGCGTACACCGCGGCCTGCACCCGGTCCCGCAGGCCCAACTTCGTGAGCACATGGCCCACATGTGTCTTGACCGTCGTCTCGCTGACGAACAGATCCGCCGCGATCTCCGCGTTGGACAGACCCCGCGCCACCAGCTTCAGCACCTCGACCTCACGGTCCGTCAGCGTGTGCAGCGCGTCAGGCACCGGGTCCTCACCGGACGGCAGGTGATCGGCGTACTTGTCCAGCAGCCGGCGCGTGATGCTCGGCGCGAGCATCGCCTCGCCCGCCGCCACCACCCGGATCGCCTGGACCAGCTCCGCCGCCGGAGCGTCCTTCAGCAGGAACCCGCTCGCCCCGGCGCGCAGCGCCTCCACCACGTACTCGTCGAGATCGAAGGTGGTCAGCACCAGCACCTTCGCCGGGCCGTCCTTCCCGGGGCCGGTGATCTGACGCGTGGCCTCCACGCCGTCCATCCGCGGCATCCGGATGTCCATCAGCACCACATCGGGCTGCAGCGCCCGCACCTGATCGATGGCCTGCAGACCGTCACCGGCCTCACCGACCACCGCCAGATCGCCTTCGGCCTCCAGAATCATCCGGAAACCGGTGCGCAGCAGAGGCTGGTCATCGACCAGAAGGACGCGGATCGCCACAGGAACTCCTTAAGGGCCCTCAAGGGCCACGGCACGGCCGGCCTCGGCCTGGACCGGTCCCATTCTGCCCTGGCCATCCTCACCCGAATCCGCAGGGCGGACCGACAGCGGGTATACCGGGGGAGTCCCGCCGAATTCCGGACACACCGCCTGGTGGTCGCACCAGCCGCACAGCTTCGTCGGCCGGGGCCGCCAGTCACCGGTCTCCGTCGCCAGCGAGATCGCGTCCCACAGCGCCAGCAGCTTGCGCTCCACCCGCTCCAGGTCCGCCACCACCGGGTCGTACGTCAGCACGTCCCCGCTGCCCAGATAGACCAGCTGGAGGCGGCGCGGCACCACGCCCTTCAGCCGCCAGATCACCAGCGCGTAGAACGTCATCTGGAACAGCGGACCGTCGGAATACTCCGGCCGCGGCGCCTTCCCCGTCTTGTAGTCGACGATCCGGACCTCGCCGCTCGGGGCGACGTCCACCCGGTCGATCACCCCGCGCAGCCGCAGCCCCGACTCCAACTCCGTCTCGACGAACAGCTCACGCTCCGCCGGCTCCAGCCGCGTCGGGTCCTCCAGCGAGAACCACCGGTCCACCAACCGCTCCGCCTCACCCAGCCAGCGCGTCAGGCGCTCCCCCTCGGTGTCCCCGGCGAACAGCCCGGTCAGCTCCGGCTTCGACTCCAGCAGCCGGTCCCACTGGCCGGGAATCAGCGCCCGCGCCCGCGGCGCCGTCCGGTCGGCCGCCGGTGCGTCGAAGAGCCGCTCCAGCACCGCATGGACCAGCGTGCCGCGGGTAGCCGCCTCGCTGGGCTTCTCCGGCAGCTTGTCGATGACCCGGAAGCGGTAGAGCAAGGGACACTGCATGAAATCGCTCGCCCGCGACGGCGACAGGGACGAAGGCGGCTGGGGCGGCCGCGGCACGGAAGTCATGTCTGAAGACCCTACGGCCCGCCACTGACAGCGAGCGGCATACCATCGACGGCAGACCCTCGCACACTGCATGATCGTGGCAAACGCCACTCACCGAACCGAAGGGACCCCGTGGACGACAGCGGCGACAGCGGGCGGCCGCAGCCCGGCGCAGGGGGAACGGCCCCCGGCACCGATCCCGACAACGGCAAGCCGAAACGCCCCGCCGAGCCGGGCGGCGGCCTGCTCATGGGCCGGCCCTTCGGCGTGCCCGTCTACGTCGCCCCCAGCTGGTTCGTCGTCGCCGCGCTGATCACCTGGGTGTTCGGCGGCCAGCTCGACCGTGTGCTGCCCGAGCTGGGCGCCGCCCGCTACCTCGTCGCCCTGTTCTTCGCCATCGCCTTCTACGCCTCCGTGCTCGTCCACGAACTGGCCCACACGGTCGCCGCGCTGCGCTACAAGCTCCCGGTCCGCCGCATCCAGCTCCAGTTCTTCGGCGGCGTCTCGGAGATCGAGAAGGAGAGCGAGACACCCGGCCGCGAGTTCGTCCTGGCCTTCGTCGGACCGCTTCTGTCCCTGGTCCTCGGCGGCCTCTTCTACGGCGCGATGCAGTTCGTCGAGCCCGGCACGGTCCCCGGCGTCCTGGTCGCGGGCCTGATGATCTCCAACCTCATCGTGGCCGCCTTCAACCTGCTGCCCGGCCTGCCGCTGGACGGCGGCCGGATGCTCCGCGCCGTCGTCTGGAAGATCACCGGCAAGCCCATGAGCGGCACCATCGCCGCCGCCTGGGTCGGCCGCGGCCTCGCCGTCGTCGTCCTCGTCGGACTGCCGCTGCTCACCCACACCGGAGCACTCGGCGGCACCGCCCAGAACATCGGCGGCGTCGAGACCGTCATGGACGCGCTGCTCGCCGCGATCCTCGCGGGCATCATCTGGACCGGCGCCGGGAACAGCCTGCGCATGGCCCGCCTCCGCGAGCACCTGCCCGACCTCCGGGCCCGCACCCTGACCCGCCGCGCCGTTCCCGTCGAGTCCGCCACCCCGCTCTCCGAAGCGCTGCGCCGGGCCAACGAGGCGGGTGCCCGCGCCCTGGTCGTCGTCGACGGACAGGGCAACCCCAAGGGCGTCGTCCGCGAGGCCGCCATCGTCGGCGTCCCCGAACACCGCCGCCCCTGGGTCGCCGTCAGCGGCCTCGCCCAGGACCTCACCGACGGCCTGAAGGTCCCCGCGGAACTGGCCGGCGAAGCCCTCCTGGACCGGCTCAAGGCCACCCCCGCCACCGAATACCTGGTCGTCGAGGAGACCGGCGAGATCTACGGAGTCCTCTCCACCGCCGACGTGGAGCGCGCCTTCGTCAAGGCCATGGCCCGCCCCGGCACCTGACGGCCCTCCCGGGCGGTCGACGGCCGCGGCCCGGGCGGTCGGCGGCCGCGGCCCGGGCGGTCGGCGGCCCGGGAATCACCGGTAGGCTGGTCACATGTCTGAACCGACCGGTGCCGCCCGCCGACGTGGGCCCTTCAAGGTCGGGGACCAGGTACAGCTCACCGACCCCAAGGGCCGCCACTACACCTTCACGCTCGAAGCCGGAAAGAACTTCCACACCCACAAGGGTTCTTTCCCGCACGACGAGCTGATCGGTGCTCCCGAGGGCAGTGTTGTCCGCACCACGGGAAACGTCGCCTATCTCGCGCTGCGCCCCCTGCTCCCCGACTACGTCCTGTCCATGCCCCGCGGCGCCGCCGTGGTCTACCCCAAGGACGCCGGCCAGATCCTGGCCTTCGCCGACATCTTCCCCGGCGCCCGCGTCGTGGAGGCCGGGGTCGGATCCGGCTCGCTCAGCACCTTCCTGCTGCGCGCCATCGGTGAGCAGGGCATGCTGCACTCCTACGAGCGCCGCGAGGACTTCGCCGAGATCGCCCAGCAGAACGTCGAGCGCTACTTCGGCTCCCCGCACCCGGCCTGGCAGCTGACCGTCGGCGACCTCCAGGACAACCTCTCCGACACCGACGTCGACCGCGTCGTGCTGGACATGCTCGCCCCGTGGGAGTGCCTGGAGGCCGTCTCCAAGGCCTTGGTGCCCGGCGGCATCCTCTGCGCCTACGTCGCCACCACCACCCAGCTCTCGCGCACTGTCGAGTCCATCCGCGAGATCGGCTGCTTCGCCGAACCGCAGCCCTGGGAGTCGATGATTCGCAACTGGCACGTGGAGGGCCTCGCCGTCCGCCCCGACCACCGGATGATCGGCCACACCGGCTTCCTGGTCACCGCCCGCCGCCTCGCGGACGGCGTCGAGCCGCCGCTGCGCCGCCGCCGCCCGTCCAAGGGCGCCTACGGCGACGACTACGACGGACCCGGCAGCCAGAGCGGCTCCGCCGCCTCCCGCGGCTGATCTGTCCAACGCACCGGCGCCGCCGCGCAGTTCCCCGACCGACCGGGTAACCGCGCGGCGGCGCCTTTTCGTTGCCCCGCCGTTCCGCCCGGATGTGAGGTGTGGCACGATGCTGGCCACCCCTCAGGGTGTTCCCACCCCTCACCGGGCTTCCAGGAACCATCAGGAGACAGACCGCGTGCAGACCCCCGCGCTCCCGGACCTCGCCCACACCGCCGCCAAGCCGGTGCACTGGCTCGCCACGGCCGCGGCGATGGCCGGGGTCGTCGCGCTGGCCGGGCTGCTCCAGCCCCGTACGGCCACCGCGACCGCCACGGCCCCCGAGCAGCGGGCCACCACGCAGCACGGCGCCCCCGCGCCCGCTCCCGACCCGGCCGGCGTGGAGTTTCCGCTGGAGTGCGGCGGCGCCGGGACGACCGTCGCGAAGCAGGCCTCCGGAGACCTCGACGGCGACGGGCGGCCGGAAACCGTCGCCGTGGTGCACTGCGCGGCCGGATCGGGGACCCCGCCCGGCGGCATCTACGTCCTGACACGGAGCAGCGGGGCCGCACCCCGGGTCGTGGCGACCCTGGTGGACCCCGCTGACAGGAAGACCGTCGGGGACTTCGCCGTACGCGACGGCCTCGTCTCGGCGACCCTGCTCGGCTACTCCTCGCTCGACGTGCCCCGCTGCTGCCCCGACCAGGAGGAACAGGCCTCCTGGCGGTGGAAGGGGAAGGCGTTCGTCCGCACCTCCGGGGACCTCGCGCGCAGCGTCTGAGCGCGCACCGCGGGACTCGGCCGGCGCCGGGGCGCGAGCCCCCTGACCGGCTAGTCGGCGTCGGGTCCGTACACCTCGACGCTGTCCTTGACGCGCCGCACGTGGATGCAGTCCCCGGGGCACTCCTTGGCCGAATCGACGACGTCCTGGAGGAGCGGCAGCGGCACCGGCGTGGTCGCCCCCGGGCTCTGCAGGAGCTCGTCGTCGCCGCTCTTCACATAGGCCAGGCCGTCGATGTCCAGCTCGAAGACGTCGGGGGCGTACTGCACACAGATGCCGTCGCCCGTACAGAGGTCCTGGTCGATCCAGACCTCCAGGTCCTGCGTGTCACTGTCGCCCGGCGAGTCCTGCTGCACGGTCATGTGTCCTGCCGTTCCTGCGTATCTGAACCAATTGGAGCCAGCCCTGACGGGTGTTGAACAGTTCGACGATACAACCGGCGGCTTTCCGGTGCCGAAGGGTGGGTATTCCCTTGACGTGAGGGAGAGCGCAAGGGTGAAGATCGGACACGCCCCGCAGTCTTTGTGATCTAGGGGTTTCAATCACCACCCACCCAGGTAGGGTCAGGAAGCGTCCAGCTCCCCATGGAGGAGGTGAGGACCGTGGCAGCCCACGACGACGACATCAACCGCGGCATCCGGCCCGCGCGAGGGTCAGAGGACCCAGCCGGCCAGGTTGCCTATCTCGAGCAGGAAATCGCCGTCCTGCGACGTAAGCTCGCCGACTCTCCGCGTCACTCGAGGATTCTCGAAGAGCGGATCGTCGAGTTGCAGACGAACCTGGCAGGCGTGTCCGCACAGAACGAGCGGCTCGCCAACACGCTCCGTGAGGCGCGTGACCAGATCGTGGCCCTCAAGGAGGAGGTCGACCGGCTCGCGCAGCCGCCGGCCGGTTTCGGCGTCTTCCTTCAGGCCAACGAGGACGGCACCTGCGACATCTTCACCGGGGGCCGCAAGCTCCGGGTGAACGTCAGCCCCAGTGTCGAGCTCGAGGACCTCCGGCGTGGCCAGGAGGTCATGCTCAACGAAGCGCTCAACGTGGTCGAGGCCATGCAGTTCGAGCGCGCCGGGGACATCGTCACCCTCAAGGAGATCCTTGAGGACGGCGAGCGCGCCCTGGTGGTCGGGCACACCGACGAGGAGAGGGTGGTGCGGCTCGCCGAGCCGTTGCTGGACATCACCATCCGCTCCGGCGACGCCCTGCTCCTGGACTCCAGGTCGGGTTACGTCTACGAGGTGGTCCCCAAGAGCGAGGTCGAGGAGCTCGTCCTCGAAGAGGTCCCGGACATCGACTACGACAAGATCGGCGGCCTGGGCGACCAGATCGAGCTGATCCGCGACGCGGTCGAGCTTCCGTACCTGCACCCCGACCTCTTCAAGGAGCACGAGCTCCGCCCGCCGAAGGGCATCCTGCTCTACGGTCCGCCCGGCTGTGGCAAGACCCTCATCGCCAAGGCCGTCGCCAATTCGCTCGCCAAGAAGGTCGCCGAGGTCACCGGGCAGCCCACGGGGAAGAGCTACTTCCTCAATATCAAGGGCCCCGAGCTCCTCAACAAGTACGTCGGCGAGACCGAGCGGCACATCCGCCTGGTCTTCCAGCGTGCGAGGGAGAAGGCGAGCGAGGGCACCCCCGTCATCGTCTTCTTCGACGAGATGGAGTCCCTCTTCCGCACCCGCGGCAGCGGCGTCAGCTCGGACGTGGAGAACACCATCGTCCCGCAGCTGCTCGCCGAGATCGACGGTGTGGAGGGCCTGGAGAACGTCATCGTCATCGGCGCCTCCAACCGCGAGGACATGATCGACCCCGCCATCCTGCGACCCGGCCGTCTCGATGTGAAGATCAAGATCGAGCGTCCGGACGCCGAGGCGGCGAAGGACATCTTCGCGAAGTACCTGACCCCGGGGCTCCCGCTGCACGCGGACGATCTGGCCGAGCACACCGGCTCCCGGCCGGCCGCCGCCCACGCCATGATCCAGTCCGTCGTGGAGCGGATGTACACGGAGTCCGAGGAGAACCGCTTCCTCGAGGTCACCTACGCCAACGGCGACAAGGAAGTTCTGTACTTCAAGGACTTCAACTCCGGCGCGATGATTCAGAACATCGTCGACCGGGCAAAGAAAATGGCCATCAAGGCATTCCTGGAACAGGGCCAGAAGGGGCTGCGGGTCGCTCATCTCCTCCAGGCCTGCGTGGACGAGTTCAAGGAGAACGAGGACCTGCCGAACACGACCAACCCGGACGACTGGGCCAGGATTTCCGGCAAGAAGGGTGAGCGGATCGTCTTCATCCGCACACTCGTCACCGGAAAGCAGGGTGCGGACACCGGCCGTTCCATCGATACGGTGGCCAATACCGGCCAGTACCTGTAATACGCGGACCGGCTGCGGAAGCCCCCAGGGGCCTCCGCAGCCGGTTTCATTCCCCCGTTCCGGCCTTGCCGGAGCAATGTCGTAATTGATCTCCCCACCGGCGCAGAGGCGCTCTAGGCTCTGCGGTACCGCCGAGTCGCGCAGTGCGGTGACGGGCATCGCATACGCACCGGACTTAAGCAGCGGTACTTGAGCGTCGTTCCCGGAGGGGCCGACGCCGGGCAAGGAGGGCCGCATGACCGTACGGCGAGTAATGGGCATCGAGACGGAGTACGGGATCTCCGTCCCCGGCCACCCCAACGCCAATGCCATGCTCACCTCGTCCCAGATCGTCAACGCCTACGCGGCGGCGATGCACCGGGCGCGTCGCGCCCGCTGGGACTTCGAGGAGGAGAATCCGCTGCGTGACGCGCGAGGCTTCGACCTCGCCCGGGAGACCGCCGACTCCAGTCAGCTGACCGACGAGGACATCGGCCTGGCCAATGTCATCCTCACCAACGGCGCCCGGCTGTACGTCGACCACGCGCACCCCGAATACAGCTCTCCGGAGATCACCAATCCGCGCGACGCGGTGCTCTGGGACAAGGCCGGCGAACGGATCATGGCGGAGGCCGCGGAGCGGGCGGCCGCCATCCCGGGCGCACAGCCGATCCACCTCTACAAGAACAACACCGACAACAAGGGCGCCTCCTACGGCACGCACGAGAACTACCTCATGCAGCGGGAGACGCCGTTCTCGGACATCGTGCGCCATCTGACGCCGTTCTTCGTCTCCCGCCAGGTCGTCACGGGCGCGGGCCGGGTCGGCATCGGCCAGGACGGCAACGAGCACGGCTTCCAGATCAGTCAGCGCGCCGACTACTTCGAGGTCGAGGTCGGCCTGGAGACCACGCTCAAGCGCCCCATCATCAACACCCGGGACGAGCCGCACTCCGACGCCGAGAAGTACCGCCGGCTCCATGTGATCATCGGCGACGCCAACCTCTCGGAGATCTCCACCTATCTCAAGCTCGGCACCACGTCCCTGGTGCTGTCCATGATCGAGGACGCCTTCATCAACGTCGACCTCGCCGTCGACCAGCCCGTGCGCACCCTGCACCAGGTCTCCCACGACCCCGGCCTCCGGCAGCTGATCACGCTCCGCAGCGGCCGGACGCTCACCGCGGTCCAGCTCCAGATGGAGTACTTCGAACTGGCCCGCAAGTACGTCGACGAGCGGTACGGCGCGGACGCCGACGAGCAGACCAAGGACATCCTGACCCGGTGGGAGGACACCCTCAACCGGCTGGAGACCGATCCGATGAGCCTGGCGGGCGAGCTGGACTGGATCGCCAAGCGGGAGCTCATGGAGGGCTACCGCCGCCGCGACACGCTGGACTGGGACGCGCCCCGGCTGCATCTGGTGGATCTCCAGTACGCGGACGTACGGCCCGACAAGGGCCTCTACAACCGCCTGGCGGCCCGCGGGAAGATGAAGCGTCTCCTGGACGAGGACGAGGTCACCAGGGCCCGTACGAAGCCCCCGGAGGACACCAGGGCCTACTTCCGCGGGCGCTGCCTGGAGCAGTACGCCGACGACGTCGCGGCGGCCTCGTGGGATTCGGTGATCTTCGACCTGCCGGACCGCGACTCCCTCCAGCGGGTGCCCACCATGGAGCCGCTGCGCGGCACGAAGGAACACGTCAAGGACCTGCTGGACCGCTGCCGGACGGCGGAGGAGCTGGTCCGGGCGCTGTCGGGCGGCTGAAAGGCCTCCGGGCTGGGAATCAATCACCTGAGGCGCGGGCGTTGCATCAACTACCGGGTCAAATGTCGGACCCCGTGGGTAGGGTCTGATCAAGAGCTTCGATTGCTTCGAACCGAGCGGGGTGAGCTACATGGCGACCAAGGACACCGGCGGCGGACAGCAGAAGGCGACACGTTCCACCGAGGAGGTCGAGGAGCAGGCGCAGGACGCGCAGGCGTCCGAGGACCTCGCGGAGCGCCAGGAGAAGCTGAGCGACGACGTCGACTCGGTCCTGGACGAGATCGACGACGTCCTGGAAGAGAACGCCGAGGACTTCGTTCGGTCCTTCGTTCAAAAGGGTGGACAGTAGTTCATCAGTGTGAACGCCCGGATGTATTCCGGGTGTCTCACGCGGACATGCGCGCAGACAACGGGGGAGAAGGGGTGACGGCGTTCGCCACGGCGTGCGCCGTCACCCCGCCCGCCGATCCGGGGGCCGGTTCCCGGTCCCGCCGGATCGGTGCGGATAACCCCCTCCGAACATGTGGATCACTCCCGCCGGGCGGGTAGGGTCCGTGGCGTACGTACTTGCTTCAACTGCAATTCGGCCATCGGCAAGTTGGGGGATGATCCTGACTCTCTTGCGCAGGGCCATCGCATACCTGGAGGGAAACGCGTGGAAGCCAACACTCGTAGCACCGGGCGTCTACCAGCTGCCTTCCTGACGCCGGGTTCGTCCTCGTTCATGGACTTCCTGTCCGACCAGTCACCCGAGATGCTCCCGGGGAACCGGAGCCTGCCGCCGCTCCAGGGGGCCATCGAGGCGCCGCACGGGACGACCATCGTCTCGACGTCCTTCCCCGGTGGCGTGGTCCTGGCCGGCGACCGGCGCGCCACCATGGGCAACATGATCGCCTCGCGCGACATGCAGAAGGTCTTCCCGGCCGACGAGTACTCCGCGGTGGGCATCGCCGGTACCGCCGGACTGGCTGTGGAGATGGTCAAGCTGTTCCAGCTGGAGCTGGAGCACTTCGAGAAGGTCGAGGGCGCCCAGCTCTCCCTGGAGGGGAAGGCCAACCGCCTCTCCACCATGATCCGCAGCAATCTCGCCATGGCCATGCAGGGCCTCGCCGTGGTGCCCCTCTTCGCCGGCTACGACGTCGACCGCGAGAAGGGCCGCATCTTCTCCTACGACGTCACCGGCGGCCGTACCGAGGAGAGCGGCTACGCGGCCACCGGTTCCGGGTCGATCTTCGCCCGCAACGCGATGAAGAAGCTCTACCGCGAGGACCTGACGGAGGAGCAGGCCCTCACCCTGGTCGTGCAGGCGCTGTACGACGCAGCGGACGACGACTCGGCGACCGGCGGCCCCGACGTGGCTCGCCGCATCTACCCGATCGTCACCGTCATCACCGACGAAGGCTTCCGGAGGCTGACCGACCAGGAGTCCTCCGAGATCGCGCGCTCCATCCTGGAACGCCGACTCGAGCAGCCCGACGGCCCGCGCGCCGCGCTGCTCTGACCCCAGCCTCCCGACGCACTCGTCACTGACAGAAAGGGACGGATAGCCGGTGTCGACGCCGTTCTATGTCTCACCCCAGCAGGCCATGGCCGACCGGGCGGAATACGCTCGCAAGGGCATCGCCCGTGGTCGCAGCCTCGTTGTGCTGCAGTATGCCGACGGCATTGTGTTCGTCGGCGAGAACCCGTCCCGCGCACTGCACAAGTTCAGCGAGATCTATGACCGGATCGGCTTCGCGGCCGCCGGCAAGTACAACGAGTACGAGAACCTCCGCATCGGCGGCGTGCGCTACGCCGATCTGCGCGGATACACCTACGACCGGGACGATGTGACGGCCCGTGGGCTGGCCAACGTCTACGCCCAGACGCTCGGCACCATCTTCTCCAGCGCGGCCGAGAAGCCGTACGAGGTGGAGCTGGTGGTCGCCGAGGTCGGCAGCGCGGCCGAGGGCGACCAGATCTACCGGCTGCCGCACGACGGTTCGATCGTGGACGAGCACGGCTCGGTCGCGGTCGGCGGCAACTCCGAACAGATCAGCACCTTCCTCGACCAGCGCCACCGCGACGGCATGACCCTCGCCGAGGCGCTCAAGCTGGCCGTCCAGGCGCTCTCGCGGGAGCCGGGCGGCGGCGAGCGGGAGATCCCCGCGGAGCGCCTGGAGGTCGCGGTTCTGGACCGCACCCGCCCCCAGCAGCGCAAGTTCAAGCGGATCGTCGGCCGTCAGCTGGCCCGGCTGCTGGACACGGAGACCGCCGGCAGCACGCCGACGGACGCCCCGTCCGACACCGAGGACACCGACATCACGGACGGCACGGACAGCGCCGACAGCACTCCCGACTCCACGGAGGAGACGGACAAGTAGCGGACGAGCGGCGCCCCTCGGGGCGCGGTGCCCCCGGGCCCCGGCCCGGGGGCACCGTCACGTCCGGGCGGCGGGCGGCGGCGCCGTGGAGCCGCGTACGACGAGCCGGACCGGCAGACCGCCTCGCTCGACGGGGCGGCCGTCCAGCACCGCGAGCAGCGCCTCCATGCCCCGCTCCCCGACCTGCTCCGCCGGCAGCCGCACCGTGGTCAGCTCCGGCTCCAGCGCGGTGGCCAGGGCCAGGTCGTCGAATCCGGTGACCGACAGGTCGTCCGGCACCCGCAACCCGAGCCGGCGGGCCGCCTTGCAGGCCCCGGCGGCCAGAATGTCGTCGTCGCAGATGATCGCGGTGGGCCGGTCCCCGATGGCCGAAAGGGCCTGTTCGGCCGCCTCGCGCCCCGCCCCTACGTCCAGCGGGGCGCGCACCGTGCGCACCGTGGCGCCCCCCGCCGCTCCCAGCGCGTCGTGCAGCGCCCCGGCGCGTACCGCGAACGTCCAGGTGTCCACGGCGGACGCCAGATGCAGGAAGCGGCGGTGGCCGAGCCCCAGCAGATGGTCCGTCACCTGCCGCATCCCGTCGGCGATGTCGAGGTTCACATGGGCGGCGGGCCCGGTGTCCGAAGGGTCGCTGTCCAGCATCACCAGCGGCAGATCCGCCCCGTGCAGCGCGCCCAGCGCGTCGGCTGCCATCGAGGACGCGATGACCCCGTCGAGCGCGGCGCGGGCCGAGGCGAACGGGTCCCGGGCCGGGCCCGTGCCGTCGGGCGAGGGGTAGAGCACCACGCCGAAGCCGTGCTCGGCGGCGAGCTCCGCCGCCCCGGCGTACACCCGCGCGAAGAACTCGTTGGTGAGGGCGGGCACCACCAGCAGCGCGGTCCTGGTGCGGCCGAGCCGCAGACTGCGCGCCGCCAGATTGGGCCGGTAGCCGATCTCCGCCGCGGTGTCCCGGACCCGCTGGGCCGTGGTCTCCGACACCCTGCCCGGCCACTTCTCGCCGAGCACCAGGGAGACCGTCGCCTGGGAGACGCCAGCCGCACGGGCCACGTCGCGGCTGGTGGGCCGGGCGGGGACGGGCTGCTGCGCGCTGGTCACTCGTGCCTCCGTGCGGGATGTTTCCGTAACGCCGCGAGGTGGACCCGCGAACTGCGCACATGGTACGTATGAACCTCGACGTTATACGTAACACCTCGGGGGCGGCGCAGCCGGTCGGGGCGGAGAGGGGCGGACATGGCCGCGGGATATCTGGACATCCTCCGGGCGCGGCATGCCGCCCGGCTGCTGACGGGCACCCTGGTGGGGCGGCTGCCCAACGGCACCGCGCACATCGCGATCGTGCTGTTCACCCGGGCGGAGGGCGGCAGCTACACGCTGGCCGGCGTGCTCGCCGCCGCCTACGGACTGGCCACCGCCGTCGGGCAGCCGCTGCTCGGCCGGGCGGTCGACCTCTACGGGCAGCCCCGCGTCCAGCTCCCGGCCGCCGTGGTCTCCGCGCTCGGCATGTCGCTGCTGGCCGTCACCGGCCTCTCCTCGCTCCCGCTGGCCTACCTCGCCGTCATCGTCGCCGGAGTCGCCACACCGCCGCTGGAGGGCGGCCTGCGGGCCCTGTGGCCCAGCGTCCTCAAGGGCGAGGGCCAGGTGCACCGGGCCTACGCCATGGACGCCGTGGCGCAGGAGATCATGTTCACCGTCGGCCCGCTCCTGGTGACGGTGCTCGTCTCGCTCTGGTCGCCTGCCGCAGCGCTGCTCGTCATCAACGCCATCGGTGTCCTCGGCGCCCTCTCGGTCGTCCTGTCCGAGCCCTCGCGCACCTGGCGCTCCGCGCCCCGAGAGGCGCACTGGCTCGGCGCCCTGCGCTCGCCCGGACTTCTCGCCCTGCTCGGCGCGTTCTTCTTCGTCGGGCTCGCCCTCGGCTCCATCACGGTGGCCGGGGTGGCGTACGCGGACGACCACGGCCGGGAATCGGTGTACGGGTGGCTGATGGCCGCACTCGGGCTCGGCGCGCTGATCGGCGGCCTCGGCTACGGGGCGCGGCAGTGGGCCAGCGCCCCCGAGAAGCGGCTGCGGGTCATCGTCGGGCTGCTGGCACTGGGCTATCTGCCGTTGACGCTCACCCCCTCGGTGCCCGTCATGACCGCCCTCGCCGCCCTCGCCGGAGTGTTCCTCGCGCCGGCCATCGCCTGCTCCTTCATCGTGGTCGACCGACACGCCCCGCGCGGCACGGTGACCGAGGCGTTCTCCTGGCTCGTCACCACGTTCGGCGTGGGCGCGGCGGCCGGCACGGCAGTCGCGGGACCGGCCGTCGAACTCGGCTCGACCGCCTGGAGCTTCGCCGTCGCCGGGGCCGGGGGAGTGGCCGCCCTGGTGGTCCTCCTGGCCACCGGGAACGTCCTCGCGCCCCCCTCCCGTACGCCCGCCGTCGTGACGGGATCGGAAAATGATCGAAACGGAGCCGTCGAACCCGGTTTCAGCTCAGGCCATAAGGCGTAATGTTCAGTCATGGACCGCCGCATTTTCGGGCTGGAGAACGAGTACGGCGTCACGTGCACGTTCAGGGGACAGCGCCGACTGTCACCTGACGAAGTGGCGCGCTACCTCTTCCGCCGTGTTGTGTCATGGGGCCGCAGCAGCAATGTCTTTCTGCGGAACGGCGCCCGCCTCTACCTCGACGTGGGATCGCATCCGGAATATGCAACCCCCGAATGCGACAACGTGACCGAACTGGTCACGCACGACAAGGCGGGCGAGCGCATTCTCGAAGGCCTGCTCGTCGACGCCGAACGCCGCCTGCACGAGGAGGGAATCGCGGGCGACGTCTATCTCTTCAAGAACAACACCGACTCGGCGGGAAACTCCTACGGCTGCCACGAGAACTACCTCGTCGCCCGCCACGGAGAATTCTCGCGGCTCGCGGACATCCTCATTCCGTTCCTCGTCACCAGGCAGCTGATCTGCGGTGCGGGCAAGGTGCTCCAGACCCCGCGCGGCGCGGTCTACTGCGTCAGCCAGCGTGCCGAGCACATCTGGGAGGGCGTCAGCTCCGCGACCACCCGCTCCCGGCCGATCATCAACACCCGCGACGAACCCCACGCCGACGCCGAGCGGTACCGCCGCCTCCACGTCATCGTCGGTGACTCGAACATGTCCGAGACGACCATGCTGCTCAAGGTCGGCGCCACCGACCTGGTGCTCCGCATGATCGAGGCGGGCACGGTGATGCGCGACCTGACCCTGGAGAACCCGATCCGGGCCATCCGCGAGGTCAGCCACGACCTCACCGGGCAGCGCAAGGTGCGCCTGGCCAGCGGCCGGGAGGCCTCGGCCATCGAGGTCCAGCGGGAGTACTACGAGAAGGCCGTGGACTTCGTCGAGCGCCGGGGCATCCGCACCGGCACCGTCGATCAGGTCCTGGAGCTGTGGGGCCGCACCCTGGACGCGATCGAGGCCGAGGACCTCGACCGGATCGACACCGAGATCGACTGGGTCATGAAGTACAAGCTCATCGAGCGGTACCGGGCCAAGCACAACATGACCATGTCGAATCCGCGGGTCGCCCAGATAGACCTCGCCTACCACGACATCCACCGCCGCCGAGGCCTCTTCTACCTTCTGGAGCGCAAGGGGCAGACCGCCCGCATCTGCAACGACCTGAAGATCTTCGAGGGCAAGTCGGTGCCCCCGCAGACCACCCGGGCACGGCTGCGCGGCGACTTCATCCGCAGGGCCCAGGAGCAGCGGCGGGACTTCACCGTCGACTGGGTCCACCTCAAGCTCAACGACCAGGCGCAGCGCACCGTGTTGTGCAAGGACCCGTTCCGTTCCGTGGACGAACGGGTGGAGAAGCTGATCGCCGGCATGTGAGCCGACGTCACCGCGGCACGGCCCCGGCCCCCAGGAACCACCGGTCCTGGGGGCCGGGGCCGTCCGTGCGGGGTCCGGCCCCAACCGAATCAAAGGGCCTAGAGTGTTGCGGGACCGATTCACCGTGCCCCCTGAGATCTGAGGAACCAGTGCGCCGAATTGCCGGCCTTCTCGTCGCCCCCCTCCTGCTGCTGACAGCAGTGGCGTGCGGCAGCGACGACAAGGCCTCCGACTCCGCCTCGTCCAAGAACGGCGTCCCCGCGATCACCGCGGGCGCCAAGTTCGGCGAGAAGCCCACCCTCTCCAAGGGTGAGGGTGACCCGCCCAAGGAGCTGAAGACCGACGTCATCAGCGAGGGGGACGGCGCGAAGCTCAAGAACGGCGACGCGATCCAGGTCAACTACCTCGGCCAGGCATGGGACTCCACCAAGCCGTTCGACAACAGCTTCGACCGCAAGCAGCCCTTCGACCTCACGCTCGGCGCGGGCATGGTCATCCAGGGCTGGGACAAGGGCCTGGTCGGCCAGAAGGTCGGCAGCCGCGTCGAGCTGGTCATCCCGCCGGAGCTCGGCTACGGCGAGCAGGGCCAGGGCGACATCAAGCCCAACGCCACGCTCGTGTTCGTCGTCGACATCCTGAAGGCCACCCAGATCCCGGCCTCCGCCAAGGGCACCGAGGTCGCCCAGGACAACATCGACCTGCCCAAGGTCGGCGTCAAGGCCGACGGCAAGGCCCCGACGGTCACCATCCCCAAGGGCGACCCGCCGAAGAAGCTCGTCTCCAACTACGTCCTGGAGTCCGACGGCGAGGTCGTCAAGGAGTCCGACAGTGTCGTCGTGAACTACGTCGGCATGATCTGGAAGGGCGCCAAGGAGTTCGACAACACGTACACCACGGGCAAGACCCAGACCTTCCCGCTGTCCCAGGTCACCCTCAAGGGCCTGAAGAACGGCCTGATCGACAAGAAGGTCGGCAGCCGGGTGCTGCTCGTCATCCCGCCGGACCAGGCCTTCGGAGACCAGAAGCAGCAGGCCATCCCGAAGAACTCCACCCTGGTCTTCGCCGTGGACATCCTCGCCAAGGTGTAAGACTGTCCCGGTTGTCCAGTTCATCATTTAGAGGAGCAGTTTCAGTGAGCATCGAGAAGCCCGAGGTCGACTTCCCGGGTGGCGAGCCGCCGGCCGACCTGCAGATCAAGGACATCTGGGAGGGCGACGGCGCGGTGGCCCAGGCCGGCCAGACCGTCTCCGTCCACTACGTGGGCGTGGCCTTCTCCACCGGCGAGGAGTTCGACGCCTCCTGGAACCGCGGCACCCCGCTTCAGTTCCAGCTCGGTGCCGGTCAGGTCATCTCCGGCTGGGACCAGGGCGTGCAGGGCATGAGGGTCGGCGGTCGCCGCGAGCTGATCATCCCCGCGCACCTCGCCTACGGCGAGCGCGGCGCCGGTGGCGGCAAGATCGCCCCGGGCGAGACGCTGATCTTCGTCTGCGACCTTGTAGCGGTCTGATCCGTTCCGGTTGCGCGCATGAGGGCCCCCGCCACACGGCGGGGGCCCTCATCGCTCTCCGGCGGGTTCCGTCACCGCTCTCCGGTCGGCGGCCCGCCTTTTGGTCCCCACACCCCGGGGCGGTACGGTCGACGGTCGTAGAGCAACAAGAGAAAGGGCGTCGATGGCGATTGCCAAGGCCGAGCGGTTGATGAACCTCGCGCTGTGCCTGCTGGGGACCCGGCGCCCACTCAGCAAGCGCGAACTCCGCGGATCCATCGAGGCCTACCTCGAAGCGGGCTCCGACGACTCCTTCAACCGGATGTTCGAGCGCGACAAGGACGATCTGCGTGAGCTCGGCCTCGTCATCGAGACCGTCGAGAACCTCGACGGCGACACCGGATACCTGGCCCGCCGCGACAGCAACCGGCTGCCCCCCATCACCCTGGACGCCGAGGAGGCCGCGGCCCTGGGCCTCGCCGCCAAGGTCTGGCAGCAGGCCCGCCTCGCCGGAGCCGCCAGCGGAGCCCTTCAGAAGCTGCGGGCCGCCGGAATGCCGGAGGCCGAGGACGCCTACGAGGTCCACAGCGCCCTCGAACCCCGCATCCCCGTCCACGAGGCCGCCTTCGAGCCCCTGATGCTGGCCTGCCGCGACCGGCGCCCCGTCATCTTCGACTACCGCAAGGCCAACTCCGCCCGTCCCGAGCAGCGCCAGGTCGAACCCTGGACCCTCGAATGCTGGCGCGGCCACTGGTATCTGGCGGGCTGGGACCGCGAGCGCGGCGCCGAACGCGTCTTCCGGCTCTCCCGCATCACCGGCAAGGTCCGCTCCCGCGCCGGGGCCTTCAGCGCCGAGGTGCCCGACGTCGTCACCGTCCGCGAGACCGTCGAGAGCTGGGCCGGCGAGACCGCGACCCGTACCGCCCGGATCAGGCTGCGCGCCGGAGCCGGCTACCCGCTGCGGTCACGGGCGATAGCCGTGAGAGAACGCGGCGACGGCTGGGACGAGCTGGAGATCCCGTACGGGCACGGACTCGACGCCTGGCTCGTGGAGTTCGGCCCGGACGTCGTCGTGGAGGAACCCGCCGATCTGCGGGCCGATGTGGTGGACCGGCTCCGTGCCGTGGCCAAGGACTAGGGGCAGGGAAACGATGGCCACGAACGCGATCGACCAGACCCGCCGCATGCTGTCCCTGGTGACGTATCTCCGCGAGCGCCCCGGCGCCCACGTCCAGGACGTGGCACGGGCCTTCGGGATCACCGAGGACGAGCTGATCTCGGACCTCGACGTCCTGCCCATGTGCGGCACCAGCTTCCGCGGCGGCGACCTCCTCGACATCGACACCGACGGCGACCGGATCTGGTGGCACAACCCGGACGACGTCGCCGAGCCGCTCCGCCTCGCCGCCGACGAGGCCACCGCGCTGCTCGTCGCGGCCCGCGCCGTCGCCACGCTGCCCGGCCTGCGCGAGAGCGACCGGCTCGCCCTCGTCCGCGCCACCGCCAAGCTGGAGACGGCCGCCGGCGAGTCGGGCGCGGCCAGCTCCCGCCTCTCGGTGACCTTCGAGGCGGAGGGTGGCGTCTTCGCCGACGTCGACCGGGCCATCTCCGAGCGCCGCCGCCTCTGGCTGCGCTACTACTCGCCCGCCCGCGACGAACTCACCGAGCGCGAGGTCGACCCGATCCGGCTCTTCGCCATCGGCCACACCTATATGGAGGGCTGGTGCCGGCTCTCCGAGGCCCGCCGGACCTTCCGGCTGGACCGGGTCGCCGAGATCCGCCTTCTCGACGCCCCCGCCGCCCCGCCCGAGCTGGAGCTGCGCGACCTGTCCGCGGGGCTCGTCCAGCCCGCAGCCGAGGACCCGGAAGTCGTCATCGAGGTCGGCACCGGCGGCCGCTGGGTCGCCGAGTACTACCCGCACGACTCCGCCGAGGAACTCCCCGACGGCGGCCTGCGGATCACCCTGCGCACCCCGGACCCGGCCTCCCTGCGCCGGCTGGCCCTGCGCCTCGGCGGCGACGGCCGCATCGTCACCCCGCCGGAACTCGCGGACAGCGCCCGCGAGGCCGCCCGCGAGGCACTCGCCGCCTACGAGGACGCGGTCTGAGACCCGAGGAGGGGAGACAACGATGAACCGGACGCCCCTGTTCCCGGCCACCACCACCGGGATCCGCCCGGCGCCCCTGCCCGGCGCCGGACCCGTCCCGGTGCCCGTACCCGCCGCCGTACGCTTCCGGGCCGCCTGCCCCGACTGCCGCGGGCGCTTCGAGCTGGCGGCCGCGGCACTGCGCCTCGCGATCGGCGCCACCAGCCGCACCACCTTCTACACCTTCACCTGCCCCGAGTGCGGCGCCTCGGTCCGCAAGCCCGCCGGGGAGCGCATCATCGAACTGCTCACCGGCGGCGGCGTACGGACACTGCGCCTGCACACCGCCCTGTAGCGACCAGGCCGCCGCGCCCGTTGGAAGCACCATAGGAAGTCCTGTAGGAAGCCCTGTACGAAGCCCCGTAGGAAGAGGCACCGCCGTATGTTCTGGCCCATGCTCGCCATCGCCCTGGGATTCCTGGGCATCGCCGTGCTCGGCGTGCTCGGCGTCAAGGTCTTCGTCGAGGCCCAGCGTCTCGGCCGGCAGGTCACGGTCACCACGGAGCGGATCAACCGGGCGTCCGAGGACCTCGAACGGGCGGCCACCCGCCTCGCGACCACCGGCGAAGGCCTGCGATAACGGCCTCTGAGGCCTGATGCTCGACCGCACCGGGGGGTACGCTGCATGGGTCGGCCCAGGCAGGGAGGTGCGGGTCGCAAGCAGGAGTACGCACGGGCATTGCCTCGCGTTTACCCCTGCGGGTTACGATCGCTGCCAAGCGCAACGATCGGACGTATGCCCGGTCGAACGGGTAGCGAGCCCACCCTCCAGCCGCCTCAGTGAGAAGGAAGTCGCACATGATCGGCAATCTGAAGCCCCTCGAGATCGTTCTGATCATCGCTGTCATCCTGCTGCTCTTCGGTGCCAAGAAGCTTCCCGACATGGCGCGCTCGCTCGGCAAGTCGGCCCGCATCCTCAAGAGCGAGGCCAAGGCCATGAAGAAGGACGACGCGCCGACCGCGGCGCCCACGACGGAGACCGTCGAGGACCCGACGCCCCCGCAGTCCACCACCGCGCGCACCATCCAGGCCGCTCCGGGAGACGTCACCAGCTCCCGCCCGGTCAGCGAGGCCAAGCCCACCACCCAGAGCTGACAGCTGACGCGCTCCGCCGACAGCCGCCGCACGAGACGAGGGAAGTGGGTTGCTCAAGTCTGCCCGCAAGCAGGAGAAGGACGACGAGGGGCGGATGCCTCTCCTCGATCACCTGCGTGAGCTGCGTAACCGGCTGCTGAAGGCCGTGCTGGCGATCGTCGTGGTGATGATCGTGGCCGCGTTCTACCAGAAGGAGATCTACGAGTTCCTTCTGGCTCCCATCCAGGAGTCCGTCGGCTGCCAGAACGGCGTGGTCATCACCGTCGACGGCAAGTCCTGTGCACTGCTGAAGACCGACACCCTGATCGGGCCGTTCACCAACGCGCTCAAGGTCGCTCTGATGTCCGGTGTGCTGCTGGCGACCCCGGTCTGGCTCTACCAGCTGTGGGCCTTCGTCGCCCCCGGGCTGCACAAGGGCGAGAAGCGCTATGCCTACGCGTTCGCCGTCGTCGGCGCACCGCTCTTCCTCGCCGGCGGCTACCTGGCGTACGCGATCCTGCCGCAGACCGCCGAGATCATGCTCGGCTTCAGCCCCGACGACGTGCAGAACCAGATCGGGCTTGACAGCTATCTGGATCTCCTGGTCCGGATGGTGATCGTCTTCGGTCTCGCCTTCGAGCTGCCGCTGCTGCTCATCGCCCTGAACATGACGGGCATCGTCACCGGCAAGCGGATGCTCTCCTGGTGGCGCGGCATGGTCGTCGGTCTGACCGCGTTCGCCGCCATCGCGACCCCCGGCGGCGAGCCCATCTCGATGCTTCTGCTGGCCGGTCCCCTCGCGTTGCTGTACTTCATCGCCGTCGGCTTCTCCCTGCTGAACGACAAGCGGCGCAACCGCAAGAACCCCGACGCCGAGCTCAGCGACGACGAGGCATCGGATCTCGATCTGACGCCCGAGCCCGTCGGCAGCATCGAGAACGTCTCCGGCTCCCGTCCCGCACTTCCGGGGCAGGCGTCCGGCGAGGCGGACGCTCCCGGATCACGCCGGCTGAACGGTTACGACGACATCACCTGACCTTGTAGGGTCCGGAAGGGTGACCAGCGAGATCACCCTCTTCGTCAATCCCACCGCAGGACGCGGCCGGGGCGCGCACGCCGCGCAGCCGGCCGCTTCCGCGTTGCGGGACGCCGGATTCTCCGTCCGTACGGTGCTGGGCGAGGATGCCGACGACGCCCTGCGCCGGGCTCGCCTCGCCGTCGCGGCGGGGACCGGGGCACTGATAGCCGTGGGCGGGGACGGGCTGATGTCCCTCGCCCTCCAGGCCGTCGCCGGGACCGCCACCCCGCTCGGCGTCGTCGCCGTCGGCACCGGCAACGACTTCGCCCGGGCGCTGGGGCTGCCGATACGTGACCCGGCCGCCGCCGGACGGCTCGCCGCGCGGGCGCTCAAGGAAAGCGGTCACCGCGATATCGACCTCGGGCGGGTCGGGGACCGCTGGTTCGGCTCGGTCCTCGCCTCCGGATTCGACTCCCGGGTCAACGACCGGGGCAACCGGATGCGCTTCGTCGGCGGCCGGTTCAAGTACGACCTCGCGATCCTCTCCGAACTGGCCGCCTTCCGGCCGATCCCGTACCGGATCCGGCTCGACGGGGGAGAGGCCACCGAGATCGAGGCCACCCTCATCGCGGTGGGCAACGGAACCACATACGGCGGGGGCATGCGGATCTGCGCCGACGCCGAGATGGACGACGGGCTCTTCGACGTGACCGTGGTGGGACGGTGCAGCCGCACCACGCTCCTCAAGGTCTTCCCGAAGGTCTACCGGGGCACGCACCTGGGCCACCCCGCCGTCACCGTGCACCGGGTCTCCTCGATCGAGCTGGCGGCGGCCGGGGTCACGGCGTACGCGGACGGTGAACCGCTGGGCGCGCTGCCGCTCACCGCCACCTGCGTACCGGGTGCCGTGCGGGTGCTCACCGGGCGCTGAGCAGGCGCCGACCCGGCCCCGGGCGAGGGAACGGCCAAGGGCATTTAAAGATCGCGCTGAGTGTCAGAGGTGGCGGGTAGGCTCGTAGCCAAGATGACAGAGGACCTCTCACCAGCTGAGCGATACCAGGCTTCTCGGGACCGTGCGGCCGAGATGGCGACGGCCCTCGGGCCCTTCCGCGAGATGTACGAGTTCGGTCTGGACCCGTTCCAGATCGAGGCCTGCCAGGCCCTGGAGGCGGGCAAGGGGGTGCTGGTCGCGGCCCCCACCGGGTCGGGCAAGACGATCGTCGGCGAGTTCGCCGTGCATCTGGCCCTGGAGCAGGGCCGCAAGTGCTTCTACACCACACCGATCAAGGCGCTCTCCAACCAGAAGTTCGCCGATCTGGTCAAGCGCTACGGCGCCGACAAGGTCGGCCTGCTGACCGGTGACAACAGCGTCAACTCCGAGGCGCCGGTGGTCGTGATGACCACCGAAGTTCTGCGGAACATGCTGTACGCGGGCTCCCAGTCGCTGTCCGGCCTCGGCTATGTGGTCATGGACGAGGTGCACTACCTCTCCGACCGCTTCCGGGGCGCGGTGTGGGAGGAAGTGATCATTCACCTCCCCGAGTCGGTGACGCTGGTCTCCCTGTCGGCGACCGTCTCCAACGCGGAGGAGTTCGGCGACTGGCTGGACACCGTGCGCGGCGACACCGAGGTGATCGTCTCCGAGCACCGCCCGGTGCCGCTCTGGCAGCACGTGATGGCCGGACGCAAGATGTACGACCTCTTCGAGGAGGCGACCGACCACGGCGGCCGGGGCGCCGGACGGCGTGAGGTCAACCCCGACCTGGTCCGTCTCGCCCGGCAGGAGAGCCAGAACGTCTACAACCCCCGTGACCGCCGCCGGGGCAAGATGGTGCGCGAGGCCGACCGTGAGCGCGAGAGGCGTCAGCGCGGCCGGATCTGGACTCCCGGCCGGCCCGAGGTCATCGACCGGCTGGACAACGAGGGCCTGCTCCCCGCCATAACCTTCATCTTCAGCCGGGCCGGATGCGAGGCCGCCGTCCAGCAGTGCCTGTACGCCGGTCTGCGGCTCAATGACGAGGACAAGCGCCGTCTGGTCCGGGAGATCGTCGAGGAGCGGACCGCGTCCATCCCCGGCGAGGACCTGCACGTCCTGGGCTACTACGAGTGGCTCGAAGGCCTGGAGCGGGGCATCGCCGCGCACCACGCGGGCATGCTTCCGACCTTCAAGGAAGTCGTCGAGGAGCTGTTCGTCCGCGGTCTGGTGAAGGCCGTCTTCGCCACCGAGACGCTGGCGCTCGGCATCAACATGCCCGCGCGTTCCGTGGTGCTGGAGAAGCTCGTCAAGTGGAACGGCGAGCAGCACGCCGACATCACTCCCGGCGAGTACACCCAGCTCACCGGCCGGGCCGGACGCCGCGGCATCGACGTCGAGGGCCACGCGGTGGTCCTGTGGCAGCGTGGCATGGACCCGACGGCGCTGGCCGGCCTCGCGGGCACCCGTACGTATCCGCTGCGCTCCAGCTTCCGCCCCTCGTACAACATGGCGGTCAACCTGGTGCAGCAGTTCGGGCGGCACCGCTCGCGGGAGCTGCTGGAAACCTCGTTCGCCCAGTTCCAGGCGGACAAGTCCGTCGTGGGGATCTCGCGCCAGGTGCAGCGGAACGAGGAGGGCCTGGAGGGCTACCAGGAGGGCATGACCTGCCACCTCGGCGACTTCGAGGAGTACGCGCGCCTGCGGCGCGACCTCAAGGACCGCGAGACGGAGCTGGCCAAGCAGGGCGCGGCGCAACGGCGGGCGGCGGCGGCCTCCTCGCTGGAGAAGCTGAAGGCCGGGGACGTCATCCATGTGCCGACGGGGAAGTTCGCGGGGCTCGCCCTCGTGCTGGACCCGGGGCTTCCTGCCGGGCGGGCCAACGGGCACCGCGGGTTCGACCACCACGACGGGCCGCGCCCGCTCGTGCTGACCGCCGAGCGGCAGGTCAAGCGGCTGGCCTCGATGGACTTCCCGGTGCCGGTGGAGGTGCTGGACCGGATGCGGGTCCCGAAGTCGTTCAACCCGCGCGCGCCGCAGTCCCGGCGCGATCTGGCCTCCGCGCTGCGGACCAAGGCCGGGCACATCGTGCCCGACCGGCACCGCAAGGGGCGGGCGCCGGCCGCCGACGACCGCGAGATCGCCCGGCTGCGGACCGAGCTGCGCGCCCACCCGTGCCACGGGTGCGACGAGCGGGAGGACCACGCCCGGTGGGCCGAGCGCTACCACCGGTTGCAGCGGGACACCCGACAGCTGGAGAAGCGGATCGAGGGGCGGACGAACACGATCGCCCGGACCTTCGACCGGATCGTCGCGCTCCTGACCGAGCTGGACTACCTCCGGGGCAACGAGGTCACCGCGAACGGGCGGCGGCTGGCCCGGCTGTACGGGGAGCTGGATCTGCTCGCCAGCGAATGCCTGCGGGAGGGTGTGTGGGAGGGGCTCAACCCCGCCGAACTCGCCGCGTGCGTCTCGGCGCTGGTGTACGAGGCGCGGCAGGCCGATGACGCGGTCGCGCCGAAGCTGCCGTCCGGTCCCGCCAAGGTCGCCATGGGCGAGATGGTGCGGATCTGGGGGCGGCTGGACGCCCTGGAGGAGGACTTCAAGATCAACCAGACGGAAGGGGTCGGGCAGCGCGAGCCCGATCTCGGCTTCGCCTGGGCGGTCTACATGTGGGCCTCCGGCCGGACGCTGGACGAGGTGCTGCGCGAGGCGGAGATGCCGGCGGGGGACTTCGTACGGTGGTGCAAGCAGGTGATCGATGTGCTGGGGCAGGTGGCCGCGGCGGCTCCTCGGGATGCGGGGGAGGGGGCGAGTTCTGTGGCGAAGAATGCGCGTAAGGCGGTGGATGCGGTGTTGCGGGGGGTGGTGGCGTACAGCTCTGTCGGCTGACGCCGGTGCTGGGCGCTGGGCGCTGATGGGGGGTGGGGCAGGGGGTGCGGGTGCGCCTGCGGCGGGCTTGTTCCCCTACCCGCCCCTTCCCGAAACCGGGGCTCTGCCCCGGACCCCGCTCCTCAAGCGCCGGAGGGGCTGGGAAAGCCGGTCCTCAAGCGCTGGAGGGGCTGGGAGGCGCCCGGGCTCAACGAGGGGTGGGGCTGTCGGGGTGCTTCGGGGTCAGGTGTCGCGGGTTTTGGCCGCTGCTCCCGCGCAGACCATGCCCAGCAGTACGGTCAAGCCGCCGACGATGATGTTGTTGATCACGATGCCGGCGTCCGGGCTGCTGCCCACCACCCAGCTCGACACGATGATCCACGCACCCATGGCGCAGATCGCCCAGCTCAGGCCGTACATGCGCTCCGGCATCACGGTGAAGCCGAGAGCCAGTACCGCGATGGCGATGCCCATCACCAGGTTGTGCGTGACCAGGGCCGGCTGGCTGGCCGTGAAGTGGAGCACCCACGGGGAAACGGCGCAGTAGAGGCCGACGAGGAACACCGGCGCGTCCACCAGCGCCACATCGCGACCGCCCATCACCCGGTCGTACCGCGCACGCATTTCGGAGGCATCGGGGTGGCCCGATATATCACTCCTCGCGTGTGAGACGTTGCTCATGAGATTTCGTCTCCTTCGTCGCGCGGGCCCCGCCGCCGTGCGAAGGGATGCGGCAGGCACCCTCATCCCCATAGTGCTCTTATCCGGCGCTTATGTGTACTTTTCGGGCGATGTTGTTGGTGGGGAATCTCAGGTGCTCCGAGGCCCTTCGGAGTCCAGCCGGCCGGCCAGGCTGCGAAGGTCCCCCGTGGTCAGCCGGCGGTCCCCGTAGCCGGGCAGCGGTACGTGCAGGGGCTCGGTCCAGCGGGCGGGGATCGTTCCGATGCCGTACACCGCTCCCGCCAGGCCACCCGTCACGGCTGCCACCGTGTCGGTGTCCCCGCCCACGTCGACGGCGGCCGCCAGGGACCGCTCGAAGGTGTCCGTCGTGCGCAGCGCCCAGAGCGCCGTGCCCAGGCAGGGCCACACCGCGCCGTTGAACTCGGTCGCCAGGCCCGGGTGCCAGTCGGGGGCCAGCACCGTCGCCCAGCGGGCCCGGTGGTCGGCGTGGACCTCGGCCAGCGTCGCGGGGAGGGCGGCGAGCGGGTCCTCGCCCGCCAGTGCGACCCGGATCAGTTCGTGGAGGACCGCGGTGCCCTCCCAGGCCGCCCGGTCGCCGTGGGTCAGCGCCGCGATCCGGCGGGCCGCCTCCATCGTCCCCGGGCGGCCGGAACGCGCGAAGTACACCGCCGATGTGGTCGCCCGCATCAGCGAACCGTTGCCCGCGGCCCGCCCGTTGAGCTGGGAGTGCAGGGCCGCCGCCAGGTCCCACGGTTCGCCGTTGGTCAACACGTCCTCGGTCTGGAGGCCGATGTCCTTCGGCCCGCCCGCGGCCCACCTCCGGAACCGGTCGAACACGTCCGGCAGGTCCAGCCCGCCCCGCTCCAGCAGCGACTCCCCGACCAGCACGGCCATCTGCGTGTCGTCCGTCGCCTCGCCCGGGTCCCAGCCGCCGCCCCCGCACAGCGCCCCGACGCCGTCCGGGAAGCGGGCCGTGAACACGCCGGCGGGGCCGAACTCGAACGGGGCGCCGAGCGCGTCCCCGGCGGCGGACCCGACCACGGCTCCGGCCACGCGGTCGCCACGGCCCAGGGGTTCACGGTGTGCCATCCGGTCAGGCTAAGGCAGCGCCCGCACACGACGAGGGGCGGGGAGCCGCGGTACACCGCGGCTCCCCGCCCCTCGTCGTGGGGGTCGGTGGGGGCTACTTCGGGGGCATCAGGACCGAGTCGACGATGTAGACCGTCGCGTTGGCGGTCGGGACGTTGCCGCAGACGACCTTCGAGGAGTCGTTCACGGTGTACTCGACGCCCGAGCCGGCCGTGGTCAGCTTGCTCTTCTCCAGCGTGTCGAAGGAGCCCTTCTCCAGCTGCTGAGGCGTCAGCTTCTCGCCCACCACGTGGTAGGTGAGGACCTTGGTGAGCTCGGCCTTGTTCGCCAGCAGTGCGTCCAGGTCGGCCTTCGGGATCTTGGCGAAGGCGTCGTTGGTCGGGGCGAACACCGTGATGTTCTCCGCGTTGTTGAGCGTGTCGACCAGGCCTGCCTGCTTCACGGCGGCCACCAGCGTCGACAGCTCCTCGTTGTTCGAGGCGGCCGTGGCGACCGGGTCCTTCGCCATGCCGTCGAACGAGCCCGCGCCTTCCTTCGGCACCGACGAACAGGCCGGGCCGAACGGCTCGTCCATGGTCGCCGAGTCATCGGCAGAGGGGCTCGCCGGGGCGGACGAGCTGGGCGTCGAGCCTGCCGCCGAGTCCTTGGAGGAGTCGTCCGACGAGCAGGCGGTCAGGGCGAGCGGCAGCACGGCCGCTGCGGACACGGCGACGGCTGCGCGGCGGAAGAGGAGCGTGTTCATGGCGTTTCTCCTGGATCGAAGGTCTTGTGCGAAGAGAGAAAGAGAAAAGAAAGGGGGAGTGGGGCATGCGGCCGGCGGGACCGGCGGGGCGGAAGTGCCCCGGCCAACCGCGCGTCGTTCCGGCTCTGCTCTCACACAAGGGGTTCGACGCCGGTCGGCCGGCGGATTGGTCCCAGGCCCCCATTCACTCGTTCGGAGTAGATCCACCACTGATCGACCAATCCATCCGGCCCCCGGCCACGAACGCAGGGTGAGGAGCGCTCCAGCAGTGCTCCGACCTGTGTGGAAGGACCGGAGGGAGCCGGAATGGCAGGGGAACGACGGCGGACGGCCGTGGTCGGATCCGGAGTGGCGGGACTGACCGCCGCCCACGTTCTCCGGGACGCCCACGAGGTGACGCTGTACGAGGCGGAGGACCGCGTCGGAGGCCACGCCCACACGCATGACCTGACCGCGTCCGACGGCCGGGTGCACCGCGTCGACTCCGGGTTCATCGTGCACAACCGCCGGACCTACCCCCACCTGCTGCGGCTCTTCGACGAACTGGGCGTCGCCACCCAGGAGTCCGAGATGTCGATGTCCGTACGGTGCGAGGGATGCGGCCTCGAATACGCCGGGGCGCGCGGCCCGGCCGGGCTCTTCGCGCAGCCGCGCTCCGCCGTACGCGGCCCCTATCTGCGGATGCTCGCCGAGGTGCCGCGCTTCCACCGCGCGGCCCGGGCTCTCCTGGAACTGCCGGACAGCGGCAGGGATGGGACGGATGGGACGGGTGGGGCGAGCGGGATGACGCTGGGGGAGTTCGCCCGGCGCGGGCGCTTCTCGCCGTACTTCCACGCCCACTTCCTCACGCCCATGGTCTCCGCCGTCTGGTCCTGCGACCCGGTCACCGCCCTGCGCTACCCGGCCCGCTATCTCTTCCGCTTCCTCGCCCACCACGGCATGCTCGCCGTCGGCGGCTCCCCGGTCTGGCGCACCGTCACCGGCGGGTCGCGCAGTTACGTCGACCTCCTCGTCAAGCAGCTCACCACCGTGCACACCTCGACCCCGGTACGCGCGATCACCCGGCACGCGGACGGCGTCGACGTCACCACCGAGGACGGCACGAGAACCCCGTACGACTCCGTCGTCATCGCCACCCACCCCGACCAGGCGCTGCGGCTGCTCACCGACCCGACCGACGCCGAGCGCGGCACGCTCGGCGCGTTCCGGTACTCCCGCAACCCGACCCTGCTGCACACGGACACCGCGTTGCTGCCGCGCGCCCGGGGGGCCAGAGCCTCCTGGAACTACCTGATGCCCTCGTGCGCCGCCGACGCCGACCGCGTCACCGTCAGCTACGACATGAACCGGCTCCAAGGGCTCGACGCGCCCGAGACCTTCGTGGTCACGCTGAACGGCTCCGACCGCGTCGACCCCGCCTCCGTACGCGCCCGCATGGTCTACGAGCACCCCGTCTACACACCCGAGTCCGTCGAGGCCCAGGCAGGGCTGCCCGCCCTCTCCGGTCCGGTCACCGCCTACGCGGGGGCGTACCACGGCTGGGGTTTCCACGAGGACGGCTGCCGTTCGGGGGTCGAGGCCGCGGCGGCCCTGGGGGTGAGGTGGTGAACGCCCTCTATCCGTGCACCATCGCGCACGTACGGAACCGGCCGACGAGATACGCGTTCCGGCACCGTACGTATCTGTGGCTCATCGACCCCGACCGGCCGCCCCGGCTGCCACGCCTCCTGCGGCCGCTGGCCCGGTTCGACCCCCGCGACCACTTCGGCGGCACCGCCCCGACCATCCGGGCCGGCCTGGAGCGCTTCCTGCGGGCCCGGGGCGTCGAACTCGGCGACGGCACCGTCACCATGCTCACCCAGGCCCGGGTGTTCGGACACGTCTTCAACCCGATCACCGTCTACTGGTGCCACCGGGCCGACGGGGGCCCCCTCTGCGTCGTCGCCGAGGTGCACAACACGTACGGCGGACGGCACGGGTATCTCCTGCGCCCCGACGGAGACGACCGGGCCGTGACGGAGAAGAAGTTCTACGTCTCGCCGTTCTTCCCCGTGGACGGCGGCTACCGGATGCGGCTGCCCGAGCCCGGGCCCCGGCTCGATCTGAGTATCCACCTGGAGCGCGACGGGGCCCGCCCGTTCACCGCGACCGTACGGGGCAGCCGTCGACCGGCCCGCCCCCGGGAGCTGGTGCGGCTCGCCCTGCGCCACCCCCTCTCCACCGTCCTCGTCTCCGCCGCGATCCGCCTGCACGGCATCCGGCTCTACCTGCGCGGGCTCCCCGTGCAGCCCCGTCCCCCGCACCGCCCACAGGAAGGCATGCAGTGACCGCGCCCACCTCCGCGCTGCCGGCAGAACACACCCCCGGGACAGACCCGGAACGCTGGCCCGACATCATCGCGCTGCCCCGGGCCTCCCGCGCCCGGACCGCCGTCGCCGAACGCATCGTCCGCCACGCGCTCGCCCGGCTCCCTCTGCGCGCCCGGCTCGCGGGCAGGGACGACATAGGCCTCGGCGGGCCGCTCATGGACATCCGCGACCCCGACGCCTTCTTCCGGCGGATCGGCGCGAGCGGACTCATCGGCTTCGGCGAGTCCTACATGGCGGGGGAGTGGGACGCGCCCGACCTGGTCGGCGTGCTGACCGTGCTGGCCGACAACGCCGCCGACCTCGTCCCCCGGCCGCTGCAACGCCTGCGCGGCATCTGGGCGCTGCGCAGGCCCGCCGCGCAGCTGAACACCCCCGAAGGCTCCCGGGACAACATCAGCCACCACTACGACCTGTCCAACGAGCTGTTCGCTCTCTTTCTCGACGAGACGCTCTCCTACTCCTCCGCCGTCTTCCGCGGCTTTCCCGCCGAACACGACCTGCTGCCCGCCGCCCAGCACCGCAAGATCGACCGGCTGCTGGACGCCGCCGGGGTCACCGAGGGCACCCGCCTCCTGGAGATCGGCACCGGCTGGGGCGAACTGGCCATCCGCGCGGCCGCCCGCGGCGCCCGGGTCGTCACCGTCACCCTCTCCGCCGAACAGCGCGAACTGGCCCGCGCCCGGATCCGCGAGGCCGGGTACGCGGACCGCGTCGAGGTGCGGCTGAGCGACTACCGCCACGTCACCGGCGACTACGACGCCATCGTCAGCGTCGAGATGGTCGAGGCGGTCGGCGAGGAGTTCTGGCCGGTCTACTTCGCGACCCTGGACCGGCTGCTCGCCCCCGGCGGCCGCATCGCCCTCCAGGCCATCACCATGCCCGACGAGCGGCTGCGCGCCAGCCGCTCCACGTACACCTGGATCCAGAAGTACATCTTCCCCGGCGGACTCCTGCCCTCCACCGAAGCCATGGAGCGGATCACCACCGGCCACACCCGCCTGCGCACCACGCAGCGCATCCGCTTCGGCGCGCACTACGCCGAGACGCTCCGGCTGTGGCGGGAAAGGTTCACCGAGCGGGCGGCCGAGGTCGACGCCCTCGGCTTCGACGCCGTCTTCCGCCGGATGTGGACCTTCTACCTCGCCTACTCCGAAGCGGGCTTCCGCTCCGGCTATCTCGATGTGCAGCAACTGCTTCTGACCCGCGAGGAGACCGCGTGACCACGACCGCACCCAAGCCCCCCGCCCGGCGCACCCCGACCGGGGCCGCCCAGCGCGTCGAACCGCTGATCGAGCGGTTCCTCGGCGGCCCGCCGCCGGTCCGGGTACGGATGTGGGACGGCAGCGAGACCGGGCCCAGGGACGCCCCCACCGTCCACGTGCGCACCCGCAGAGCGCTGCGCCGCCTGCTGTGGGAGCCGGGCGAACTCGGCCTCGCCGAGGCCTACATCACCGGTGACATCGACCTCGACACCGACCTCGGCGACGGGCTGCGCGCCATGCGCCGCGCCGCGCGCGACCGCGGCCTCACCCCGCCCACGCCCGCCCTCGTGGACCGGGTCAGGGCGGCGGGCCTCGCCCTGCGCCTCGGCGCGGTCGGCCCCCGGCCGCCGGTCCCCGCCGCCCGTGCCGGACTCCGTGGGACCCTGCACAGCAAGGCCCGGGACCGGGCGGCGATCAGCCACCACTACGACCTGTCCAACGCCTTCTACACGCTGCTCCTCGACGAGACGATGGCGTACTCCTGCGGCTACTGGACCAGCGAGGCACCCGGCTACGGCGCGGCCGACGCGCAGCGCGACAAGCTGGAGCTGATCTGCCGCAAGCTCGGACTGCGGGCCGGCGCACGGCTGCTGGACATCGGCTGCGGCTGGGGTTCGCTGACCCTGTACGCGGCCGAGCGCCACGGCGTCCGCGTCACCGCCGTCACCCTCGCCGCCGAACAGGCCGCGTACGTACGGGAGCAGGTCACCGCACGCGGCCTCGACGATCGCGTCGAGGTGCTGAACATCGACTACCGGGACATCGCGGGGCGGCCGGAGACCCGGGGCGCGTACGACGCCGTGTCCACCATCGAGATGGGCGAGCACGTCGGGGACGCCGAGTACCCGGCGTTCACCGCGATCCTGCACGACGCGCTGCGGCCGCGGGGCCGGGCCCTGGTCCAGCAGATGTCCCGGGGGACGACCGCGCCGGGCGGCGGCGCGTTCATCGAGTCGTACATCGCCCCCGACATGCACATGCGGCCGCTCGGCGAGACCGTCGCCCTGCTGGAGGGCGCGGGTCTCGAGGTGCGTGACGTCGAATCGCTGCGCGAGCACTACGTGTGGACGGTGGAGGCCTGGCGGCGCACCCTGGAGGAGCGCTGGGCGGAGTTCGTCGCGCTGGTGGGGGAGGAGACCGCGCGGGTGTGGCGGCTCTACCTCGTCGGCGGCGCACTCGCGTTCGAGGAACGCCGGATGGGCGTCGACCAGATCCTCTCCGTACGGCCCGATCCGGTCGGCTCCGCGGCGATGCCCGCCACCCGGCGGGACTGGTACGCACCGGGCGACCCGG
The DNA here is from genome assembly GCF_044768525.1 of Streptomyces sp. NPDC091287. Taxonomy (NCBI): domain Bacteria; kingdom Bacillati; phylum Actinomycetota; class Actinomycetes; order Kitasatosporales; family Streptomycetaceae; genus Streptomyces; species Streptomyces sp. NPDC091287. The sequence goes on from NZ_JBIVUV010000013.1 coordinate 202,959, forward strand.
GAGCCGACCGGTGAGCGGCTTCGTCTGGCCCGCGTTCGCGAGCGGGCTCGCGGGCGCGGCCGTCGCCGCGCTCGGCGTCATGCTCGTCACCTTCGCCGTCGCCCTGAGGAAGGGCATGCACCGGATCGTCGACGTCGCCTGGGGCATCGGGTTCGCCGCCGTCGCCCTGGTCTCCTACGGCCTGTCGGCGGGCGACGGCGACGACGGCCGCCGGCTCCTGGTCACCGCGCTGACCGTGATCTGGGGGCTGCGCCTCGCCCTCCACATCGGCCTGCGCGGCCGGGGCCACGGAGAGGACCCGCGCTACGCGAAGATGCTGGCCAAGGCCCCCGGCAACCCGAACCTTTACGCCCTGCGCAAGGTGTATCTCCTCCAGGGGGCGCTGGTCTGGCTGGTCTCGCTCCCGGTGCAGGCCGCGCAGTACCTCACCGCGCCGCTCGCCTGGTGGGCCTGGGCGGGGGCGCTCCTGTGGGCGGTCGGCCTCGCCTTCGAGGCGATCGGTGACGCGCAGCTCGCCCGGTTCAAGGCCGACCCCGCCAACAAGGGGAAGATCATGGACCGGGGGCTGTGGTCCTGGACCCGCCACCCGAACTACTTCGGCGACTTCTGCGTCTGGTGGGGACTCTTCCTCTTCGTCTGCCAGGCCCCCGCCGCCGCTGCCGCCACCGTCGTCGCCCCGCTGGTGATGAGCTTCCTGCTGACCAAGGGCAGCGGCGCGGCCCTGCTGGAGCGTCATATGGCCGACCGGCCCGGGTTCGACGCCTACGTGGCGCGGACGAGCGGCTTCTTCCCCAGGCCGCCGCGCCGGGTCTGACAGCCGAGGAGGCCCCCTCCGCGTCTCCGCGCGCCGGGTCTGACAGCCGAGGAGGCCCGTCCCGCGTCTCCGCGGGGCGGGCCTCCTCGCGTCGTGGCCGTCGTCCGGTCAGTCCAGGCCGCGGGCGCGTTCGAAGCGGGCCCGGGCCTCGGCCAGGTCCACCACCGGGTCCGGGTAGTCCAGGCCCGCCCGGTCCAGGCCCTCAAGCTTCCAGGGCTCGTGGATCGCGGCGCCCTCCAGCTCCGCCAGCTCCGGCACCCAGCGCCGTACGTAGGCACCGCGCGGATCGAAGCGCTTGCCCTGGATCACCGGGTTGAGCACGCGGTTGGGCCGGGTGTCCGTGCCGGTGCCCGCCACCCACTGCCAGTTGAGCTGGTTGTTCGCCAGGTCGCCGTCGACCAGCAGGTCCAGGAAGTGCCGGGCGCCCACCCGCCAGTCCACGTACAGCGTCTTGGCGAGGAAGCTCGCGGCCAGCATCCGGCCCCGGTTGTGCATCCAGCCCTCGTGCGCGAGCTGCCGCATCGCCGCGTCCACCAGCGGATAGCCCGTACGCCCGGACTTCCAGGCGTCGATCTCGTCCTCGTCGGAGCGCCAGCGGTCGTGGCGCGGCCGGTAGTCGGACCAGGAGGCGTCCGGCCGGTCCGCGAGGACCTGGTGGTGGAAGTCGCGCCAGGCCAGTTGCCGCACGAACGCCTCGCCGCCCGGCCCGCCCTTCTCCCGGGCACGGTGGACCAGTTCGGCGGCGGAGACCGTACCGAAGTGGAGATGCGGGGAGAGCCGGGACGTCGCGTCGCCGGCCAGGTCGTCGTGGCCGTCCTCGTAGTCGGCCATCGGCCCGTTCAGCCAGGTCGTCACCAGCTTGCGGCCCGCCTCCTCGCCGCCCCGGGCGAGGCCGGGGGAGAGGTTCTCGACGCTGTCCCGGTCCGGGAGCGGATCGCTTGCCACGCCGTCCGGCACCCGCACCGTGCGGGGAGCGGTCAGTGTGCCCCGTACTCCCTCCGCCTCCCAACGGCGGAAGTACGGGGTGAACACCGCGAAGTGGTCCTTGCCGCCCGTCGGGACCACCTGGCCCGGAGCGAGCGCGGTGACCACCGCGTCATGGACGCGCAGCTCGCTGCCGGTGCCCGCCAGGGCCTCCCGGATCCGTTGCTCGCGCCGCGTCGCGTACCGGCTGACCCCGGCGGCGACGTGCACGGAGGCCGCCCCGCTCTCCTTGGCCACCCGCCTTACCGCCTCGGCCACCTCGCCCCGGCGGACGACCAGCCGGCCGCCCCGGTGGCGGAGTCCGGCGTCCAGGGCGGCCAGGCAGTCGGCGAGGAAGGCCAGCCGGTTGGGCGCGTCGAACCCGGCGCGGTGGACGGCGTCGTCCCGGACGAACAACGGGACGACCTCGTCCGCGTCCCGCAGGGCGGCGCACAGCACCGGGTTGTCGTGCAGCCGCAGATCGGAGGTGAACAGCACCACCGCGACACTCATGGAACGGGTGCTCCTTGCATGGTTCGTGGGTGAGGGGGCAGGCGGCATGGTTCGTTGGTGAGGGGTCAGGCGGTCGGGAAGTTCATCAGCGCCACCGGGGACGAGGTCGGTTCGTCGGAGCCTCCGGCGGGTTCGACCGTGATGCCCATCCCGGACGCCCGGTCCACCGGCCCGTCCAGCAGGACCGCGTCGTCGCTCGCCTTCGGATCCATCAGACCGGCCGAGCGCATCGTGCCCTCGTCGTTGAACCAGAGCTGGTAGACCTTGCCGCTCGGCGGCCGGTCCATCCCCGAGGCCAGGAACACCGCACGGTTCTGGCTCCGCGAGACGACGACGGTGCCGTGCGCGTCGCCGGTCAGCTCACTCGACGTGGTCTTCGCGTCCGGGGCCGAGAGCACCTGGGCCAGCTGCTCGTTCTGCCGCTGCGCCTGGTTCGCCTCCTGCCGCGCGTCCTGCGCCACCTGGTTCTGCCAGACCGCGACCCCGCCGAACGCGGCAGTCGCGGCGACGCAGGCGGCGAGCGCGTACGCGTACCACCGGCCGGTGCGTCCGCCCCCGCCGGTCCGTGCCCGTCTGCCGGGCACCGGAGCCTCCTGGCGTACGGTCGTGATCTCCCACAGCACCCGGTCGCGCAGCTCGCGCGGCGGGGTCTCGGCGACGGCGAGGCCGAGCCGGGCGGCGGTGGCCGACAGCTCCCGCACCTCCTGGGTGCAGGCCTCGCAGTCCTCCAGATGCCGCTCGAACGCCTGCCGTTCGGAATCCGGCAGTGCGTGCAGGGCATAGGCACCGGTCAGCGTGTGCAGTTCGGCCGTGCTCATGCGCTCACCCCCAGGCAGTCGCGCAGGCGGATGAGGCCGTCGCGGAGTCGTGTCTTGATGGTGCCCAGCGGCACGGCGAGCAGCTCGGAGACCTCACGGTAGGTCAGGCCCCGGTAGTAGGCCAGGGTCACCGACTCCCGTTGCAGCTCGGACAGGGTGCGCATGCAGCGCCGTACCTGTTCTCTCTCCAACCGGGTCTCGACCTGTTCGGACACCTCGTCGAAGGCGGGTGTCCGGTCCAGCAGCGCCGCCTTGTGCTCCCGGGCGGCGGAGGCCTCGGCCGAGCGGACCCGGTCGACGGCCCGGTGGTGGGCCACGGTCAGCACCCAGTTCATCGCGCTGCCCCGGGAGGCCCGGAAACGGGGCGCGGTGCGCCACACCTCCACCAGCACCTCCTGCGCCACCTCCTCCGACTGGGCCGGATCGCGGAGCACGCTGCGCACCAGGCCGAGCACGGGCCCGCTCACCGCGTCGTACACCGAGGCGAACGCGTCCTGGTCGCCCCGCGCGACCCGCACCAGGAGCTCCTGGAGGTCGGGGCCGGGCGAGGGCACCCCACTGATGTGTACGGCTTCCTTCACGCGGGTTTCCTCCCGGGGCGATCGTCGCTTCCGGCAGTGATTCGGAGCCGACGACCGTACGGATTGGTCGGACGCCCGCGATCTTTCCAGACCGGGCCCCGGGAGGACGCGACTCAGCCGGTGAGCGTTTCGCGCCGTCGCAGGCGGACGGCGCGGACGGCGAGGAAGATCAGCAGCCCGAACGGGGACAGCAGGATCGTCAGGACCAGCAGCGGCCCCATCAGCAGCGGCGACAGCCCCAGCTTCCGGCTCTGGAGGTACATCCACTGCCCGAGCAGCAGGTCCCAGGCGATCACCTGCGCCCACATGGCCCCCGCACCCCCGGCCAGCGCCGTCAGATCACGGAACGTGTCGATGTCCGGACTGCTCACCGCCGTCCAGAGCTCAGGGAACACCGGGACGGCCATGACGACGTAGACGACGAGCACGGGCAGCACGGTCAGCGGCGAGGCGACGACGCGGGCGGTGCCGGACCAGGTGGGGGCGAAGATCATCAGCAGCCAGAACGGGGCGGCCAGATAGAACGTGATCTCGAACAGTGCGCCGGTCATGCCACGGGCTCCTTGTGGTCGGCGGTGCGGGAGGACGGGCGGCCGGGGGCGGCCGTGCGCAGCGCGCTCCACGTTCCGCACGCCACCGCCGCGAGGACGGTTCCGGCGGCGGCCAGCGTGGCCGCGTCCGGGTGGATCAGCGGCTGGCCGCGGAGCGCCTGCCAGGTGATGAGGGCGAAGAACGCCGCGTAACCGCCGACGGCGACCCGCACGAGACGCAGCCGCACTCCGGCGTCGCGCAGCGGGGCGAAGCGGGGCGCGAGGAGCAGCAGGGCGATCAGGAGGAGTGGGAGGAGCTGGAGGGCGTGCATGCCCACGAAGTGCGGGGCCCGCAGATCGCCGCCGGTCGTCGACCAGCCGGTCAGCGGCATGGCCGGGCCGCCGTCCGGTACGCCCACGGAGTGCGCGCCGATGATATCGGCGGTGTCGAGGTTCCCCGCAGCCCGCTGGCCCTTGCTCGGCCCCGTCATCAGGAAGCCGAGGGCCGCACCGGCCAGGGCGATCAGCAGACCGCCCCGGATGGCCAGGGCGGTCACCCGGTCGGAGATACGGCTGCGCAGCAGCAGGACGGCTATCACCAGGGTGGCCGCCCACAGGACGGCGACGGTCTGCCCCATCGCGTTCCACAGTGCCGCGTCGAAGGGGGTCGCGGAGTTGAAGTGGCTGCGCCGGCCACGGACGACCTGCACCGTGATCAGCGCCATCTCGGTCAGGCTCGTCAGCACGACGACGTGCCCCGCCCATCGGCCGGTGCGCTGACCCCGGGTGAGCTGGGTCAGCATCCAGGCCAGGGTCATGCAGTACGCGACGAAGGACACGGCGAACTTGAACGGCTTCGCCCAGATCGGCGCGCCCACCAGGACCCGGTCGTCGACCACGAGTCCCACGGCGGAAACGAGGGCCATAACGGCCATCGCGGCGGAGAAGAGGACTAATGGGCGGTGCCAGGAACGCCAGGACGACATGGGGACCCCCTGTGATGATGTGATCAATATGGATAGCCGCACTGTCCACTATCCGATAGAGGGACTATCTATGATGAGGGCGGTTTCTGGCAAGGGTGAAAGGGCGAACACGCGGTGCGCATCGGTGAATTGAGTCGCAGGTCCGGGGTCCCGGTGCCGACGATCAAGTACTACCTACGGGAAGGGCTGCTGCCCGCAGGGGAGCTGACCAGCCCGAATCAGGCCCACTACGGCCCGGGGCACGAGCGCCGGCTGCGCCTGATCCGGGCGCTGCTGGATGTCGGCGGCCTGTCGCTCGCCAGCATCGGCGAGGTCCTGGAGGTCATGGACGACCCGGAACAGCCGGTGCACAAGGTGCTCGGCATCGCGGCGGACGGGGTCATCCCGCCGGGCGAGGAGGAGGCGGGGCGGGACCTGGAGGAGGCGCGGGACGAGGTGGCCGAGCTGGTGCTGCGGCGGGGCTGGCACGTCGACGAGCGGGGCCCCGCCGCCGAATCACTGGCGGGGGTGCTGGCCGCGCTTCGCAGGGCCGGGCACGGCGGATACATCGGCCTGCTGGACGTCTACGCGGACGCCGCCGAGCCGGTCGCCCGCGCCGACCTCGACTATGTACAGCGGCGGGTGGCCCGCGAGGACCTGGTCGAGAGCGTCGTCGTGGGCACTGTCCTCGGCGAGGCGATGCTCGGCGCGCTGCGGAGACTGGCACACATCGATGTGTCCTTCCGGCGCTTCGAGTCCCCGCAGAACCTCTCGGGGCCGGTCGAGCCGGAGGGCTCCCAGGCCGTGGAAGAGGGTGCGGGGGGAGGCGGGGCGCGGGATGCCGGGGTTGGTGGCGGGGCGGAGGTGGTAGCGGAGGCGAGCCCTCCGGGCGCCTGAAGCCGGGCGCCTGAAGCCGGGCGCGGAACCGGCGGACGGACCCGTGGACGGACCCGTGGACGGACCCGCGGGCTGACCCGGTGCGCGGCCCGGCGGGTGGGCCGGCGGGTGGGCGTGGCGGCCCCGGCCCGGCGGCCCCACCCCTCGCGTCCCCCGACGCGCGGACCCCGCCCGCCGCGAGTGCGGCGGACGGGGTCCGGTGGTCAGCTCGCCGGGCGACCCGGGCGACCCGGGCGACCCGGGTCGGAGCCCGGCCCCGGCCCGGCGGACGGCTCCGGACGGCTCCGGGCGGCGGGGCCGTCCGCCGGGGCCGGCGTCGAGGCGGCGTCTAGGCGGCGGTCGTGCCGCTCTCCTGCTCGCGCTCCACCTGCTCGTTCCACTCGCGCTTGACGGCGCGCCAGGCGTCGTCGTTCTGGCCGAGACGCCAGTAACCCGAGATCGAGAGCCGCGGCAGCGGGATCTGCCGCTCCACGCGCAGATACCGGCGGATCTCCTTCACGAAGCCCGCCTCCCCGTGCACGAAGGCCTGGATCTCGCCCTCCGGGAAGTCCAGCCCCTTCACGGCGGCGGTCAGCAGCTCGCCGACGGGCCGGTCGCCGCGGTGCAGCCAGGTCACGGCCACCCCGTCGGGCGTCACGATCTTCTGCTCCTCGGAGGCGTCCGACACCTCCACGAAGGCGTGCACCAGCGCACCCGACGGCATCTGCTCCAGCGCCGCCGCGATCGCCGGCAGCGCGCTCTCGTCGCCGACCAGCAGGTGCCAGTCCGCCGACGCCTCGGGACCGTAACCGCCGCCGGGGCCGAGGAGGGTCACCTGCTCGCCCACCCGGGCCCGCTGCGCCCACGGTCCCGCGAGTCCCGCGTCGCCGTGCACGACGAAGTCGACGGCCATCTCCCGGGCGACCGGGTCCCACGAGCGCACCGTGTACGTACGGGTGGTGGGCCACAGCTCGCGCGGGTACCGCTCCCGGATCGCGGCCATGTCGAACGGGTGCGCGTAGTCCGCGCCCTCGGGCGCGAAGCACAGCTTGATGTAGTGGTCGGTGAAGCCGGAGAGGGTGAAGTCCGCGAGCCCCTCGCCGCCGAGGACCACCCGGACCATGTGCGGGGTGATCTGCTCGGTGCGCACGACCTGCGCCCCCTGAGCCGTGGGTCCCTGCCGGGCCGGCCGCTCTGCCACGAGGTACTCCCTGGTTCGAAAACTTGAGCTTAGGTATGCCTAAGTTAACACCTCAGTGCTGAAGGGTGGTCAGGAGCCGCTGAAGCGCTCCGCCCAGCCCCCACTGCTCCGCCAGCGCCTCCAGGGCGGCCGGGTCGCGCGGCTCGCGGGGCAGCGCCGGGTCGAAGTCGGGCAGGGGGACGTCCCCGGCCACCCGGACCACCTTCGGCGCGACGGCCACATAGGCGCGCGACTCGTCCAGCCGCTTACGCTGCGAGGGCGTCAGCTTCGCCTTCGGATCGTCCACCGCCGCCATGATCCCGTCGAGATCGCCGTACGCGTCCAGCAGCTTCGCCGCCGTCTTCTCGCCGATGCCGGGGACGCCCGGGAGCCCGTCGCTCGGGTCGCCGCGGAGCAGCGCCAGGTCGACGTAGCCCGCGCCGTCCACGCCGTACTTCTCGCGGAGCCAGGCCTCGTCGGTCACCTGAAGGGTGCCGACGCCCTTGAGCGGGTAGAGCACGCGCACCTGGCGGGCGTCGTCGACCAGCTGATACAGGTCGCGGTCGCCGGTGACGATGTCCACCGGCCCGGTCGCCCGCCCCGTGAGGGTGCCGATGACGTCGTCCGCCTCGTACGGCGTGACGCCGACCCGGGCGATCCCGAGTGCCGCCAGCACGTCCTCGATGATCGGGACCTGTGGGGACAGCGTGTCGGGGATCTCCTCCTCGTCCGTCTGTCCGGCGGGCGTCTCCTCGGCGACCCGGTGCGCCTTGTAAGTCGGGATCAGGTCGACCCGCCACTGCGGGCGCCAGTCGTTGTCCCAGCAGGCGACCAGATCGTCCGGCCGGTGGTCCTGCACCAGGCGGCCGATGAAGTCGAGGAGTCCGCGCACGGCGTTCACCGGTGTGCCGTCCGGCGCGCGCACCGAATCGGGCACACCGAAGTAGGCGCGGAAGTAGAGGGAAGCGGTGTCGAGGAGCATCAGGCGTCGCGTCACAGACCCGATGATGCCCCACCGTGCCCACAGTCGCTCCGAGTAACCGCTTACCGTCGCTCCGTCGCAGGTCAGTGACCTGGATCACTGTTGTGTTTGGGCTGTGTAAGCGAGGGCAGGCGCGCCATCGGAGCGAACCACGTCGCATTTTCAACTAGTGCATGTGCCACGCGGACAGAACCCGCACCGCTCCACGGTCTGCCGGAGGGGGTGGCAGACCGTTTTTCGGTTCAACGCGTGAGGTGTATGTGTCCAGGCTGCAAGCCGAACACTTGTACAAAGTCTTCGGAAGACGACCCGATGAAGCCGTGCGGAAGCTCGAAAGCGGCTCCGACCGCGACGAGTTGCGCGCCGAGGGGACGACCGCAGCGGTGATCGACGCCTCGTTCACCGTGGAGCCGGGTCAGATCTTCGTCGTCATGGGGTTGTCCGGCTCGGGCAAGTCCACCCTGTTGCGGATGCTCAACGGTCTGCTCGACCCCACGGCGGGCCGGGTGCTCTTCGACGGTCAGGACCTGACCGCCCTGAGCCCCCGCGACCTGCGGCACGTCCGCTCCACCAAGATCAGCATGGTCTTCCAGCACTTCGCGCTCTTCCCCCACCGGAGCGTCCTGGAGAACGCCGCGTACGGCCTGGAGGTCCAGGGTGTGTCGCGCGAGGAGCGCGAGGTGCGCGCCACCGAGGCGCTGCGTCTGACCGGCCTCGAAGGCTGGGAGAAGTCCTGGCCCGACGAGCTGTCCGGCGGTATGCAGCAGCGTGTGGGCCTCGCCCGCGCGCTGGCAACCGACGCCGACCTGCTGCTCATGGACGAGTCCTTCAGCGCGCTCGACCCGCTGATCCGCCGTGACATGCAGGACCAGCTGCTGGAGCTCCAGAAGCGCCTGAAGAAGACCATCGTCTTCATCACCCACGACCTCAACGAGGCCATGCGCCTGGGCGACCGGATCGCCGTCATGCGCGACGGGGAGATCGTCCAGCTCGGCACCGCCGAGGACATCCTCGTCACCCCGGCCAACGACTACGTCGCCTCCTTCACCCAGGACGTCGACCGCTCCCGGGTGCTCACCGCGGGCGCGATCATGGCCGAGGCGCACACCGTGATGGGCACCAGGACGGCGGACGGCAAGGAACTGCGCACCCCGCAGGACGTGCTGGCCGCGGCACCCGCCACGGTCCCGGAGTCCACGCCGATCATCGACCTGTTCACGCCCTGCTCGCAGAGCTCGAACCCGGTCGCCGTGACCGACGCCAAGGGCAAGCTCGTCGGCGTCGTCCCCAGCTCCCGGCTGCTCGCCGTCCTCGGTGAGCCGATGACCCCGGCCGAGGCCCCCCGCGACACCGAACCCGCGGCAGCGGACGGCGTGAAGAAGGTGGCCAGTGTTTAGGCTCCCCCTCGGCGAATGGGTCGACTCCGCGGTCGACTGGCTGCAGACCCACCTCGCCTGGCTCTTCGACGCCATCAGCTCCATCGTCAGCGGCATGTTCGACGGCATAGCCGCCGTCCTGTCCGCCCCCGCGCCGCTGATCTTCGCGGGCATCGTCGCCGTCATCGCCTGGTGGCTGCGCGGCCTGCCCGCGGCGCTGCTCACCTTCGTCGGGTTCGCCCTCATCGACTCCGTCGAGCTGTGGGACGAAGCGATGGACACCCTCACCCTGGTGCTCGTCGCGACCCTGGTCACCCTGGTCATCGCCGTGCCGCTGGGCATCTGGGCCTCCCGGTCCAAGACGGTCAGCGCGATCACCCGGCCGGTCCTGGACTTCATGCAGACCATGCCCGCCATGGTCTACCTGATCCCCGGCGTCATCTTCTTCGGCGTCGGCGTGGTCCCCGGCATCATCGCCACCATCATCTTCGCGCTGCCCCCGGGCGTCCGTATGACCGAACTCGGCATCCGCCAGGTCGACGGCGACCTCGTCGAGGCGGCCGAGGCCTTCGGCACCACCTCGCGCAACACCCTGCTGCGCGTCCAGCTGCCGCTCGCCCTGCCCACGATCATGGCCGGAATCAACCAGGTCATCATGCTCGGCCTGTCCATGGTCGTCATCGCGGGCATGGTCGGCGGCGGCGGCCTCGGCGGCTCCGTCTACCGCGCCATCGGCAACGTCGACGTCGGCCTCGGTTTCGAGGCGGGCATCTCCATCGTCATCCTCGCCATGTACCTGGACCGGATGACCGGCGCCCTGGGCACCGAGGTCTCCCCGCTGGGCCGCCGCGCGGTCGCCAAGGCCCAGGCCATGGCCGAGGGCTGGAAGATCTGGACCTACCGTCCGCAGCCCCGCCTCGCGGCCGTCGGCATCGTCGTCCTCGCGCTCGTCGCGGGCAGCATGAGCGTCTTCGGCGGCTCCAAGGACGACACCGCAGGCCAGGCCGCGCGGATCGGCGACGGCAAGAAGGTCAGCATCGGCTACATCCCGTGGGACGAGGGCATCGCCTCCACGTTCCTCTGGAAGGAGATGCTGGAGCAGCGCGGCTTCGAGGTCGACGTCAAGCAGTACGAGGCCGGCGCGCTGTACACCGGTATGGCCAACGGCCAGATCGACTTCCAGACCGACTCGTGGCTGCCGGTCACCCACGCCAGCTACTGGGCGAAGTACAAGGACCGCCTGGAGGACCTCGGCGCGTGGTACGCCCCGACCTCGCTGGAGCTCGCCGTCCCCGCGTACATGAAGGACGTCCAGTCGATGGACGACCTGAAGGGCCGGGCGTCCGAGTTCAAGGGCCGCATCGTCGGCATCGAGCCGAGCGCCGGCGAGATGGGCCTGCTCAAGGACAAGCTGCTGCCGGGCTACGGCCTGGACAAGGAGTACAAGCTCATCGACGGCTCGACGCCGTCCATGCTGGCCGAGCTCAAGCGCGCGTACGCCAAGAAGGAGCCGATCGTCGTTCCGCTCTGGTCGCCGCACTGGGCGTACAACGAGTACGACCTCACCAAGCTGAAGGACCCCAAGGGTCTCTGGGGCAAGGGCGACGGCGTCCACACCCTGGCGCGCAAGGGCTTCTCCGCCGAGAACCCCGTGGTCAGCAAGTGGCTCAAGGACTTCAAGATGAGCGAGAAGCAGCTCACCAGCCTTGAGGCCGAGATCCAGAAGTCCGGTTCCGGCAAGGAGCAGGAAGCCGTCCGCACCTGGCTGAAGGACAACCCGGGCGTCGCCGACAAGTGGTCCCCGGTCCCCGAGGACGCCAAGGCCGACGGCGGCAAGGACGAGCGTGACCGTGCCGTCGAGGTCGCCTGGTTCCCCTGGGAGGAGGACATCGCCGCCACGTACCTGTGGAAGGCGGTCCTGGAGGAGCGCGGCTACAAGATCAACCTCAAGCAGTTCGAGGTCGGCCCGATGTACGCCGCGATGTCACGCGGCCAGATCGACGTGCAGTTCGACGGCTGGCTGCCGTACACCCAGAAGAATTACTGGGACAAGTACGGCGACAAGCTGACCGACATCGGCTCCTGGTACGGGCCGACCTCCATCGAGGTCGCCGTCCCCGACTACGTCAAGGACGTCAAGACCCTCGACGACCTCAAGGGCAAGGGGTCCGACTTCAAGGGCCGGATCGTCGGCATCGAGCCCGGCACCGCCACCATGGAGAACCTCAAGAAGAACGTCCTGCCGGGTTACGGCCTGGACAAGGAGTACGAGGTCCTCGACTCCTCCACGCCCGGCATGCTGGCCGAGCTGAAGCGCGCGTACGCCAAGAAGGAGCCCATCGCGGTTCTGCTGTGGACCCCGCACTGGGCGTACAACGAGTACGGCATGACCAAGCTGAAGGACCCGAAGAAGGCGTTCGGTGAGGGCGACCGCCTGCACACCATCGCCTCCAAGGAGTTCCCGAAGCAGTACCCGCAGCTGACGAAGTGGTTCAAGGACTTCAAGCTCACCGAGAAGCAGCTCGGCGGCCTGGAGAACGAGATCCAGAAGCGTGGCGTGGGTCACGAGGAGGAAGCCGTGAAGGCCTGGATGGACGACAACCCGGGCATCGCGGACACCATGGCGCCCCAGTAAGGGCCCACGGGCACGAAAGCAGCAGGTCGTGAGGGGTGGCCCCGCCTTCGGGCGGGGCCACCCCTTCCGGCTGCCCGGGGGCGTTTACCGGACGTCGTGCGCAACCATGTGCGTAAGGTGCTGGCAACCGGGAGGATGGCGGAGGCGGGAGGGAGCCGGGACATGGACGACAAGGACACACCGCGGGTGGGCGCCGCCGTCCGCCGACGGCGCAGAACCCTGGGACTCACACTGGCCGCGGTCGCGTCGCGCAGCGGCCTCTCCGTGCCCTTCCTCAGCCAGATCGAGAACGAGCGCGCCCGCCCCAGCGCCCGTTCCCTCGACCGGGTCGCCGAAGCGCTGGAGACCACCACCAAGAAGCTTCACGCCGCCGCCGACTCCGCGCGCGCCGTGGACGTCGTCCGGGCCGAGGAGGGCGAGGGCGTACGCCGCCTGGTGCGCGGCCGGCATCAGCTCAGCGCCCTGGAGTTCACCGGCGAACCGGACCTCGGCCGCGAGTTCCAGCACCGCAACGACGAACTGATGTACGTCGTCGAGGGCGCCGTCGACGTCGAGGCGGAGGGCCAGGTCCACCGTCTGGAGCGCGGCGACACCCTGTTCCTCTCCGGCGGGGTCCGCCACCGCTGGCGCGCCACCGTGCCCGGCACCCGGCTGCTGGTCGTCGCGGTGGCCGAACACATCGACGCCACGTTCGACTCGCGCCGCTGACCCCGTACGCCGTCCGTACGGTGCCGAGTCCGTACGGGGCGAGTCCGTACGGTGCCGAGTCCGTGCGGGGCGAGTCCGTGCGGGGGCGGTCCCGCCCCTCCACCCGCGAAAGGCCCGTCCGTGCGCGTCGTCTCCCTGGTCCCCTCGCTCACCGAGGCCGTCGCCCACACCGCACCCGGGCTGCTCGTCGGGGTCACCGACTGGTGCACCCACCCCGCGGATCTCACCGCCGCCCGCATCGGCGGCACGAAGAACCCGGACGTGGCCGCGATCGCCGCCCTCGCCCCCGACCTCGTGATCGCCAACGAGGAGGAGAACCGTGCCCCCGACCTCGACGCGCTCCGGGCGGCCGGGCTCGACGTCCTGGTCACCGAGGTCCGCACCCTGGACCAGGCCCTCGCCGAACTGCACCGCGTCCTCGTCGACGGCTGCGGGCTGGCCCGGCCCCGCTGGCTGGACACGGCCGAGGCCGCCTGGGCCGGGCTGCCCGCGCCCTCCGGGAGCCCGCGCCCCGCCGCCGTACCGATCTGGCGGAGGCCCTGGATGGTGCTGGGCCACGACACCTTCGCCGGCGACCTCCTCGCCCGTCTCGGCATCCGCAACGTGTACGCCGACCACGCCGAGCGCTACCCGCGCATCCCGCTCGACGAGCTGAACGCCTCCGGGGCCGAGCTGATCGTGCTGCCGGACGAGCCCTACCGCTTCACCGCGGACGACGGGCCCGAGGCCTTCCCGGCCCTGCCCGCCGCACTCGTCGACGGGCGGCTGCTCACGTGGTACGGGCCGTCGCTGGCCGAGGCGGCACGGGCGCTGCCGTCAGCGCTCCGCTGAGCACCCCGAGCGCCGTCCGCGTCCCGGCCGCCGCCCAGGCCGCCACCAGGAGGACGTACAGCCCCACCGCCAGCCAGGTCAGCGCGTCGAGCCCGGTGTGCCGCGCCAGACCGGCCGCGCCCGTCACACACGTACCGACGGGGAAGGTGAACGCCCACCACGTCATCGCGAAGCCCATGCCGTTCCGGGCGGCCCGCACCACCATCGCGGTCGCCAGGGCCAGCCACAGCAGCGCGAAGCCCATCACCGGCACCCCGTACAGCACGGCGAACGCGCCGAACGCGGAGGCGTAGGGGGCCCCGACCGCCCCCGGGGCGGCGTCGGCGAGCTGATTGACGGCGGTCGTCGACTGCCCGAGCGGGCCCAGCACCAGAAAGAGCGTCGGCGTCAGCGCGAGCGGCAGCGGACCGTGGTGGACCAGCCGGGAGAAGACCAGAGGCAGCACGACCAGCGTGGCCAGCAGCGACAGGCCGAACATCGCGTAGCAGGCCAGCAGCAGCGCCTCGCGTCCCTGTCCGGCGGCGACGTGGGGCACCAGCAGCGCGCCCTGCGAGGCCGACACCATCGGGGCGACCAGCGGCAGCAGCCACACCGGGGACGCGGTCCCGGGCGCGGGACGGTGGCGTACGACCATCAGATACGGCACCACGACAGCGGCCACCAGACCGATCGCCGTACCCGCCACGAACAGCACCACGTCCACCGCGAGCGCCGCCCGCGCGCCCACCACGTCCTGGCCCACCGTCAGCGTGGCCCCGCCGACGGCCAGCAGCGCCATCGCCAGACAGCCGTAGAACGGGGCGACGGCCGGGTCCAGGAGATGGGCCCGCGCCTGGTCACGGTGGCAGAGCCAGTGCCCGGTACGGGCGGCGAGGACGGCCGACAGCAGCACGGCCGACAGCGCCCACACCACGGTGCACGCGGCCCGCAGCCCGGGAACGTCCCCCGGGAGCATCGCGCCGGCGCTCGCGACGATCGCGGTGCCCATGACGCTCGCGTACCAGTTGGGGCCGATGTTTCGCAGGGAAGGCAGCCGCGTCGCGTCGCCGGATGCCTCCGCCGGGCGGGTCGGAAGCGCGGCGGGGGGCGAGGGAACGGCGGTCCGGGTCTGCGGAAAGATGGCCATGCCACGATTCTTCGCGGCCGGCCCCCTGCCCACCAGGCATCCCGTTCCTATGAGGTCATAAGCTGGCTTTATGACCGGCGACGACGCACACGCACCCCACGTTTCCCTCTCCCACCGGGTCCCCGACCTCGGGGCGCTGGAACTGCTGCTCGCCGTCGCCCGGCACGGCAGCCTCGGGCGGGCCGCCCGGGACGTCGGCATCACCCAGCCCGCCGCCTCCAGCCGCGTCCGGTCCATGGAGCGCCAGCTCGGCGTCGCCCTCCTGGACCGCTCCCCGCGCGGCTCCCGGCTCACCGACGCGGGCGCGCTGGTCACCGACTGGGCGCGCCGGGTCGTCGAGGCGGCGGAGGCCTTCGACGCCGGTGCCCAGGCGCTGCGCGACCGCCGCGACTCCCGGCTGCGGGTCGCCGCCAGCATGACGATCGCCGAGTACCTGCTGCCGGGCTGGCTGATCGCGCTGCGCGGCGAGCGGCCGGACACCGCGGTCTCGCTCCTCGTCGGCAACTCCGCGGCCGTCGCCCGCCGCCTGGTCACCGGCGAGGCCGACCTCGGCTTCGTCGAGGGCCTGTCGATACCGGAGGGGCTCGACGGCACCGTCATCGCCCACGACCGCCTCGTCGTCGTGGTCGCCCCCAGCCACCCCTGGGCCCGCCGCCGCACCCCGCTGCTGCCCGGCGAACTCGCCGCCACCCCGCTGATCCTGCGCGAACACGGCTCCGGCACCCGCCAGGTCCTGGACGCGGCGCTCGCCGTGCACGGCGGACTGGCCCAGCCCCTGCTGGAACTCTCCTCGACCACGGCGGTCAAGGGCGCGGCGGAGAGCGGCGCGGGCCCCTGCGTCCTGAGCGAACTGGCCCTCGGCGAGGAGCTGTCGTCCCGCCGCCTCGTCAAGGTCCCCATCGCGGGCGTACGGCTGCGCCGCCAACTGCGCGCGGTCTGGCCCGGGGGCCACCGCCCCACCGGCCCCGCCCGCGATCTGCTGTCCCTGACCGGCCGCGACGCCTGACCCCGCGAACCCCGGCCGCCGTGTCGGAGCCGGACCCTAGAGTGGGGGCATGAGCTACGCGACGCCGCCCGGCTGGTACCCGGACACGGGCGCACCCGGCCTTGAGCGCTGGTGGGACGGCACGGCCTGGACCGCGCACACCCGCCGGCCCGACGCTGCCCACGCCGCACCGGAACAGCCGCCCGCACCCGCGGCGTTCGGCCCGCCGTCGCTTCCGCTCCCGCACCAGCGCGGCCCCCGGGACGAGGCCGGCGGCGGCAGCCGGACGAAGGTCCTGGCGATCACGCTCTCCGGGGTGCTGGTCCTGGGCGCGGCCGTCGCCGGGTCCGTACTGCTCGGCCGCGACGAGGGCGGTACGCCCGCGGCTCCGACGACGACCGCCTCGCCCCCGGCCCCCGTCACCGCCCCCACGGCCACCGCCTCCTCCGCCGAGCCCGACCAGGACGAGGACCCCGCCGTCCTCGTCGACCAGCTCAACGGGGTCACCCTGCCGGTGCCCGAGGGCTGGGAGAAGCCGGAGAGCACCTCCGACGACGCCCCCACCATCCGCACCGAGCAGTCCTACGACTGCCCCGGAGGCGCGTCGTTCTGCTACCACGGCACGGTCACCACCCGCACCGCCCGGGGCGGCGAGACCGATGTCAGAACCCTGGCCGAGGCCGACATCGTCACCGCGGCCGACAAGGCCTACGAGGAGGACAACCTCGGCCGGCGCACGCACGGCGGCATCACGTCCCACAAGGTGCTCAAGACCCAGGAGCTGACCGTCGCCGGCCGCACCGGCTACCTGGTGCGCTGGCAGGTCACCACCGGCAAGGGGCCCGGCGGGTACGTGCAGTCCCTGGTCTTCCCCTCCTCGGTGGGCGCCGGGACACCGGTGATCGTCCGGTTCGCCTTCGACGCCGGGGCACCCGGCCTGCCGCTGTCCCTGATGGACACCATCACCCGGGGCATCCGCCCGCTCGGCGACAGCGCGACGAGCGGTGGAGTGGGCGCGTCCATCGGCCCCTGAAGCCCACATCGCCCGCGGGACCGACGTCAGAGGAAGGTCTGCCCCTCGCCCCGGTACGTCGGAACGCTCGCCGTGACCCGGTCGCCCTCGATCAGGTGCAGCGC
Organism: Streptomyces sp. NPDC091287; assembly: GCF_044768525.1. Taxonomy (NCBI): domain Bacteria; kingdom Bacillati; phylum Actinomycetota; class Actinomycetes; order Kitasatosporales; family Streptomycetaceae; genus Streptomyces; species Streptomyces sp. NPDC091287. The sequence goes on from NZ_JBIVUV010000013.1 coordinate 219,979, forward strand.
GTCGAAGCGCTCGCACAGTTCCCCGGCCTTGGCGTGCCGGAACCACACCTTGTCGCCGATCAGCAGGTCGTCGGCGGGGGAGCCCAGCAGCGGCGTCTGTACCTCGCCCGCGCCCTCCTGCGCGTCGTAGCGCAGCCCCTCCGGCAGATACGGCACCGGCGAGCGGTCGGCGCCGGCCGCGCCGGACGCCGGATAGCCGCCCCCGAGCACTGTCACCACGCCCACGCCCGGCCGGCGCACCACGGGCTGCGCGAACAGGGCCGCCGGACGGCCGGTGAACGACGTGTAGTTGTCGAACAGCCGGGGCACGTACAGCCCCGAACCGGCCGCGATCTCCGTCACCGCGGCCTCGGCCGCCGTGTGCTGCACACTGCCGGTTCCGCCGCCGTTGACGAACTCCAGCTCCGGCGCGACGGCGCGGACCGCCCGCACCACCTCGGCCCGGCGCACCGCCAGCTCCTTGCGGGCGGCCGACTGCATCAGCCGGATCGCCCGGGACCGCAGCGGCCGCCCCGCCAGCGCGTCGCCGACCCCGGCGACATGCCCCTCGTACGCCATCACCCCCACCAGGCGGAAGCCCGGCCTGCGGGCCACCGAGCGGGCCAGCTCGGCGAGTTGCGCGGGGGAGCGCAGGGGTGAGCGCAGCGCCCCGATCCGGACCCGGCCACCGAGCATCCGCAGCGAGGTGTCCAGCTCCAGGCAGACCCGGATCTCCTCCCGGCCGCCCGCCCGGGAGGCGTCGATCAGCTCCAGCTGGGCGTGGTCGTCGACCATCACGGTCACGGCCCCGGCGAGCTTGGGATCGGCCGCCAGCTCGGCGAACGCGGACCGGTCGGCCGACGGGTAGGCCAGCAGGACGTCGTCGAACCCGGCCCGCGCCAGCCACAGCGACTCCGCCAGCGTGTACGACATGATCCCGGCGAACCCGGGACGCGCGAGCACCCGTTCCAGCAGGGCCCGGCACCGCACCGACTTGCTCGCCACCCGGACCGGTTTCCCGGCCGCCCGCCGCACCAGATCGTCGGCGTTGGCGTCGAACGCCTCAAGATCGACGATCGCGATCGGGGCGTCGAGATGGGCGGTGGCCCGGTTGTAGCGGGTCCGGTCAGCGGCGCGGGCAGTCATGGCCGCAGCTTGCCAGAGAGCCGCTACGGCTGGGTAGGGGGACGATCGGGACAGATCGTCCGCCGACCGGGGCGTCCCGTTCCCCGCCGCCCGCCCGCAGCCCGTAGAGTGACGTGCACGCGAGCACCAACGGGCCTGTCAGCGGCGGTGATCCGTGGTCGGTACGAGGACGTGTATGCGGGGGGCCGGATGAGTACCGAAGCGCAGCGCGCCCCTGTGCCGCCCCGCCCGACCACCCCTCCCACGGCCCCGGCTCCCGCTTCCACGCCTCCGCCCGCATCAGGGACCGCGCCGCCTCAGCAGGTTCGGCCGGCGGTCGCTCCGCAGGCGGCGCAGCCCGCACCGACCCGCCCGCCGGCTTCGGCCCCGCAGGAAGCGTCTCAGGCCCCGGCCCAGCAGCCCTCCCCGCCACGCCCGGTCGCACCGGCCCCACAGGCCCCGCCGATGCGTTCGGCTGCGCCTGCCGCGCCTGCCGCGCCTGCCGCGCCTGCCGCGCCTGCCGCGCCGGCCCCGCTGGACCCGCTGGACCCGAAGGCCCCGCCGACCCGCTTCACCCTGGCCGCCCGTGCCGTCCCACCAGCCCGTCCGGCCCCACCGGCAGCCCCCGCCCCGGCCCCTTCCGCCCGGGTGACCCCGCAGGCCCCACCGGGCCCGCAGTCCCGACCGGGGACTCCGGCCCCACCGGCAGCTCGCGCTCCGCAGGCCGCACCGGCCCCGCAGGTCCCACCGGCAGCCCCCGCCCCGCAGACCGCACCGGCCCAGCGGCCCACGCCCCCCACGGCGCCCGCGCCGCCCTCCACGAGCCCTACGCACCCCGGCCCGCCCCCCGCGGGTTCCGCGAGCCCGACGCTTCCCGGTCCGCCCGTCACTCGGCGCAGGCCCGTCGGGGCCGTCGATCTGACGCCCGCGCCGGGAGCCGTTCCGCCGCCCCCCGGCGGCTACCGGACGCCGGTCCGCTACGGCTACCCGGAGACACCTGCCGAGACCACCACCCGGCTGCGCCCGGTCCGCCCCCGGCAGCGGTGGCGTACCGCGGCGGCCGCCGCCTGCGTCGTGCTCGGCCTCGGGCTGATCGGCGGGGCGGTCACCGGGGCCTGGCTGACCGGCGACTCCTCGGCCGAGACCACCGGGAACCCGTACACCGCCGCACGCGGCGCCTGGCACAGCGTCCCCGTCGACACGCTGTTCCCGCGCGCCGTCCAGGGCAAGGGCGCGGGCCCCGGCGGCACCCACCGCACCTGGACGCGGATCGCCGTCGCCGCCGACAGCACGTGCAGGAGCGGGCTCGACCCGCTGCTCCTGACCACGCTCCGCTCCGTGGGCTGCGAACGGCTGGTGCGCGCCACCTACACCGACGCCACCCGATCCGCCGTCACCACCGTCGGCCTGGTCTTCACCGAGGCCGATGCCCCGGGCATGCGGGCCCTGCACACCCGGTTCACCGAGCAGAAGCTCGGCGCGCGCAAGGACCTCATGCCCCGTACGTACGCTCCCGAGGGCACGCTCGCGGCCTCCTTCGGCGACGGGCAGCGCGCCAGCTGGACGGTCAACCCGCTCACCGAGATCCCGGTCGTCGTCCTCGCCGTCTCCGGCTTCGCGGACGGCCGCACCGTCGCCGACCCGCAGCCCGCCCCCGCCGCCATGGCCTCGGGTGCCACGACGGACATCGCCCAGGCCGGGCTCGGCCACGAGGCGAAGGGCCTCGCGGACCGGGTGGAGCGCGGGCTGCGCACGCACGTCGCCGAACTCACGGAGCAGCCCGGATGACCCGACGACCCCACCGCGTCCTCGCCGCGGTCTGCGCCGCCGCCGTCCTCGCGCTCACCCCCGCCGCGCCCGCCCACGCGGACGCCATCCGGGACCAGCAGTGGGCCCTGGACGCCCTGCACACCGACCGGTCCTGGGAGACCACCCGGGGCCAGGGCGTCACCGTCGCCGTCCTGGACACCGGGGTCGACGACGCCCACCCCGACCTGACGGGCCAGGTGCTCCCCGGCAAGGATCTCGTCGGCTTCGGCGCCGCCCGCGGCGACTCCTCCTGGGCCCTGCACGGCACCGCGATGGCCGGCATCATCGCCGGACGCGGCAACGGCCCCGGGCGCTCCGACGGCATCCTCGGCATAGCCCCCGAGGCCCGGATCCTGCCGGTCCGGGTCATTCTGGAGTCCAAGGACCCCGCCCGGGCCAAGGCCCGCAAGTCCCGCGGCACCGCCCTCGCCGACGGCATCCGCTGGGCCGCGGACAACGGCGCCGACGTCATCAACCTCTCCCTGGGCGACGACAGCGAGTCCGCCCACCCCGACCCCGGAGAGGACGCGGCCATCCAGTACGCCCTCTCCAAGGGCGTCCCCGTCGTCGCGTCGGCGGGCAACGGCGGCGAGAAGGGGGACCGGATCTCCTACCCCGCCGCCTACCCCGGGGTGATCGCGGTCGCCGCGGTCGACGAGTACGGCACGCACGCCTCGTTCTCCACCCGCCGCTGGTACGCCACCGTCAGCGCGCCCGGCGTCGACATCGTGGTCGCCAACCCGGACGGGCACTACTACATCGAGTGGGGCACATCGGCCGCCGCCGCGTTCGTCTCCGGCGCGGTCGCCCTGGTCCGGGCCGCCCACCCCGGCCTGGACCCGGCCCAGATCAAGAAGCTGCTGGCCGACACCGCCCGCGACGCCCCCGCCGAGGGCCGTGACGACGCCCGGGGGTACGGGATCGTCGACCCGGCGGAGGCCATCGAGGCGGGCTCCCGGCTGCGTCCGGCCGACCTGGACGCCAAGGCCGCCCCGGCGGGGCACCGGGGGCGGTACTTCGGCGATGGCCCGGCCCCGGCCCGTACCGCCGACGCGACGGCCAACTGGGCCGCCCCGCTCGCCGGCGGGCTCGGTGCGGCGCTGCTGGCCGCGGCCGTCGTCCTCTGGCGCGGTCGGAACGCCCCCGGCCGCCGCTGAGCGCACCGCGCCCGGACCTGCCCGCGCCGATGATTCACCTGCTCGCCCCGGGCACCGCGTCCGACCGGTCGCGCGCGGCCGCCTTCCGAGCCTGATCACCGGTGTGCCGGTCGCCGCGCGGGGCGGCCCCGCGGTGCACCACGACCACCGCCACCAGCCCCAGCGCCAGGCCGAGCACGGTCCGGGGGCCGAACGGCTCTCCGAACATCAGGGCTCCCCACACCGCCGTGACCGGGGCCATCAGGAACATGAGCGTGTTGACCGCCGTGACGCCCGAGCGCCTCAGGATCAGCCAGTACAGCCCGTACCCGCCGAAGGTGGACAGCACCACCAGCCAGCCGACCGCGCCCCAGAACGCGAGCTCGGCGGGCGGCAGCGCGGTCCCCGTGCCGACGGCGAGCGCGGTGAAGATCACGGTGCTGGCGGCGCAGTGGACCGTCAGCGACACCGAAGGGGCCACCCGGGTGGCGGAACGGCTCTCCAGGAAGGTGGCCGCCACCAGCGACAGCATGCCGACGAACGGCAGGGCGTAGGCCCACCCGGTCACCCCGGCGGCGGCCGAGGCGTCGGCCGTCGTGACCACGACGACCCCGGCCACCCCCAGACACAGGCCGAGCCACTGCCGGGCGGTCACGTAACTCCGCAGCAGCGGTCCGGCCAGCGCCCCCGCCACCAGGGGCTGGACCCCGTCGATCAGGGCCGTGGTGCCCGTGGAGACCCCGAGCTGGATCGCGTAATAGACGGTCAGCAGATAGCCGCTCTGCGACAAGGCGCCGATCACGGCCTGCCGGACCACGTCCCGTACGCCGAGGCCCCGCCAGGAGGCGCGCGCGACGGTCACGGCGACCACGGCCAGGACGACCGTCAGCGGCAGGAACCGCCACATCAGGATCGTGAGGGCGGACGCGCTGCCGGCGCCTAGCTTGGCCCCGATGAACCCGGAGCTCCAGCACAGCACGAAGGCGACCGGGAGCAGGATGTTCATGACGCACCTCGCTATACAGATCGGTATACCTGCCCTCGACTATACAGATCGGTATACTCGTCGCCATGGGTACTTCCGAGGAGCTGCGACGGATCACCATGACGCCTGCCGCGCGACGGGCCCTGGCGGCCGCCGAGCGGCTCTTCTACGACCGGGGCATCCATGCCGTCGGGGTGGACCTGATCGCCGCCGAGGCCGGGGTGACCAAGAAGACCCTCTACGACCGCTTCGGCTCCAAGGAGCAGATCGTCGTGGAGTACCTCGCCGACCGCGACGAACGCTGGCGCGCCTTCCTCGCCGAGCGCCTCGACACCGCGCCACCCGTGCCTCGCGCTCGGCTCCTGGCCGTCTTCGACGCCTCGCGCGCCTGGATGGCGGACAACGGCTCCAAGGGGTGCAGCATGGTCAACGCCCATGCGGAGATCAGTGACCCGTCCCACCCGGCGCACGCGGTCATCACCGGCCAGAAGCAGTGGATGCTGGACCTGTTCACCCGGCTCGCCCGAGGCATCGAGGGCCTCGGCCCCGACGCCGCCGACCGGCTGGGCCGGACGCTCATGCTGCTGCACGAAGGAGCCCTGGTCGCCCACGGCATGAAGGTCTTCCCGGACCCCCTCGCCCACGCCCGCGAGGAGGCGGCCGCCCTGCTGGCCGCGGCGACGGAACGCTGAGTCCGTGCCGGCTCCCGGCGACGGCCGGAGCGCCGAGGCCCGCGCCCGTCCCACCTGCGGGCAGGCCCCCGGACCCCAGGCACTACCCTCGTCCCGTGGAGCTCAAGAACATCCCGGACCCCGGTTTCTCCGACGACGACGGCTCGGCGTCCCCCGCCCTGACCAGGGCCCTGGACGCCTGGTCCCGCGACCGGAGCTCCGTCGGCCCGGTCCTGACGGCCCTGCGCGACGCCCGGCTCCTGGTCCCCGTCGTCGCCGTGCTCGGCGAGGTCGAGGTTGACGAGAGGGGGCTCCGGCGCGAGAAGACCAGCGACATGGCCGTACCCACCCTCCAGGCCGGCGACCGGCGAGCGCTCCCCGCCTTCACCTCGACCGCGTCGCTGGCGCTCTGGGACCCGGAGGCGCGCCCCGTCGCCGTACCGCTGCACCAGGCGCTCCAGGCCGCCGCCCACGAGAAGGCCGACACCGTCGTGCTGGACCTCGCCGGGCCCGTCGCCTTCGAGCTGAGCGGGCAGGCGCTCCTGGCCCTCGCCGAGAACCGCACCAGCACCGACCCGCTCCAGGACCCCGCCGTCATCGCGGCCGTACGGGAGGCCGTGGCCGCTGACCCCGCCGTGGTCCGCGCCCACCTCGGTCCCGGCAGCGCGGACGGCACGCTCGCCCTCGTCCTCGCCCCGGACGCCGTGCCCGCCGAGGCGGCCCGCCGCATCGCCCGCGCTCTGTCGGCCAGCGAGGTGCTGCGGGCCCGGCTGGTGAGCGGGCTAGATCTGGCCGTTCTCCCCGCCGGCACGCCCACGCCGGGGGAGCCCCTCTTCGCCCGCTGACGTATCGGGCCGCACCGGGACGACCCCGTCGACGCGCGCCAAGCGCCCGCCGCCGTGAGAATTGTCGGGAATTCGGAGAAATCCGACCAACCGATCAAGCTCGCGAGGTGGTTCCATGCAGAAGCGGATCGTGGCGTCAGAGTTCCTCGGCACCCTGCTGCTGGTGTTCTTCGCCGTGGGGTCCGCGGTGGTCGCCGTCGAATACCTCGGCACGGTGGGCATCGCCCTCACCTTCGGCTTCACCCTCCTCGCGCTGGCCTACGCGCTCGGCCCGATCTCCGGCTGCCACGTCAATCCCGCGGTGACGCTGGGCATGTATATGGCGGGCCGGATCGACATCCGTACGGCCGTCGAGCGCTGGGTGGCCCAGTTCCTCGGCGCGGTCGTCGGCGCGGCCCTGCTGTTCCTGCTGGCGAAGCAGATCCCGGGCCTGGAGACCAGCGGCGAGTTCGGCACCAACGGCTACGACGACCGGTCGGCCGTCGGCATCAACATCGGCGGCGCGTTCCTCGCCGAGGTGGTCCTGACGTTCCTGCTCGTCTACGTGGTCCTCGCGGTGACCCACAAGGTGGCGGTCACCGGCTTCGACGGGCTGCCCATCGGCCTGGCGCTCGCCGCGATCCACCTGGTGGGCATCCCGCTGACCGGCACGTCGGTCAACCCGGCGCGCAGCTTCGGCCCGGCGCTCTTCGCGGGCGGCGCGGCCCTCTCCCAGCTCTGGCTGTTCATCGTCGCGCCCCTGGTAGGCGGAGCGATCGCCGCCTACGCCCACCGGCTCACCCACCCCTACCCCAACGTCCTGCCCGCGGAGACCGAGGACGCCATCTGACGAACCGACCCGGCCCGACCGCACACGCGGAAGCCCGCCGCCCCACGGGGGGACGGCGGGCTTCCTGGCGTACGGGGGAAGGGGTGGCGGTCAGCCGTAGACCGGCCCGGTGTACTTCTCGCCGGGGCCGTGGCCGGGCTCGTCCGGCACCAGCGAGGCCTCGCGGAAGGCGAGCTGGAGGGACTTCAGGCCGTCGCGCAGCGGGGAGGCGTGGAAGGTGCTGATCTCCGTGGCGCTCGCGTCCAGCAGTCCGGCCAGCGCCTGGACCAGCTTGCGGGCCTCGTCGAGGTCCTTGTGCTCCTCGCCCTCCTCGGTGAGGCCGAGCTTCACGGCGGCTGCGCTCATCAGGTTGACGGCGACCGTCACGATCACCTCGACCGCGGGGACCTCCGCGATGTCGCGGGCCATGTCGTCGAAGCCGGGGTTCTCACTGCTGGGGGTCGCGTCACTCATGCCCATACGATAAGGCCAGGCCACCGCCCTCCCGCGCGCGGGAGCCGCTTCAGGACCGCCGGGGCGGACAGGGAGACGATGGCGGGGGAGACGCAGGATTAGCGCCCCCGGGACCGGGCTGCTAACCTTGTGTAACGACCGGCCGGACATCTATGTGCCCGGCCCACAAGTGGAGGCTCCGATCTCCCACCTGACCGTCCTCACCGGACGGCGGGTCACCGGTCAGACGGTCCCCATCGTTCCGTACGGACGATGGAGCCGTCCGATGCGCCCCGCGGTTGACCGCGGCGGTGCTCCGGTAGTTCCTGGAGCCCCGCCTGTGTCCCGTCCGGGGCATTTTTGTGCTTCCGGCTCGGTTGGTCTTGACGTTATAAGACGTTACGCGGCTGTCCGCCAGGCGGTCGCGTGGTGCTACCGAGGAGGATCCATCAGCGCCGAGCCCCGCATCAACGACCGGATTCGCGTTCCCGAGGTCCGACTTGTCGGTCCCAGCGGCGAGCAGGTCGGGATTGTTCCGCTTGCCAAGGCCCTGGAACTCGCACAGGAGTATGACCTCGACCTGGTCGAGGTGGCGGCGACAGCCCGTCCGCCCGTGTGCAAGCTCATGGACTACGGGAAGTTCAAGTACGAGTCGGCCATGAAGGCCCGTGAGGCGCGCAAGAACCAGGCGCACACGGTCATCAAGGAGATGAAGCTCCGGCCGAAGATCGACCCGCACGACTATGACACGAAGAAGGGTCACGTCGTCCGGTTCCTCAAGCAGGGCGACAAGGTCAAGATCACGATCATGTTCCGTGGCCGTGAGCAGTCCCGCCCCGAGCTGGGCTTCCGACTGCTCCAGCGTCTCGCTTCGGACGTGGAGGACCTGGGCTTCATCGAGTCCAACCCGAAGCAGGACGGCCGGAACATGATCATGGTTCTGGGCCCGCACAAGAAGAAGACCGAAGCCATGGCCGAGGCCCGTGAGGCCCAGGCCGCCCGCAAGGCCGAGCGTCAGGGCACGACCGACGCGCCGACCGAGGGCGACACCGCCGAGGCTCCGGCCGAAGCGGTCGAGGCTCCGGCCGAGACACCTTCCGAGACGTGACCTCAGGGGCTGCCATCCAGGCGGCCCCGGGTCCCCCCGGAATCCCATAGAGATCTGACGCCCCTGCAGTCCGGTGCCCCGCACCGTGAGGGGCGCCACTGACGAGGAGAGAACGGCGCGATGCCGAAGAACAAGACGCACAGCGGTGCCAGCAAGCGCTTCAAGATCACCGGCTCCGGCAAGGTGCTCCGCGAGAGGGCCGGCAAGCGCCACCTGCTCGAGCACAAGTCGTCCAAGAAGACCCGCTCGCTGACCGGCACGGTCGTCGTGGCTCCGGCCGACGCCAAGAAGATCAAGAAGCTTCTCGGCAAGTGAGGCTCGGCCTCCGGCTCGCCCCGGAGGCACGACCTCGATCACACCGGGACCAATTCGTTTCCGGGCCGTGTGAAGACACCCACGGCCCCGCTACAAGGAGTTAACAAGTGGCACGCGTCAAGCGGGCAGTCAACGCCCACAAGAAGCGCCGGGCAATTCTCGAGGCGGCCAAGGGCTACCGCGGGCAGCGTTCGCGTCTGTACCGCAAGGCCAAGGAGCAGGTCACCCACTCCCTGGTCTACAACTACAACGACCGCAAGAAGCGCAAGGGCGACTTCCGTCAGCTGTGGATCCAGCGCATCAACGCCGCTGCCCGCCAGAACGGCATGACGTACAACCGCCTCATCCAGGGTCTGAAGGCCGCCAACATCGAGGTGGACCGCAAGATCCTGGCCGAGCTCGCGGTCAACGACGCCAACGCGTTCGCCGCCCTCGTCGAGGTCGCTCAGAAGGCCCTCCCGAGCGACGTCAACGCCCCGAAGGCCGCCTGATCCAGGCACCCCCTTCCAGGTGAGCGAACCGGACCCGCAGGCGCACGCCGCCTGCGGGTCCGGTGCGTTGGACCCCGCAGACACTCCACACCGCCACAGCCGTACGCAGAGAGGCTCGCCGCCGACCATGGGCACCCCCGAACTGATCTCCCCGCGTTCCCCCCGTGTCGCCGCCGCCCGCCGGCTGGCCCGCCGCAACTTCCGCGGCAAGGAGCGCAGGTTCATCGCCGAGGGGCCCCAGGCCGTACGCGAGGCCGCCGCCCACCGGGGCGGCGACGGCGAGCCGACGCTCATCGAGCTGTTCGCCACGCCCGAGGCCGCCGACCGGTACGCCGACATCGTCGAGGCCGCCCACACCGCGGGCGCCCGGGTGCACCTGGCCGACGACGACGTCCTCGCCGACGTCTCGCAGACCGTCACCCCGCAGGGCCTCATCGGCGTCTGCCGCTTCCTGGACACCCCGTTCCAGGAGATCCTCGCCGCGAAGCCCACCCTGGTGGCCGTTCTGGCCAACGTGCGGGACCCCGGGAACGCCGGGACGGTACTGCGCTGCGCGGACGCGGCCGGCGCGGACGCGGTGATCCTGACCGACGCCTCCGTCGACCTCTACAACCCCAAATCCGTACGGGCCTCGGTCGGTTCGCTCTACCACCTGCCCGTCGCCGTCGGCGTCCCCGTCGAACAGGCCGTGCGGGGCCTCCGGGACGCCGGGGTGCGCATCCTCGCCGCCGACGGGGCCGGGGCCGACGACCTGGACGACGAGCTGGACGCGGGCACCATGGGCACCCCCACCGCCTGGGTCTTCGGCAACGAGGCCTGGGGGCTCCCCGAGGAGACCCGCGCGCTCGCCGACGCCGTCGTCCGCGTCCCCATCCACGGCAAGGCGGAGAGCCTCAACCTCGCCACCGCCGCCGCCGTCTGTCTGTACGCCTCCGCCCGCGCGCAGCGCCCCCGGCGCGCCCCCGACGCGTAACGCAGCGCCGCTCCGACGGCCCGTCAGCACACGATCCCAGCCATTCCCGCGCCCCTCCCACCGGCGCACTCCTCTCCGCGCCCCCACAGGGTGTCGCCGGTTCACCACCGCCTAGTAGGGTGACGAACTCGGGGGCCCACTGCACCGGTTCGAGAGGTGGGGATACGGGAAGATGGCTGTCGGCATGAGCTCGCCGCGACCGGCGCACACCACCGCGGCACGCGCTGCGGAAGAGGAGCCGGACGGGTCGGCGGCCGGTCCGGACGGCCTCGGCGCCGGCCTCGGCCAGGACGCCCCCGGCATCGACCCGGACGACCTTCCCGACGGTCTCGTCGTCGCCGACGAGAGCGGGCGCATCGTCTGCTTCAACGCCGCCGCCGCCCGCATCACCGCCACCCCCCGCGCCGACGCCATCGGACGCCCCCTGGACGTCGCCCTCCCGCTGGAGGACCTCAAGGGGAAGCGCTGGTGGGAGCTGACCGACCCGTACGGCGGTCTCGCCACCCGCAAGGCCCAGCCCGAGCGCAACCTGCTGCTGCCCGGCGGCCGTGAGGTGCTGGTCTCCGCCCGTTACGTACGCGAGCACCCGCTCGGCCCGGTGCAACGGGTCGTGGTCTCGCTGCGGGGCACCGAGGCCCGCCGGCGTACCGAACGCAGCCACGCGGAGCTGATCGCCACCGTCGCCCACGAACTGCGCTCCCCGCTGACCTCCGTCAAGGGGTTCACCGCCACCCTGCTCGCCAAGTGGGAACGTTTCACCGACGACCAGAAGCGGCTGATGCTGGAGACCGTCGACGCGGACGCCGGCCGGGTCACCCGGCTCATCGCCGAGCTGCTCGACATCTCCCGGATCGACTCCGGCCGGCTGGAGCTGCGCCGCCAGCCCGTCGACGTCCCCGCCGCCGTGGCACGGCACATCCAGGCGCTCATCACGGGCGGCCAGGCCCCCGACCGTTTCCGGGTCCGGGCCCGGGGGCCCCTGCCCGCCCTGTGGGCCGATCCCGACAAGGTCGACCAGGTCCTCGGCAACCTCCTGGAAAACGCGGTGCGCCACGGCGAGGGAACCGTCACCATTGAGATCGCCCCGGCACCCGCGCCGGGGGCGGACGACGAGACGGGAACGGCTGTCACCGTGAGCGACGAAGGCCCCGGCATCCCCGAGGAGTCGATGGGCCGCGTCTTCACCCGCTTCTGGCGGGGGAGCAAGCGCGGCGGCACGGGCCTGGGCCTCTACATCGTCAAGGGCATCGTCGAGGCCCACGGCGGCACCATCACCGTCGACCGGGGACCCGGCGGCGGAGCCGAGTTCCGATTTATTCTGCCCGTGAGCATGCCCGCCTACCTGGTGTGAGCAGCCCGCGGGCTCCCCGACCGTCCTGCGGCCTTTAGACTCGACCTTTGGCACCTTTGCGTCCTGCGGTCGTCGAGCCGGGTCGCGCCACCAGCCAATCGGAAGCACGGGAAGAGATGTCGGCACCGAACAAGTCGTACGACCCAGTCGAGGTCGAGGCACTGAAACCGGAAGAGATCGAGCGCCTGCGGGACGAGGCGTTCGCCGCCTTCGCCGCCGCCGGCGACCTCGACGCGCTCGCCCAGGCGAAGACCGCGCACACCGGAGGTACCTCGCCGCTGTCCCTCGCCAACCGCGAGATCGGCGCCCTGCCCCCGCAGGCCAAGGCAGAGGCGGGCAAGCGCGTGGGCCAGGCCCGCGGAGCCGTCTCCAAGGCGCTCGCCGCCCGCCAGGCGGAGCTGGAGGCCGAGCGGGACGCCCGGGTGCTCGTCGAGGAGGCCGTGGACGTCACGCTGCCCTACGACCGCGTCCCGGCCGGCGCCCGCCACCCCCTGACGACCATCATGGAGCGCGTCGCGGACGTCTTCGTGGCCATGGGCTACGAGATCGCCGAGGGCCCCGAGGTCGAGGCGGAGTGGTTCAACTTCGACGCCCTGAACTTCGTGCCCGACCACCCGGCCCGCCAGATGCAGGACACCTTCTTCGTCCGGGGCACCACGCCCGACGGGAAGGCGACCGAGGGCGACGAGTCCGGCGTCGTGCTGCGTACGCACACCTCCCCGGTCCAGGCCCGCTCGCTGCTGGAGCGCAAGCCCCCCGTCTACGTGGTCTGCCCCGGCCGGGTCTACCGCACCGACGAGCTCGACGCCACGCACACCCCGGTCTTCCACCAGATCGAGCTGCTCGCCGTCGACGAGGGCCTCACCATGGCCGACCTCAAGGGCACCCTCGACCACATGGTCCAGGCGCTCTTCGGACCGGACATGAGGACCCGGCTGCGGCCGAACTTCTTCCCGTTCACCGAGCCGTCCGCCGAGATGGACATGGTCTGCTACGTCTGCCGCGGCGAGTCCGTCGGCAACCCGGACCGCCCCTGCCGCACCTGCGGCAGCGAGGGCTGGATCGAGCTCGGCGGCTGCGGCATGGTCAACCCCAAGGTGCTCGTCGCCTGCGGCGTCGACCCCCAGAAGTACAGCGGATTCGCCTTCGGGTTCGGCATCGAACGGATGCTGATGTTCCGCCACAACGTCGAAGACATGCGAGACATGGTCGAGGGTGACGTCCGGTTCACCCGGCCGTTCGGGATGGAGATCTGATGCGCGTCCCGCTTTCCTGGCTGCGGGAGTACGTCGACCTGCCGGCGACGGAGACCGGCCGTGACGTACAGGCCAAGCTCGTCTCCGTCGGCCTCGAGGTCGAGACCGTCGAGCAGATCGGCGCGGGCCTCAAGGGCCCCCTGGTCGTCGGCAAGGTCCTGACCATCGAGGAGCTGGAGGGGTTCAAGAAGCCCATCCGCTTCTGCACGGTCGACGTCGGCACCGCCAACGGCACCGGCGAACCGCAGGAGATCGTCTGCGGCGCCCGTAACTTCTCGGTCGGCGACAAGGTCGTCGTGGTCCTTCCGGGCGCGGTCCTGCCCGGTGACTTCGCGATCGCCGCCCGCAAGACGTACGGCAAGACCTCGCACGGCATGATCTGCTCCACCGACGAGCTCGGCATGGGCGACGACGGAACGCACGGCATCATCGTGCTGCCGCCGGAGCACGAGGTCGGCACCGACGCGATCGAGCTGCTCCAGCTCGTCGACGAGGTCCTCGACATCGCCGTCACCCCGGACCGCGGCTACTGCCTCTCGATGCGCGGCGTCGCCCGGGAGACCGCCATCGCGTACGGGCTGCCGCTGCGCGACCCGGCGCTGCTGGACGTGCCCGCGCCGAACGCGTACGGCTACCCGGTCAAGATCTCGGAGCCGTCTCGCTGCGACCGCTTCACCGCGCGCACCGTCACCGGTCTCCAGCCCGAGGCCCGCTCCCCGATCTGGATGCGCCGCCGCCTCCAGAAGGCCGGGATGCGGCCCATCTCGCTGGCCGTCGACGTCACCAACTACGTGATGCTGGAGCTCGGCCAGCCCCTGCACGCCTACGACCGCACCCGGGTCGAGGGGCCGATCGGTGTGCGCCGCGCCGCGCAGGGCGAGAAGCTCACCACGCTGGACGGCACCGTGCGCGTGCTGGACGCCGAGGACCTCGTCATCACCGACGACCGCGGGCCGATCGGCCTCGCGGGCGTCATGGGCGGCGCCAACACCGAGATCGCCGACGCCGACGGTGAGCACGCCCTCACCACCGAGGTCGTCATCGAGGCCGCGCACTTCGACGCGATCTCAATCGCCCGTACCGCGCGCCGCCACAAGCTGTCCTCCGAGGCGTCCAAGCGCTTCGAGCGCGGCGTCGACCCGCAGGCCGCCGCCGCTGCCGCCCAGCGCACGGTGGACCTGCTGGTCCTCCTCGCGGGCGGCACCGCAGAGGCCGGGGTCACCGAGATCACCGCCCCGTCCGCGCCGCGCACCATCGCGATGCCCGCCGACCACCCGGACCGGGTCGCCGGTGTGGGTTACGGCCGCGAGACCGTCGTCCGCCGCCTCCAGCAGGTCGGCTGCGACGTCTACGGGCAGGACGAGCTGATCGTCACCGTCCCGTCCTGGCGGCCCGACCTGAACGAGCCGAACGACCTGGCCGAAGAGGTCATCCGGCTGGAGGGCTACGAGAACCTGCCCTCCACCCTGCCGACGCCCCCCTCCGGCCGCGGCCTCACCGACCGGCAGCGGCTGCACCGCCGCATCGGCCGGGTGCTGGCCGGAGCCGGTTACGTGGAGGCGCTGAGCTACCCCTTCATCGGAGACGCGGTCCTGGACCAGCTCGGCCTGGAGGCGGAGGACGCCCGTCGCCGTACGGTCAAGCTCGTCAACCCGATCTCCGACGAGGAGCCGGCGCTGCGCACCACGCTGCTGCCGGGCCTCCTCGGCGCGCTGCGTCGCAACGACGGCCGGGGCAGCCACGACCTGGCGCTCTTCGAGACCGGTCTCGTCTTCCGGCCGACGGGTCGGGAGACGGCCGCCGTCCGGCTGCCCGTCGACCGCCGGCCCACCGACGAGGAGATCGCCGGTCTCGACGCGGCCCTGCCGCGTCAGCCGCGCCGCGCCGCCGTGGCCCTCGCGGGCGCCCGCGAGCAGGCCGGCTGGTGGGGCAAGGGCACCCCGGCGACCTGGGCGGACGCCGTCGAGGCCGCTCGCTCGATCGCCTCGGAGGCCGGTGTGGAGGTCATCGTCCGCGCCGACCAGCACGCCCCGTGGCACCCGGGCCGCTGCGCCGCGCTGTACGTCACCGTGAACGGCGAGGAGACCCTCTTCGGACATGCGGGCGAACTGCACCCGCGCGTCATCAAGGCGCTCCACCTGCCCGAGCGGACCTGCGCCGCCGAGGTCGAGCTGGACGTCCTGGAGCAGGCCGTCGACGGAGCGCTCCAGGCGCCCCGGATCTCCACCTTCCCGGTGGCGACCCAGGACGTCGCGCTCGTCGTCGCCGGGGACGTACCGGCCGCCGACGTGGAGCGGGCACTGCGCGAGGGCGCGGGTGAACTCCTCGAATCGCTGCGGCTGTTCGACGTCTTCACCGGTGAGCAGATCGGCGGGGGCAACAAGTCCCTGGCGTACGCGCTGCGCTTCCGCGCCGCCGACCGCACCCTGACCGTCGAGGAGGCGTCCGCCGCCCGCGACAGCGCGGTGGCCCTGGCCGCCGAGCGTACGGGCGCGGTGCTGCGCGGGGCGTAACACCCCCAGGGCGTTGAGAAGGGGCGTATCCGGCCACCGGATACGCCCCTTCTCCATCCCGCCGAGCGACGGAGGGACCACACGCCGGAGCAGGAGCCGGAACCGGGAGGAACGCGGTTCCGGCCTCCGTTCCGCAGCCACCCTCCTTCGTCGTCGGTCAGTGGGCCGTGCGGTCCGGGCGCCGTCCGCGCTGCCTCGGAGTGTCGGGCAGGTCAGCAGCGCGGACGGCGCGGGTGCGGGTCGTAGGCCGTTACGAGGGGGAGCCGACGACCCGGCCGCCTCTTGCGAGGGAGCTCATTCAACCGAGCCCGGGACCCGCGCGGCAGAGCGCACAGCAGGAGGGTTCGGGCATTCCGTTCACACCCCGTGTGAATCGTGCTCCACTAGGCTCATTGCGACACGCACCTGGGGGGACGATGGAGCCCAATGTCCTGCTCGAAGCCCTGATCGAGGAGGCCGGTGTGTCCCGTGCGGGCCTCGCCGGTCACGTCAACCGGGCGGGCCTGACCCGTGGGCTGAGCCTGCGGTACGAACACACGGCGGTCTCCCGCTGGCTCAAGGGCCAGCGTCCGCGGGGGCAGGTGCCCGACCTGATCTGCGAGGTGCTGGCCGGCCGGCTGGGACGGCCCGTCGGGCTCGACGACGTCGGGATGGGCGCCTTCGCCGGGGCGGGAGCGGACACCGGCGCCGAGGGCGCCTCCCTCTCCGGGTTCGTCGAGCGGGCCACCGCCCTGTGGCGCTCCGACGAACAGCAGCGCCCGCACCTGGCCACCGTGCCCGCCGTCACCGGCACGCCGGCGGTGATGCCGGTCTGGGAGTGGGAGAACCCCCCGGAGGACACCGACGTCTCGCGGCCGGGACCGGGCCGGGTCAGCGCGGCCGACATAGCGATGCTCAAGTCGGCCCGCGACCACTACGAGCAGATGTACCGCAAGACGGGCGGCCTCGCGACCAGGTCCCGGATCGTCCGCTTCCTCAACGCGGAGGCCGCGCCGCTGCTGCGCGGCGGCTACAGCGACGCCCTGGGCCGGAGCCTGCACCGGGCGACGGCGGGACTCGTGGCGGTGGCGGGCATCTGTGCCTACGACTCCGACGCCCACGGACTCGCCCAGCGCTACTTCCACCAGGCGCTGCGGCTCGCCAAGTCCAGCGGGGACCGGGGTCTCGGTGGCTATGTGATCGCGCTGCTGGTCACCCAGTCGCTGTTCCTCGGCGACTACCGCCGCTCCATCGCCTTCGCCGAGGCCGCGCTGCGGGCCGCCGGCGGTCACATCACCCCCGCCCTCGCCGCCGATCTGCACGCCATGCAGGCCAAGGCGTACGCCCGGCTGGGCGACGCGGCGAGCGCCCGGGCCTGCATCGGGCGGGCGGAGGCGCAGGCGGGCCGGATCCACACCGGCCGGGAGCCGGAGGAGACCGGGTACGTCCAGCCGGGTCTGGTCGACGTCCAGGTGGCGGAGGCGCTGCTCGGTCTCGGGGACCTGCCCGCCGCCCGGGAGCACGCGGCCTCCGCCGTGCGCGCCCCGGCGCACGACCGGGGGCGCGTGCACCGTCTCGCGATGTTGAGTCATATCGAGCTGCTTCAGGGCGAGGCCGATCGCGCGGCCGGTACAGCTGCCGAAATGGCGATGAGGGCCCGGGGGATGGAGTCCCAGCGGCTGCGTGACCGGCTGCGGCAGGTCCGGAGTGAACTGGCCGCGAGCGGCTGTTCCGAGGCGGTGGGGACCACCGACCTCATCGACGAGGCGCTCCGCGTGCCTCTGTGAGCTCTGCCGACGCCCCGTCGTTCGCTCCCCCTGACAGCCGAGCCTGCTGACATGTTGACCCCAACATGTCGAAAGGCGGCAGAACCGTGCAGTGGACGAACTTAGGCGAACGGAATGTGTATCAGAACCCGTGGTTCCGGGTGAATCTGGCGGACGTCCAGCTCCCCGACGGCAGCCACCTCGACCACTTCGTGATCCGGCTGCGACCCGTCGCGGCCGCCACGGTCGTCAACGAGGCGAACGAGGTGCTGCTGCTCTGGCGGCACCGGTTCATCACCGACAGCTGGGGGTGGGAACTGGCCGCGGGCGTCGTCGAGGACGGCGAGGACATCGCGGTGGCGGCGGCCCGTGAGATGGAGGAGGAGACCGGCTGGCGCCCCGGCGAGCTGCGCCCGCTGCTCACCGTGGAACCGTCGAACGGCCTCACCGACGCCCGGCACCACCTGTACTGGTCCGACGAGGCGCAGTGGACCGGGCCCCCGCAGGACGCCTTCGAGTCCTCGCGCCGCGAGTGGATACCGCTCAAGGTGGTCCCGGACATGATCGCCCGGGGCGAGGTGCCCGCCGCGAACATGGCGGCCGCCCTGCTGATGCTGCACCACCTGAGACTGGGCTGACCCGGCCGCGTACGAGCGCCCCGCACGCGCGAGGAGCCGGCCCCGGGGTGGCCGGGACCGGCTCCTGACAGCGAATCGCGCGGGTGGTTCAGGCGTACGGGTAGAACCCCGACCCGGACTTGCGGCCGAGGCGGCCCGCGTCGACCATGCGCTGGAGCAGCGGGGGAGCGGCGTACAGCGGCTCCTTGTACTCGGCGTACATCGAGTCCGCGACCGAGGCCACGGTGTCCAGGCCGATCAGATCGGCCAGCTTGAGCGGACCCATCGGGTGGGCGCAGCCCATCTCCATGCCGTTGTCGATGTCCTCGCGGCTGGCGATGCCCGACTCGAACATCCGGATCGCGGAGAGGAGGTACGGGATCAGCAGCGCGTTCACGACGAAGCCGGACCGGTCCTGGGCGCGGATCGGGTGCTTGCCGAGCACGTCCTGTACGACGGCCTCGGCGCGGGCGATCGTCTCGTCCGAGGTGGTCAGCGCCGGGATCAGCTCGACGAGCTTCTGCACCGGGGCCGGGTTGAAGAAGTGGATGCCGATGACCCGGTCCGGGCGCGAGGTGGCGACGGCCAGCTTCACCAGCGGGATCGAGGAGGTGTTGGAGGCCAGGATCGCGTCCTGCCGGGTCACCACCTGGTCGAGCACCTGGAAGATCTCGGTCTTGACCTGCTCGTTCTCCACGACGGCCTCGATGACGAGATCGCGGTCGGCGAACTCCCCGAGGTCGGTCGTGAAGCTCAGCCGGCCGAGGGTCTCGTCCCGCTCCTCCGCGCTGATCTTGCCGCGCTCGGCAGCCTTCGAGAGGGAGTTGTGCAGACGGGTGCGGCCGATTTCCAGCGCTTCGCCGGTGGTCTCGGCGACCTTCACTTCGAGGCCGCTGCGGGCGCACACCTCCGCGATACCTGCGCCCATCTGGCCACAGCCCACCACTCCGACGCGTGCAATGTCGGCCATAGAGTCCGTCACCTCGTGCCTTTCGCTGTTCTCCGTATCGCAGGGTCCCGTGTGATTCCGGTGCCCGCCTCGACCCCACGACGTTACTCCGAATGCCGACGCGGACGTCCCGCGGGTCATGACGGCCACGGATGGGAATGATGCGGTTACGTAGAGCCATCGGAGTCGGAGTGGGACGTGGCGGAGAGAGGTGGGCCAGGATGCGGCGAACGGGAGTGGCGAGAAGGGCGTTCGTGCTGGGTGCGGCCGGACTGCTGGCGGCGATGACGTCGGCCGGTGACGCGGTCGCTTTTCCGGCGGGGAGGAGAAGGGGCGGCGGCCGGTTCGCGGCGCCGGGTCAGGTGCGCGGCATGTGGATCGCCACGGTCGCCAACATCGACTGGCCGTCCAAGCCGGGGCTCACGGCGGCGCGACAGGAGACCGAGCTGTTCGCGTATCTGGACCGGGCGGTCGAGCTGCGGCTCAACACGGTGGTGTTCCAGGTCCGGCCGACCGCCGACGCCCTGTGGCCCTCGCCGCACGAGCCGTGGGCCGCCTGCCTCACCGGGACCCAGGGGAAGGACCCGGGCTGGGACCCGCTCGGCACGGCGGTGCGCGCCGCGCACGACCGGAGCCTGGAGCTGCATGCCTGGTTCAACCCCTACCGGGTGGCGAACCACACCGACCCCACCCGCCTCATCGCCTCCCACCCGGCCCGGCTGAACCCGAGCTGGATCGTGCCGTACGGCGGGAAGCTCTACTACAACCCCGGGCTGCCGGAGGTCCGCCGCTTCGTCCAGGACGCGATGCTGGACGCCGTGCGGCGCTACGACATCGACGCGGTGCACTGGGACGACTACTTCTACCCGTACCCGGTGGCCGGTCAGACCTTCGACGACGACGCGGAGTTCGAGCGGTACGGCGGCGGCTTCGCCGACCGGGCGGCCTGGCGGCGCGACAACATCGACCGGCTCGTGCGCGAGACGGGGGAGCGGATCCGGAAGATCAAGCCCCACGTCCGCTTCGGGGTCAGCCCCTTCGCGGTCTGGCGCAACGCGGCGACCGACCCGTTGGGTTCGGACACCCGGGCGGGCGTGCAGACGTACGACGATCTGTACGCCGACACCCGTAAGTGGGTCAAGGAAGGGTGGATCGACTACATCTGCCCGCAGATCTACTGGTATGTCGGCCAGGCCGCCGCCGACTACGCGAAGGTCCTCGCCTGGTGGAGCCGGACCGTCCGGGGCACGGGCGTCGATCTGTACGTGGGTGAGGCGCTGTACAAGGCGGGTGACCCCGCCCAGGCGGATCCCTGGCAGGACCCGGCGGAGCTCTCCCGCCACCTCACCCTCGCCGGGGACCACACGGAGGTGGGCGGCCATGTCTTCTTCTCCGGGAAGAGCGTGATGGCGGACCGGATCGGCGCGATGCGACGCGTGGTGGCCGACCACTACACGGACCGGGTCCGGCTCTATCCGGACCGGGGCCGCACGTATCCGCACCGCGGTCGCCCTTCGGTGAGGTGATCCGGGTCCCGGGGGTCCGGTCTCCACGGGGCGCGCGGTGGTCGGGTCGGCCCGGGACAGGGCATGGCTGAGGGGCGCGCGGGTGGCCGGGGTCCGGGTGTGCGAGCCCCGGCCACGCGCCTCCTGCCGCTACTGCCCGTCCTTCGGCACCTCCCTGTGCTGGACGACGCTGTCGGGGCCCGGTGACATCAGGTGTTCGTGGCCGTTTTCGAAGCGGAGCCGGTACGGGGGAGCGCCCCCGTCGCCGAGCACCTCGATGATCTCGGCGACCCGGTCGTGCTGTCCCACGGTCCTGCCGTGCATCAGCAGCCGGTCGCCCGTGTGTGCCTCCATCGGGAGCGACCTCCTCACAGGGGAAGACGGTGTCCGTGTCGACAAGTCTATGACCGTACGCGCCGGGATTCCCCCGCTGCGCCACGGTCGGCCCGCTGGGTGGCGGCGATGCAGACGAGCACGGCCACCGCCGCGACCGGAGCCGCGGCGGACATCTCCTCGCCGAGCAGGAGGAAGGACCACACGAGCGTCAGCAGCGGCTGCGCGAGCTGGAGCTGACTGGCCCGGGCGACACCGATCGCCGCCATGCCCCGGTACCAGACGTACAGTCCGAGGAAGGTCGACCCGGCGGCGACCCACACCAGACCGAGGACGCCGTGGGCGTTCAGGTGCACGGGTTCGAGGGGCAGGGCCACCAGGCTGCCCGCCACCGCGAGCGGCAGGCACAGGACCAGGGCCCAGCCGATCACGTGCCATCCCGGCATCAGCCGGGCCAGCCGGCCGCCCTCGGTGTACCCGGCCGCGCACACGAGCAGCGCGCCGAACAGGTACAGGTCGCCGGGGGCGAGAGCCCCGCCGCTCTGCTGCACGGTGAAGGCGATCACCACGGCGGCCCCGGCGAGAGCCGCGGTCCAGAACGTGCGCGAAGGGCGCTCCCCGGTGCGCAGGGATCCCAGCACCGCCGTGGTCAGCGGCAGCAGGCCCACGACCACGGCCGCGTGCGAGGTGGTGGAGGTCTGCAGAGCCAGCGTCGTCAGCAGCGGGAAGCCCACCACCACCCCGCCCCCGACGACCGCGAGCCCGGCCCAGTGCCGGCGTTCGGGCAGCGGGACGCGCGCGGCCAGCAGCACGCTGCCCGCGATCAGGGCGGCGAGCACGCTGCGCAGGGCGACCAGGGACCAGGGGCCGAAGCTCTCCAGGCCCCAGGCCGTGGCCGGGAAGGTGAGCGAGAACGCCACTACGCCGAGCCCGGCCAGCACGGTGCCGCTCCGGCCGGCCGGGGACCCCGGCGCGGGCCGGCTCACCGACCCGTCCGCGGTCGAAGTAGTGGCCGCTTCCGACAGGATCGCCGGAGCGGTCCGAGGGGTGCCTACCGGCTCGGCAACCGCTATCGATGAAGACGGGGTAGCGCTATTATCTGCTCTCATGCAAGAGCGTAGCAGTGTCGCCGAACTGGTCACTTCTTTGCGGGCCGAACTCAACCGCTACTCCGCCGGTGGAAAGCTGCCGTCCAGTCGTGCACTCGTCGAGCGGTTCCGGGTCAGCCCCGTCACCGTCTCCCGCGCCATCGCCCAGCTCGCCGCCGAGGGGCTCGTCGTCACCCGCCCCGGCTCCGGCGCCTTCCGGGCGCATCCCCGCGCCGCACTGCCCGCGCCGGGCGACACGTCCTGGCAGGAGGTGTCGCTGAGCGGCGACGGCGGGCCCGAGGTGGTGCCGCGCACCGTGGACGCCTCCGGCGTGCTGGTCACCCTCGCCGCACCGCCGCCCGGCGTCATCGAGTTCAACGGCGGCTACCTCCACGCCTCCCTCCAGCCCGAGCGGGCGCTCTCCGCGGCCCTGGCCCGCGCGGGCCGCAGGCCCGGCGCCTGGGGCCGCCCCCCGACCGACGGACTGCCCGAACTGCGCTCCTGGTTCGCCCGCGAGATCGGCCCCGCCGTCTCCGGCACCGACGTCCTGATCACCGCGGGGGGCCAGAGCGCCCTGGCCACCGCGCTGCGCGCGCTCGCCCCGCCCGGCGCCCCGGTCCTCGTGGAGTCGCCCACCTACCCCGGGATGCTCGCCGCCGCCCGCGCCACCGGGCTGCGCCCCGTCCCCGTGCCGATGGACGCCGACGGGGTACGCCCCGAACTGCTCGCCGACGCGTTCCGGGCCACCGGCGCCCGGGTCTTCGTCACCCAGCCGCTCTTCCAGAACCCCACCGGGGCCACCCTCGCACCCGCCCGCCGCCCCGAGATCCTGGCTATCGCCCGCGCGGCCGGGGCGTTCGTGGTCGAGGACGACTTCGCCCGCCGGCTCGTCCACGACGACGCCGGACCGCTTTCCGCGCCGCTGGCCGCCGACGATCCCGACGGCGTCGTCGTCCACGTCTGTTCGCTCACCAAGGTCACCTCGCCCAGCCTGCGGGTCGGGGCTCTGGCCGCCCGAGGGCCGGTGCTGGAGCGCCTGCGGGCCATCCAGGTCGTCGACAGCTTCTTCGTACCCCGGCCACTCCAGGAGGCCGCGCTGGAACTCGTCGGCTCCCCGTCCTGGGGCCGCCACCTCGCCGCCGTAGCCACCGAGCTGAGGTACCGCCGTACGACCATGGCGGCGGCTCTGGGCGGCGAGCTGCCGGAACTCGCGCTGCCACATCTCCCGGCGGGCGGCGGCAGCCTCTGGCTCCGGCTCCCGGGCGGCGGCGCGGGAACGGTCACCGACGAGCCGGCCGTCGTCTCGGCCGCCCTGCGCGCCTCCGTCGCCATCGCCCCCGGGCGCCCCTACTTCTGCGCCGAACCCCCGGCCGGCCATGTCCGCCTGAGCTTCGCCGCGGTCTCCGGGGCGGCCGAGATCGCGGAGGGCGTCCGCCGCCTCCGTACCGCCTTCGACGGGCTCCTGGGCGGCTAGGTCGTGTCCGCAAAGTCTCGTCTGGCCCACGACGCCTGGCACGCACTCTCGCGGCGTTGCCGAAATGCCCGAGTAGCTCCGCTACTAGGACACTCCGGCGCCTTGCGAGAGCACGCACCAGACGCCGCGGGCCCCGCCCAGAGGGCGGACGACGATACTTTGCGGACACTCCCTAGGGAGTGTCCGGCGCACGCCCCCGCCCGGTCGTTGCCACGTGGCGGGCGAGGTGTGCCTCGACGGCGCCGCGGGCGGTGGCGCACACCGCGCTCTCGGCGGAACGGGAGGGGTTGGCACTGATGCGGCTGTGGTGCATGTGCAGCAGTGACGCCAGGAGCGGGATCACCTGCGCTGCCGCAGCGCGAGGAGTTCGTGGATGCCCCGCTTGCGCACCCTCTTGACCAAACAGGCGTTCGGCCCCACCATCCCGCCATGACGCTTCGGGTCTCCCTGGTCGCAGCGGCGCGCAGCTCCTCCCGGCTGGCCGAACGCTTCGACGACGACCGGCCGCTCGATCAGGCCGGCTGGCACGAGGTGCAGCTCGTCGCCCACACGCTCGTCCCGCTCGGCGCCGCCGAGCTGCGCTACTGCTCGCCCACTCCGCGCAGCCGTGCCACCGGGGACGCCCT
Organism: Streptomyces sp. NPDC091287; assembly: GCF_044768525.1. NCBI lineage: Bacteria > Bacillati > Actinomycetota > Actinomycetes > Kitasatosporales > Streptomycetaceae > Streptomyces > Streptomyces sp. NPDC091287. The sequence continues at coordinate 244,134 of NZ_JBIVUV010000013.1, forward strand.
CGGCTTCGCGCCGATGGCGCAACCGGCCCTGCGTGACTGGGACATGGGCCGCTGGCGTGGGCTGACGCTGGGCGAGGTCACCGCCCGGGAACCGGCCGCCGTGGACCACTGGCTGGCGGACCCGCGCAGCGCGCCGCACGGCGGCGAGACGATGCTCGGCTTCATCGGGCGGGTCGGCGGCTGGCTGGACACCCGCCCCGCCGCCGACGGCCTCGTCGTCGCGGTCGCCGAACCCGCCGTGATCCGGGCCGCCCTCGTCTACGCCCTGAACGCCCCGCCCTCCGCGTACTGGAACGTCGACGTCCGTCCGCTGTCCACCATCACGCTGACCGGCCTGCCGGGCCGCTGGAGCCTGAGCCTGGAGGCGGGCATCCGCTGACCGGGGCGGGGCCGGGGGAGTCCAGGCCCTGGAGTGCCGCCCCTTCCCTCTTCCCTCCGGTCCGACCGGTCGGTACGTTGCGGGGGCATCCGGTTCCGCCGCCGGACGAGCGCCCGCGACGAGGGAGGCCCCGTGCCGCAGCTCCACGGCCACTGCGACGACCGGTTCGCCGGAGTCCGGGACGCCTTCGAGGAGAACTTCACCGAGCGCGGTGAACTGGGCGCGGCGGTGACCGTCCTGGTCGACGGGGAGCCGGTGGTGGACCTCTGGGGCGGCTGGGCCGACGCGGCCCGCACCCGCCCCTGGGAGCGGGACACCCTGGTCAACGTCTGGTCCACCGGCAAGGGCCCGACCGCGCTCTGCGCCCATGTCCTGGCCGACCGGGGCCTGCTCGACCTGGACGCCCCGGTCGCCGCCTACTGGCCCGAGTTCGCCGCGAACGGCAAGGAATCCGTCCTCGTACGCCACCTTCTCTCGCACCGCTCCGGAGTGGCCGGGCCCGACACCCCGCTCACCCTGGAGGAGCTGTACGACTGGGAGACGGCCTGCGCCCGGCTCGCCGCCACCACCCCCTGGTGGGAGCCGGGAACCCGCTCCGGCTACCACGCGATCAGTTACGGATTCCTCGTCGGCGAGGTGGTCCGCCGGATCACCGGGCTGCTGCCCGGGGCGTTCCTCCGGCGGGAGATCACCGGACCGCTGGGCATCGACTTCACCTTCGGCCTCCCGGAGGACCAGGTCCACCGGCTCGCCGAACTCGTCCAGGAACGCCCCGACCGGGCCGCCCAGGCCGGACTCCTGGCACGGATGACACCGGTCGCCGTCGCCTCCCTGCTCAACCCGTGCACCGGCCGGGCCGCCGCGAACACGGCCGCCTGGCGGGCGGCGGAGATCCCCGCGGCCAACGGCCACGGCACCGCCCGCGCGGTCGCCGCGCTCTACGGGATCCTGGCCGGACGCGGCAGCCTCGACGGCCGCCGGATCTTCTCCGAGAGGGCCGCGGCCCGCGTGGGCGAAGGGCAGGGCCCCTGCCGCGACCTCGTCCTCGGCGACGGCTTCGTACACGAGACGGAGATCGCCCTCGGCCTCTGGCTGAGCGGTGCGAACCGCTCCTACGGCCCCGACCCGCGGGCGCTCGGCCACGACGGCGCGGGCGGCTCCTGCGGTCTGGCCGACCCGGATGCCTCCATCGCCCTCGGGTACGTCATGAACCGGATGGGCTCCCGGCTCGCCGACGACCCGCGCAAGACGGCCCTGGTGGACGCCGTCTACGCGGCCCACGGGGAGACCACCGGGAGGTGAGCGGAACAGGGCGTCCGACGTGCCGACCCAACCCGGGTTTCACCTGCGGTTGCCAGGAATGTGAGGATGTCACCATGACAACCAAGGTCTACTTCGACATCACCATCGACGACGCGCCCGCAGGGCGCATCACGTTCAACCTGTTCGACGACGTCGTCCCCAAGACGGCGGAGAACTTCCGCGCGCTCGCCACCGGCGAGAAGGGCTTCGGCTACGCCGGTTCGTCCTTCCACCGCGTCATCACGGACTTCATGCTCCAGGGCGGCGACTTCACCCGCGGTGACGGCACCGGCGGCAAGAGCATCTACGGCGAGAAGTTCGCCGACGAGAACTTCACGCTCAAGCACGACCGCGTGGGCCTGCTCTCGATGGCCAACGCCGGAAAGAACACCAACGGTTCGCAGTTCTTCATCACCACGGTGCTCACTCCGTGGCTGGACGGCAAGCACGTGGTCTTCGGTGAGGTCGCCGACGACGACAGCATGGCCCTGGTCCGCAAGATCGAGGCGCTCGGCTCCTCCAGTGGCAAGACCCGCGCCAAGGTCACCATCGACAAGTCCGGCGTTCTCTGACCGGTCCGATAACCCGACGGGCCCGTGGTGGGGCCGTCCCACCGACGTAAGCGTCGGCGGGGCGGAACCCGGCCGCGGGCCCGTGGCGTGCGGCCGCCGGTTTCCGTGACACGGCCGTCGGCCCTGCCATCAGGCGCGTTCGACCGCCGGTCTGCCGATGGCCGGATTACTGCTGGCCGGACTGCGCGGCCCGCTCGGCGTTGCGCTCCTTGATCCGGGCGGACTCCTTGCGCACCTCGGCCTGCGTGGCGCGCTCCTTCTGGAGCCACTCGGGCATCTCGTCCTTCAGCGCGTCGACCTGCTCGGTGGTGAGCGCCTCGGTGACCCCGCCGCGGGCGAGCCCCGCGATGGAGATGCCGAGCTTCGCGGCGACGACCGGGCGGGGGTGCGGGCCCGTGCGGCGCAGCTCCACCAGCCAGGCGGGCGGGTCGGTCTGGAGGGCGTTGAGCTCGGTGCGCGAGACGGCACCCTCCTGGAACTCGGCGGGGGTGGCCTGGAGGTACACACCCAGCTTCTTCGCCGCCGTGGCGGGCTTCATGGTCTGGGCGGTCTTGTGCGACGTCATGGGTCCAGGGTATCGACCATGGGACATACCTCCGACCACCTGCCGGTAGCCTGGTTCCGTGACAGGCTCGAACATCCCCTCATCCTTCAGGCTCGCGTACGTTCCCGGCGTGACGCCCACCAAGTGGGTGAGGGTCTGGCACGAGCGGCTGCCCCACACCTCTCTGGAACTCGTCCAGGCCACCGCGGCCGAGGCACCGGAGCTGCTGGCGGACGGCGGCGCCGACGCCGGTCTCGTACGGCTCCCGGTCGACCGGGACGTCCTGAGCGCGATCCCCCTCTACACCGAGACGACCGTCGTCGTGATCCCCAAGGACCACGTCGCGACCGCCGCGGAGGAGGTGTCGCTCGCCGAGCTGTCCGACGAGATCGTGCTGCACCCGCTGGACGACCTCCTCGCCTGGGAGACCCTCCCCGGCCGCCCCGCCGTCGAGCGCCCGGCGACCACGGCGGACGCGATCGAGCTGGTGGCGGCGGGCGTGGGCGTCCTCCTCGTCCCGCAGTCCCTGGCCCGCCTCCACCACCGCAAGGACCTCACCTACCGTCCGGTCCCGGAAGCCCCCGAGTCACGCGTCGCCCTGTCCTGGCCCGAGGCGGAGGTCACCCCCGACCTGGTGGAGGAGTTCATCGGGATCGTCCGGGGGCGCACCGTCAACAGCACCCGGGGCCGCGCGGCCACCCCGCCGCGTCCGGCGAAGGACAACGCGAAGGACAAGGCGAAGGACAAGGCCAAGGACAAGGCCAAGGACAACAAGGCCAAGCGGGCCGGGGCGGGCGGCGGCGCGGGCGGCACCCGGAACAGGTCCGCGGCGGGCAGGAAGCCCCAGTCGGGCGGCCGCACCGGCGGCCAGGGCGGCAAGCGCGGAAAGCCGCGGGGCCGGTAGCGCACCGGGGCTCCGGCCCGCGCCCGTCGCATCCGGATTCGCCCCGCGAACGCCACCACACGCCGGTTGTCTCGTTGATGGAGCAACCGCCGTATGCAGGGGAGCGTCCGTCCGATGCCGAACATCCGCAGACCGATGCCGAACATCCGCTGGTGGTCGCCGACCGCGCGCGGGCCGTTGCCGAGCACCCGCAGAACCCAGCGCCTCGGCCTCGTCGGGATGCTGCTCATCGCCGTGGCCTTCGCCGGGTTCCAGCTGACAGCGGTCACCGGACGCGCCTCGCCCGACACGAAGAACTACCTCTCCTACGCTCTGAGCCTCAGCGGCGCGGACCGCCAGGAGGCGGGCCGACTGGCCATCGGCTACTCCTGTGCCAGCGGGCAGCACGCACCCCTGGAGTTCATCCCCTGGACCAGCAGGAAGGCCGCGGGAGAGTCGGAGGAGCGTTGCGTGCGCCGGTTGAACGACTCGGTCGCGTACTGGACCGACCACGGCAACACGTCGGGGATGACCGCACCGTTCGCCAACCAGCGCTTCATGGCCATTTTCGAGGCCAGGCCCGGCTATCCGCTGTTCCTGGTCCCCTTCGTGGCCGCCTTCGGAGCCACCTGGGGTCTCTGGCTCGCCGGGCTCGTCGTCGCGCTGGCCGGAAGCGTCTGCGTCCTGCTCACCCTCCGGGCCGCGGGGGCTTCCCGGCGCGCCGGGCTGGCCGGGCAGGCCCTGTACCTCGCCCTGCCCACCGGCACCGTCGCCATGAACCCCCTGAGCGACGGGCTCTCCCTGGCGCTCGGCACGGCGGTCGCCCTCGGCTGCGTCCTGCTGCTGCGGGACCGGCCCCGTACGGGCGCGGCGCTCGTCGCGGGCGGCCTCGCCCTGATGTTCCTCGTCCGCTACTCCCAGGCCCTGCTGCTGGCGGCCGCTCTCGCGGGCGTCTTCCTGGCCTGGGCCGGGTGGTTCCGGCTGAAGCGGCGGGCGCTCGCCCCCGTACTCCGGGTGTCCGCACTGTGCGGTGCGCTGGCGGCGATCGTCTACGCCGGGGCGCACCTCCTGTCCTGGCCCATGGGCCAGGACAGCGCCCAGGACCTGCTGACCCACCACTACCAGCGCCCCGACCGGCCCGACCCCTGGCCCGAGTTCTTCGTCCAGGAGCGGGTCTTCTGGTCGGCGTGGCTCCGACGCCAGGCCACCTACCCGGTCCTCCCCGTCCTGCTCGCGCTCTCGGCCTGGGCGCTGCTGAGACGGCGCTCCGTGGTGCTGCCCGTCGCCCTGGCGGCAGGGGCGGCGGGCCTGCTCAACCAGGCGGGCCACCCGAACCTCGACCAACTGCTCGGCCACCGCCTCATCGTGTTCGTCTGGCTGCTGCCCGTCCTGGCGATTCCGCTGCTCCTGGACCGGCCGCCGACCGACTCCCCGCCCCACGACGACACCACGCCACACGCCGCACCGGTTCCCGTGGGCGACGTCCCGGGCGAGATCCGTCACCCCACGTCGCGCAGCTGAAGAAGGTACGCCGCGGTCAGCGCGACGGCGCGGTCCTCGTCGTGCAGCAGCTCCCGGAGGGCACGTGAGGAAGCCGCCCCCGGGACGCCCGCCAGCGCCTGGGTCAGCCGCCCGCGCGCCGACGCGCCGGTGGTGTCGCGGGAGAGGCGGTCGACGAGCACGGCCGCGATCCGGTCCGCCGCCGTGTCGTCGCCGGCCAGCAGGCTCAGCGCGTCGGCCGCATCGGTGTCGTTCGTCCCCGCCACGACCAGGTCGACGAGCGCCGGGACCGCATCGGCCTCGCCGCGCGTCCCGAGGGCCAGGGCGGCGTAGCCGCGGACCACGGCGTCGGGGCTCCCCAGGGCGTCCCGCAGCAGTGCGGTGGCCTCACCGCCGGGCATCTCGGCGAGGGACCGGACGGCGCGTTCCCGCACCGCGGCCTCCGATGAGCCGAGCCCGTCCGCCAGCAGCGCGGGGCCGCTGCCGCCCGATCGCGCCAGGGCCCATCGAAGGGCCCCGGCCACATGCGGGTCGCCCTCGCCGAGCACCGCCTCGACCAGGGCCTCCACCGGAACCTCGTCGACCGAGGCGAGGGCGGCGCGCTGGCGGGCGTCGGCGCTCTTGGACCCCAACGCCCCCAGGAGCGTGACGACCTGGAGGACGTCCTCCCAGCCGACCGGATCCGCGGCGTGGATCCGGTGCAGCCGGGTGAGCAACTCGGTCTCCACCGCGATGCGTTCACGCGTCCGGCGGATCAGGTCGTCGACGAGCGCGGAGGGTGTGCAGCCGGGATCGTCGAGGGCGCGCCCGATCTCGCGCAGCGACAGCCCCACCGCCCGCAGGCTCTCGACATGGAAGATCCGCTGGATGTCCTTCTCGGAGTACTCCCGGTAACCGGACCCGGTGCGGCCCGACGGCCGCACCAGCCCGAGCGACTCGTAGTGCCGGAGCATGCGGGCACTGACTCCGGACCGCCGCGCGACTTCACCGATCAACACGCCCTAGGGACCTTCCTCATCGGAGCGGCCGGAGCGGCCGGAGCGGCCGGAGCGGCCGGAGCGACCAGAGCCATCGGAGCCATCGGAGCCGTGGGAGTCACCGGCATCACCGGCATCACCGGCGTCACCGACGTCACCGACGTCACCGGAGGCGCCCTGGCCGCCGAGGGCCACGACGCGCTTCGCCTCCTCCACGGCGAGCGTGAATCCGGCGTCCGGGTCGCTCAGCAGCCGTTGGGTGGCGAGCGCGTGCGCGTGGACGAGCGGGTCGGGGTTCCTCGTCGCGGCGGCCAGAGCCGGCGCCATCGCGTCCCCCAGGGCGACCAGCGCCTGGCTGAGACTCAGCCGGGTCTCCCGCCCGCCGCGCCCGAGCTGCGTCGCCAGCAGTACCGCCAACGCGGCCTCCTCCCCTTCCGGTACGAGCACCACCGCCGCCCGCCAGGCACTCCGCGCCACCTCGTCGTCGGCGTCGGTCAGGAGCGCCCGGGTGATCGCCGGCCACGCCCGCCGGTCCCCGATCTTGGACAGCGTGTGCAACGCCTGGCTCCGCGCCCGCGCCCGCTCGGAGCGGAGTTCGCGGAGCAGCGGGGGAAGGGTGACGGACACCGGGTGACGGGTGAGCGCCCAGGTCAGCATGTCGCGTACGAAGAACTCCGGCTCGACCGCGCACCGCTCGACGAGCGTGCCGACGAAGCGCGGGTCCGGCGTCGAGCCGACCGCCAGAGCGGCGCGCAGCCGCACCGACGCACGGTCGTCCTCCAGCCCCCGCAGCGCTCGTACCGTGTCCGTGTCGTGTCCCGTGACCGTCATCGAGACCACCTCCTCGGCCAGCAGTGAAGAGCTTGTCACCGTGTCAAGGTCAACCCTGGCGTGTGCCTCGGCCGGGGGCCCGGCTCACGGACCGCGCCAGACGTTGGCGAAGGCCGTGTTCTCGATGGTCCGCCGCTGGCGTACGGCCTCCAGCTCCATCACCGCTTCGTTGACGGTGGCGACCACGGTCGTCACCGTCTCGTCGTCGAGGCCGGGCTCGTCGTCGCCGGACCGTCCGCCGTCGATGCCCACGGCCGATGCGAGGGCGGCCAGGACGGGTTCCCCCTCCTCCCGGCGGCCGATGGCCCGGTGGCGGCCGGGGGTGTCGACCAGCTCCACGCGCCTGGGGCCGAAGGGCAGTCGGCCGCTCCTCTTCTGTGTGAGCTCGCCGTCCTTCTCCAGAGCGTCCTGGTAGGTGGCCGAGAGGTCCCGGCCGCGGCGCCACAGCCAGTCCTCGATCCGCTCGTAGGGCGGTTCCCGGGTGATCAGTGCGGCGGCCTCGCCGAGAAGCCGGTCGTCCGGCGTCGACGACCCGCCCGGCACGATGAGGTCGCCGTCCACGGTGACGGTTCCCGCACCGATGAGATCGAGCAGTTCGGCCCCCGCGAGGGCGAGCGACAGGTCGCCCTGCCCCACGGTGTGCTCCGGTACCGGATCCATGGCGATGATGAACAGGTCTTTCGCCGTGGTCATGAACGGCTCCCCTCAGAGGCATGGGCAGGGCGGGCCCCACCGGCCGCCCCGGCCAGGAGCCGGTTCGGCGGCGGGGCGACTGCTGCGACCAGTATCGCCTCCACCCGTGCCGTCCGGCCCTGGACCGGGGCCAGGTCCGAAGAAGTCGATGGCCGTCTCCCGGTGTGATCCCTAGGCTGAGCCGGTGAGCCATGGGAAAACCTCGTACGTCTGCCTCCCCTGCCGGGTCTCCTTCAAGCAGCCCCACGACCGGGCAAGGCAGCGGAACTGTCCGCGCTGTGCGGAGCCGATGATCCACGCGGGATCGGCGTTCGCGGCGCCGAGGAGGCGGGACGTCGCGGCCTGGCGGGCCCTCGCTGTGCTGCTGAACGCCGGCGTGGGATTCCACAAGAGCTGCTGCGGCGGGCCCGGATTCCGTCCACGGACTCCGCGTGAGGTGCGCGAGCGGCTGACGTACGCGCGGCGCAGCGGCACCCCGGTCGCCAAGGCGCTCGTCCGGTTCAACGTGCCGTAGGGCGTGATGGCCGTGGCTCGGACGCGGTCGGGCGGGCGGCCGGGTCCCCGGGGCTCCGTGGCGAGGCGCGGGGCACCCGCAGCCGGTCGTGGAGGACCGCGAAGGCCGTGCACGTGACGGGGAGGGTCACGGCCGCCGCGACCAGGACCCCGACGATGACGGGGGCGAGGATCCCGGCGTAGTACGCGGCGAAGAAGTTGCCCGTGGCCTGTTCGACGAGGTTACGGACGAGGGGCCGCAGCGGCAGGGCGACCTGTGCCACCAGCCGGAACACCCCGGCGGCGACAGCGGCCGACGGCAGCGCGAGGGCCAGGACGCGGGGCGCGCCGGTCCGTGTCCACGTCAGCGACCAGGAACGGCGCAGGGCCGCGCGCGGGCCGAGACCAGCGGCCGCGGCGGCCGGGGCGAGGGTGAGCGCGAGACGCAGCAGCGCGGCGATGAACAGGGCCGCCGCGGGGGAGACCATGACGAGCGTATGGGGCCACGATCCGCGTTCCAGGGGCTCCGGGGTGTCGAGGTGGTAGCCGGTGAGACGGTCCGCCACGACGAAGACGAGCAGGGGCAGCGGCCAGACGATCAGGCCACGCAGCGTGTACACGGCGAGCACCGGTCGCAGCCGTGCGGGCGCCGGGCCCCACGAGCGGCTGTCCCGGGCTGTCGCGGCGTAGTCCGCTGACTCCGCCCCGACAGCCCGGGAGCACACCGTCTGTAGGGCCGCGCTGCCGACGCCGAGGAGAAGCAGGAAGAGCGGGAGCGTGCCGAGGGCGACCGACGTCAGGTCGGTGTGGTCGTGCAGGTAGGGGTCCTCGGCGCGGTTCTCCGCCGGGCGTCGCCGCACCTGCCGTGCCACTGCTCGCCGAACCCCGCAGCCGGCTCTGGATCATGACCGGTCGCTTTGTGTGTCACCATGTGTACGCAGTGTCACTGCGCTGTCGCCTCGGTGCCCCGTGCGTCGGCGCGCCTGCGGAAACACGTCTTCCCGCCCGGCCCCACCCGCGACCGGCCCGGTCTGCCGGGAAGAGGGCCACGGCAACTCCCCCATCACCAGAAGGATTTCACCCATGCGCTTCCGCTCCACCTTTGCCGCCGTTCTCGGCGCCGCTCTGCTGCTCGCCGCCGTCCCCTCCTCCGCCTCGGCCGCCGAGGGGCAGTTCCGCTACGACTATGTGACCGTCGAGGGGTATGAGGCGACCGGCTTCCTGACCAGCCCGCCCAGCGGCGAGTGCGTCAACCTCCCGGGCGTCGGCCTGGAGAACCCCGAGCCCGGGCACTCCCCGAAGAACCGCACGGACGCCTGGGCGGAGGTCTTCACTGACGTCGACTGCGAGGGTGCTTCCTTCCCCCTCCGCCCGCACACCGGCGGGGCCTCGGAGCGGCTGAAGGTGCGTTCGGTCGTCTTCCACTGACGCGCTGCCGCACACCGAGCCGTCGCACACCCCTGACCCACCGCTGCACACGCCGCCGCCCGTGACCCCCTACGGAGCCACGGGCGGCCGGACGTCCTGGGGGGCATCCTGTGCGGGGCCGGCCTTGGGGGAGCCCACGCCCCGCAGGGCGGTCATCGCGATGACCGCGGTGGTGGCGGCGACCAGAGCACAGACGACGGCGACGATGTTCAGCCCACTGGTGTACGCGTCACGGGCGGCGGCCAGCGCCTGGTCGCCCAGCTCCGGGGAGAGCCGGCCTGCCGCGACCATGGTGCTCTCCAGGCTGTCCCCGGTGGCCCGGGCGGCTTCCTCGGGCAGCCCCTCGGGCACCTGGACCTGGCTGCGGTAGACGGCGCTGCCGACGCTGCCCAGGGCTGCGCTGCCCAGGGCGACACCCAGGTCACCGCTGATCGAGGAGAGCGCCGCGGCGGATCCGCCCCTCTCCGGCGGGGCGGAGCTGACCACCAGGTTGGTGCGGCTCGCGCTGCTGACCGGGGACCTGCCGGGGGCCCGGGAGCTGCACGAGCGGGCGCGGCGGCTCGCGGCCGAGCAGTCGGACACGTTCGGCGAACAGTACGCCGAGATCGGGCTCGGGCTGGGGGCCCGCAGAGCCGGCGAACTCGACGCGGCCGAGGCCCACCTGCGCCAGGTCCTCGACCTGCACCGGCGGGAGGGGTACGAACCGGAAACGCCCCCGCTGATCCTGGTCGAGCTGGGGTTCATCGCCGAACTTCGGGGCGACGCGGACGAGGCCCTGCGCCTGCAGCGGGAGGGCCTGACGGTGGCCCGCGCCACCGGCGACCCGCGGGCGGTCGCGCTGGCGCTGGAAGGGCTGGCCGGAGCGGAACTGCTGAGGGGCCGGCCCGGGGCCGCGGCCCGGCATCTGGGAGCCGCGGCGGCGGCCAGGGACGCGGTCGGGCTGCCGCTGCCCGCAGGGGAGCGGTACGACGTCGACCGCATCTCGGCCCGGACCGTGGACCTCCTCGGCCGGGAGGCCTACGAGGCCCGGTTCGCCGAAGGCGGCGAGTCGGCGGAACAGCTCCTGGGCCCCGACGTGCGCACTGGGCAGCGGCGCTCCCTCCCGTTCCACGTCGGGGGAACCGTGGGCACGACGAACGCGTAGAGGAGGGGCCCGCGACGCTCCCCACGCCGGGCGAAAGCGTCAGGCAACCTCCGCCCCAACCGCTGCCCGGCCCCGCTCAGCTCTTCCGCTCACCCAGGACACAGAATTCGTTGCCCTCCGGGTCGAGGAGGGTCACCCAGTGCTGCTCGTCCCGCACGGTGTCGGCGCGCCGGGCACCGAGGGAGAGCAGCCGGGCGACCTCGGCCTCCCGGTCGTCGGGGCGGAAGTCCGGGTGGAGCCGGTTCTTCGACGTCTTGCCCTCGGGGACAGGAACGAAGAGCAGCCCCGGCATCCGGTCCGGCTCGGGCCGAATCTCGATGATCTCCTCGGATTCGTCGACCACGACCCAGCCGAGAGCCTCCGCCCACCAGCGCCCGAGGGCGATGGGGTCGGCGGAGTCGACGATGATCTGTTCCCATTCGAGTGCCATGGGCGCGAGCATAAACAGGGTCGGCCGGCTGCCAGGGCCGGGGGTGAACGTCGTCGACCGTCGCTGCCCGCAGCCGGTACAGCTTTGCATAAAAGTGCGTCGATGCGTATAGTCATGCCATCGATCAGGAGGGTTACCGATGGTGGTACGAGCAGCAGTGGCAGGGGCGAGCGGCTACGCCGGCGGGGAGCTGCTCCGTCTTCTGCTGGCGCACCCGGACGTCGAGATCGGCGCCCTCACCGGGCACTCCAACGCCGGGCAGGCGCTCGGGTCGCTCCAGCCGCATCTGCGGACCCTGGCCGACCGGGTGCTGGAGCCCACCACCGCCCAGGTGCTCGCCGGCCACGACGTCGTCTTCCTGGCGCTTCCGCACGGGCAGTCAGCCGCCGTCGCCGAACAGTTGGGGGAGGAGGTTCTCGTCGTTGACATGGGGGCCGACTTCCGGCTGAAGGACGCCGGTGACTGGGAGACGTTCTACGGCTCCCCGCACGCCGGGACCTGGCCGTACGGGCTGCCCGAGCTGCCGGGCGGGCGGGCCGCGCTCGCCGGGACCCGGCGCATCGCCGTGCCCGGGTGCTACCCGACCGCCGTGTCCCTCGCGCTCTTCCCGGCGTACGAGGCCGGCCTCGCCGAGCCGGAGGCCGTGATCGTCGCCGCGTCCGGCACCTCGGGTGCGGGCAAGGCGGCCAAGCCGCATCTGCTCGGCTCCGAGGTGATGGGCAACATGACCCCGTACGGCGTCGGCGGCGGGCACCGCCACACGCCCGAGATGATCCAGAACCTCAGCGCCGCCGCCGGGCAGCCGGTCACCGTCTCGTTCACGCCCACCCTCGCGCCCATGCCGCGCGGCATCCTCGCCACGTGCAGCGCGAAGGCGAGGCCCGGCGTCAGCGCCCAGAGCCTGCGCGGGGCGTACGAGAAGGCGTTCGCGGACGAGCCGTTCGTGGACCTGCTGCCCGAGGGGCAGTGGCCCGCCACCGCCGCGGTGTACGGCTCCAACGCCGTACAGCTCCAGGTCGCGTACGACGCGGCGGCCGGGCGGATCATCGTGATCAGCGCCATCGACAACCTCGCCAAGGGCACCGCGGGCGGCGCCCTCCAGAGCATGAACATCGCCCTCGGACTCCCCGAGGACACAGGTCTTTCGACGATCGGAGTGGCACCGTGAGCGTCACGGCAGCACAGGGGTTCTCGGCGGCGGGCATCGCCGCGGGAATCAAGGAGAGCGGCAACCCGGACCTGGCCCTCGTGGTCAACAACGGGCCGCGTCGCGCCGCCGCGGGCGTCTTCACCTCCAACCGGGTCAAGGCCGCCCCGGTGCTCTGGTCGGAGCAGGTACTCAAGGGCGGCGAGGTCACCGCCGTCGTCCTCAACTCCGGTGGCGCCAACGCCTGCACGGGTCCCCAGGGCTTCCAGGACACCCACGCCACCGCCGAGAAGGTGGCCGAGGTGCTGGACGGGCACAGCGCGGGCGAGGTCGCCGTCGCCTCCACCGGGCTCATCGGTCTCCTGCTCCCCATGGACAAGCTGCTCCCGGGCATCGAGCAGGCCGCCGCCGCGCTCAGCGAGCACGGCGGTGAGAAGGCCGCCATCGCCATCAAGACCACCGACACCGTGCACAAGACGGCCGTCGCGGGCGGCGACGGCTGGACCGTCGGCGGCATGGCCAAGGGCGCGGGCATGCTCGCCCCGGGCCTCGCCACCATGCTCGTCGTCCTCACCACCGACGCCGATGTCGAAGCCCCCGTGCTGGACGCCGCCCTCCGCGACGCCACCCGCACCACCTTCGACCGGATCGACTCCGACGGCTGCATGTCCACCAACGACACCGTGCTGCTGCTCGCCTCCGGCGCCAGCGGAATCACCCCGGAGCAGGGGGAGTTCGCCGAGGCCGTACGGGCCGTCTGCGGGGACCTCGCCCGGCAGCTCATCGGGGACGCCGAGGGCGCCTCCAAGGACATCCGGATCGAGGTGATCAACGCGGCCACCGAGGACGACGCCGTCGAGGTCGGCCGGTCCATCGCCCGCAACAACCTCCTCAAGTGCGCCATCCACGGTGAGGACCCCAACTGGGGCCGCGTCCTCTCCGCGATCGGCACCACGAAGGCCGCCTTCGAGCCGGACCGGCTCAACGTCGCCATCAACGACGTCTGGGTCTGCAAGAGCGGCAGCGTGGGCGAGGACCGCGAACTCGTCGACATGCGCTACCGGGAGGTCAGGATCACCGCCGACCTCGCCGCCGGCACCGAGTCGGCCGTCATCTGGGCCAACGACCTCACCGCGGACTACGTCCACGAGAACAGCGCGTACAGCTCATGACCACAGCGCGGAAGCACACCGCACTCCCGAAGGCGCAGATCCTCATCGAGGCGCTGCCCTGGCTGACCCGGCACCACGGCAAGACCGTCGTCATCAAGTTCGGCGGCAACGCCATGATCGACGAGGAGCTGAAGGCCGCCTTCGCCCAGGACGTCGTCTTCCTGCGGCACGCCGGCCTCAAGCCCGTCGTCGTGCACGGCGGCGGCCCGCAGATCAGCGCCCAGCTCGACAAGCAGGGCCTGGTCAGCGAGTTCAAGGCCGGGCTGCGGGTCACCACTCCCGAGGCGATGGACGTCGTCCGGATGGTGCTCGCCGGACAGGTCCAGCGCGAGCTGGTCGGCCTCCTCAACCAGCACGGCCCCCTCGCCGTCGGCATGACCGGTGAGGACGCCCACACCATCACCGCCACCCAGCACCGGCCCACCATCGACGGCGAGCTCGTCGACATCGGCCGGGTCGGCGAGATCACCGCCATCGACACCGGGGCCATCCAGGCGCTGCTGGACGACGGCCGCATCCCGGTCATCTCCTCCATCGCCCGCTCCGCCGACGACCATCACGTCTACAACGTCAACGCCGACACCGCGGCCGCCGCGCTCGCCGCCGCGCTGAACGCCGAGACGCTGATGGTCCTCACCGACGTCGAGGGACTGTACGAGGACTGGCCCAACAGCGACGACGTCATCAGCCGGCTCACCGCGAGCCAGCTGGAGAAGCTGCTCCCCGAGCTGTCCAGCGGCATGGTCCCCAAGATGCAGGGCTGTCTGCACGCCGTGCGCAACGGCGTCGAGACCGCCCGCGTGATCGACGGCCGCGTCCAGCACTCGATCCTGCTGGAGATCTTCACCGACGAGGGCATCGGCACGATGGTCGTGCCCGACGCCCCCATCGACGTACACGGAACACCGGCAACGCACGGACACCAGCAGCAGGGGGAATCATGACCGGCGCCGAAGGACTCACCCAGCGGTGGCAGGGCGCGCTGATGGACAACTACGGCACGCCCCGGCTGCCGCTCGTCCGCGGCGAGGGCGCCTACGTCTGGGACGAGGAAGGCACCCGCCACCTCGACTTCGTCGGCGGCATCGCGGTCAACGCCCTCGGCCACGCCCACCCCGCCGTCGTCGAGGCCGTCTCCACCCAGATCGCCTCCCTCGGGCATGTATCGAACCTGTTCATCGCCGAGCCGCCCGTCGCGCTCGCCGAGCGGCTGCTCCAGCTCTTCGGCCGTCAGGGGCGGGTCTTCTTCGCCAACTCCGGCGCGGAGGCCAACGAGGCCGCCTTCAAGATCGGCCGGCTCACCGGGCGTACCCACATGGTCGCCACCGACGGCGGCTTCCACGGCCGGACGATGGGCGCGCTCGCCCTCACCGGCCAGCCCGGGAAGCAGGAGCCCTTCCGCCCGCTGCCCGGTGACGTCACCCACGTTCCGTACGGGGACGCCGCCGCGCTGAAGGCCGCCGTGACCACCGACACCGCGCTGGTCATCATCGAGCCGATGCAGGGCGAGAACGGCGTCGTCGTCCCGCCCAAGGGCTATCTGGAGGCCGCCCGGGAGATCACCCGGGCGACCGGCACCCTGCTCGTCCTGGACGAGGTCCAGACCGGAATCGGCCGCTGCGGCCAGTGGTTCGAGCACCAGGCCCACCAGGGCGTCGAGCCGGACATCGTCACCCTCGCCAAGGGTCTCGGCGGCGGACTGCCGATCGGCGCGACGGTCGCCTTCGGACCGGCGGCCGACCTGCTGAAGCCCGGGCACCACGGCACGACGTTCGGCGGCAACCCGGTCGCCTGTGCCGCCGGACTCGCCGTCATCGACACCCTCGCGGCCGACGGCGTGCTCGCCGACGTCAAGCGGCTCGGGGAGAGGATCCGCGACGGCGTCGAGGCGCTGGGACACCCACTGGTCTCCCACGTCCGCGGCGCTGGCCTGCTGCTGGGTATCGTGCTCACCGGACCCCTCGCACCGCAGGTGCAGCAGGCGGCCCAGGGAGCCGGCCTCCTGGTGAACGCGCCCGCCCCCGATGTCGTACGGCTCATGCCGCCGCTGATCATCGGTGACGCGGAGGTGGACGCGTTCCTGGAGATCCTGCCGAGCGCTCTCGACGCGGCATACGGGGACGGACGATCCGGAGCATGACCCTCCGGAGAATGAGGCGACGACGATGACCGAGGCGCAGGAATCCGAGCACGGCGGGCCGTCCGTGCCGCAGACCCGCACCGCCCGCCACCGCCGGATCGTGGACATCCTGAACCGGCAGCCGGTCCGCTCGCAGAGCCAGCTGGCCAAGCTCCTCGCCGACGACGGGCTGAGCGTCACCCAGGCGACGCTCTCCCGGGACCTCGACGAGCTGGGCGCGGTGAAGATCCGCAACACCGGCGGCGAGCTGATCTACGCGGTGCCGAGCGAGGGCGGATTCCGCACCCCGCAGGCCCCGCTGGGCGGCTCGGCCAAGGAGGAGCGGATGCGCCGGCTCTCGGCCGAACTGCTCATCTCGGCGGAGGCGTCGGCCAACCTCGTGGTGCTGCGCACCCCGCCGGGCGCGGCCCAGTTCCTCGCCTCGGCCATCGACCAGGCCGAACTGCACGACATCCTCGGCACCATCGCGGGCGACGACACGCTGATGCTCATCAGCCGTGACCCGAACGGCGGCCAGGCGCTCGCCGATCACCTGCTGAGGCTCGCTCAGAACGACCGCTGAGCATCCCTGTTCAGTAGCGCGTGATCGCGGTCGGGCCCGAGGAGGTGCCGACCGCGATGTGCGGTTCGCGCTCCGGGTCCGCCCAGGCGAGGATCTCCGCCATGGCGTCGGCCGGGACCGAGACGCACCCGGCCGTCGCCCCGCGTCCGTTCACATGCAGGAAGATTCCCGCGCCCCTGCCCCGTACCGGCCGGTCGTAGTTGAAGCCGATCACCAGGGCGCGGGCGTACTGCGTGCCGTAGGAGACCAGGTGCTCGGCCTCCGCCGCCCGACAGTGGCCGGGGCGCGGCTCCACCCAGCGGTTGTACGCGCGCGAGTCGTTGTCCTGGCACCACCAGGAGTCCTCGGTGACCTCGCGGTAGGGGTACGTCGTGCCGGCCGGGGCGTCCTCGATGCCGAAGGCGTACGGCAGGTCGTACAGACCGGTGGGCGTGGTGCTGGTGCCCTGCTCCCGGGTCGCCCCCTCGGCCAGCCCGTTCGCCCCGAACCGCGCGGGTGCCGACCCGGCCTCCGTCCACCTGCCCCCGCGCCGCTCCCACCAGGTCACGGTCCCCGTCGTGGAGCCGGTACCGGGGGCCTCGGCGGTGATCAGCTGGGAGCCGCCGCCCGTGTCCGCCAGCCGGTACGGCAGGGGAGGGGCATCGGTCCGGCCGGGCCCGGCCCCGAGGGAGCCGGCCAGGGCGAGGAGTACGGCGGCGGTCACCAGTGATCTGCGCATGCTCCGGACCGTACGGCGGCCGGCGGGCACGCCCCACCGGACCTGCTCCGTACGGCCCAGCGGCTCACTCCGGACGGGACGGGCTCACTCCGGGAGCGCGGTCGGCAGGGGCGGCAGCGGGAGCGGCAGGCCCGGCAGTCCGTCGATGCTCGTCGCGATGTCCTCCTTCTTCGCGAAGTAGGCGCTGAGGCTCTCGTCGTCGTCGCGCCGGAACCGGTCCGCGTGCAGCGTGCGGTCCTCGTCGTAGCTCAGGAACGGCACGCCGAACCCACAGGTGTCGCGGATCAGTTCGGCGGTCACCACGATGATCGCGCGCAGCCCGTGCGGGGCCGGATCGACACCGGGGAAGCGGGCGAGGAGCCCGGGGAACCGGGGGTCGTCACGGAAGACCGGCTCACCCCGGCCGTGCACGCGCACGATGTTCGGCGGCCCCTGGAAGGCGCACCACATCAGGGTGATGCGCCCGTTCTCCCGGAGGTGGGCGACGGTCTCGGCGTTGCTCCCGGCGAAGTCCAGGTAGGCGACGGTCCGCTCGTCGAGGACGGCGAAGGAACCGGTGAGGCCCTTGGGGGAGAGGTTCACCGTGCCGTCGGAGTCCAGCGGGGCGGTGGCCGTGAAGAAGATGTGCTGTTCCTCGATGAAGGTTCTGAGCCGTCCGTCGATGCGTTCGTGCGTTTTTCCCATGAGGTGATTATCAGCCCTCGATCCGGGCGGTGAGCAGGGAATTTCATCATCCGGACCCCGGTGCGCGACGCCGCTCCGCTGGCCGCCTCCACGCGCCCGCGCGACCGAGCGACTACGCTGACCTGCTATTTTGACAAACAATACGGTGGACTGCATAGTTATACCCATCAGTGATTGCACCGTAAGGAGAAACCCGTGACCGAGCGCGTCGTTCTCGCCTACTCGGGCGGCCTGGACACCTCCGTCGCCATCGGCTGGATCGCCGAGGAGACGGGCGCCGAGGTCATCGCCGTTGCCGTGGACGTCGGCCAGGGCGGCGAGGACCTGGACGTCATCCGCAAGCGCGCGCTCGCCTGCGGTGCCGTCGAGGCCGAGGTCGCGGACGCCAAGGACGAGTTCGCCGAGGAGTACTGCCTCCCGGCGATCAAGGCCAACGCCCTCTACATGGACCGCTACCCGCTGGTCTCGGCCCTCTCCAGGCCGACCATCGTCAAGCACCTCGTCGCCGCCGCCCACAAGCACAACGCCGGGATCGTCGCCCACGGCTGCACCGGCAAGGGCAACGACCAGGTCCGCTTCGAGGCCGGCATCTCCGCGCTCGGCCCCGACCTGAAGTGCATCGCCCCGGTCCGTGACTACGCGATGACCCGGGACAAGGCGATCGCCTTCTGCGAGGAGAAGAACCTCCCGATCGCGACCACCAGGAAGTCCCCGTACTCCATCGACCAGAACGTCTTCGGGCGCGCCGTAGAGACGGGCTTCCTGGAGGACATCTGGAACGCGCCGATCGAGGACATCTACGAGTACACCGACGACCCCGCCGTCCAGCGCGAGGCCGACGAGGTCGTCATCTCCTTCAAGGAGGGCGTGCCCGTAGCCATCGACGGCCGTCCCGTCACCGTCCTCCAGGCGATCCAGCAGCTCAACGAGCGGGCCGGCGCGCAGGGCATCGGCCGGATCGACATGGTCGAGGACCGGCTCGTGGGCATCAAGTCCCGCGAGGTGTACGAGGCGCCCGGCGCCATCGCGCTGATCACCGCCCACCAGGAGCTGGAGAACGTCACCGTCGAGCGCGAGCTGGCCCGCTACAAGCGACAGGTCGAGCAGCGCTGGGGCGAGATGGTCTACGACGGCCTGTGGTTCTCCCCCCTCAAGCGCGCCCTGGACGGCTTCATCAACGAGGCCAACCAGCACGTCACCGGCGACATCCGGATGACCCTGCACGGCGGCCGCGCCGTCGTCACCGGCCGGAAGTCCGAGGAGTCGCTGTACGACTTCAACCTCGCCACCTACGACTCGGGCGACACCTTCGACCAGTCCAAGGCGCAGGGCTTCATCGAGATCTTCGGTCTCTCCTCCAAGATCGCGGCGAAGCGTGATCTGCAGGCATAGCCTGACGCTTACCTCGCCTGACCCTCCCTCGTTGTACAGCCGCCTCCCCGTCGTCACGCGGCAGGGAGGCGGCCGCATATCCGCACCTTGGCCTCTGTCCTGGCCTTTGCCTTTGTCTTTTTGAGGAGCACGCAGTGAGCAGCAACAACGGTGACGTCCGGCTCTGGGGCGCGCGTTTCGCCGACGGACCGGCCGAGGCGCTGGCCAAGCTGTCCGCGTCCGTCCACTTCGACTGGCGGCTCGCGCCGTACGACATCGCCGGCTCCCGAGCCCACGCGAGCGTGCTCAACAAGGCGGGCCTGCTCAGCGAGGACGAGCTGACCCGGATGCTCGCCGGGCTCGATCAGCTCGAAGCGGACGTCGCTGACGGCTCCTTCACCGGGACCATCGCCGACGAGGACGTCCACACCGCGTTGGAGCGCGGACTCCTGGAGCGCCTCGGCGCCGACCTCGGCGGCAAGCTGCGGGCCGGACGGTCGCGGAACGACCAGATCGCCACGCTCTTCCGGATGTACCTGCGCGACCACGCCCGGACCATCGGCGGCCTGATCGCCGATCTCCAGAGCGCCCTGGTCGGCCTCGCCGAGGCCCACGCGGACGTCGCGATGCCGGGCCGCACCCACCTCCAGCACGCCCAGCCCGTGCTCTTCGCCCACCACGTGCTCGCCCACGTCCAGTCCCTGTCCCGGGACGCCGAGCGGCTGCGCCAGTGGGACGAGCGCACCGCCGTCTCCCCGTACGGCTCCGGGGCGCTCGCCGGATCCTCGCTCGGCCTCGACCCGGAGGCGGTCGCCGCCGACCTCGGGTTCGAGCACGGCTCGGTCGCCAACTCCATCGACGGCACCGCCTCGCGGGACTTCGTCGCGGAGTTCGCCTTCATCACCGCGATGATCGGCGTCAACCTCTCCCGGATCGCGGAGGAGGTCATCATCTGGAACACGAAGGAGTTCTCCTTCGTCAGCCTCCACGACGCCTTCTCCACCGGCTCCTCGATCATGCCGCAGAAGAAGAACCCGGACATCGCGGAGCTGGCCCGGGGCAAGTCCGGCCGCCTCATCGGCAACCTGACCGGCCTGCTCGCCACGCTCAAGGCGCTCCCGCTCGCGTACAACCGGGACCTCCAGGAGGACAAGGAGCCCGTCTTCGACTCCTGCGACCAGCTGGAGGTCCTGCTCCCCGCCTTCACCGGGATGATGGCCACCCTCACCGTCAACCGCGAACGCATGGAGGAGCTGGCCCCGGCGGGCTTCTCGCTCGCGACCGACATCGCGGAATGGCTGGTCAAGCAGGGCGTTCCGTTCCGGGTGGCGCACGAGGTGGCCGGCGCCTGCGTCAAGGAGTGCGAGCAGCAGGGCATCGAGCTCGACCAGCTCACCGACGAGCAGTTCGCCAAGATCTCCGAGCACCTCACCCCCGAGGTCCGCACGGTGCTCAATGTGCGGGGCGCCCTCGCCTCCCGCGACGGCCGGGGCGGAACGGCCCCCTCCGCCGTCGCCGTACAGCTCGCCGAGGTGAAGGAAGACCTGGCCGCGCAGCACGCCTGGGCGACCGCCCGCCAGTAGGAAGGCCGGCCAGGTGCGCGCGGGGAGGCGTGCCGCACCGGATGGACGAAGGGCATCGCGCGCTCACCGGGGTAGGAGTAACCGAAACTCGACCCCGAGGAGCCCGCGATGCCCTTCGCCGCCCTGGCCGCCGCGACGACCCCGACCGCCCACATCGGGCTGGGCCTTGCCGCCGTCGGGAGGCCCGGCTACATCAATCTCCACCGAGACCGGGACCTGCCCGCCGACCGCGACGCCGACGCCCTGCGCGCCCGCACCCACGAACTGCTGGACGCCGCCTACGCCCAGGGCGTCCGGTATGTCGACACCGCACGCTCCTACGGCCGTGCCGAGGAGTTCCTCGCGGAGTGGCTGGACGCCCGGCCCTCGTTCACCGACCTCGTCGTCGGCAGCAAGTGGGGGTACGCCTATACCGCCGACTGGGACGTCGAGGCCGAGGAACACGAGGTCAAGGACCACAGCCTCACCGCCTTCGAGCGCCAGTACGCCGAGACCCGGGCCCTCCTCGGCGACCGGCTCAGCCTCTACCAGGTCCACTCGGTCACCCCGGACAGCCCCGCGCTCACCGACAAGGAACTGCTCGACCGGCTCGCCGCCCTGGCCGCCGACGGCGTCACCGTCGGCCTCTCCACCAGCGGCCCCGCCCAGGCCGAAGCGATCCGGGCCGCCCTCGCCGTCACGGTCGACGGCGAACCCCTCTTCCGCACGGTTCAGGCCACCTACAACGCCCTGGAGACCTCGGCCGCGCCCGCGCTCGCCGAGGCCCACGACGCCGGGCTCACCGTGATCGTCAAGGAGGGCATGGCCAACGGGCGCCTCGCCGGGGACGAGGCCCCCGCCGTGTTCCAGGAGATCGCCGCCGCCGCGGGCGTGGGCGGCGACGCGGTCGCCCTCGCGCTGGTCCTGCACCAGCCCTGGGCCGACGTCGCGCTCTCCGGCGCCGCCACGGTGGGCCAGCTCTCCGGCAATCTGCACGCCGCCGTCGTCGACCTGGACGACGAGCAGCGGGCCGGCCTCGACGCCCTGGTCGAGGAGCCGGAGGCCTACTGGCGGCACCGGGCAGGACTGCCCTGGCACTGAAAGCCCGCCCACAGGCCCAGCCCCGACGGCCTCAGGAGCTCGTCAGGACGACGAGTTCCCGGGTCGCCCGGGTCATCGCGACATAGCGGTCCACCGCCCCCTCGACGCCCGCGCCGAACCTCTCCGGGTCGACGAGGACGACCAGGTCGAACTCCAGGCCCTTCGACAGCTCCGGGGTCAGCGACCGCACGCGGGGCGTCGCCCGGAACGCGGGATCTCCGATGACACAGGCGATCCCGTCGTCGTGCGCGGCGAGCCAGTCGGCGAGGACGGTGTCCAGGTCCCCGACGGGGCCGTACGTGACGGGGATGCCGCTGCTGCGGACGGAGACCGGCACGTTGGCGTCGGGGAGCACGGCCCGGACCACCGGTTCGGCCTCCGCCATGATCTCCTCCGGTGTCCGGTAGTTGATGGTCAGGGAGGCCAGGGTGATCCGGTCGAGCCCGACCCGCTCCAGCCGCTCCTGCCACGACTCGGTGAACCCGTGCCGGGCCTGCGCACGGTCCCCGACGACGGTGAAGCTCCGGGACGGGCACCGCTGGAGCAGCATCTGCCACTGGGCGTCGGTCAGTTCCTGCGCCTCGTCCACGACGATGTGCGCGAACGGACCGGCCAGCAGGTCGGGTTCGGTGCCGCTCGGCCGGTCGGCGGTGGCCAGGGACTCCCGGAGATCCGCCCCGCGCAGCATCACCAGCGCACCCTCGCCGTCCGCGTCCGCGTCGGCCAGGGTCTCGTCGGCCAGCAGGCTCTCGACGACCCGGTCCATCTGCTCGCGTTCGGCGGCGGCCGCGGCCTCGTGACGGCGCCTGCGCCGGGACGCCTCCGGGTCGCCGAGCCGCTGCCGTGCCGCGTCCAGGAGAGGCAGGTCGGACACCGTCCAGGCCCGGGCGTCATGGCGCTGCAACCGCCCGACCTCCTCCGAGGTCAGCCAGGGGGCGCACTTGCGCAGATAGGCGGGTACGGACCAGAGGTCGCCGACCAGGTCGGCCGCCTCGACCAGCGGCCAGGCGCGGTCGAAGAGGGCGAACAGCTCCCGGTTGCGCCGCAGCGAGGCGCGCAGTTGTGCCTCCGGGGCGTCGCCGTCGTGCTTGTCCACGAGGATCGTGAGCAGCTCCTCCCAGATCTGGTCCCGCGCCTCGTTGTGCGGTGTGCCCGGGTCCGCCGCCCCGAACGCCGAGGCCCAGTCGGCGGCGCTCAGCCAGATGTCGGACCAGTGCGTCTGGACCCGTACGCCCGTGGCGGGCGGCTCCTCGTAGAACCGGACGGCCGGCTCGACCGCCTTCACCAGGTCCGCCGACGCCTTCAGACGCGCCACCTCCGGGTCGGCCTCGGCGCCCGCCTGCGCTCCCTCGGCGACCAGGTCCCGCAGGGTGCACGTCTGCACGCCCTCCTCCCCGAGGCTGGGCAGGACATCGGCGACGTACCCCAGATAGGGCTCGTGCGGCCCGACGAACAGCACGCCACCGCGGCGGTGCCCGAGGCGCGGGTCGGAGTAGAGGAGGTAGGCGGAGCGGTGCAGGGCGACGACGGTCTTCCCGGTGCCGGGCCCGCCGTCGACGACGAGCGCGCCCCGGGAGCCCGCCCGGATGATGGCGTCCTGGTCGGCCTGGATGGTGCCCAGGACATCGCGCATCCGGGCCGACCGGTTGCCGCCCAGACTGGCGATGAACGCGGACTGGTCATCCAGCGCGGCATGACCGGCGAAGCCCTCCGGTGCGAACACCTCGTCCCAGTAGTCGCTGATCCGGCCGCCGGTCCAGCGGTAGCGGCGGCGGCTCGCCAGGCCCATCGGATCGGCGTGGGTGGCCCCGAAGAACGGCTCGGCGGCGGGGGAGCGCCAGTCGAGCAGCAGCCGGCGGCCCGTGCTGTCGGTCAGCCCGAGCCGTCCCACGTACAGCGGCCCGGAGCCGTCCGCGGCGACCATGTGCCCGAGGCACAGGTCGAGGCCGAACCTGCGCAGGGCGCGCAGCCGGCCGGTCAGCCGGTGGATCTCCACGTCCCGGTCCATCGCCTGCCGGCTCGCCCCGCCGGGCGCCCTGCGTTCGGCCGCGAGCCGGTCGGTCAGCTCGGCGATCGACTGTTCCAGGCAGTGGGCGATGGCCGCGAAGTGCTGCTCGTCATCGGCGATCAGCGCCGGGTCGGCCTTGGGGGAGAGGCGGTCGGGGAGGTCGAACGCGCTGGCGGTCAGGGGTTTCACGGCATCGTTCCGATCTGCGGTGCGTACGGAGGGCGGCGTCCCATCCCGGCTACGGCGGACGATTCTGCGGCATATGGGGGGCCTTGCCGCAAGGCCCCCCGTGCGCTATAAGTTGAGAGTGGCAAGGAGTGGATTCACCTCCGGCCACTTTTTTTGTTTCCCGCCTCGCTCCGCCCCCGGCTCTTCCGCCCCCGGCTCTTCCTCCCCCGCCCCACCCCCTCTTGCCTTCCCCTCGTCCTGCTGCGCGCCCGCGCACGCCCTACGGTGAGACGAATCTGTCTCAGATGGGTTATGGTTGTCTCATGACTCTCGACCGTGAGCAGGTGCTGCGCAGCGCCGCCGCCCTGCTGACCCGCAAATCGACCGCCACGATGGACGAGGTCGCCAGGGCGGCGGGCATCGGCCGGGCCACCCTCCACCGCCACTTCGCCGGGCGTGACGCCCTGGTGAGGGCGCTGGAGAATCTCGGCATCCAGGAGTTCGAGGCGGCCCTGGACGCCGCCCGGCTCGATGAGGACACCTCCGAGGAGGGGCTGCGCCGCCTCATCGCGGCCGTCGAGCCCAGCGCCGGACTGCTGTCCTTCCTCGTCAACGAGAACCAGCTCTTCGAGGGCGACGAGGTCAACGAGGGCTGGAACCGGGCCGACGCCCGCGTCTCCGCCTTCTTCCGCCGGGGCCAGGAGCGCGGCGAGTTCCGTATCGACCTCTCCCCCGCCTGGCTGACGGAGGCCCTCTACGGGCTCGTCGGCACCGGCGCCTGGGCCGTCCAGGCGGGGCGGGTCGCCGCACAGGATTTCCAACACATGATCGTCGAGTTGCTGCTCGGCGGAGCACGCCGGAGCGTAGAGCAATGACCAGCATCGACCAGAACCCGGACACCACGGACGCCGTACGCCGCCCGGGGCGGTGGATCGCGCTCGCCGTCCTCGTCCTCGCCGTGCTGCTGGTGGCCGTGGACGCGACCGTCCTCGGTCTCGCCACCCCGTTCCTCAGCGAGGACCTCGAACCGACCGGCACCCAGCTGCTCTGGATCGGTGACGTCTACTCCTTCGTCATCGCCGGCCTGCTCGTCTCGATGGGCAGCCTCGGCGACCGGATCGGCCGCAAGAAGCTGCTGCTGGTCGGCGCCGTCGCGTTCGGCGCGGTCTCCGTGCTCAACGCGTACGCGACCACGCCCGAGATGATGATCGTGGCCCGGGCGCTGCTCGGTGTCGCGGGCGCCACCCTGATGCCGTCCACCCTGGCCCTGATCCGCAACCTCTTCCACGACCCGCGCGAGCGCAGCCTCGCCATCGGGATCTGGGGCGCGATGGCCTCGGCGGGCGCGGCCGTCGGCCCGGTCGTCGGCGGGTTCCTGCTCGAACACTTCTGGTGGGGTTCGGTCTTCCTCATCAACCTGCCCGTGATGGCCGTCCTCGTCGTCGTCGGCATCAAGCTGATCCCGGAGTCCAAGAACCCGGCCCCCGGCCCGTGGGACATGCTCAGCGTCGGGCTCTCCCTGGTCGGCATGATCGGTGTCGTGTACGCCATCAAGGAAGCGGCCGCGCACGGGGTGAGCTGGGAGGCCGGGGCGGCGGCCGTCGTCGGCGTCGGCGCGCTCACCTGGTTCGTCCGCAGGCAACTGCGGCTGCCCGCGCCCCTGCTGGACATGCGGCTCTTCCACCACCGGGGCTTCTCCGGCGCGGTCCTCGCCGACCTGCTGACCATCCTCGGCCTGTCGGGTCTGGTCTTCTTCCTCTCCCAGTTCCTGCAACTGGTGCAGGGCCGTGGACCGCTGGAGGCCGGGCTCGCCGAACTGCCCGCCGCCATCGGCGCGGTGACCGCGGGTCTGCTGGCCGGGTTCGCCGCCCGCCGCTTCTCGGTCCGCTCCGTCGTCTCGGGCGGCCTGGCCGCGGTCGGTCTTGCCCTCGGCAGTGTGACGCTGCTCGACCAGAACACCGGGTATCCGCTGCTCGGCGCCATGCTGCTGGTCGTCGGCGTCGGCGCGGGCTTCGCCTTCACCGTCACCGCCGACGTGATCCTCTCCAGCGTGCCGAAGGAGCAGGCGGGCTCCGCGTCCGCCGTCTCCGAGACCGCGTACGAACTGGGCGCGGCCCTCGGCATCGCCCTGCTCGGCTCCATCGTCACCGGCGTCTACCGGGGCTTCCCGACCCCGTCCGGCATCCCCGCCGACGTCGAGTCGGCCGCCCACGAGTCACTGGGCGGCGCGGTCGAGGCGGCCGGGGCGCTGCCCGCCGCCCAGGCCGGGCCGCTGGTCTCGGCGGCCCAGGAGGCGTTCGTTGACGGACTGCGGTCGGCCGCGGGCGTCGGTGCGGCGGTACTGCTGGCGGCGGCGGTCGCGGCCTGGTTCCTGCTGCGGGGCCAGAAGCTGGAGGACGGCGTCGAGCACCCGTAGGGCGTACGGAGCGAGGAAGGGCCCGCGCCCCCGAGGGGGCGGTTTCTAGGGGTCGTCGCAACACGTGGTTGTGTTGGTCAGGCCGTGAGCAGTTTATGCAGGCGCTCGGCTGGGGTTTCCCAGCCGAGCGT
>NZ_JBIVUV010000014.1:0-268370 GCF_044768525.1 Streptomyces sp. NPDC091287
CGAACGGGGCGAACGCCCGGAACCCGGCCGCCCCCAGCCGCCCCATCAGTTCGGGCGTCCGCTCCCACTGCCCGACGTCGATGACCTTCCCGCCCGGGCGGGAACCACAATGCCCCATTGACCGTGCGCCACACAGTCATGGAAGTCGGCGGCCCGCCGGAGGCGCCGTGCACTGCGGGCCTCTGGACGCAGCGCAACCGGCGCACGTCCAGCGCCCGCGGCCAGTAGTGACCCGCGAAGACCGCGGCCGCACAGAGCACAGTGTGCAACGGCGCCGCCTCGGGCCTCGACGCGCTCCGCTGGGCCTGTCTCCTACTGCGCTCGGGCCGCGCCGAACACATGCTCGTCAGGACTGACCCTCACCGCCCCGCAACGCATCCGATGAAAAAAGTGGCGCTCCCGCACAGCCTCGGCAACAACGAAGCCATCTGAACCCCTCTCCACGCCCCGTGGGCCCCAAAACCGGAGAACCACACGTCCCGGCTGCCCCAGCACAGCGGAGGCACCACCACCAGCCGCCACGAAACGCACTCGACGCGCCACGCACAACCGCCGCCGGACACGGTACCCGGCAACGCCGACCTGACGGTCACCCACTCCTACAGCTCCGTACTCCCGCCGAAGCTGCCCGGCCACAGGATCACGGCAAACCACCCACCCGGCGTACCCACCGCCGTCCTGGCCAACCCCTACCACCGGCCACCGGCCCGACAACTTCCACCGGGACATACTCGAGCCGACACTGCCCAACTCCCCCCTCCCTCCCCCCATGCGGGTGGCCGCGGGGCAGGCCCGGTGTGCTCGATGCGGCGCTGGGCCCGGTCGTCGAGCAGTCGGTAGCGCGCCCCGCCCCGCTCCGTCACATCGATCAGGCGGCCGTGCGTGCTTATTCCGGCTGCTCCGGCTCTTCTGTCGGCCCGATCAGGCCGTTGTGCTGCCTTCGGGCAGGGTGAAGAGGGGCGTCACTCTCGCCGTCCCGGGCGACCCCGCGGACGGAGGAGACGAACGCGGAGACCCGCTCGGCGTCCCAGAACGCCTCGCGGCCGTGCAGGAAGAACGGCACGCCGAACCTCGCCGGAAGCGGGGCTATGTATTTGGTCAAGGTCGGAGGCCAGCAGGCAGGTCCGGGTGGTCGAGGGTGGGGGGCGAGGCCCGCCGAGACGGTTGGCTGCGACTTCGAGCGGGATACCGACGCTCAGAGCTCGTAACACGATCTTGATGATGTGGGCTGGTTGGGCGTTACCCGTGTGATGATTCGGCCGTTCGTGACGGTGTGGGTACTCGACCGTGGATCGTGGACGATGAGTTGTGGGCGTTGATCGAGCCGTTGTTGCCGCCGTGGCCGGAGCGGTCTCCGGGGTCTCGGCCGGTGTTGGACAGGCTCTGTCTGCAGGGCATCCTGTTCATCCTCTACAACGACATGGCGTGGCAACTTCTGCCGCTGGAACGGGGCTTCGGCTCGGGGCAGACGTGCTGGCGCCGACTGGACCGGTGGCAGAAGGCAGGAGCTTTCGACCGGCTGCACCGGGTCCTGCTCGCCGAGCTGAACGCGGCCGGCGAGCTCGACTGGTCGCGGGCCTGCGTCGATGGTTCTCACATGCGCCCGAAAAGGGGGGCGCCGACACCGGTCCGTCGCCGGTCGACCGGCGGAAGACAGGCAGCAAGCACCACCCGATCCGCGACGGACGCTGCACCCCACTGAAGGTCATCACGACCGCGGCGAACATCAACGACGGCTTCAGACGCCTCAAGAAGGCACGATCATGATCGTGTTACGAGCTCTCAGAGTGGAAAGCGCCACACCCTCAGAGGCGAGCCATTTCCGGTTGGAGTTGTCACCCAGCAACGTAGATCCCCATTTTGTCCGGGCGTACACATATAACTGCAGACGTCCTATATGCCGACCGATTTCTCTACGACTGGCTTCATTACCGGCACGGGCACCTAAGGGCAGCCTTTGGCGCTTTCCATGATAGAGTCTTGATGATTTAGCAGATCGACGCGATAAAAGGGGAATGGCGTGAATACCGAGAAGCTTACAGCTCGACGTCTTACAGCTGAGGAGACTTCAGGTTTGGGTCCCCAGGACGGCATCTTCGTCCCGGCAAGCATGGATGGCGTCTCCCCCGACTGCTACGCACCAGCTTTCCTTACGAAATCGGGAAAGAGTTTCGAGGGTGGGTCCTTCACTGTACGGACGGCATTCGGCGAGGAGATTCATGTCCTCCCCGATAATGCCGAAGAGGGCGGGATCTGGATTGCGGACAAGGCAGGGGAGGCAATCGAGGTTCTCCAGAGTGCCGGCGTTCTCCTGAACCTGGCCCTCTTCGTTCCCGGCGGAAGCAAGGAGTCCCTGGAGTCTCTCTATTCCGCGGCCCGGGAAGCATTCGGCGCGGGGGTCGTCCAGCGCTGGAGCGAGGAAGTCGTCGAAGTACCGGACGTCAAGGTCGACCTGTACGAGGAGCCGGCCCGGGGACGCAAGAACGCGAACAGCCAGAACCGCGACCGCCGCGCCCTGGACATCTTCCCGACTCGAGTGCGGTTCCTCGAGCCCAGCGAGGGCTGGAAGTTCGTCGTCGAACCGCACAAGGAGATCATCGACGAGACGCCGACGATCTGACCTGATGGCAGGTTAGCTGTAATGTCGCGGGAGCCCGTCAGTACGCTGACGGGCTCTCCGTCGTGGAGCGGGCAGCCCCTCCGCCCGGCTTTCCGGGGCTTCTTGAGTGTGGACCCCGCCTGTGAGGCCGTCGAACAGCTCACCTCATACGGTGTACTCATGAGCGATCGGCGGCGGCGCCGCGAGGCAGATCGCGTCGGTCAGCACGATGCTCCGAGAGGCGCCGCCGGCGAGCGCCACCGCGGCCCCCACCGTCCGGTGGTGGTCGCGGCCAGGTCGCTCCCGCCCGTGCGGGAGCGCTCCCAACTGAGTAGGCGGATGTACGTTTCCTGCCGCCTCGTCAGGTCCTACAGCCTGTCGGCCCAACCGGCCCCTCGCACCGTAGAAGGTAAGGGGAAGGCGCTGGAGGAGAGCTCCGGAGAACGGCCGGCCCGGCGCTCGGCCCTGTCCCACATCCTCATCGATCCACTCGACGCATTCTGCACGACGGGTTGTCAGGGGCACGGCAGTGCTCTTACAGTCCGTAGTACCAGCGAATGGGAGCGCTCCCAAATTTTTCGATCAGGCGCTTTCCATCCTGTGATCGTCCTGATCCGGTCATCTCCCCCACAGAGAGGCCCCGCATGCGAGCGTCACCGTACTCCCCCTGCCTCGCGCGCAGCCCGGCTCGTCATTTTTGCCGACGCCGCACAGGCCGTGGACCCCGGTGACGTTGACCGCGCTGCGCGCCCCGCATCCGTGTCCGCGCATCGCCGGCTCCCGCGGCGCGAGGACTGGTCCGTCCGCCGCGACCCGCGGGCCGGCTCCGGCCGACCCACCGTCTGTGGGACCGACGGCTACGGCCTCACACCAGACATGACACTCATCGGCCAGAGCGATCCCGCTCGCCTCGCCGCCGCGCCCACCCTCGACAGCATCCCCCCTGCTCCGGGGGCCACCACCCCCGGGCTCCTCGCCCAACGGTGGCCGCACGAGGGAAGCACAGCACAGACCGGAAGTCCGTCCCTGACACAGGCACAGGAGACCTCATGGCCCGACGCAAGAAGCTGTTCACCTCGTTGGTGGCGGTGCTCGCGACACTGCTCGGCGGAATCGGCCTGACCTTAATGGGCCAGGACAACGCTCAGGCGCACGGCGTCACGATGACACCGGGATCGCGCACCTACCTCTGCATGCTGGACGCCAGGACCGGCACCGGCGCTCTGGACCCGACAAACCCGGCCTGCAAGGCCGCGCTCGACGAGAGCGGCGCGAACGCGCTGTACAACTGGTTCGCCGTCCTCGACTCCAACGCGGGCGGACGAGGGGCGGGTTACGTCCCCGACGGAAAGCTGTGCAGCGCCGGTGACCGGTCGCCGTACAACTTCACGGGCTACAACGCCCCTCGCTCCGACTGGCCCCGGACGCACCTGACGTCCGGGAAGACGATCCAGGTCAAGCACAGCAACTGGGCGGCGCACCCGGGCTCCTTCCGGGTGTACCTGTCCAAGCCCGGCTACTCGCCCAGCACCGAGCTGGGCTGGGACGATCTGGAACTGATCGAGACGGTCTCCGACCCGCCGCAGGCCGGCGGCCCCGGCACCGACGGGGGCCACTACTACTGGGATCTGAACCTGCCCTCGGGCCGCTCGGGTGACGCCGTCATGTTCATCCAGTGGGTGCGTTCGGACAGCCAGGAGAACTTCTTCTCCTGCTCCGACATCGTCTTCGACGGCGGCAACGGCGAGGTGACCGGCATCCGTGGTTCGGGCGGCACTCCGCATCCGACGCCCTCTCCGACACCCACCCCCACATCGAGTCCGACACCCGGCGACCCGCACACGGGATGCATGGCTGTGTACCGCGTGACCGACTCCTGGAGCGGCGGCTTCCAGGGCTCCGTCGAGGTCATGAACCACGGCACGACAGCGCGTGAGGGCTGGGCCGTGCAGTGGAAGCCCGGCGTCGGCGCCAAGGTCAGCGGCGCGTGGAACGGTGCTCTGACCACGGGGCCCGATGGCACACTCACGGTCAGGAATCTCGACTACAACCGCACCATCGCACCGGAAGGCAGCGTCACCTTCGGGTTCACCGCTACATCGACCGGCAACAACTTCCCGGTCGGCTCGATTGGCTGCGTCACTCCGTAGCCGCGGACCAACGCGGTGCCGGTCCCCCCATGTGTGTGACCGGCGCTGCCGCCCGTCCTGCCCTGGTCCTTGGACCTCAACCGCGCGGGCCGTCGTGCACAACCCCAGGTGGTCGTCGATGATCAGCAGTCAGCTGGGGGATCGCCGGGTTGTTCTCAGCGTTCATGGGGCACCAACGGTACGCGTGCGAACACGGCAGTGCCCAGGCCCGGTTCGGACTCCACGGTCAGCTCCCCCGCCAGCCGCTCCGCGCGGGCGCGCATGCCTTTCAGGCCGAATCCGGACGCGGTGTCGGGCTCGGGCAGCGCGGAGGGGTTGAAGCCGTGGCCGTCGTCGCGCACGTCGAGCACGACCTCCTCGCCCATGTAGGACGGGGTGACGCCGACCCGGGTGGCCTTCGCGTGGCGTGCCGTGTTGGACAATGCTTCCGCCGCGATGCGCAGCAGCGTCGCCCCCACCTCCTCGTGCAGCGGCTCGTCGGAGCCGGTGAGGATGAACTCGGCGTGTACACCCGTGCGTTCGGACCAGCGGATGACGGTCTTCTTCAATGCCTCGGGCAGGTCGTCCTCGGCCAGCGCGACGGGTGCGAGGTTGGCGACGGCCCGGCGTGCTTCGCCGAGGCTGTGGCGGGCCAGGTGCAGGGCTCGTTCGGCATGGAGGCGGGCCATGTCCTGTTCCTGGGTGTCGGTGACGATCTGGAGCTGAGTGATGACGCCGGTCAGGTCCTGGGCGACGGTGTCGTGGATCTCGGCCGCCAGCCGTCGGCGTTCGTCGGCGATCCCGGCCTCCCTTGCCTGGAGCATGAGCTGGTCGTGCAGGGCGGCGTTCTCCGCCAAGGCCCGCTCCAACGCGACGTTGGCGTGCTCCAGCTCGCGGATGGTCGCCACCCGCTTCCGGGCGCGGTCCTCCTCCTTGCCCGCGTCTTGCTGGACGGTCAGGAAGATGCCCACATTGACGGCGACCAACATGCCGTAGAACGCCCAGCTCGCCATGGCGTCGGGCGGCAGACCCCCGATCTGCGCGCCGGCGATCGTCGCGGCGGTGGCCAGCAGGCCGAGGGGAACCCAGCGGCGGGGCAGACGCTCGGTGTCGAAGCATCCGGGCGTAGAAGGCGCAGAACGGGTTGATCCAAGCCAGGCCGAACGCCAGGACCGAGCGCAACGTGTAGTACGCGGCGCCGGCCGCACTGGGGCCGGGCCGACTGCGTGCCACCCGGTCCCACCACAACTGCAGGACGAGCGCCGCTGCGGCGAGTACCCCCGCCGCCACCCACTCGGCGCCGTCCATGCCGACCAGGGAGGAGGTCGCCGCGGCAAGCGCCAGTCCGATGCCCAGGAGGGCCGGAGGGCTGAAGCGGAGGAGTAGGCGCGGCTGCGAGTCGGGCGCGGCGTGCGCCTCGGTGACCGGGGAGGATGCGTCGGGTGCCACGCCCTCAGTGTCGGCCATGGCGCCCGGCCCGCGTGACACGTGCGTCACTCCCAGCGGAACCAGCGCGTGGCGGCCGCCGACAGCACCAGCGTCCAGACGGCCAGTACGCCGAGGTGGATCCAGTCCGGCCAGTCGCCGGCGGTGGCCTGGTTGAGGGCCTGGGCAGCGGCGCCGAAAGGCAGTGCCTCCACGATGTCGGCCATCAGTTCGGGCATCTGCTGGATGGGCATGTAGACGCCGGCCGCGAGCATCGCGGGGAAGAACACCGACAGGCTGACCGCCTGGGCGATCTTCACGTCGGGGGACAGCGCGGAGATCAACGCGCCTAGCGCCAGCAGGCACACCACCGCCAGCAGCAGGGTCACCGAGTAGCCCGCGAGCTGCGTCGGCAGGGCGACATCCGATACGAAGCGCCCCACTGCCAGGGCGGCCACAGCGGAGATCAGCGAAGCGACGGCGTGCAGTCCCACCTGGGCGCCGAGAACGGCGGTGGGGCGCACGGGGGTGGTGGACATCCGGCGCAGGATGCCGCGCTCGCGGTAGCCGGTGATCACCGGAGGCATGGCCATCAGACCAGCCATGATCATCGAGAGGAGCACGGCGACGGGCACGTAGGCCTCGACGGTGGAAAGGCCGCCGAGCTCGTCCATGGGCTCGGTCATGGACGGGATGAAGCCGAGGACCACCAGCAGCAGCGTGGGGAAGGCCATGACCCAGAACACGGAGCCGGGCTCCCGGAAGAACAGGAGCAGTTCGGCGCGCAGCACGGCCCGCCCGGGACGGGGTGCGGTGGTGGTGGAAGGCGTCGGGGGTGCGGTGGCGGCGCTCATGCGTCGGCTCCCGTCAGGTTGAGGAAGGCGTCATCGAGGGTGGAGTCCGTGACGCGCAACTGGTGGGCGCTCACTCGGCTGCGGGCGAGGAGGGTGATCACCGCGTTGACGGTCTCGTCGGTTCCGGCGAGGGTGACCCTTCCCTCACGGGTCGTGACGGCGGCGAGGCCGGGCAGGGCGGCGAGGACGTCTTCCTCCAGCGGGCTGGAGGGGGTGAAGGAGATGACGGTGCCGCTCGCGGTCTGCGCCACCAGACCGGACGGGGTGTCCAGTGCGGCGACCCGCCCCCGGTCGAAGATCGCGACCCGGTCGCACAGCCGCTGTGCTTCTTCCATGAAGTGCGTGACGAGGAGGATGGTGACGCCGCTTGCCCGGACTTCCTCGATCAGCGACCACACCTCGCGTCGCGCCGCCGGGTCCAGGCCGGTCGTCAGCTCGTCCAGGACGACGACCCGGGGGTTGCCGATCAGGGCGAGCGCGATGGCCAGCCGCTGCTTCTGACCGCCGGACAGCTGCGCGAAACGGGTGTCGAGCTTCTTCTCCAGGCCGAGGCGCGCGGCCAGGGCGCGCCAGTCGGCGGGGCGGGGATAGCAGTCGGCGTACAGCTAGGCCGGAGCAGCCGTCCGCGATCGTTGGGGGTTGTCGGCAGCCGGTGGCGCTGAGATCGTTAGGGCCTGGGCCGATGTGGCCGCGCGTCGGTGGCGGCGCGAGCGGCGGACGCCGAGGGCGTTCCCTCACCCCGAGGGGCGAACGACACCGGTCGGAAAGGACGACGAACGCGATGGCGACGAGCAACTCGGGCGACCTGTGGGTGCGCCGCTTCCACCCCGCACCCCAGGCACCGGTCCGGCTGCTCTGCCTCCCGCACGCGGGAGGCTCCGCGAGCTACTTCCACCCGGTCTCCCAACGTCTCGCCCCGCGCGTCGAGACCCTGGCCGTGCAGTACCCGGGCAGGCAGGACCGTAGGAACGAACCGTGCCTGGAGACGGTGCAGGAACTGGCCGACCAGATCGTCGAGGTCATCGACCCGTGGCAGGACAAACCGCTGGCGCTGTTCGGACACAGTCTGGGCGCCTCGGTCGCCTTCGAGGTGGCTCTGCGCATGGAAGCACGGGGCACCCTGCCCGTCGCGCTCATCGCGTCCGGGCGGCGTGCACCGAGCGCGCCCCGGGACGAACGATTCCATCTGCTCGACGACGACGGACTGCTGAAAGAGATCAGGCGCCTGGACGGCACCCAGTCCCAACTCCTAGAGGACGACGAGATCAAGCTCATGGTCATGCCCTCGATCCGCGCCGACTACAAAGCCGCTGAAACCTACCGCCACGAGCCCGGCCCACCCCTGTCGGCACCCGTCTACGCCCTGACCGGAGACACCGACCCCAAGGCCACGACCGACGAGGTACGCACATGGGCCGACCACACCACCGGACCATTCGAGATGACCGTCTACCCCGGCGGCCACTTCTACCTCAACACCCACGCCCCAGCGGTGACCGATAAAATCGCCGCCTGGCTGGCACCCGCCACCGCCACCGGACGCTGACGCCCGGGACCTCCCACCAAAAAAGATTCCCCTGCACAAACACAGGCCTTGCCACAGCCATTCACGACAGCGGTCCCGACCGGCAATGCAGAAACCGCTTCGCGCCCACCGCGGCCCTGAAACCGGGCGTACCACCGTGGGGTGATGCCGTCGTGCCGCTCTCCCTGTCCATCTCGTCCCGCGCACCTGACGGCTGATCGAATCGCCTGGAGAATCATGTGCTTCGGTATCGAGCCCCGCAGACCTGCGGCCCAAATCGACCGAACATCCTGGCCCTGGCCGGCTTCTCCTCCAGCGATACCAACTCGTACCGACTATCGGCCTCCCCGGCACCACAACGGAACCGACGGAGCCGCGGCGGAACCATGCAGCATGCACAGACGTCTCCGTCCGGGATCCGGCCATCGCCTTCGGTCCGCCGGGCACAACTCCAGGATGGGAACACGTGACACACACGGCTACAGAAGCCCCGCCCGCCGAGAGACGGCGGCGGGCCCGTGGTCGCGGAGGGCGATGGGGGCTGCTGGGCTGCGGGGTCGCGC
Organism: Streptomyces sp. NPDC091287; assembly: GCF_044768525.1. Lineage (NCBI taxonomy): Bacteria > Bacillati > Actinomycetota > Actinomycetes > Kitasatosporales > Streptomycetaceae > Streptomyces > Streptomyces sp. NPDC091287. The sequence continues at coordinate 9,096 of NZ_JBIVUV010000014.1, forward strand.
TCGTCGCGCCCGCCGCTCTGCTCGTCGTCCGGCTGACAGGACTCGACGCCGGAACACCGCTGGCGATGCCGATGGTGCTCTTTCCCTGGACGACCGTCATCGGTGTACTGGTGTTGTTGCTGATCGCCGCTGTTCCTGCGCTGCGGTCCCGATGGGCCCTGGCCGGCACCGCAGCCCTGGTGACCGCTCACGCGGTGTTGCTGGCCCCGCGGTTCGTATCCGATGGCCCGCGGGTGCCAGAAGGCGCGGTTGAGCTGCGTGTGGCCACCATCAACACCAACGGAGGCTCCGCCGACGCCCAAGCAGTGGTGCGGCTGGTCCGTACGGAGCGGATCGATGTTCTGGCGGTGCAGCAGATGCCGACGGGCGGCGTGGAAGCCCTCGACAGGGCGGGCCTGGGCGCGTTGCTGCCGCACCAGGAACTCCACCCCGAGTACGACTCCTCGGTCTACTCACGGCTCCCGCTCGGCGAAGCCGGTACGACTCATGCCGACACCGCCTGGCCCCAGACCGTCGCCGAGGTCGCGGTCGGCGGACGTAGCGTGCAGTTCGTGGCGGTTCACACCTACTACCCCCTCGGGAGCCCGGAGCGGTGGACCCGGGACATGGCCGCGCTCACCTCCCTGGCACGGCGCGCGGGCCCGGACACCGTGTTCCTGGGTGACTTCAACGCTTCCCTCGACCACGCCCCGATGCGGGACCTGCTCGCGGCCGGCCTCACGGACACGCACGCCGAGCTCGGCCACGGGTGGGCTCCCACGTGGCCCGTCGGCCGTGCCCTCGTCCCACCCGTGGTCCAGTTGGATCACGTCCTGCACGGTCCCGGTCTGGCCGGGGTCTCGGTGGGCGAGCGAACCGTGCCGGGAACCGATCACCGAGCCGTCGTCGCGGTGCTCGCGCTGCTGCCGGAGGAGGACCGGGAGCGGAGTCGATAGTCGTGGGCCCCGGTTCCGCAGCGTGCGCCGTCGGTGCGCTGATCGGTGCGACGCGCCCTCCGGTGCTGGAGCGCCGCGTCGGAGAGGCCACTGAAGCAAGCAGGCGCAGCGCGGCCGGATCGCCGAGAGCTGGTTCAACTACAACCTGGCCGGCGCGCTCGAACAGGTCGGTGCTCCCCCGGCCACCGGCCTAGGAGGAGTGAGGATGCGCATGCCGCACACGACGACGCCCGACGGGGTCGATATCGCCCATCAGGTCCAGGGCGACGGGGCTGCTCCCCTGCTCCTCCTGGCCGGGCAGGCCAACAACCACCACTGGTGGGACGCGGTGCGCGATGACTCCCACGGCGCCCGCAGCACCATCACGCTCGACTACCGCGGTACGGGGCAGAGCGACAAACCCGATCTGCCCTACAGCACCGAGCTGTTCGCCCTGGACGTGATCGCGGTGCTCGACGACCTCGGTATCGAGCGGGCCGATGTCTACGGGACGTCCATGGGCGGACGGGTCGCCCAGCAGCTCGCGGCGCGCCATCCCGATCGCGTACGCGCCCTGGTGCTCGGGTGCACATCGCCCGGCGGCCCGCACGCCGTCGAACGCACCAACGACGTGCGCAGGTCCCTGGTGCAGACGCGACCGGGTGCGGCGCGGCAGGCCCTGCTGGAGCTGATGTACACCCCGGCCTGGCTGGCGGCGAACCCCGGCCCGTACCGGACGCTCGGCGACCCGGGCATGCCCGTCCACGCCCAGCGCCGCCACCTGGTGGCGAGCAATGAGCACGACGCGTGGCAGCTCCTGCCGGGCATCGGCGCACCCACGCTGGTCGTGCACGGCAGCGACGACCTGCTCAACCCCGCCGCCAACGCTCCCCTGCTCGCGGACCGTATCCCCGGCGCCCGCCTGCACATGATCCCCGGAGCGCGGCACGCCTACTTCGAGGAGTTCCGCGCCGTCGCGAGTCCGCTCGTCCTGGACTTCCTCACCACCGTCACGCAGCGGTAGGAACGGGCCGGGCGCGCGGTGGGCGTTGACGTGATCTTCATGGGGTTTTCCGGCGTGCGGTGGATACGGCAGCGGTGTTCGCGGCGACGATCACCGCGATGGCCAGCCAGGCGAGGACATCGAGCCGCTGCCCGAGAACGGCGAGGCCGACCAAGGCGGCGAAGACCGGGTTGACGCTCATGAACACGCCGAAGAAGTGCGCCGGGACACGGCGCAGCGCCAGCAGGTCGGCCAGGAACGGCACCGCCGAGGAGAGCACCCCGGCGACGAGGGCGCAGCCCAGCGCGGTGGGCGTGGGCGGGTGATGCCACAGCACCCAGGCGCCGATGGGCAGGTAGAGCACGGCGGAGAGAATCGCCGCGGCGGCCGAGCCCTCCAGGCCGGGCAGGCGGGTTCCGACCGTCCGGTTGAGCAGGATGTAGCCGGCCCAGCAGGCCGCCGCCAGGAGGGCCAGGCCGATGCCCAGGTAGTCGGTGGAGGGCGTGGGGCGCATGAGGACGGCCACCGCGCCCGCGGCTGCCCCGGCGGCGGCCAGGTCGATCCGGCGGCGGGAGCCGGCCAGGGCGACGGTCAGCGGGCCGAGGAACTCCAGCGTGACGGCCAGTCCGAGGCCGATCCTGTCGATCGCCAGGTACAGGGAGAGGTTCATCCCGGCGAACACCAGGGCGAGGCCCAGGACGGGACGCCACTGAGCGGCGGTGAAGTGCCGCAGCCGTGGCCGGCCGACGGCGCCGAGGATCACGGCGGCCACCCACTGGCGTACCGCCACCACTCCTGCGGGCCCGATCACCGGGAAGGCCAGCGCCGCGACGGAGGCACCCGTCTGGTTGGACAGGCCACTGCCCAGCATCAGGGCCACACCGGCTCCACGCCCCGTACCCCGTGGCGGCGTCGCCCCGTCGGTTCCGGTCGGGCGGGGCGTCGAGGGCGGAGAAGTATCGGTCTTCATGCCACCGACGATGGGAGAGGCATCGTCCCTGCGCAAAATGCATCCGCGCACGCATCTATACGATGGGCGTATGGATGAGTCGGGGACCACGGCGCGTGCGCTGGAGCTGAAGCAGCTCCGGTGTCTGGTCGCCATCGTGGACACCGGCAGTTTCACCGACGCCGGCCACGCACTGGGTATGTCGCAGGCCGCCGTCTCCCGGACCCTCGCCGGCCTCGAAAGCCTCCTCGGGGTACGGCTGCTGATCCGCACCAGTCGCAGCGTCGCCCCCACCGCCGCGGGAGTTCGGGCGCTGGCCCGCGCCCGCATCGTGCTCGCCGGCACCGAAGAGTTCGTCCGCGAGGCCACCACCGGGCACACCCGTCTGCACATCGGTCACGCCTGGTCCGCGTTCGGCCGGCACACCACCGAGTTCCAGCGCCGCTGGCACGAACAGCACCCCGGCACCGACCTGCGCCTCATCCGTCACAACACCCCCACCGGCGGCCTCGCCGAAGGGCTGTGCGACCTCGCCGTCATCCGTGCTCCGATCGACCTCAAGCCGTGGTCCCACGCCCGGATCGGCACCGAGGAGCGCTACGTGGCCATGGCGTCCGACGACCCCTGGGCCCGCCGCCGCGGTATCCGCCTGGACGAGATCCCGACCCGTGTCCTGGCCATCGACCGCCGCACGGGCACCACCGCCCTGGATCTGTGGCCGGAGCAGGACCGGCCGAGGGTCGAGTTCACCCGGGACATCGACGACTGGCTGGCCGCCATCGCCACCGGCCGCTGCGTCGGGCTCACGCCTCGGGCCACCGCAGCCCAGTACCGCCGTGACGGCATCACCTACCGCCCTCTCCGGGGTGCCGACCCGGTCACCGTCCACCTCATCTGGCGCGCCCACACCACCCACCCCGCCACGCACACCGCGATCGCCCTCGCCGCCGGCCTCTACCACGAGGACCGCCCCGTCGCGGGCCCGCGCGGATGACGCGCTACGAGCAGGTGTACGCACCGACCGGGAAAGAAGTCAGGCGCCTTCCGCTCTCCCCCGGGGTCCTTCCAGCAGACCGAGCTCCAGTGCCTTGACCACCGCGTGCGTACGGTCGGCGACGTCGAGTTTGGCGAAGACCCTCAGCAGGTGCGTCTTCACGGTCGCTTCCGCGATGACCAGCCGGCGGCCTATCTCCACGTTGGACAGCCCGTCCGCCACCGCCCCCAGCACATCCACCTCCCGCGGCGTCAGCGTCACCGGCGTCGGCCGTCGCAGCCGGGCCACCAGCCGCGCCGCGACGCGCGGAGCCAGCACGGTCTCGCCCCGGGACGCGGAGTGGACGGCCTCCACCAGTTGCTCGCGGGTGGCGTCCTTCAGCAGGTAGCCGATGGCGCCTGCCTCGACGGCGCGCTCGATCTCCGCGTCGGTCTCGTACGTGGTCAGGATCAGCACGCGGGTCCGGGCGGGCCCGGCGACGATCTCCGTAGTGGCGCTCGTCCCGTCGAGGACGGGCATCCGCAGGTCCATCAGCACCACGTCGGGCTCCAGCCGTTCGACGAGACCGACGGCCGCCCGGCCGTCCTCGGCCTCGCCGACGATCTCGATGGTGGGTTCGTTCGCCAGCAGGGCGACGACCCCGGCACGCATCACCGTGTGGTCGTCCGCCACAAGGATCCGGAGCTTCTTCTCCGCTGTCGGCCCGTGTGTCATCTCAGCCCTGTCCGTCGGTGGGAATCATGGCCAGGACGCGGGTACCGTCGCCGACCGAGCTGGTGACGGTGAGCTCGCCGCCCAACTCGGCCAGGCGCTTGCGCATTCCGTGCAGCCCGAAGCCGTGGGAGTCCTCCGTCACGAAGCCCGCGCCGTCGTCGGTGATCTCCAGTTCGATGCCGTACGGCTGCGCGGTGAGGACCACCTCCACGGTGGAGGCCGCCGCGTGCTTGCGGATGTTGGCGAGGGACTCCTGGGTGCAGCGCAGGAGAGCGATACGGGTCTGCTGGTCGCAGGTGACGTCCGGCAGTTCGGAGGTGACGCAGGTCCCGGTGTCCTCGGTGAACCGCCGCAGGGTCCGTCGCAGGGTGTCCGCCACCGAGCCGGCGGCGACGCCGCTCTCCGGGGCCGAGCCGACGAGGACGCGCGCCTCGGCGAGGTTCTCGCGCGCGGTGTTCTCGATCGCGAGCAGGTGTCTCCCACTCCTGCCCGGGTCGGTCGCCAGACCGGATCTGGCCGCTTCCGCGAGCACGATGATGGACGCGAATCCCTGGGCGAGCGTGTCGTGGATCTCCCGTGCGAGCCGTTCGCGCTCGTCCGCCGCCCCCTGACGGTGGTGTGCCTCGATCAGCCGGAGCCGTGCCTCCTCCAGTTCGGCGCTCAGCCGACGGGCCCGCTCATCGGCGTCCTCGGTGATGTGGCGCACCCCCAACCCGATGAGCACCCCTGCCGCGTACCCGATGATCGTGAAGATCACGTTGCCGGTGAAGAACTCCCCGCTCCAGCCCTGCCGTACGACGTTGCCGGCCACGACGCCCGCCGCGGCGAGACCGCTCAGGGCGATCGCGGCACGCGCGCTCGCGGTGTAGATCCAGAAGTGCGGCAGTGTCACCACGAAGAGCGCCGCGCTGCCGTCGAGCAGGTACGACATGGCTCCGAGGCCCACGCCGAGCACGTACAGGTAGGGGCGGGGGCGCAGGGCGGGGTTGCCGGGGAACAGCCCCACCGCGCCGTACGACAGGGCGAGCACGGCCAGCAGCCCCAGCACCGGGAAGCGCGTCGTCCCGGGTGCGTCGGCGACCGCGAGGGCCGGCGGGACCACGCCCAGCAGCACCCAGAGGACGGCGTTCCACCGGTGCAGCGACGGTACGGTCAACGCGGTGTCGGGCTGCGGCCGTTGATTCACCGCGTCAGCCTACTTCCGCCAGGGGTCCGGCGGCGGGTTCCTGCGCCCGCCCACCCCGGCCGGGGCGCCGGGCCGGCCACCAGGCACGCTCACCGAGGAGCAACAGCACCGACGGCAGGACCATGAGCCGGATGACCACGGCGTCCAGGAGGACGGCCACGGCCAGGCAGAATCCCATCTGCTTCATCTCGGTGAGGTGCAGGGCCACAAACGCGCCGAACACCGTCACCATGACGATCGCCGCGCTGGTCACCACCTTGGCCGACCGGTTGATGCCCTCCAGGACCGCCTCACGGGCGGACATGCCGTTCTGCCTGGCCTCCTGGATCCGGCTGACCACGAACACCTGGTAGTCCATCGACAGGCCGAAGAGGATCACCACGAGGAACAACGGAACCCTGGACGCGATCGCCCCGAGGGAGTCGAAGTCCAGCAGTCCTTCCGCCCACGTCCCCTGGAAGACCAGGACCAGCATGCCGAGCGAGGCCCCGGCGGAGAGCAGATTCAGTACGACGCCGATCACGCCGATCGCCACGGAGCGGAACGCCCACACGGTCATCAGGAAGGTCATCAGCAGCAGGAAGCCCAGGACCAGCGGCAGCTTGTCGCTCTCGTGACTCACGTAGTCGCGGCCCCGTGCGACGTCGCCGCTCACCGCCGTCTCCACGCCGGACAGTCGGCCGACGGTCGCGGGGATGTGGTCCTGACGGAGGCGGGTGAGCGACGCGATCGCCTCTGCGGAGGGCGCCGGATGGGGGACCGAGAGTTCCAGCACGCTGATCCGGCCGTCGGCCGACGTGCGGACCGCCGCCTCGGATCTCGCCGGGGTCTTCGGGTCCGTGGGGCTCTCCGCGCCCTCCGGGGTCTGCGCGAACAGGGGGTCCCCCTGGGCCCGTCGGCCGAGATCCTCCAGGGCCTGCTTCACCTGTGCCGCCTGTTCCGGCGTGGAGCGGGTGACGACCTCGTGGGTGACGAGGAGTTCGGGGAAGCTCTCGGTCAGTCGGTCGTAGACCCGCATGGCCGGGATGTCGCGGGAGAAGGTGTCCCTTCCCGGGTCGATCAGTTTCAGGCCGAGCGCGGGCACGGCCAGACCGAGCATGACGAGGACCGACAGGCACAGGGTGAGGGCGGGGCGGGTCCGGGCCGGGCGCAGCAGAGCGGCGAACACCCGTCCCGTCTCCGGCTTCCCGGCCCGGGCCGGCTTGCCGCGCTTCGCCCGACGGGCGGCCCTGCGGGGAGCGAGGCGGTCGGCTCGGCGGCCGATGACGACCAGCAGCGCGGGGAGCACGGTGAGCGAACTGGCCACGGCGACGGCCACGACGAGAATGGTCCCGGTCGCCAGTGAGGAGAAGATGACGTCCGTGGCCAGATACAGGGTGGCGGTGGAGACGATCACGGCCAGACCGGAGACCACGATGGCCCGGCCCGCTGTCGCCGCCGCCAGCTCCACGAGGGCTTCCGGGCCGAGCCGCCCGTCGGCGCGCGCCCGTTCCTCCCGTTCGCGCTTCAGATAGAAGAGGGTGTAGTCGACGCCGACCGCCAGACCGATGAGCAGGATGAGGTTCGTACCGACCCCCGCGTCGGGCATGACGTGCGAGGCGACCATGGACAGTCCGATCGCCGCGGCGATCGAGGAGAGCGCCAGCAGCAGCGGCACACCCGCCATGATCACCGAGCCGAACACGACCAGCAGGGTGATGACGGTGACCGGCAGGCTGATGCGTTCGGAGAGCGCGAGATCCTCATCGCGCTGGTCGTTGACGCCCTTGCTGATGGCTGGGGATCCGGTCTCCTCCACCACCAGGTCCGGGTGGTCGGCGCCCACCGCCGCCGTCTGCTCCAGGAGCGGCACGACGTTCTTCTTGCCTTCCAGCTCCGGGCCGTTCAGGACCACCGTGACCAGCAGGACCTCGCCGTCCTTCGAGCGGACGGGAGCGGCCACGCTCTCCACCTCGGGCAGCTCCCGCATCCGCACGGTCACGTCCCGGGCCGCCGCGTCGGCCGCTGCCATGTCCAGCTCCCCCGATCTGGCCCGGATCATGATCCGCTCGGTGGGGGAACGCTCCAGGCCGCCCTCGGTCGCCGTCGCCTCGGCGCGTCCCGCCTCGCCGACCCAGAAGTCCTTGGTGGTGGCCTCGTTGGTGCCCAGCGCGATGCCGGCCACGAGGCACAGGACGACGAACGCGAACCAGCCGGCGATCGCCCGCCCGGCGTGCCGGGCGCTCCATCGGGCCATACGTACAGGTAGGTGTCTCATGCCGGAAATCCTGGCCGCAGAGGTGCGGCGCCCGACACGTCCTGCCGACTGAACCTGTTGTCCACCGACCGGTGGACAAGGGACCCGCCGGGGTCACCGGTTCAGACGGCCGTGTTTCCCTCCGGCCGCGCGAGAAGGGTCCTGAGGCGGCGCATCACGTCGATCTGGGCGGGGTTGTAGAGGTCGGTGATCGCCCTGCCGATGGTCTGCGCGGTGTGCTCCGGCCCGCGTGGGGCGTCCGAGGAGAGGTCGTCCAGTCCGGGGTGCTTCACATGCAGTGCCCGGACGTAGGGCACGAGGCGTTCCGCGAGGTCCCGGCGCGTCGGTTCGTCGGCGTCGGCGGGGAGGTCGTCGAGTTCCAGGGCGACCGCTTCGGGGTCCTGGCGCAGCATGTCCGCGTAGGCGTCCATGCCGCTCGGTCCGAGGATCGTGCCCAGTACGGTGACGAACGAGCGGTCCGGGTCGGGCAGTTCGGCGGGGCCGTCCGCCTCGGCGAACCGGAGTGGCAGATCGGTCGCGGCGGTCTTCTTCAGCAGTGCCGCGACCTCGACCCGGGCATGTTGGAGGCGTTCGATGGTGGCGGCCAGTTCGGCGTCGAGGGCTTGCAGAGCGTCCCGGGGGTGTTCGTGGTCGCGCAGGGCGGCGATCTGGGCCAGGGAGAATCCGAGGGCCGTGAGGCGCTTGACCCGCAGCAGCCGGACGAGGTGGGTGACGCCGTACTGCTTGTAGCCGTTGGAGCGCCGCTCCGGCTCGTCGAGCAGCCCGATGTCGTGGTAGTGCCGCACCGTCCTCAGGCTGGTGCCGGCGAGCTCCGCGATCTCGCGGGTGCTCCACGCCATGATGGGTTTCTCCCTCGGCAGCCGGTGATGTCGGCGCGGTCGCGCCGAAGGGGTCCAGTGGAAACCATGCCGCAGCGGCATGGTCAAGCGCGGGGGTGCGGGATGGGCGCACCTGGCCCCGGCAGCGTACGGGCAGGTCGCGCCGGGAAGCGCAGGTGTCCCTCCCGACGGAACCGCGGTGTCCTTCTCCCCTCTGTTCGGCGGGGGAGAAGGACACGGAGCGGGCGCAGACGCTCGTCGGCGGGCCTCGGCGGGGTGTGTCAGAGGGTGCAGGTGGTGCTTTCGGACGGGGTTCGCAGGTGGATCAGATAGTCGGCCACGGCCTTGTTGACACAGGCATTGCCCCCTGATGCGGCGATGGTGTGCTGCTCCCCCTTCACGGTGAGCAGGCTGCCGTCGAGGGTCTCGGCCAAGTTGACACCCGCCTGATGCGGGGTACTCGGGTCACCGGTGATCGAGATCGTCAAGGTGGCGGGCAGCCCGTCGACGCGGTCGGGGAAGGGGTACGTGGTCTTCGGCGCGGCCGGCCAGAACTCGCAGGTGTCCCTGGCCCCTTCGGTGCCGGTGCCCGGGTCGACGAACGGTGCCGCCCTGTAGGTCCTGCCGCGCATCTCGACTGCCTGCGCGGGGGTCATACGCGCTTCGTCCATGCAGGTGATGGCGTAGTTGGCCACGTCGAAGTTGCTGCCGCTCCCGTCCGGGCCGCGCCCGCTGAAGGCCGCGGAGATGGCCAGGAGTTGTTCGGGGTTGCCCGATCGCACCTCGGCGATGCCCTTGATGATCTTCGGCCAGACCGCTTGGTAGTAGAGGCCGGAGATCACGGCGTCCATGAGGTCGTTGTACGTGAACCGCATCCCCTGCCCGTAGGTGAGGGGCTTGTCGAGCAGCGGGCGGGCGATCTTCTGGAACTCCTCGGTCGCTTGCTTCGGATCGGTGCCCAGGGGGCAGTCCTGGCCGGCGGCGCAGGCCTCGGCCATCTTGTCGAAGGAGCGTTGGAAGCCGCTGTACTGGGACAGTCGCCGTTCGCTGCCGAGGTGGGGGTCGACGGCGCCGTCGAGGACCATGCTGCGTACGTTGCCGGGGTACTGCTCGGCGTACAGCGCTCCGATACGGGTCCCGTAGCTCTGGCCCAGGAAGTTCAGCTTCTTCCCGCCGAGGGCGGATCGCAGGAGGTCCATGTCGCGGACCGTGTCGCGGGTGCTGACGCTGCCCAGGTTCTGTTCACCGCCGGAGCCCCGCGCGCACTTGGCGACGAGTCGCTCGGTGTCTTCCTCGGTGAAGCGACCGGCCGTCAGTACGAGTTCGGTCCGAACGTCACCGGCGAGGTAGTCCTCCTCGCTGAAGCAGCTGATCGCCGGTTTGGACGCTCCGACGCCACGAGGGTCGAATCCCACGAGGTCGAAGCTCTCGGTCACGGGGCTCTTCGCCAGCGCCGTGCCGGTCTGCGCCGCGAAGTTCTGGCCGGTGCCGCCGGGGCCGCCCGAGTTGAGGAGCAAGGGCCCCTTCGACTTGCCTCGTGCGGGAACCCGGAGCACCGCGATCTGCCCCGTCCTGCCGTCGGGTTCGCTGTAGTCCAGCGGCACATCCAGCCGGGCGCACTGAAGACGGGGGGCGGCGAAGGCCTTTTCGTCCGCCGGAGTGGTGCCGTACCCCTCGCACGAGCCGAACGCGAGGTCCTGGTCGTAGAAGCGGTCCAGCTCAGCGGGTGGTTTCGTCGACGCTTTCGCCGACTGCGAAGCGTCGGACGTGCTCGGGCTGCAAGCTCCGGCCAGGAGCAGCAGCGGCACGGCCGCCGCGATCATCGTCGGGCGGAGTCGGGTCGGCAGGTAGGACAACGTCGCTCCTCGTGGGGGCTGTGGTGACAGAGGGAAGGGCGTACGGTCGTGCGCGGCGGACCTGCTCCCGGCGGGCCCGCGGCGCGGGGGAACCGTCACGCGGGGCCGGCGTCCCGGTCCGAGGCCGCACAGGCCTGGGCGAGAACAGCGGCCATCTCCGGAAGCAGGCCGGCCACGGGGTCGTGGGTGAGTTCGGTCATCCGCAGGCGCCCGCCGACGGTGACGACACCGAGGACGTGCTCCCCTCGCACCTGGGTGATCTGCGCGGGGCCCCAGAGAGCCGTGACGGAGGGCGGGATCGATCCATAGCCTTCCGCCGCACCGAGATTGGTGATCTGGATGTCAGCCGCTGTGACGGCGGCCATCATCGCCTCGGCGTCCTCGGGGGTCTGCGGTGGGCTCTCGGAGAGAGCCGCGGAACCGGCCCGGAGCGCGTGCGGTGCGCGTTGCCGCGCGAGCGACTCATGGTGCCGCAGGGCGAGGGCCCAGAAGTCGTCCGGCTGCGTCGCCTCACTCGCCGTCCGAGCCCCGGCGAAGCGGTTGGCGACATCGTCGGGCAGGCCGGCCGCGCGGCGCAGATCCACCGGGCTCAACACCCGCACGAAGTCGCGGCCCCGCCGGTGGAGCACCGTGGAGGCGGCCGAGCAGAGGGCCGCGTGCACCGACATGCCCTCCGCACGGCAGCGGCCGACGAGCCTCGTGGTCAACTCACGGTCCAGGGCAAGGGCGGACACGTGCGGCAACAGCGCGGAGAACGGGACCAGCTCTCCGGGTGCGCTCATACGCTCGTCCTCCGCCGGTGAGACCACGGGAGCCGCGGCGTCGCCGGTGTCCGCCCGTACGTCGAGGCCGGCGAGGAGGTCCTCCTGGGCCCGCGGTACGCCGTCGGCCCCTTCGCGTTCGCCGCCGTCGAGAGCCTCGATCAGCTCCAGCAGCACCCTTAGGCCGCCGACTCCGTCGGTGATCTGGTGGGCGAAGGTCAGCACGACGGAGCAGTCCGTGTCTCCGGGGATCAGGACGGCTCGCAGCAGGGGGCCCGGCTCCGGCGGAATGGGGCGGGTCTGTTCGGTGGCCACGACCGCCTGCCACGGGGTGCCCGCGGGACGTGTCGCGACGTCGACGGCGTCCTCCGCCGAGCGGTACAGGGCTTCCACCGCATTACGGTCGACCGAGGCCGCGAGCAGGGGATGCCGCTCCTGGAGGCGCGCCAGCGCCCGTGCCAGCGTCACCGCCGATACCTGCCGGTCGATGCGGGCCACCAGAGAGAACTGGACAGGGTTTCTGTGCATATAGAGATCGATGGTTTTCTCGAATGCGCCGAGCGCGCGCAATGCGGTTCCCCGGCTGATGCTGATCGTCACTTTCCCGCCCTTTTCGAATGATGTCGCCGTGTGTGCTTGGGCGCCGTGTGTGCTTGGGCTGGTCAGGGTTCACGGATCAGCCGTTTACTGCTCCGCCGGAAAGCCCAGGCGGCGACAAGCGCGGCCGCAATCGTCAGTGGGGTGCCCATGGCGATCTTCGCGAACGCCAGCCAGCCGGTGAAGTCGTGGACGTAGAGCCACTGCTTGACGACGAATCGGCCGCCGAAAACGATCGCCGCGGCCAGGGTGGCGATGTCGTGCGCCCGCAGCACCACCGGGTCCTCCCGCCAGGCGTGCTTGCCGCCGTGGAGGAGGTTCCAGGCGGCGCCGGTCAGCGGCCGACGGACCAGGAGCGAGCCGAGAGCGGCGATGAATCCGGCGAGGGCCGCCCAGATCCCGAGCAGGAAGAAGTCCTTGGCCGACCCGGTCAGCGCGACGATGCCCGCGGCGAACGCCACGCCGACGAGCCCGCCGACCGCCGAGGCGAAGCGCTCGCCGCGCAGCAGGCGCACCACGGTGAGCACCACGCCGGTGGCCATCGCAACGGAGATGGCCACCGCTGTGGTCCCCAGGGAATTCCCCACCACGAAGACGACGACCGGAATGGTGGAGTAGACGAATCCCGCCGGGCCTCCCATCGATTCGAGCATGGTCGGTTTCGGATCAGGACTCGGCGCGGATGCCAAGGGTGCGGCGGGCTCCTGAGGAGTGCTGCGGTCACTGTCCAGAAAAGTCATGGAGTTCTCCTGGGTAGTCGGTTCCAGGACCGCCCTGAAATCGAATGCAATCTCTTTTCCCCACGTCATCTCGTTTCCGTCGACCGACGCCAGGGCTTGGGTATCAAAGGGCGTTTACCTCGTCGATTCCAGGCGAAACCCGTGACGTTACGGCACAGTTCGACAAATGGGAGGCCGCGCGCGTCCGGGCGGCGGAGGCCGGGCGGGCCGGGTCGGCGCCGCACGGCAGAGCCCTGCTCCGCCGACGGGGCCCACCCGGACGGGCAGCACGCCCACCGGCATCGTCAAGTGGCGCCCGGGCCCGAGAAGTTCTTCGGTCGGAAGCGTTGACGAAACATTCCACGTGGCCCTAGCTTCATCGCGTCGTACTTCGTACGTCATATATGAGACGCGATACGCGAGATGTGAGAGCCCGTCACCCATGACCTTCGCCCCTGCCCCGATCCCCTCCCGGACCCAGTACGTGCTGGAGGCCATCAAGCACGCCATCCTCACCGCGCAGTTGAGACCGGGACAGGCCCTGGTGGAGACCGAACTCGCCGCGCAGTTCGGGGTGTCGAAGACTCCCGTCCGCGAGGCGCTCAAGACGCTCGCGGGCACCGGACTCGTGGTGATGAGCCAGTACAAGGGCGTCACCGTGCGGCTCGTCGACGCGACCATGGCCAGGGAGGTGTACGACGTGCGCCTTCTGCTGGAACCGGAGGCGCTGCGCCGCTCCATCACCCGGGGCGCCTCGCTGGAGGCGGCCCAAGAGGCCCTGGAACGGGCCGACTCGGCGGCCGACACGGCGGACAGGTCACTGGCCAACCGGGACTTCCACCGGGCCCTGTACCTGCCCTGCGGCAACCCGCTGCTCTCCCGGATGCTCGACGAGGTCCGCGACCAGGCGGCGCTCGTGTCGACCGTGGCCTGGTCGGCCGTCCCGTCCTGGGAGCGCGAGGCGGCCGAGCACCGCGAGATCCTGCGGCTCGCCCTCGCCGATGACGCGGAGGCCGCCGCCGGCGCTCTGCACCACCACATCGCCTCGTTCGTACGCCGCGCCTTCCCCGACGACGAAGACGGGGGCGGCGCCGCGTGAACCGCCCGCTGGACACGCTCCACCAGCACCTCGACGAAAGGCCAGTCCGCATGGACCACTCACCGCTGAAGGCGGCCCTCGCAGACGTTGTCGCGATCCCGGTGACGCCGTTCGCCGAGGACGGGAGCATCGACACCGCGACCCACCGCGTCCTGATGCGCAGGCTGCTCGACGGGGGCGTCCGCACCGTCACCCCGAACGGCAACACCGGGGAGTTCTACGCCCTCACCCCCGACGAGCGGCGCCTCGTCACCGAGCTGACCGTCGAGGAGGCCGCGGGGCGCGCCACCGTCCTGGTGGGCGTCGGTCACGACGTGCCGACCGCGGTGGCCGCCGCCGAGCACGCCGCCGAGGCCGGTGCGGCGATGGTGATGGTGCACCAGCCGGTGCACCCGTACATCGCGCAGGAGGGGTGGGTCGACTACCACCGGTCGATCGCCGAGGCCGTGCCGCAGCTCGGTGTCGTCCCCTACATCCGCAGCCCGCGGCTGGCCGGCGAGCGGCTCGCCGAACTCGCCGACGCCTGCCCCAACATCGTCGGCGTGAAGTACGCGGTCCCCGACGCGGCCCGCTTCGGCGCCTTCGCCCGGGACGCCGGCCTGGAACGGTTCGTCTGGATCGCCGGCCTCGCGGAGCTGTACGCCCCCTCCTACTTCGCCTCCGGCGCCACCGGTTTCACCTCCGGTCTCGTCAACGTCGCCCCGGCCGTCTCCCTCGAGATGCTGGAGGCGCTGCGGGCCGGGGACTACGTGGCGGCGATGAAGGTCTGGGAGCGTATCCGCCGCTTCGAGGAGCTCCGCGCCGCGGAGCAGTCCGCCGACAACGTCACCGTCGTGAAGGAAGCCCTGTCCGCGCTGGGGCTCTGCCGCCGCGATGTACGCGCTCCGAGCCGGGTCCTGCCCGAGGCCCGGCGTGCCGAGGTCGCCGGGCTGACAGCCGAGTGGTCCCTGTGACCGACACGTCCACCCGGGGCCCGGGAACCGGCCGTATCGCGCCCGAGGAGCTGCGCAGCCACCGGTGGTTCGGCACCGACGGACTGCGGTCCTTCAGCCACCGGGCCCGTACTCGTCAACTCGGCTACCTCCCCGAGGAACACCTCGGCAAGCCGGTCATCGCGGTGCTCAACACCTGGTCCGACATCAACCCGTGCCACACCCACCTGCGCGACCGGGCGCAGGCGGTCAAGCGGGGGGTCTGGCAGGCGGGCGGGTTCCCGCTGGAGTTCCCCGTCTCCACCCTCTCGGAGACCTTCCAGAAGCCGACCCCGATGCTCTATCGCAACCTGCTGGCGATGGAGACCGAGGAGCTGCTGCGCTCCTACCCCGTCGACGGGGCGGTGCTGCTGGGCGGCTGCGACAAGTCGACGCCCGCACTGCTGATGGGCGCCGCGTCCGTGAACCTGCCGACCGTCTTCGTGCCCGCCGGGCCGATGCTGCCCGGGCACTGGCGCAACGAGGTCCTCGGCTCCGGCACGGACATGTGGAAGTACTGGGACGAGCGGCGGGCCGGGACCATCGGCGACTGCGAGATGGCCGAGCTGGAGAACGGTCTGGCCCGCTCCCCCGGCCACTGCATGACGATGGGCACCGCCTCCACCCTGACGGCCGCCGCCGAGGTACTGGGGGTCACCCTGCCGGGTGCCTCGTCCATACCGGCCGTCGACTCGGGGCACGAGCGGATGGCCGCGGCTTCGGGGCTGCGGATCGTCGACCTCGTCATGCGGCAGGTGACGTTGTCACAGATCCTGACGCCGGAGGCGTACGAGGACGCCGTCGCCACGGTTCTCGCGCTCGGCGGCTCCACCAACGCCGTGATCCATCTGATCGCGATGGCCGGCCGGTCCGGCGTGAAGCTCACCCTGGACGACTTCGACCGGATCGCCCGTACGGTGCCCGTCCTCGCCGACCTCCGTCCCGGCGGGCGGTACCTGATGGAGGACTTCCACTTCGCCGGCGGCCTGCCCGGCTTTCTGGGGCGGCTCACCGACGTACTGCATCTGGACCGGCCCACGGTCGCGCACACCACCCTGCGCGAGCAGCTCGACGGGGCCCCCGTCCACAACAGCGACGTCATCCGCGAACGCTCCGACCCGCTGGCCGGGGAAGGCGGGGTGGCGGTGCTGCGCGGCAACCTCTGCCCCGACGGGGCCGTCATCAAGCACATCGCCGCCGAGCCGCGCCTGCTGCGCCACACCGGGCCCGCCGTCGTCTTCGACGACTACCGGGAGCTCCAGCGCACGATCAACGACCCGGCCCTGGCCCTCACTCCGGACCATGTGCTCGTGCTGCGCAACGCCGGGCCCCAGGGCGGCCCCGGCATGCCCGAGTACGGCATGCTGCCGATCCCCGACTACCTGCTGAAGCAAGGTGTGCGGGACATGGTGCGGATCTCCGACGCGCGGATGAGCGGCACCAGTTACGGGGCGTGTGTCCTGCACATCGCACCCGAGTCCTTCGTCGGCGGGCCGCTCGCCCTGGTCCACACCGGCGACCTCATCACCTTGGACGTCGAGGCCCGGCTCCTGCGGCTCGATGTCGACGACGAGGAGCTGGAGCGGCGCAGGGCCGCCTGGTCCCCGCCGCCCGCCCGCTACGGACGGGGCTACGGGGCGCTGTACCAGGACCAGATCACCCAGGCCGACACCGGATGCGACTTCGCGTTCCTGGCCCGGCAGGGAGAGGTGCCCGACCCGTACGCGGGATGAACCGGGCCCCGTGACCGTACGCGGGTCCCATGACCGGACGCGGGTCCCGTGACCGTACGCGGGCGGAGCCGGGGCCCCCTCTGCACCTCGCTCCCCCCGGGTCGCTCCAGCTCTTCGTAGCAAGCGCTTTCACAGTCAGTGGCCGACAGGCCCGAACGTCCAGCGCATCCAGCACCTCCCAGAGATCGGAGACGCGTCATGGCCCCAACCGCAGCCGTGGCCACACCGCCGCCCAAAGAGTCCCGGCGCCGCCGGGCGAGCCCCCGCCGCCTGCCGTATCTGCTGATCGCGCCGGCAGGCCTCCTGATGCTGGGCTTCATCGCCTACCCGGTGCTCAGCGTCTTCTACTACAGCCTGCGGAACTACAACGTCACCAAGCCGTGGCGGAACGGCTTCGCCGGGCTCGACAACTTCCGGCGCGTCTTCACCGAGGACGACCAGTTCTGGCCGACGCTCGGGTTCAGCGCCCAGTGGGTCTTCACCCAGGTCACGCTCCAGCTGCTCCTCGGCCTGGCGCTCGCCCTGATCGTCAACCAGACGTTCATCGGGCGCGGCATCTCCCGGGCCATGGTCTTCTCCCCCTGGGCCGTCTCCGGTGTGCTGACCAGCACGATCTGGATCCTGCTCTACAACTCCTCGACGGGGTTCAGCCGCTACCTCGCGGACGCCGGGATCGGCGAGTACGGCACGTCGGTGCTGTCGGACACCGGAACCGTCTTCTGGGCGGCCACCGTCACCGAACTCTGGCGCGGGGTCCCCTTCTTCGCGATTCTCATCCTCGCCGACCTCCAGTCCGTCTCGAAGGAGTTGTACGAGGCGGCGTCGGTCGACGGCGCGGGCCGACTGCGGCAGTTCTTCCACATCACGCTGCCCCACCTGCGGGACGCGATCATCCTCGCCACCCTGCTGCGCGGGGTCTGGGAGTTCAACAACGTCGACCTGCTCTACACCCTCACCGGCGGCGGGCCCGCGGGTGAGACCACCACCCTGCCGCTCTACGTGGCCAACACCGGCATCGAGGGCCACGACTTCGGGTACGCCTCCGCGCTCACCACCGTCGCCTTCGTGATCCTCCTCTTCTGCTCGATCGTCTATCTGCGCCTGAGCAAGTTCGGAGGCGACCGCACGTGACCGCCCTGCTCACCGAGAAGAACGGAACCGCTCGGCGGTCCTCCGCTCCCGGCTCCCCACCGTCCTCCCCGCGCCGCCGCCCCGGGCGGGAGCGCGCCTTCGACGACGTGCCGCGCTGGCAGATCTATCTGCCGCTCGGCCTCTACCTGCTCTTCACGCTCATCCCGTTCTACTGGATGCTGCTCTTCGCCGTACGGCCCGCCGGTTCCACATCGCTGGTGCCCTGGCCGATGACCGGAGCGCACTTCTCCAAGGTCTGGAACGAGCGGAGCTTCGCCGTCTTCTTCCAGAACAGCATGATCGTCGGTGTCGCGACGCTCGTCGCCACGACCCTGGTCGCCCTGGCCGGCGGCTACGCCCTGGCCAGGTTCGACTTCAGGATCAAGGGCGCGTTCATGCTCGCGCTGCTCTGCTCGCAGTTCATCCCGGGCGCCCTGATGCTCGTACCGCTCTTCGAGATCTTCCGGAACCTCCAGATGATCAACTCGCTGGGGAGCGTCGTCATCGCGGAGACGGTGTTCCAGCTCCCGCTGTCGATCATCCTGATCAGCGGCTTCATCAAGAACGTCCCCGTCTCCCTGGAGGAGGCCGCCTGGGTCGACGGCTGCTCGCGCTTCACCGCCTTCCGCACCGTCGTCCTGCCGCTCCTGCGCCCCGGGCTGATCGCCGTCGGCTCCTTCGCGTTCGTGCACAGCTGGAACCACTTCCTCTTCGCCCTGATGTTCCTGAGCGAGCAGGACAAGCAGACGATCCCGGTCGGACTCAACACGCTGATCGGCGCGGACAGCGTCGACCTGGGCGCGCTCGCGGCGGGCGGAGTCATCGCGGCCGTCCCCGTGGTGATCGTCTTCGCCTTCATCCAGAAGTGGCTCATCACGGGCTTCAGCGCCGGCGCGGTGAAGGGATGAGGAAAGTAACCGCCCCGGCCGCCCGCGTGCCCGTCGTCCCGACCTCCCCCGTGCCCGTCGTCCTGGCCGGCGCCCGGGGCCACGGCCGGTGGCATCTCGCCAATGTGCGCCGGCTCCAGCACCAGGGCCGGGTCAGGCTGGCCGGCATCTGCGAGCTGGAGCCGCTGACCGCCGGTGAACTCGCCGCCTCCGGCTTCGGCCCCGGCGAGTCGCCCGAGCAGTCCGACGACTTCGGGGCGCTCCTGGACGTCACCGGAGCGCGAGCGGCCGTCATCTGTACCCCCATCCAGACCCACACCGAGCTGGCCCTCGCCGCCGCCGCCCGGGGCGTCCACCTGCTGCTAGAGAAGCCGCCCGCCGCCGGCTGGGACGACTACGCGCGGATGGCCGAAGGCGTCGAACGAGCGGGCATCGCCTGCCAGGTGGGGTTCCAGTCCTTCGGGTCGCACGCCCTGCCCGCCATCCGCGAGCTGGTGGCCGCCGGAGCCATCGGGACCGTCACCGGCTTCGGGGCCGCCGGGGCGTGGGTCCGGGACGACGCCTACTTCCGGCGGGCGCCCTGGGCCGGGCGGCGGAGGATCGGGACCACCGATGTGGTCGACGGTGTCCTCACCAATCCCCTGGCGCACGCCGTGGCCACCGCGCTCGAACTGGCCTGCCGGGGCCGGTCCGAGGAGGTCACCGCCATCGAGACGGAGCTGTACCGGGCGCACGCCATCGAGGCGGACGACACCAGCAGCCTCCGCGTCACCACCGCCGGCGGGCCGTGTGTCACCGTCGCCGTCACGCTGTGCGCCGAACGCCCCGGGGAGCCGTACGTCATCGTGCACGGCGAGAAGGGCCGGATCACCTTCTGGTACAAGCAGGACCGCGTCCTGGTGCAGCGCGCCGGACGGGGCCCCGAGGAGACCGTCCACGGGCGGACCGATCTCCTGGAGAACCTCCTCGACCACCTGGAGCACGGCACACCGCTGCTGGTTCCGCCCGCGTCCACGGGGGCGTTCATGCGCGTCGTCGAGGCCGTACGCAGCGCCCCCGAGCCCGCCCCGCTGCCCGACCGTGCCTGGGAGACCCGGTACGACGGGCCGGACGGCGGGGCTCGGCGGGTCGTGCCGGGCATCGACTCGCTGGTCGCCGCCGGGGCCGAGTCCCTCAGCCTCTTCTCCGAACTGGGCGCCCCCTGGGCCCGGGTGGGCGAGGCGGCCGCCTCATGACCCAGCACGCCACGGACCCGTTCCCCGACCTCCCGGCCACCCTTGCCTGCGGCGACGACACCGTCGCCCACTACGGCTACGCGCCGGGGGCGGACGGCCGCCCCCGCCTCCACCCCGTCACCACGCTCGGCGGGATCGCCGTCACCGAGGAGCGCCCCGCCGACCACCGCCACCACCTGGGCGTCTCCGTCGCCGTCCCCGACGTCGCCGGGTACAACTTCTGGGGCGGGCGCACCTTCGTACGGGGCCGGGGGCCCACCGCACTCGACAACCACGGCGTCCAGCGCCACCTGGCCCGGCCGCACCGCAGCCCGAACGGCTTCACCCAGGAGCTGGGCTGGGAAGCGGCCGGCGTCGAGCTCCTGCGTGAGCACCGCACCCTGTCGGCCACCCGGACCTCCGGCACCACCTGGGAGCTGGACTTCTCCTTCGTGCTCACCAACCCCGGCGGCACGGACCTCTCCATCGGCAGCCCCGCGACCAACGGCCGCCCGGGAGCCGGGTACGGCGGCTTCTTCTGGCGGGCCCCCAAGGAGGCCGCACCGCCCACCGTTTTCAGCGCCACGCACGAGGGCGAGAGCGAGGTCCACGGCCGCACCGCCGACTGGCTGGCCCTCGCCGGGGACGGCTGGACGCTCGTGTTCGTGGGGGCGACCGAGGAGACCCGGCGCGACCCGTGGTTCGTGAGGACCTCCGAGTACCCGGGCGTCGGCTCCAGCCTCGCGGCGCACGAGCGGCTGCCCGTACCCGCCGGGGCGTCGGTCGTGCGCCGGATCATCACCGTCGTCGTGGACGGCAGGCCGGACCGGGAGGCCGCCGCCCGGTACGCGCGCGAGGCGGTGGCCAGGTGAGCCGGCCCTGGAGCTCCGATCTCGGTGACGGGACGTACCGCAACCCGGTCCTCAACGCCGACTGGTCCGACCCCGACGTCGTCCGCGTCGGTGACGACTACTACCTCACCGCGTCCAGCTTCGGCCGGTCCCCCGGGCTGCCGCTCCTGCACTCCCGCGACCTGGTCAACTGGACCGCCGTCGGGCACGCGCTGGGCCGCCTCGAACCCGCCGCCGAGTTCGCCGCTCCCCGCCACGACCGCGGGGTCTGGGCCCCCTCGCTGCGCCACCACGGCGGACGCTTCTGGATCTTCTGGGGCGACCCCGACCACGGAATCCAGCAAATCAATTCGCCCCGCGTCGAGGGCCCTTGGAGCGCCCCGCATCTACTCAAGGCGGGCAAGGGGTTCATCGACGCCTGCCCGCTGTGGGACGAGGAGACCGGCGAGGCCTATCTCGTCCACGCGTGGGCCAAGTCCCGCTCCGGTGTCAAGAACCGCCTTACCGGCCACCGGATGAGCCCCGACGGCCGCGAACTCCTCGACGAGGGATCGACGTTGGTGGACGCCGACCGGATTCCGGGCTGG
The DNA here is from genome assembly GCF_044768525.1 of Streptomyces sp. NPDC091287. Lineage (NCBI taxonomy): Bacteria > Bacillati > Actinomycetota > Actinomycetes > Kitasatosporales > Streptomycetaceae > Streptomyces > Streptomyces sp. NPDC091287. The sequence goes on from NZ_JBIVUV010000014.1 coordinate 30,337, forward strand.
TTCACCCTCGAAGGCCCCAAGCTCTACCGGCGCGACGGCTATTTCTGGATCTTCGCGCCGGCCGGCGGCGTGGAGACCGGCTGGCAGGGCGCCTTCCGTTCCCGGGAATTCTTCGGCCCGTACGAGGAACGCGTCGTCCTCGCCCAGGGCCGCACCGACGTCAACGGCCCCCATCAGGGCGGCTGGGTGCACACCTCCGCGGGCGAGGACTGGTTCCTCCACTTCCAGGCCCGGGGAGCGTACGGGCGGGTCGTCCACCTCCAGCCGATGCGCTGGGACGCCGAGGGCTGGCCCGTCATCGGCGACGAGGGCGAACCCGTCCCCCGGCACACCAAACCCGTCGCTCCCGCCCAGCCGGTGACAGCGCCCGCCGTGGACGACGACTTCCCCGGCGGCCGGCCCGGCACACAGTGGCAGTGGACGGCCAACCCGCGACCCGGCTGGACCACCCGGCACGGCGGGGACGGGCTGCGGCTCACCTGCGTACGGACCGGGTACGAGCACGACCTGCGGCTGCTGCCCAGCATCCTGGTCCAGCGGCTGCCGGCGGAGGAGTTCACCGTCGAAGTGGACCTCGCGCTGGACGGCGGCGAACCGGGCGCCAAGGCCGGACTCGCCGTGTTGGGGGACGCCTTCAGCTGGATCGGCCTCGCGGTCACCGCGGACGGCATACCGCGGCTCGTCCACCGATTCGCCGAGGGCGTCGCCGTACACGAACGGGACGCGGCCGGGTCCCGTGCGTCCCCCGAGGGACGGGCCAGCCTGCGCGTCGAGGTCACGGCGGGGGCCCGCTGCCGCTTCTCCGCCGACACCGGCGACGGGTTCCGGCCCTCGGGCCAGGTCTTCGCCGCCACCCCCTGGCGCTGGGTCGGGGCCCTCCTCGGGCTCTTCGCCACCGCACCGGCCGGGACGGGCCCCGCCGGAACGGCCCGCTTCACCGCATTCCGCGTCACCGGCCCCAACCCCCCGCAGAAGTGCACGTGTACGGATCCATCACACCCGCATCACCAGACAGAGAAGAGCCGACGATGACCATTTCGAAGACACAGCGGGGACGTACCGCGGCCGCGGTCTCCATCACGGCGGTGCTCGCGCTGACGGCCACCGCGTGCGGCGACGACGGCAGCGGCTCCGGCACGGAGGGCAGCGGAAAGGGCGAGATCACCTTCTGGGACAACAACGGCGGTCCGCGCACCGCCGTCTGGACCGAGATCATCAAGGACTTCGAGAAGCAGTACCCGGACATCAAGGTCAAGTACGTCCCGATCCCGATCGCCGACGTCCAGTCCAAGTACGACACCGCGATCGCGGGCGGCGGGCTGCCCGACGTCGGCGGCGTCGGCACCGCCTATCTGGCCAACATGGTCTCCCAGGAGGCCCTGGAGCCGGTCAACGACCGGCTGGAGAAGTCCGCGCTGAAAGGCAAACTGGTCGAGTCCATGGTCGAGAGCGTCCGCGCGGCGGCCGGCCGGGGCGACGACGTCTACTCCGTACCGACCTCCGCGAACAACGGTGTGCTCTGGTACCGCACCGACCTGTTCGAGCAGGCCGGTCTCAAGGCGCCCGACACCTGGGCGAATTTCTACACGGCGGCCGAGAAGCTGACCGACGCCAAGAACAACGAGTTCGGCTACACGATCCGCGGCGGCGCCGGCTCCATCGCGCAGGCGCTGGACGCCGTCTACGGCCAGTCCGGCATCACCGAGTTCTGGGACGGCGACAAGACGACGCTCAACGACCCGAAGAACGTCGCCGCCCTGGAGAAGTACTCCGGGCTCTTCAAGAAGACCACGCCCGCGGCCGACGTCAACAACGACTTCACCAAGATGGTGGCCCAGTGGGACACCGGCACGATCGGCATGCTGAGCCACAATCTGGGCTCCTACCAGGACCACCTCAAGGCCCTCGGGGAGGACAAGTTCGCGGGCATACCCGCGCCCATCGGGGACGGCGGCACCCGGGTGCAGGTCTCCAACCCCGTCGACGGCCTCGGCCTCTTCCGGTCGAGCCAGAACAAGACCGCGGCGTGGAAGTTCATCGAGTTCGCGGCCTCCCACGCGTCCAACAGCAAGTGGAACGAGTCGGCGGGCGCCATCCCGGCCAACACCGAAGCGGCGAAGGACCCCTGGATCAAGGAGACCGAGTCGACCGCGCTGGCCGCGAAAACCCTGACCGACGGCTCCACGAAGGTCGTCGACCTGCCCTACTACCTGCCCGACTGGAACAACATCAGCAAGGCGGACAACGAGCCGGAGTTCCAGAAGGTGTTGCTCGGCAAGATCACGGCCAAGGCGTTCCTGGACGACATGGCCGAGCAGTTGAACGCCGCCAACAAGGAGTGGAAGGAGATCGGAAACGGCTGATCCGGCCTCCTCTTCTGTCCCTCCCCCGATGACGGGGGCCGGCGGCGGTCCGGGTCGCGCTCCGCCGCCGGTCCCTCTGCCGTGCAAGCGCGCACACAAGAGAGGCAGCCCTCCGTGTCACTCACCCGCAGACAGACCGCCGCCGCACTGCTCACCGTGCCCCTCGGCCCGGTCCTCGCCCTCACCGCCACCCCCGCGCTCGCACACGGCGGCGGGGGCGGGGGCGAGGGCGGCAGACCCCGGCCCCGTACGATCCACATCGCCGGGGACTCCACGGCCGCCGTGAAACACGCCGACGCCGCGCCCGAGACGGGTTGGGGTACGGCGCTCCCCTTCTTCCTCGCCGGTCGGCTCCGGGTCGCCAACCACGCGGTGAACGGCCGCAGCTCGAAGAGCTTCCTCGACGAGGGCCGCCTCACCGAGCTCCTGGCCGGTGTCCGCCCCGGCGATCTCGTCCTCGTCCAGTTCGGCCACAACGACCAGAAGACCGAGGACCCGGCCCGCGGCACGGACCCGTACACCACCTACCAGGAGTATCTGCGCCAGTACGTGAAGGGCGCCCGCGCACGACGGGCGCGGCCGGTACTGGTCACGTCGGTCGAGCGCCGCCGGTTCACCGCAGACGGCACCGCCCGGCCCACGCTCGGCGAGTATCCGGCGGCGATGCGCGCCCTGGCGGCCGAGGAGGGGGTCCCCCTGGTCGACGTCCAGGCGCTCTCCCTCGCCCGCTGGCAGGAGCTGGGTCCGGACGGCACCGAGGCCTGCTTCCTGTGGCTGGACCCCGGCGACTCGCCCAACCATCCCGACGGCGCCCGCGACAACACCCACTTCAGGCCGGCGGGCGCCATCGAGGTGGCCCGGCTGACCGCACGGGCGCTGCTGGGCGAGGACGTGCTCGCCCCGCGCGATCTCCGCCGCCTGGACGACCGGGTCCCGGCGGAGTGGATCACCTGGCCCGGGCAGGTCTGAGGCACTCCCCCTCCTCTCCTCTCCCCTCTCTTCCTCTTCATCCCTTCTTCCTCTTTCCGACGACACAGAAGGATTCGCCATGCCCGCACGCAAGCGTCATACCCGCGCCATCGCCGTGACCCTGGGCTGCACCTCTCTGGCCCTCGCCCTCAGCACCCCGGCCCTGGCCACCGGGCAACCGAGCCACGCCGGCCCCGGCGTCGAGCGCGCCGTACTGCCCGCCGGAGACGGCTGGGCCGCCGCCGAGGGCTCCACCACGGGTGGTGCGAACGCCGCCCCCGACCACGTCTACACGGTGACCGACCGGGCCGAGCTCATCGCCGCCTTCGCGGAGGCGGGCGACGCACCGAAGATCATCAGAATCTCCGGGACCTTGCACGGCAACTCCGACGTCAACGGCACGCCGATCGGCTGCGAGCAGTATCAGACCGGCGGTTACACGCTGGAGAAGTACCTCGCCGCCTACGATCCCGAGGTCTGGGGCCGGGACGCGGTCCCCTCGGGTCCGCTGGAGGAGGCCCGCGTCGCCTCCGCGAAGCTCCAGGCAGCCTCCGTCAATATCAAGGTCCCCTCCAACACCACCCTGGTCGGGGTGGGGAAGAACCCGAAGGTCATCGGGGCCTCGCTCCAGGTGCGGGACGTCTCCAACGTCATCATCCGCAACATCGGCTTCGAGGACACCTACGACTGCTTCCCCCAGTGGGACCCCACGGACGGGGCCGAAGGCGCCTGGAACTCCGAGTACGACAACCTCGTCGTGTACGGATCCCGCCATGTCTGGGTCGACCACAACACCTTCAGCGACGGCGACCGGCCCGACGCGGACCAGCCCCACTACTTCGGCCAGGTCTACCAGCAGCACGACGGCCTCTTCGACATCGTGCGCGGCGCCGACCTGGTCACCGTATCGTGGAACGTCCTCAAGGACCACGACAAGACCATGCTCATCGGCAACAGTGACGGCGCCGGCGCCACCGACCGGGGCAAGCTCCGTGTCACGCTCCATCACAACCTCTTCAAGGACGTCAAGGAGCGGGCCCCGCGCGTGCGGTTCGGCCAGGTCGACGCGTACAACAACCACTTCGTGGCGACGAAGGGCAGCGCCTACGGATACACGTTCGGTATCGGCGCGGAGTCCCGACTGGTCGCCGAACACAACGCGTTCACCCTCACGCGGGACGTGGACCGGGCGACGATCCTGAAGAAGTGGTCGGAGTCGTCCCTCACGGCGGGGAACAACTACGTCGACGGGCGGAAGACCGACCTGGTCGCCGTGCACAACGCGGGGGTGCCGGGCGAGCACCTCACCGAGGGCGCCGGCTGGACGCCCCGCCTGCGGACCGCGGTCCACCACCCACTCGTCGTGCCGGTGCTCGTGGCGCTCAAGGCGGGAGCGGGCAGGGCGAGCGCGAGCGGTCGCTGAGAGCTCGTCCCCGACCGCACGCGCCCGGAGGCAACCGCCCCCGGACCGCATCGCACGGCCGTAACCGCCCCGGCCTCGCCACCGCGGGCGCGAACGTCCCCGCGCCTCATCACCCCTCGACCCGACCACCCCGAACCGGCCGGAGCGGCACCGCATGCTTTCCACCACCCCGGAGAGCGCCGCTCCGGCCTCTCGCCGCTCACCCCGAGGAGCCCCACCATGCCCAGTGGACCTACTCTGCCCAGCGGACCTTCCCTGGCCGGCAGACGCACCGCCCTGTCCCTGCTCGCCGGAACGGGTGCCGCCCTCGCACTCGGCGCGACCGCCGCCCACGCCGGGACCGCGTTCCCCCGCCCCTTCGGCCGCTACGGCTCACCGGCACGGCGCCTGGACCCCCGCACGCTGTACGTCGACGCGTACGGCCGCGGCGACCACACCGACGTACAGTCCGCCGTCGACGCGGCGACCGGCACCGGACGCACGCTCGTGATCGCCCCCGGTGTGTACCGCGCGACGGTGCTCATCGGCCCCGCCCACGAAGGGCTCACCCTGATCGGCGCGAACGGCGACGCCCGGGACACCGTGCTCGTGTACGCCAACGCGGCGGGCACACCCAAGCCCGACGGCTCCGGAACCCTGGGCACCAGCGGATCGGCCACGGTCACCGTCCGGGCGGCCGGATTCACCGCCCGCGACCTGACCTTCGCCAACGACTGGCTGCGCTCCGACAACCCCGAGTACACCGGCACACAGGCCGTCGCCATCAAGGTCCAGGGGGACCGGTCGGCGTTCTACGGCTGCCGGTTCCTCGGCCACCAGGACACCCTGTACGCCGACTCCCTCGCCGTCAACGCGTTCGCCCGCCAGTACTACCGCGACTGCTACGCGGAGGGGGACGTCGACTTCGTCTTCGGCCGCGCCACCGCCGTCTTCGACCACTGCCACTTCCGCGCACTCACCCGCACCGACCTGGCCTCGGCCCCGTACGGCTATGTCTTCGCGCCGAGCACCGCCGGAGCCAATCCGTACGGCTTCCTGGTCCTGCGCTCCCGGGTCACGAGCACCGCCCCCGACGCGTACTACAAGCTCGCCCGCCCCTGGGTGCCTTCCTCGGACCTCACCGCGCACCCCATGCTGACCGTCCGCGACAGCCGGCTCGGCCCGGGGATCGACGCGAGGACGCCGTACGCCACCATGTCCGCGGGTTTCCCGTGGCAGGACCAGCGCTTCGCCGAGTACCGCAACACCGGCCCCGGGGCCCGCGTCACCGTCCCCGCGAACCGGCCGCGGCTCAGCGCGGCCGAGGCCCGCGCCCACACGCCGGCCCGCTGGCTGGACGCCCGGAACCCGCACCTCCCGGATACGTGGGAGATGCGGGTCGCGGACGATGCGCGCGGACTGCGTGGTCAGCCCGCGTAGGTCTCGAACTCGGCGATCCTCGGGGTGCCGGTCGAGCCGGTGATCTCGAAGGTGATCTTGCGCAGGGAGGTGCGGGGGAAGCTGATGGCCCCTGCTCCTTCTCCGGAGGTCAGGACGGCGCCGGTGTCGCCGTCGAGGAGTCGCCAGGCCTTGATGGCGCCGGTGGAACCCGCCGCCTCGTGGATGACGACCGAGGAGACGGAGGTGGCGGAGGCCCACTTGATCGAGGCGGAGCCGGTGGGGCCGGCGGGCGACCAGTAGGTGCTCGGGTCGCCGTCGCGCAGATCACCGTAGCTTGTTCCGGCGGCCTTGCTGGATCCGTCGGAGCCCGCTCCGATGCTGAGGTTGGTCCCGGTGGGCGGAGTGGGGTCGGTCGGTCCGGGAGTCGGGTCCGTCGGTCCCGGCGTCGGGTCGGTCGGCGTGGGCGTCGGGTCGGTCGGCGTGGGCGTCTGCGGTGTGCAGTTGCCGTCCGATACCTTCAGACCCTTGTCGGCGCCCGCCGTGCGGCTCACGACGTCCGGCACGCAACTGGCCGTGTCAGCACGGTAGGTGTAGGGGATGTCGACCGTGGTGGTGGACTTCATGTCGGGCCCGGCGGGGTTGGTCGTGCCGCCGGGGCTGGACCAGGTGACGTTGTCGAGGGTGTTGCCGCTGACCTGCCAGTAGCCGGCCTCGTCGGTGTAGAAGGTGCCGAGGACGTCCTTGGAGTCCTCGAAGTAGTTGTTCTCCACCTTGGCGCGGGCCCCGGCCCGGGAGTTGATGCCGGACTCGTTGAGCTTCACGTAGTGGTTGTTGTAGATGTGGGCGATGCCGCCGCGCAGCAGGGGCGCGCGGGAGTCGATGTTCTCGTACAGGTTGTGGTGGTAGGTGACGAAGCCGTTGGAGCGGTCGCTCTCGCTGGACCCCACCAGGCCGCCGCGGCCGGAGTTGCGCAGGATGCTGTACGAGAGGGTCACGTACTGCGTGTTGGCCTTCATGTCGAAGAGGCCGTCGTACCCCTCCGACTCCCCGCCCGACGCCTCCAGGGTCGTGTGATCGACCCAGACGTTGCGGACGCCGGACTCCATGCCGATGGCGTCGCCGCCGTTGGAGGTGGGCGAGCCGGACTTCTTGACGTTCCGGACGGTCACGTTCTGGATGATGATGTTGCTGGCCTCGCGCAGGTGGATGCCCAGCTGGTCGAAGACGGCCCCGCTGCCGACGCCGACGATCGTGACGTTGCTGATCTGCTTGAGCTCGATCACGCCGGCGGCGGTGCTGCAACTGTCGCCGGACACCTTGGTCGTGTTGCCGTGGTTGATCGTGCCTTCGACCTCGATCACGATCGGGGTGCCGCTGTCGGCCCGCCCGCACAGTGCCTCGTGGATCTGGGTCCCGGTGGTGGCGCGGACGGTCTGCCCGCCCGCACCGCCGGTGGTCCCGCCGTTCTGGGTGGCGTAGCCGGTGGCGCTCCCGGTTGCCGCCGCCGCCTCGGGCGCCGACAGCACCGCTCCGGTCGCGGCCGCGAGGGCCAGGGCTGCCACGGCGGCCTGCAGCCGCCGTGCGACTGGTCGTCCCATGTTCGTCTCCCAGGTGTCTTCGGTTGGTCGGTGATGGATGCCAGAACACAACGGTGACGTGCTCATGACATATGGGAGCGCTCCCGCACGCAGCCGCACAGAAGCGGCTCGATCCACCAGGGGGACATGCGGCAGCGCCCCCGCGTCCCGGGCTCCATGCCGGGAGCGACAGGACAGCAAGCGCTTTCTACAGTGAACGTAGAGGGGTCCGACCAGCATGGCAAGGTGCATGCGGCAGCGGCTTTCCCCGAGACCGCTCTCGCGTCGAAGTGCCCTGACTCCCGGGCCCGTGCGGGCCGCCCCCGGGGCCAACACCCGGCTCAGCGCGCACCGATGGCGCCGCCGGTGGTGCGGCTCGGGGCGTCGGTGAGCCGTCGCGTACGCGCGAGGCACGACGCGTCACTCGTCGGGGAGCCAGCCCCGCTCGCGCAGCGCCGCGACGAAGCGGCCGTGCGCGTCGTCCAGGGCGGGGCGTTCCTCCGGCACCGGCTCGACGAGGGCGCCGCCGCGCACCATGGCCGCCGCGCTCGCCGCGAGGTCCTCGTGGAGCGTGCCGGTCGCGGCGAGGAGTGCGGCACCGAATGCCGTCTCCGCGCGCTCGACCACCCGGACCGGGCGGTCCAGGACGGTGGCCCTGATCGTCGTCCACACAGTGCTGCGGCTGCCCCCGCCGGCCGCATGCAGGGGGCCGAGCACCGGAACGCCGAGACGCTCGACCCGGTCCAGGGCCAGGCGTTCGACGAAGGCGACTCCTTCGAGTGCGGCCCGGTGGGCGTCCGCCTCGTCGCGGGGGCGTCCCAGCTCGAATCCGCGCGCCACGCCGGCGACGAACGGGAACCGTTCGCCGTCGCGGCGCAGCGGGTAGCGCACGTACGAAGCGGGGCCCCGGGCCGCCGCGGCGGCGTCCAGCGCGGGCAGGTGGGCCGGGTCGACGTCGGCCAGGCACTCCCCTCCGGTGTTGGACGCCCCGCCGGGGAGCCACCAGCCGTCGGGGTGGCGGTGGCTGTAGAACGCTCCGGTCGCGTCGCGAACGAGGTCGGCGGAGACTCCCTTGAGGACGTACGTGGTGCCCAGCACGCCCACGAAGCGGCCCGGCTCGACCGCCCCCGTGGCGATCTGGCCCGCGCAGCCGTCCGTCATCCCGAGGCGTACGGAGCACCCTTCGGGCAAGCCCGTGGCCTCGGCCGCCTCCGGGCCGACGACTCCGGCCTCCGTGGCGGGGGCGCGTACGGAGGGGAGCAGCGCGAGCGGGAAGGCGAAGGCGTCGAAGACCTCGTGCGCCCACTCCGAAGCGCGGGCGTCGTAACCGGACTTGAGCGCGTGGCTCCAGTCCGTGGCGACGGGATGACCCGTCAGCTCGCGCCCGACGATTTCCGGTGCGTGCAGGACATGGCGCAGGCCCGAGCCGTACGTCCGCAGGCACCAGACGGCCCGGCCCAGCGCCGCGGTGGGCCCCACCGACAGGCCGAGCGCGTCCCACCGGGTGCTGCCCACCCGCTGCGCCTCGGCATTGACGTCGGCGGCCCGCCGGTCGTCGTACATGAGGGCCGGGCCGAGCGGGACGCCGTCGGCCCCGGTGGGCACGATGGTTCCGGACGTGGCGGACACGGCCACCGCGATCACCTCACGGCCGCCCCGGGGCAGCGCGCCGGTGGTGCGGCGCAGCGCCGAGCGTACGGCGGGCCACCACGACCGGGCGTCCTGCTCGCTCGTCCCCGCGGCGGTCCGTACGGGCGGCGGCAGTTCGCCCCGCGCCTCGGCGAGTACGCGCCCCTGCCCGTCCACGCACACCACGCGGACGGACGCGGTCGCCACGTCGATGCCGATCACGGCCGGAGCGTGGGGAGTTGGGCGACGGGTTGCACTGCTCATGGTGAAAAGCGTCCTTCCCCGGCGGAACGGGCCTCAGATGTCCACCTGTTGGGTGGGCGGTCCTTCGCGGTGGCTACGTGCGTGTGCAGTTAACAGGCGTTCCATCATGGCGGGAGGAACGGTTTCATGGTGCGACGGCCGCCACCGTCACCCGGGTCCGCTCGCGGAGTTTGCCGAGCAGTTCGGCGTCCGCCCCGTCGTCCACGACGAGATGGTCCAGGTCGCCGACGGGCCCCACCCGGTGCAGCGCGGTCCGGGCGAGCTTGGTGTGGTCCATGAGCATCACCTTCGTGGCCGCAGACGTGAGCATCGCCCGTTTCACCAGCACCACGTCCTGTTCCTGGTGGTAGGCCGTCCTGGCGTCGAGGGCCGAGGTGGAGACCGCTACCAGGTCGACGGAGAGCGCCTCCACCGCCTCGACGCAGGGCATCCCGAGGAAGGAGTCATGGGTGCGCGAGTACTCGCCGCCCAGGGCGATCAGGCGGATGCCCTCGCACCCGGCGAAGACGTCGAGCACCCGGCGGGCGTTGGTGACGACGGTGAGGGGGGCGAGGTCGACCAGCAGGCCGGCCATGACCAGGACCGTGGTGGAATCGTCGAGCATCACCGACATTCCGGGCTCCACCAACGCGGCGGCGGCGCGCGCGACGGCCCTCTTCTCCGCCGTGTTGACGCCGAGCCGGTAGTCGAGGCTCGACTCGAACACGGTGGACGGCAGGGCGGACGCACCGCCGCGGAAACGGCGCAGCACCCCTTGCCGCGCGAGGTCGTCGAGGTCGCGGTGGACGGTCATCAGGCTCACGCCCGTGAGCTGGGCGAGGGCGGCGCCCGTGGCGGTGCCCTGCTCCACGACATGGTCGGCGATGAGCCGTCGCCGTTCTTCGGCGGATCTCTTGGTCATGGGGGTCAGTCTCCCGCAGGGCTCGGGCCGGGCGCGGGGGCGGGGGGAGCGGCGGTGGGTACGTTGAGCGAGCGCAGCGCTGTCTCCGTGCCGCGGATCTCGATCTCCGTGACGGCCCCGTTGTCGAGTCGCGGGAAGATCCGCCGGTAGCGCCCGAGGGGAAGTCCGAGGAGCTCGCACAGGGCGATGCGCAGCAGGGTGTTGTGAGCGACGACGAGCACCTTTCCCCCAGGGTGACGGTGTGCGAGGTCGCGCAGGGAGCCGGTCGCCCGCGCCGCGGCCAGGGCGACGGGTTCGGAGCCGGGGAAGGCGCCGGAGTCGGCGTCCTCGCGGAACCGCCGTACGGCTTCGGGGTCCTCCTCGGCCATCTCCTCGATGGTCCTGCCCTCGCCCCATCCGAAGTCCACTTCCCGCAGCCCCTCCTGGACGTCCGCCGCCAAGCCCAGCGCCGCCGCCGCGGGCGCCGCGGTCAGGCGGGCGCGGCCGAGCGGGGAGCAGGCGACCGCGTCCACGCCGCCGCGGGCGGCCCAGGATCCGAGGTCGGCTCCCTGGGTCACGCCCTTGGGCGTCAGGGCGACGTCGGTGACACCGGCATACCGGTTCTCCGCGTGCCACTCGGTCTCGCCGTGGCGTACCAGCAGGAGACGAGAGGTCATGGAGAGGCCCTTTCGAGGTCGAGGCGCATCGAAGGATCAGTAACAGGCCGTACGCGCCGGGCGCATTGCCGGTTCACGTGAGCGCTGTTAAATTTAACAGAAATTCCACAGCCCAGGACCGGCCTGTCGCGGCCCGGATCACGCTCCGGCCTGCTCGCCCCGCCACCCCACCGGCTCTCCTCGCAGAAGGAATCCGACGTCATGCGCATCCTCGCCGCAGGCGACCACTTCGTCCGTCCCTCGTTGATCCGCACGGCGGTGAGCCAGGAGCTGTCCCGCACGGGCCGGGAGCTCCCGGAGTTCACGGAGCTGACCCTCCCCTGGCCCCACGAGCCCTTCGGTCCGGTCGCGGAGGTCCGCGAGGCGAGCGGTACGGAGGACGAGCTCGTCGAGGCGCTGGCCGGGGCCTCGGTCTGTGTGACGCAGATGGCCCCGTTCACCGAGCGGGTGTTCGCCGCGTCGCCCGCGCTGCGTCTCGTCGCCGTCTCCCGGGGCGGGCCGGTCAATGTGGACCTGGCCGCGGCCACCCGCCACGGAGTGAGGATCAGCTTCGCCCCCGGCCGCAACGCCCAGGCCGCCGCGGAGTTCGCCGTGGGGCTGATGCTCGCCGCGATGCGCCGCGTCACCGCCGCCGACGCGGAGCTCAAGCGGGGCGTCTGGCGGGGCGATCTGTACGCGTACGAGGAGAGCGGCGGTGAGCTCGGCGGTGCCACGGTCGGACTCGTGGGCTACGGCGCCATCGGCCGGATCGTGGCACGGGTGCTGCGCGCCTTCGGGGCCCATGTGCTGGCGGCCGACCCGTACGCCGACCGTGCGGCGGCCGAGGCGGACGGGGTCGAACCGGTCGAGCTGGACGCCCTGCTGAGCCGGAGTTCGGTGGTGAGCCTGCATGCCCGCCTGACGGAGGAGACCCGCCACCTGATCGACGCCCGCCGCCTCGGGCTGCTGCCGCACGGCGCGGTCCTGGTGAACTCCGCCCGCGGCGGACTGCTCGACCACGCGCCGCTGCCCGAGCTGCTGCGGGGCGGCGCTCTCGGGGCGCTGGCCCTCGACGTGTACGACATCGAGCCGATCCCCGCCGACTGGGCGCTGCGCGACGTGCCGAACGTGATCACCACACCCCATCTCGCGGGCGCGACCCGGCAGACGGCGCACCGGGCGGCGGCCATCACCGCCGCCGAGGTCGGCCGTTTCCTGCGCGGGGAGAAGCTGTCCCATCTCGCGAACCCCGACGTCCTGACGGCCGGTCGGCCCTGACGGCCGCCGTCGCCGTCGCCGTGACCCGTCGCCCAGGAACCCATCGGCTCGTATCGGCCGCTATCGGCTCGCACAGGAGGCACCAGGCGTGAGCACCATCATCGGTGTGGACATCGGGACGTCGGTCACCAAGGCCGTGGCGTTCGACCAGACGGGCGGTGCCCTGGCCTCCGCGAGCCGGCGCTCGCGTCTGGACATGCTGCCGGGCGGACGGGTCGAGCAGGATCTCGACGACGTCGTGGCCGGTGTCGGCGACGTCGTGCGCGAGGTCGCCGCCGCCGTCGGCCGGCCGCCGAACGCCGTGGCGCTCACCGGGCAGGGGGACGGTCTGTGGCTGCGGGACTCCGAGGGCCGCCCGGTGCGGCCCGCCATCTCCTGGATGGACGCGCGGGCCTCGGAGCTGGTGACCCGCTGGCTGGTGGACGGCACGATCAGCACCGCTTTCGCGCACACCGGCTCCGGCATGTTCCCGGGGTGCCACGGCCCGCTGTTGAACTGGCTCCAGGAGCACGAACCGGACTCGCTGGACCGGGCAGCCGTCGCGGGGTACTGCGTCGACGCGGTCGCCCAGCGCCTCACCGGCCGGGTGTGCCTCGACGCGTCCGACGCGACGCTGCCGTTCCTCGACCCGCGTACCCGCCGCTACGCGCCCCAGGCGCTGGCCGCCTGCGGTGTCGGGGAGCGATCCGGGCTGCTGCCTCCTCCCGCCGCTCCGGGCACGGTGCTCGGGCTGGACGGTCGCGGCGCCGGACTCCTGGGGCTGCCCGAGGGGCTGCCGGTCGTGGCGGGGCCGTACGACCTGCCGGCCTGCGCGATCGGCAGCGGGGTGCGCGAGGTGGGGGACGGCGTTCTCATCCTCGGCACGACCCTCGCGAGCCAGGTGCTGACCGACCGCGTCGATCTCGATCCGCTCGCCGAACCCGCCGGCATGTGGCTGTGCACGCCCACCCCCGGCCGATGGCTGCGCGCCATGCCCGCCATGGTGGGAACGGCGGCGCTGGAGTGGGTGCTCGCCCTCGTCGGCGCGACCACGGCCGACGTGGACGCCCTGCTCACCGACAGCCCGCCCGGCGCACGGGGCGTCCATGCTTTCCCCTTCCTGTCCGAAGCGGGCGAACGGGCCCCGTTCGTCGAGCCGTCGGCCCAGGGCAGACTCGACGGGCTCAGCCTGGCGACGGGCCGGGAGGACGCCGTGCGGGCCGTCTGCGAGGCAATCGGCTACGCCGCCCGGCACTGCCTGGACACGGCGGGGCTGAGCGGCACTCTCGCCCTGTGCGGCGGCGGCACCCGGTCCGTGATGTGGGCCCGGCTGATCGCCGACGTCCTCGGCCGGCCCGTCCGCGTTCCGCTGGAGGAGCAGGTCGGGGCGCTCGGCGTGGTGTCCGTCGCCCGGGCCTCCCTGTCCCCCGGGTACGAGGCACCGCCGGGACGCCACCAGGTCGTCGAGCCGCGTGCGGACGTACGGGCGCTGCACGAGGACGGATACGAGCGGTACCGGGCGGAGTTGGCGACGGCCCGGGCCGAATGGGGGGCTCGCGCACGGGTACCCCGACGTCTCTGAACGAGCCCACCGCCCTGTTATTTATGACATGCCCATTGACACTACTAACACGTGCGCTGTTAATTTGACGCGAAGGAGGGCTCTCCGCCTGAAGACCCAGGAGATTCCAGTGAAGCAACGCTCTGTCAGATCGTTCGCCGCTGTCCTGTCCGCGTTGGCGGTGATCGTCTCCGCCGCCGCCTGTACGACGAAAGCGCCGAGCGGTACGGACGGCAGGTCACCGGAGGACGCGAAGATCGCGTTCCTGATGCCCGACATCGCCTCCACCCGGTACGAGCTGTACGACGCCCCCCTCTTCAGGGCCAAGGTGAAGGATCTCTGCGGTGGTTGCGAGGTCCTGTACCAGAACGCGGGCGGCGACGCCGCGAAGCAACAGCAGCAGGCCGACTCCGCTCTCGCGCAGGGCGCCGACGTCATCGTCATCGATCCGGTCGACTCCGCCGCGGCGGCCAGCACCGTCCGTACGGCCCAGGGACGAGGGGTCCCGGTGATCGCGTACGACCGGCCGATCCCGGCGGTCAAGGCCGACTACTACGTCTCCTTCGACAACGAGAAGATCGGCTCCATGATCGGCGCGTCCCTGGTGGAGCACCTCAAGGCCACCTCGGCCGAGGGCGGCCTCCTCCAGGTCAACGGTTCACCGACCGACGCGGCGGCGGGCCTGATCAAGAAGGGCATACACAGCGCGGTCGACTCCAGCGGATTCGATCTCCTCGCCGAGTACGACACCCCTGCCTGGGAACCGGGTAAGGCGCAGAGCTGGGTCAGCGGCCAGATAGCCAAGTTCCCGGGAAGGATCGCCGGAGTGGTCGCCGCCAACGACGGCACGGGCGGCGGTTCCATCGCCGCGTTCAAAGCGGCCGGAGCGGCCGTGCCACCGGTGACCGGGAACGACGCCGAACTCGCCGCCGCCCAGCGGATCGTCAAGGGCGACCAGTACAACACCATCTCCAAGCCCATCAAGACCGTCGCGGAAGCCGCCGCCACCGCGGCGTTCGCCTTCGCCCGGGGAGAGAAGCCACGGGGTGACACCACGCTCTTCGGCACCCCTTCGGAACTCTTCACCCCCACCGTGGTCACCCGGGAGAACATCGCGGAGGTTCTGGTGGGCGACGGCAAACCGCTGAAGACCGCCGATGTGTGCACGACGACGTACGCCGCCGCCTGTGCCGAGGTGGGCCTCACGTAGTCCCGCCGGCCCGCCCGCGGTGCCCACGACCGTCCGCGGCGGGTGGGACGCCCACCCGGCCCGCCAGGGCCACCACTCCCCCGCCCGCCCGCCCCGGAAGGTCGGTCCATGTCCGCTGACTCCTTACCCTCCCCTCACGAGGCGCCGGGCGGCTCGCTGCTCTCCCTGCGCGGAATCAGCAAATCCTTCGGCGCCGTCGCCGCACTCACCGATGTCGACCTCGATGTTGCCGCCGGGGAGGTCGTGGCTCTGGTGGGCGACAACGGCGCGGGGAAGTCCACCCTGGTCAAGGTCCTCTCCGGGGTGCATCAGCCGGACGCCGGAACCGTCGGCTTCGGCACCGGGACCGTGGCGATCACCTCCCCGGCCACCGCACAGCGCCTCGGCATCGCGACCGTGTTCCAGGACCTCGCCCTGTGCGAGAACCTGAACGTGGTGGAGAACCTCTTCCTCGGGCGCGAGTGGCGTGGGCTGCGCCTGGACGAGGTGGGCATGGAGGTCCGCTCCCGTGCTCTGCTCGGGGAGCTGTCGGCGAAGGTCCCCTCGGTACGCGTCCCGGTCGCGGCCCTGTCCGGCGGCCAGCGGCAGACGGTGGCCATCGCGCGGACGCTCCTGGGCGACCCCAAGGTGATCATCCTGGACGAGCCGACGGCCGCCCTGGGCGTGGCGCAGACGGCGGAAGTCCTCAATCTGATCGAGCGTCTGAGGGAGCGTGGCCTGGGCGTCCTCATGGTCAGCCACAACATGGCCGACGTGCGGGCCGTCGCCGACACCGTGGCCGTCCTGCGGCTCGGCCGCAACAACGGAGTCTTCGACGCGGCCGGGACGACGGCGTCGGAGCTGGTGGCGGCCATCACCGGAGCCACCGACAACGTGGTCAGCCGCCGCGCCGGCCGCGACCGGGCCACGGGCGACGGCACGGAGCCGGCGTATCGGACCGGAGCGGCGCACCAGGGGGAAGCATCATGACGGAACCGGCCGCTGTCACGAGCCCGGAGCTCTCCCCCGGCGAGCCCCTCGAACCGACGCCCCGGTCCGCCGGTGCGCGCGACCGCCTGCGAGCGGTTTGCGTCCGGCTGCGCGGCGGCGACCTCGGCCTCCTGCCCGTCCTAGCCGGGCTGGTCGTGATCTGGGTCGTGATGCAGATCCTCAACCCCATCTTCCTGTCGAGCGCGAATCTCACGAACCTCGCCCTCGAAAGCGTGCCGGTCGGCATCATCGCCCTGGGAGTCGTCTGTGTCCTCCTCGTCGGCCAGATCGATCTGTCGGTCGGCTCGGTCAGCGGCCTCGGCGCTGCCGTACTGGCGGTCCTCTTCGTGGACCGGGGGCTGCCTGCCTGGCTCGCCGTCGTCGTCTCGCTGGCCCTCGCGGGTCTGATCGGCTGGTTCTACGCCCAGGTCCACAACCGGATCGGGGTACCCAGCTTCGTCATCACCCTCGGCGGCCTCCTCGGCTTCCTCGGCGTGCAGCTGTGGATACTCGGGCCCAAGGGATCGATCAACCTGCCCTTCGACTCGGGCCTGGTGGCCTTCGCCCAACTCCAGTTCCTGCCGCCCTGGTTGGCGTACGCGCTGGTCGTCGCGGGCGCGGCGGTGCTGTACGCGACCGGTGCCGCCCGTGCGTCGGAGCGCCGCCGGGCGGGGCTCACCGCCGCCTCCCGGCGCCTGCTCGCCGGACGGAGTCTGGCGCTGCTGGCCGGCCTCGGCGCGGCGGTCTGGTATCTCAACCGGGACCGGGGGGTGGGCTGGATGTTCGTGTTCTTCCTCGCCCTGGTGCTGGCGCTGCACTACGTCCTGTCCCGCACCTCGTTCGGCAAGTCGATGTACGCGGTCGGCGGCAACATGGAGGCCGCCCGGCGTGCGGGCGTGAACGTGAAGGCCGTCCTCACCACCGCGTTCGTGCTGTGCGCGACACTCGCGTGCGTCGGCGGCGTCCTCTCCGCCTCACGGCTCGCGGCGGCCAACCAGAGCAGCGGCGGCGGCGACGTCAACCTCAACGCCATCGCGGCGGCCGTCATCGGCGGCACCAGTCTGTTCGGCGGCCGGGGCACCGCGTTCGCCGCGCTGCTCGGCGTTCTCGTGATCCAGTCCATCTCCAGTGGGCTCACGCTGCTGAATCTCGACTCCGCGTACCGCTTCATGGTGACCGGCGGGGTACTGCTGCTGGCGGTGTCGTTGGATGCCGTGGCCCGGCGTTCGCGGGTCTCCCACGGCAGGGCCTGAGGCAGCACCGCCCCGGATCCGTCGGCACCGCACACCTTGAGGACCACGATCTCGGAGGAACCATGCCAAGCCGGGCACCCACGCACCTTGCCGCCCTCTTCCTGTCCGCCGTTCTCGCGTCGGCCCTCCTGGCGGTGGGCGGGGGCGCGGCCCACGCCGGCACACCGTCGCCGTCCCCGTCTCCCCCGCTGCCCGCTTCCGTCGACGGCGGGGCCTGGTCGTCCGGGCACCTCCAGGGCACGGCCATCGACCGCCGCAAGGGCCACATGTACTTCTCCTTCACCGATCTGCTGGTGAAGACCGACCTGTCGGGCAGACCGATCGGCTCGGTCACCGGCTTCACCGGGCACCTGGGTGATCTGGACTTCAACACCGGTGACGGCCGGGTCTACGGCTCCTTGGAGTACAAGGCCGCCGAAGCGTTCTACGTCGCGATCTTCGACGGGGCCCGCATCACCCGGATGAACATGGACGCCCGAACCACCGATGTGGTCTCCACCGTCCATCTCCGCGAGGTCGTGCGGGACTACACCGCCGATATGAACGGCGACGGGGTCTTCGACGGCAACACCGGCGATACCCCCGACCACCGCTACGGCTGCAGCGGCATCGACGGCGTCGCGTTCGGACCCGACCTGAACCGCATGGGCGGCGGCGGCCGGCTCACTGTCGCGTACGGCGTCTACTCCAACACCGCCCGCACCGACAACGACCACCAGGTGCTGCTCCAGTACGACGTGCGCGACTGGCGAAGGTACGAGAGGCCGCTCGTCGAAGGCGCTCATCACACGAGCGGCCCCGCTTCCCCCGACGGCAAGTTCTTCGCCTACACCGGCAACACCACGTACGGCGTCCAAAACCTGGAGTACGACCGGCACAGGGGGAACTGGCTGATGGCCGTGTACAAGGGCAGGAAGACGGCCTTCCCCAACTACTCGCTCTACGTGGTGGACGGGTCGGAGCCGGCCCGCCGGGGAGAGGTGAAGGGGCAGCCGCGCCCCGAGTCCGGCCGTATCCTCTCCCTCCTCCCGCGCGGGCTGCACCACGAGCCGTCCGGTGTGTACGGGTACGAGTCGGGCGGCCAGTACGGTCTGGTCTCGCTCGACGACGGCCGCTACTACGTGGCCGAGGCGGGGACGGTCGACTCCGGAGGAACCACGCTGCAGACCGGCCGCGCGGTGCTGCACCGCTGGACGGGGGCGGTACCCAACCCCTTCACGGTGCTGGGACGCCCTTGACGAGCGTCATTCGCGTTCGATCTCGTTCCGCCAGTGCTCGCACAGTGCCGTCAGCTCCGCTTCCATCGCCGGTGCCTCGGTGTCCAGCAGCCGGACCTGGGCCCCAGGGCCCGCTAGGTCCGTCCGGTACGGGTGGGGCGGCCCGGGCGGGTGGGCGCCGAGGGCGGTGACGGAGCCGATGATCCGGTTCGGGCCGAGGACGCCGGGAAGTTCCCGTATCTCCGGGTCGGTCAGGTCGAGGTCCTCGACCAGCAGTTCCCGGCCGTCGTACACGGCCCGGGTCCTGGCCCGGACGCGGCCGCCGCGTTCACCGGAGCGGCCCAGGACGAGGGTGTCGCGCCACAGCATCCGGGCGCCGGGCGCGAGCGTCACCTCCATCGTGCGGTCGACCCACGCCCCGTGCGCGACCACGAACGGCTTCCCGTCCCAGTCCAGTCGGCCTCCTGCCGCGATGTCGATCCTGGCCCGCCACGCCGATCTGCCTCCCCGGTGGTCGTACGCCACCAGACCGGAGGGTTCGACCAGTTCCAGGCGGGCTCCCGGGCCGACCGAGACGTGCAGCCGGAGATCGTCGCCGGCCAGCAGACCCGCCCGGGTGCCGACGAGGGCGATCCGCAGGCGGTCCGCGCACGGCAGCAGGGGGCGGGGGGCGAGGAACGCCCCGGGAGACAGCTCGCGGGCGAGGTGCCGGCCGGAGGCGTCACGCTCGACGGCGACGACCGTGGGGTCGTCGGGCTCGGCCGGGCGGTCGGCGGGCGCGGGCGGGCCGGTCACGAGCCGTCGTGGCTGTGGCTGTGGGGCGCCATCGGGCCGGGGTCGGTCGGCACATGGGTGCCGGAGCGGTGGCGTACCAGCACGGCCCGCACCCAGTCGGCCAGTTGGGCGATCGACTCCGGATCGTGCTTGGACAGCGCGAGGACGGGCAGACCGTCGCGGGCCCGTTCGGCGTCGGCGACCATCGCGGCCACGTCGACCTCCACGTGGGGGGCCAGGTCGGTCTTGTTGATGACCAGGAGGTCCGCGCCGGTGATGCCCGGGCCGCCCTTGCGGGCGACGTCCCCGCCGCCCGCGACGTCGATGCTGAAGAGCTGGGCGTCGGCGAGGGCGGGGCTGAACGTGGCGGTGAGGTTGTCGCCCCCGCTTTCGATGAGCACCAGGTCCAGCGGCCCGTAGGCCTCCTCCAGGTCCTCGACCGCGTCGAGGTTGGCGCTCACGTCGTCGCGGATCGCGGTGTGCGGGCAGGCGCCGGTCTCGACGGCGCGGATGCGTTCGGTGGGCAGGACGCCTGCCGAGCGGAGGAAGCGGGCGTCCTCGTCGGTGTAGATGTCGTTGGTGACGACGGCCATGGAGAGCTCGCCGGCCAGTTCGCGGCAGAGGGTGGCGAGGATGGAGCTCTTGCCGGTGCCGACGGGGCCGGCGACGCCGATGCGCAGGGCTCGCGGCTGGTTGAGCGGCTGGTGGTAGTGCTCGTTGGGGCCCTGGGCGGGCTGTCCGGGCTGCTGGGCGGATGCGTTGTCAGGCAAGGAAGAGTCTCCGTTCGCGTCGGTCGTGTTCGAGTGCCCACTGCTCGGTGAGCGGTGGTGTACGGGCGGGGAGTTCGGCGGGGGTGCGCACGGCCAGTGCTTCGGTGACGGTTCTCGCGGCGTCCGCCTCGGCGGCGATGATCCACACGACCGAGTCGAGGGGATCGCCGGGCAGCAGCTTGAGCGCGGCGGAGACGATGGTCTGCAGTTCGTCGTAGACGACGCCGTGAGCCAGCGCCTCCTCCCCCACCCCCAGGACGGCCCCGAGCGCCCCGAGGGTCACCGGCCGCAGGGGGCGCGGGTGGAGCCGTGTCAGGGCGGTGACCGCGGGATGGTCGGGGGCCAGCCGGCGGGCGAGGCGGTGCACGCCTCGGCCCAGTGCGGCGGACGCCTCGCGCAGTGGCGCCGTCGGCGTCCGGGCGGCGAGCGCCTCCTGTACGGGCGTGTTGTCCACCGGATCGCGCAGGGCAGCGCGCAGGGCGAGTACGGCGGCGGCCGCTTCGGTGACGACGGTGGTGTGCAGTCGGGCCCTCAGCAGGGCGGGGATCTGCGCGCGTGTGAGGCCCGCCGCGACGGCCGGTTCGAGGCCCGCGCTGTAGGTGTGGGCGCCGACCGGGAGCCGCCCGTCGGCGAGGAGGTAGGGGGCGAGCAGCGCCATCAGAACATGCTGTACCGCTGGGCCAGCGGCAGTTCGGCGGCGGGGGCGGGCTCGACGAGCTCCCCGTCGATGCGGATGGCGAAGGTCTCCGGGTCCACGTCGATGGCCGGGAGCGCCGTGTTGTTCGGCAGGTCCGCCTTGGTGAGGTGTCTGGTGGGTCGTACGGCGACCAACTCCCGTACGAGACCCAGCCGTTCGGCCAGTCCGTCGGCCAGTGCCAGCGGGGAGACGAAGCTGACCGAGAGGTGCGGCGCGGCCTCGGCGGCGGAGGTGGCGCGCAGGAGGACCGGCTGGGTGGTGGGGATCGCCGCGCCCGCGTCGCCCAGGGGCGCGTACACGGCCATGCCTCCCTTGATGACGGCGGCGGGCCGGATCCCGAAGAAGGCGGGGTCCCAGAGCACGAGGTCGGCGAGCTTTCCGGGCTCCACGGAGCCGACGACGTGGTCGATGCCGTGGGCGACGGCCGGGCAGATCGTGTACTTGGCGACGTAGCGGCGTGCCCGCTCGTTGTCGGCGGGCAGTTCGCTGCCGCGGTCACCGAAGCGCTGCTTCATGACGTGGGCGACCTGCCAGGTGCGGCAGACGACCTCTCCGATGCGGCCCATCGCCTGGGCGTCGGAGGAGGTGATGGAGAGAGCGCCGATGTCGTGCAGCACGTCCTCGGCGGCGATGGTGGTGGCCCGGATCCGGGACTCGGCGAACGCGAGGTCCTCGGGCACCCGGGGGTTGAGGTGGTGGCACACCATCAGCATGTCGAGATGCTCGGCGACGGTGTTGACGGTGTGCGGGAGCGTCGGATTGGTGGACGCCGGGAGGATGTTCGGGTGGGAGGCCACGGTGATGATGTCGGGAGCGTGGCCGCCGCCCGCGCCCTCCGCGTGGAAGACATGGATACCGCGTCCGGCGATGGCGTCGAGGGTGCCTTCGACGTAGCCGACCTCGTTGAGGCTGTCCGCGTGCAGCGCCACCTGGAGGCCGTACGCGTCGGCCGCCCGCAGCGCGGCGTCGATCGCGGCCGGGGTGGCGCCCCAGTCCTCGTGGACCTTGTAGCCGCCGGCGCCGCTGAGGGCCGCCTCGCGCAGGGCTTCCTCGCCGACGGTGGAGCCCTTGCCGAACAGCATGACGTTGAGCGGGACGCGGTCCAGGGACCGGTGCATCATGGCGAGGTTCCAGGCGCCGGGGGTGACGGTGGTGGCCTTGGAGCCCTCGGTGGCGCCGGTGCCGCCCCCGATGACGGTGGTGGTGCCGGTGGCGAGCGCCTCGTGGAGGGTCTCCGGCATCAGGAAGTGGACATGGGTGTCGACGGCTCCGGCCGTGAGGACGCGCCCCTCGCCGGAGATCACGTCGGTGCCCGGGCCGATCACCAGATCCGGGTGCACGCCGTCGCTGATGTCGGGGTTGCCGGAGCGGCCGAGGGCGACGATCCGCCCGTCGCGGACACCGATGTCGGTCTTGACGACGCCCCAGTGGTCCAGGACGACCGCGTTGGTGATGACCAGGTCGGGTGCGCCCTCGGCGCGGGACGCGGTGGCCTGGGCCATCGACTCGCGGATGGACTTGCCGCCCCCGAAGACGGCTTCGTCGCCGCCGAAGCACCGGTCCTCCTCGACCTCGATCCAGAGATCGGTGTCGGCGAGGCGGATCCGGTCCCCGGTGGTGGGGCCGTAGAGCGAGGCGTAGGCGGCGCGGGTCAGCTGGGCCATGTCACCAGGTCCTCCGTTCGAGGTGCGGGGGCGGGGGCGGGCGTCCGGGCCTCGGGCAGCACGATGCCGAGAACGCGGCGGCGGCCGCGGAGTTCGACGAGGCTGACGTCGACCCCGACCCCCGGTTCGAAGCGCAGCGACGTGCCCGAGGGAATATCGAGCCGAAATCCCCGGGCCGCGGCCCGGTCAAAAGAAAGCGCCGGATTTGCGTCGGAGAAATGCAGATGCGATCCGACCTGAATGGGCCGGTCACCGTCGTTCACCACGGTGAGAGGCAATACCGCGCTTTTGGCATTGATGTGCAGTACTCCGGAGCCGGTCCGGATCTCGCCCGGGATCACGGGATCGGCGAGGTGATCGTGACGAGCTTGCGCCCATCCGGGAAGGTCGCCTCGACCTGGACGTCGTGCAGCATCTCGGGGACGCCTTCCAGCACTTCAGCACGGGTGAGCACGGCCCTCCCCGCTGTCATCAGCTCGCTGACCGGGACTCCCTCACGGGCCCGCTCCATCGCCCAGCACGCGAGCAGGGCGACGGTCTCCGGGTAGTTGAGGCGGACGCCGCGGGCCCGCCGATCACGGGCGATCATTCCGGCAACACTCAGTAGCAATTTCTCCGTGTCGGACGGAGTCAGAAACATGGGAAACCTCCATGGCGGCCTCCCCGGAATTCCCGGCGGCGCCTGAACCACATGCCTCTTATAGCTCTTCTCTTCGCGGCGTGGCAAATTCCTGCGCACGGCAAAAAGTCCCTTTTTGTGGTTACGACCCACTACATACGGGCAAAACGTACAAAATTCGGTCGGGCGACTACGGGAATCAGCGCGTCGGAGCGGGCCGACCGGAAGGTTCCGGTGGTGCTGTCTCGCCCGGTCCACCCTGGTGCCGCGCGGGGCTCGGTTGTGACCGGCCGACGTCGCCGGTCCGCGCCCCCGGAAGGTCCGGCGTCTCGAAACGGGGCGGAAGATCAGGGGTGAGGAGTGATCGTGTCGGGGTCATCGATCCCACCTGCTCCTTCGGAAGAAGTCCGGGCCCGCCCTCACCAGTGATTCGGAGCCGGGCGCCGAAGGGATTGGACCGCTGGGTGACCCGCCTCACACATGGCCCCTGTCAGCAATCGGGGCGCCATCTCGTTCAGAGGGCACACGAACGAGACAGGAGCCATGTCATGAAGCACCGCATCGTCGTACTCGGCGCCGGCTACGCCGGGGCTTTCGCCGCCGGCAACCTGGCCCGCAGGCTCTCCCCCGCCGACACCGAGATCACCGTCGTCAACGCCGCGCCCGACTTCGTCGAGCGGATGCGTCTCCACCAGCTCGCCAGTGGCCAGGATCTCGCGTCCCGCAAGCTCACCGACGTATTCGCGGGCACCGGGGTGCGGCTGCGTCTGGCGCGTGTCACCGGTATCGACCCCGAGCACAGGACCGTCGCCGTGGCCGGCGAGGACGGCGCCGGTGAACTCGCCTACGACACCCTTCTCTACGCGCTCGGCAGCTCCGTCGCCCACCATGACGTCCCCGGCGCGGCCGAGTACGCCTTCGATGTGGCCGGCCGGTCCTCGGCGCTGCGTCTGCGCGAGCGCCTGGCCGGCCTGGGCGGGGGCGGCGCCGTCGTGGTCGTCGGCGAGGGGCTGACCGGCATCGAGACCGCGACCGAGCTCGCCGAGTCGCGTCCCGGGCTCTCGGTCGCGCTCGCGGCCCGCGGCGAGCTGGGCGCCTGGCTCTCCCCGAAGGCGCGTCGTCATCTGCGCGGCGCCTTCGACCGGCTCGGCGTCACCGTGCACGAACACACCGTCGTCGACGCCGTCGAGCCGACACGGGTGCTCACCGCCGACGGCAGGTCCATCGCGGCCGATGTGACCGTCTGGTCGGCCGGGTTCGCCGTGCACCCCATGGCGGCCGCCGCCGGCCTGGAGGTCGCCGGGACGGGCCAGATCGTCGTCGACCGCACCATGCGTTCGGTCTCTCACCCGGACGTCTACGCCGCGGGCGACTGCGCCTACGCGATCGGCGAGAACGGCCGGCCGCTGCCGATGTCCTGTGCCTCGGCCGGTCTCACCAACATGCGGGCGACCGCCGCGATCATCGCGCGTCTGACGGGCCGCGAGGTGCCGGCCACCGGGCTGAAGTACTTCGGCAACCACATCAGCCTCGGACGGCGGGACGCCATCTTCCAGATGGTGGACGCGGATGTCCGGTCGAAGGCCTGGTACCTGGGCGGCCGAACCGCCGCACGGCTCAAGTCGGGTGTGCTCAAGGGGGCCGGGTGGGGCATCGCCCATCCGACCTTCGGCCTGCCGAAGCGCAGGCACCGGCTGGCCCCCGCGCCCGGCCGGGCCGGTGCGCGGGTCGCCGCCTAGGCTGTTGCGCATGGACAGCGCAGCCGTCGATCAGTTCGAGGCCGGCCGGAACAGGCTGGCCTCGCTCGCGTACCGTCTGCTCGGCTCGGCGGCCGACGCCGAGGATGCCGTGCAGGACACGTTCCTGCGCTGGCAGGCCGCGGACCGTGAGCGGATCGAGGTACCGCAGGCGTGGCTGACCAAGGTCGCCACCAACCTCTGCCTCGACCGGCTCCGCTCGGCACAGGCGCGCCACGAGCGAACGGCCGGCGCGTGGCTGCCCGAACCGCTCCTCGACGGCGACCCGATGCTCGGCCCCGCCGACACCTTCGAGCAGCGTGAATCGGTGACCCTGGCGGTACTGACCCTCCTGGAGCGCCTCTCGCCGGCCGAGCGCGCCGTCTACGTCCTGCGTGAGGCCTTCTCGTACAGCCACGCCGAGATCGCCGCGATTCTCGACATCACCGAGTCGGCGAGCCAGCAGCATGCCCATCGGGCCCGTACCCGGGTCGCCGCCGAGCGCCGCCGCGGCGGCGCGGCCGACCCCGCGTCCGCGCGCCGGGTCGTCGAGGAGTTCCTCGCCGCCGCCACGTCGGGGCGCACCGATCGGCTGGTGGCGCTGCTCACCGACGACGTGACGGCGGTATCGGACGGCGCCGGTCTGGCCAGGCGGCTGTTGCGGTACAGGTCGCGCGAACGGGTCGCCTCCTTCGTACGGGCGGGTTTCAAGCCGACGCCGGCGAAGCGGCGGCTGGCCGGCGGCTCGCTCGCGATGCATCTCGCGCGGGTCAACGGCACCCTGGCCGTCGTCGCCGTGGTCGGGGGCCGGGTCGTGGGCGCCGTGGCGTTCGAGGTCAGCGACGGCAAGGTCGCGTCCCTGTACGGCATCGCCGCCACGGACCGGCTCGCGCGCCTCGACGAGGCGTGGCAGCACCACGAACCCGGCGTACCGGTCATCGACGCGTGGTGACCCCGTGGTGACCGGCCCGTGGTGACGGTCACCAGTCGATGTGCGCGCTGATCCACGCGTCGAGCGCGTTCTCGTCGGCCGCGGGCGGCAGTTCGGGCGCACAGGTGAGAGGAGTGAGGGACAGCTGGAGGTGGGTGAGAAGGCCGTAGGGGCCGTTGTCGGCGGCTGGGCCGAGGACCAAGGCGTGGGTGGAGGTCCGCCAGACGCGGTGCGTCATCGCCGGCCCGGTGACCACCGCGGCGTCCGACAGGCAGGTCCGCTCGGGTGCCGCGCCCAGGTGTTCGGTCACGGCCCGGGCGGCTTGCGCGAGGGTTGCTTCGCAGTCCTGCTCGGTGGACGGCTCGTCGCTCTCCCAGCCCGCCGCCTGCCCCCAGAGGTCCATGTGTTCGCTCAGCCAGGGCTCGTTGGTCATGCCCTCGTCGTGCTCGTCGAAGGGGTACAGCTCTCCGAACACGAGAAAGCTGCGGACGTCGGGCTGCCCGAAGGGGTTCCTGCCGTCGGAGCAGAGCACGTGCCCGTGCCCCGTGCGGAAGGAGTCAGGGACCAGTTCGTGTTCCCAGTCCCATCCGCGGCGCGCCAGTTCCGCGTCGAGAGCTTCGAAGTCGTCGCCCACCGGCGGGCCCGTCGGCAGCGCGACGAACTCCGCGACCGCCGCGGGCGTCAGCGGCCGACGGGCGAGAGCGTGGACACGGGTGGGCATGCCGGTCACTCCAGGAGGTCGTCGCGCGGTCGGCGGGGCCGAGAGCTGTGGATGGTCGGCCGACGGCGCCGGTCGTGCGAGCGGCTCGCGTCGGCGGACGTACTCCTTTTCCACCGCTGGAACCCCACGCTCTCGTGAAGATCGTAGGACCGGTAGGGGCCCCATCGTTCCCGCGAACAGCCGGGCGATCTGGCGCGGTGTCAACCGCACCCGCTCAACCGGCGTGACACCGGGCCCTGTTGGACTGCCCGGACGCCTGACCGGCCCTTGGGCACAGCCGCGATAGGTTGCCCGCCATGACTGAACTCGGATGCGTCGCCTGGCCACCTGACCCGATCGACACGGCGCGGCTCGTGCTCCGCGCGTCCGAGGCCCGGGACCGTGCGGCGTTCATCGAGTTGTTCGCGTCGCCGGAGGTGGGCGCCCACCTCGGTGGCGCCCGTCCGCGTGATGAGCTGGAGCGGGCCGTTCCCGCGGTGCCGGGACGGCGCCGAGGCCTCTTCGTCGTGGAACTCGGCGGGGCGATGGTCGGCACGGTCACGCTCGAACGCCGGGCCGCCGAGCGTCCGGGCGGCCTCCGTCCGGACGGCGACCGCGCCGAGCTCGGCTACATGTTCCTGCCCCGGGCGTGGGGCTCCGGGTACGCCGCCGAGGCGTGCGCCGCCGTGCTCGGCTGGTTCGCCGCCTCGTGTCCCGGCGAACCGGTGGTGCTCTGCACCCGAACCGCCAACAGCCCCTCCCTGCGCCTCGCCCGGAAGCTGGGGTTCACCGAGGTGACACGGTTCGAGGAGTACGGCGCCGAGCAGTGGTCGGGCGTGTGGAGTCCGGTCGCACCGGCCGGTTGATCCAGGGCCCGTACAACCTCGCGCGTGGGCCGGATCAGGGTGCTCGGCTGTTACACAACGATCATTGAGTGCGTCCGAACGGCCTCGGCATACTTCAGGAATCCGGGGCCGAACGCGTATCCGAACGCGCCCCGTGCGGCCGGGCCTTCGCCCGCCCGAACCACTCCTGAGCAGGGACAATCTTGCGAAAAAGATCAACGAGGGCGTACGCGCTCGTCGCCGCGGCCTCGGTCGCCCTGACCGCGGGCATGACCGGTCCGGCGTCGGGGAAGACCGGCGGCCCGGATCCGGCATCCCCGTCCATCGTCAAGGCCTTAGAGCCGGACGGCCGGACCGTCGACACCGTCACCCTGATCACCGGCGACCGGGTCCTCGTGGACGCCAAGGGCCGGGTCGGTGGCATCGAGCGGGCCAAGGGCCGGGAGGACATCCCGTTCTTCACCGAGATCCACGACGGCCGCACCCATGTGGTACCGCGTGACGCCCGGCCGCTGATCGCCGACGGCAGGCTGGACCGGCGGCTGTTCGACGTCACCGCACTGGCCCGGCCGGAAAGCATCGAGGCCCACCGGGCCGGGCTCAAGGTGATCGTCGGTTACCGGGGCGCGTCGGCCGGGTCCGCCCGTGCCGAGGTGCGGTCCGCCGACGGCACCACCGTTCGCCGGACCCTGTCGGCCCTCGACGCCGATGCCGTCACCAGTGCCGCGGCCACCGACAGCGAGGGCGCGCTGTGGGATGCCCTGACGCGTCAGCGGGCGGACGGTTCGGCGGCCACCGCGTCCGGCATCGCCCGGATCTGGCTCGACGGTGTGCGCAAGGCCTCGCTCGACCGCAGCACCGGTCAGATCGGCGCCCCGGCGGCCTGGGCCCGGTCGTTCGACGGCACCGGGGTGAAGATCGCCGTCGTGGACACCGGCATCGACGCCACCCATCCGGACCTGGCGGGCCGGGTGGCCGCGGAGCGCAACTTCAGCGGCTCCCCGGACGCCAAGGACCGTGACGGGCACGGCACGCATGTGGCCTCGACGGCGGCCGGCACCGGAGCGAAGGACGCCCGGTTCAAGGGCGTGGCTCCCGGAGCCCGGCTGATCAACGCGAAGGTGCTGGACGACCAGGGCTTCGGTGACGACTCCAGCATCATCGCGGGGGTCGACTGGGCCGTCGCCCAGGGCGCCGACGTCATCAACATGAGCCTGGGCGGCCTGGACACCCCCGGAATCGACCCGCTGGAGGCCCAGGTCAACAAGGTCTCCGCGGAGAAGGGCGTCCTGTTCGCGATAGCCGCGGGCAACAACGGACCGGACCAGGGCACGGTCGCATCGCCGGGCAGCGCCGACGCGGCCCTGACCGTCGGCGCCGTCGACGACAACGACATGATCGCCGACTTCTCCAGCGTCGGTCCCCGTACCGGTGACAAGGCCGTCAAGCCCGACATCACCGCACCGGGCGTGTCGATCACGGCGGCCGCGGCGGAGGGCGTGGCGGGGCAGAACCCGCCCGGCTACCACAGCCTGAACGGCACGTCGATGGCGACTCCGCACGTCGCGGGGGCCGCGGCGATCCTCAAGCAGAAGAACCCCACCTGGACGGGCGCACAGATCAAGGCCGCCCTGACGGGCTCTGCCAAGGACGGCGCCCACTCGGTCTTCCAGCAGGGCGCGGGCCGGCTCACCGTCGACAAGGCGATCGACCAGACGGTCGTCGCCGAGCCGGTCTCCGTGAACCTGGGCACCCAGACCTGGCCCCACACCGACGACACCCCCGTCACCAAGCAGGTGACGTACCGCAACAACGGCAGCGCCGACGTGACGCTGGACCTGTCGCTGTCCGCGCCGACCGGCGGGGACGGGCAGCCCGCCCCGGCCGGCTTCTTCACCCTGGGGGCCCAGCGGGTCACGGTCCCGGCGGGCGGCACCGCCTCCGTGGACCTGACGGCCGACACCCGCCTGGGCGGTACGGTCGACGGCTCCTACTCGGCCACGGTCGTGGCGTCCGGGGGCGGCCAGAGCGTGCGCACGGCGGCAGCGGTGGAGCGTGAGGCCGAGTCGTACGAGGTCACCTTCAACGCCACCGGACGGGACGGTGCACGAAGCACCGGCTGGCAGGCCGACCTCAAGGGTTACGACGGCCATGCCTCGGGTCGGCGGTTCTTCCCTGACCTGTCGTCCGGTTCGGTCACTGTCCGGCTGCCTCGCGGCACCTACAACCTGTCGGCCGACATGCTCGTCGACCCCGCGGTTCCGGGCAAGGGCGCCGATCTGATCAACAACCCCCGGTTCTCGGTGACCGGCCCGACCACGGTCGAACTCGACGCCCGGTCCACCCGGCCGGTGACGTTCAAGGTGCCTGACCCGGCGGCCACTCCGACGCGCGCGGGAATGATGTACTCCCTCAGCACGCCCGAGGCGGGCATCACGCTGTGGAGCGACTTCACGAGTTTCGACAACGTCCGCACCGCGTTCCAGGGCTCCCCGGTGACCGGCGACTCCTCCCTCTACCAGCAGTGGTCCGCCCACTGGAAGCAGGGGGCCACCGAGTACAACGCGCTCGCCGGCAGTCTGGTCCCGGAGCTGGCCACCGGTTACAGCAAGACGTACACGACCAAGAACATGGCTCTGGTGAAGGTGCGGATCGGGGCGTCGGTGCCCGGCCTCGACGGCGTCGTCAAGGCCTACGGCGAACTGGGCAACGGGGGTGTCGACCCGGCCTTCACCGTGCACCCCCTGACGGGGACCCGGAAGGTGTACCTGTCCACGGACGACGACGCCGTCTGGAACATCTCGGCGGGCGTCCTGGGGAAGAAGGACCCGGCGGGCGACCGGCAGATCGAAGCGGCCTACTCCTTGGACGCCTCCCGGAGGTTCGAACCGGGGACGACGCACACCGAGACCTTCCACACCGGTGTGATGGGGCCGCAGATCAAGGACGGCGACGGTCTCGTGCGCGACGGCGACAACCTCTACGGCTCGCTGGCACTGGTCAGTGACGGGCCGGGACATCCCGGGTTCGCCCGCTACGCCGGTGCGACCACCACCATCCACCGCGACGGCGTGCTGTACGCGAAGGAGGACGCGGCCATCGACGAGCGGTTCTTCGCACTGCCTCCGGAGTCCGCCACGTACAAAGTGGCGACCACGATCAACCGGAACCCGGCGGTCTACCGCGCCGGGAACCGGATCGACGCCTCGTGGACCTTCACCTCTGCCCGCACCGAGGCTCCCGCGACGCTGCCGGTCTCCACGGTCCGTTTCCAGCCACAGCTCGCACTGGACTCCACCGTTCCGGCAGGCTCCCAGCAGACGTTCCCCGTCGTGGTGCAGGGCGCGGCGGCCGGAGCCGGTCTGAAGTCGCTGCGGGTGACGGTGTCGTACGACAACGAGAAGTGGCTGCCCGCCAAGGTCACCGCGGGCAAGGTCACCGTGAGCGCCCCGGCGAAGGGCAAGGCGATCTCGTTGAAGGCCGTCGTCACCGACAAGAGCGGCAACGAGTCGACGGTCACGATCCACAACGCCTTCTTCGGAAGGTGAGGCGCCCCCGGGCGGAACACCGCCCGGGGTGATCCCGGGCGAAGCGGCCCGCCGGAACGGACGTTCCGGCGGGCCGCTGTCATGCCGTCGATGTGGTGGCCGGGGGCCGTCTGCCGTTCCCGCTTCCCCCTCCGCACGCTCAGCGTGCCGGGGCGGGGACCGGGCGGAGGGAGCAGTCGGCCGGAGCGAGGCGACCGTCCCGTCCGACCAGGGTGACGGGCAGGGCCCCCTGCGTGTGTGCGGCGAAGGCGGCCGTGCAGACGAGTTGGTCACGGGCGGGGGCGGACAGCCGCCTCACCCGCAGGTCCAGCCTGACCTCGACGGTGGAATCACCCGTCACGACCCGGTCCGCGGCGGACGCCTCACGGGGCAGCGAGGGGGCGTTGCGGAGCCCGGCCCGCCGTTCGGCCTTGTTCGGGCCGTCGAGCAGGGCGGTGACGGCCGTCAGCGGCGACAGTGCCCCGCTCGCCTCCTCGCCCTCCGAGGGCGAACTCCCGGGGCCGCCCTGCCAGGGGACGTCGACGATCCGTGGAACGGGCAGCAGTTCGTCGTCGGGAGAGAAGAAGAACAGCAGCACCCGTGAGTCACGCGGGGGCAGCAGGTCGCCGACCGGCGGCCTCCCGGCCCCGACCACGCCCGTCTCCTGGATACCGCAGCCGGAGAGCGGCGCCCCGGCGAGCACCAGCAGCGTGGTCAGCCCGACCGCGCGGAACGCCCGCTTCCTCACTCGTGGGCCTCCGTGCTGTTGCCAGGGCCGGTCCCCGGCCCTTCGCCGTGTGCGGCAGCCTGACCGTCCGGCGCTCCGTGGCCCGAGGCGGGCCCGTCGAAGGGCAGTTGCACCGTGAACAGCGCGCCGCCGCCGGGCGTGTTCTCCGCCCGGATCGTGCCGCCGTGGAGGCGCACGTTCTCCTGGGTGATCGCTAGTCCGAGGCCGCTGCCCGGCGAGCGGGAACGTGCGGCGTCCGCCTTGTAGAAGCGGTCGAAGATGTTCGGCAGCGCTTCGGGGGCGATCCCGGGGCCGCTGTCGTGCACCTCGGTGATCAGCGCACCCGGGCGGGCCGACAGCCGGACGGTGACGGGTTCGGCCCCGTGGTGCAGGGCGTTGCCGACGAGGTTGGCCACGATGACGTCGAAGCGGCGCGGGTCGAGGCGGATGCGGACGCCCTCGGGCAGCTCCGCACGGACCCGGTCCTGCCACTGCCTGCCGGACAGGGTTCTCCGTACGGCCTCCGCCGCGTCCACCTCGTCGGTGTTGAGTCCGGCCGCGCGGGCGTCGAAGCGGGACATCTCCATCAGGTCCTCCACCAGCACGGCCAGTTTGCCGGTCTCGGCGCTGATCAGGCGCACCGCCCGGGCGGTGTCCGGGTCGAGCGTCCCGGCCTCCTCGTCCAGCACGTCCGTGACGGCGAGCATCCCCGCGAGGGGGGTGCGCAGTTCGTGCGAGACGTCCGAGGCGAAACGCCGGGCCCGCGCCCCGGCGTCCCGGAGTTCCTGTACGGAGTGTTCGAGGCGGGCCGCCGAACTGTTGAACGTCCGGGCGAGGTCGGCCATTTCGTCCCTGCCGCGTACGGTGATCCGCGCGTCGAGCCGCCCGCCGCCCATGGAGTCCGCGGCACGCCGCAGTTCACGCACGGGGCGCAGTACGCTGCGCGCCGCGAACAGGGCGGGCACCAGCGCCACGACCAGCCCCGGAAGCGCACCGTCGCGGGCGGCGGTCACCAGTGCGTCGATGTCCGTCTCCTCGTTCGCCATGGGCATCACGGCGAAGAGGACCAGACCGCTGGGCACCGCGCCGCCGCCCGCGACGACCCGTGTCATCACCGGCATCCCGATCGTCAGATACGCGTTCCCGTCCTTGACGACCCGCTGGAAGCTGCCGTGCGGCGCGGTCCGCGCGGCACGGCGCAGCTCCCCGGTCAGCACACCGGAGACGGGCCGGTCGCCCGAGGAGACACGCACCGAGCCGTACTCGGCGAACACGATCCACGGATGGGGTTTGGAGCGGGCCGCGATGTCGTACAGCTCCCACCGGACCGATTCCAGGTCCAGGGGCAGGCCGGGGACGAACCGCTCGACCTCCTCGCGGAAGGAGGCGACGGCCGTGTCCTGTGCGCGTTCGAGGACCGCGCTGCGCGCCTCCCGGTAGGTCAACGCGGCCGTCGTGACCGCGCTGACCGCGGCCACCAGAAGGAACGCGAGCACCAGCCGGGTGCGCACCCCGAACGCGGCGGCCGCTCCGGGTATCTTCACAGCGGGCCGAAGCGGTAGCCGAATCCCCGCAGGGTCTGAATGTACCGAGGGCTCTCGGACAGGTCTTCGACCTTGACGCGGAGGCGGCGCACGCAGGCGTCCACCAGGCGCACATCGCTGTGGTAACTGTGGTCCCAGACTTCTTCCAGGAGCCGCTGCCTGCTGAAGACCTTTCCCGGCGCCGCGGACAGCAACAGCAACAGCTTCAGCTCGGAAGGTGCGAGAGGGACCGGCCGGCCCGACTTCAGGACGGTGTGACCGGCACGGTCGATGTCCAGGTCGCCGTGGTGTTCGACGGCGGGCCGGGCACCGGCCGGGGCTTCGATACGGCGCAGCACAGCGCGGATACGGGCTTCGATGACCTCGGTACGGGCGGGCTTGACGACGTAGTCGTCCGCACCGGCCTCCAGGCCGACGATGATGTCCACGTCATCGCCGCGCGCGGTGAGCATGATGATCGGCAGCTGGCTGTTCGCGCGTACGCGGCGGCACACCTCGACACCGTCCATCACGGGCAGCATCAGATCGAGCAGCAGGAGGTCGGGGCGGAACGCCTCCAGCGCCTCCAGGCCGGCCTCTCCGGTCGCGGTGGCGAGGACCTCGTGCCCGCGGCGGCGCAGCCCCATCTCGACGCCGTCGCGTACGGACGGATCATCTTCGACGAGGACGACGCGTGGCATGCCGGTATCTCCAGGTCCTGGGACAGGAAGGATCGCGAAAGGGGGCTGTCGGTGAGCGAGCGGCTGGGAGCGGGCTCCCGGAGAGGCCGCGGGTTCACGTGGCGGGTCGGGTGTGCACGCTGACCGCGTAGCCGCCGCCGTCGTCGTACGGGTCGCCGCTCCAGGTCGCGTAGCGCTGCCGCAGGGTCAGTCCGGCCCGGGCGCACCACCGGTCGAACTCGGTGATGGTCACCGGAGCTTCGTCGAGCGGCAGGTGGGCCGCGTCCAGTCCCATGCCGGTGACCAGCAGACCGCCGGGGCGCAGGGCGGCGGCCAGGTGCCCGACGACGCTCGCTCCGGTGCCGGGGGCCAGCAGGGGGATGACGTTTCCGGCGGCGAGCACCAGGTCGAAGCCGGGATCGAGGCCGAGGGCGTCCAGCCGGGCCAGGTCGCCGAGGAGCCAGTCCTGTGTGGGTGCTTCGCGGCGCGCGACGGCGAGCATCGAGGAGTCGACGTCCACGCCGGTGCAATGGTGGCCCAGTTCGGCGAGGCGGATCGCGATCCGGCCGGTGCCGCAGCCCGCGTCGAGTACTCGGGCGGCCGGTCGCAGCAACGCGGCGCAGAAGGAGGCCTCGCCGTGGATGTCGTGGCCCGACTCGGCGAGCCGTGCGAACCGCTGGGCGTATTCCTCCCCAGCCTGTCCACCGGTCAGTTCCGCCCAACGGTCGCGTTGCCCAGTCATGTTCAGCTTGCCTTCCGGTCAGCCCCCAGCGGGAGCATAAGCGAGCCTGTCACACGGAGTCCGGTTCGGGTGGCTCCGGGTCGGCCCGGTAGGCCGGGCCGGCTGGAGTTTCCGCCATGAGGATCACTGCGAGCCCGGGGCCGTCTCGCCGGTGCTGTTCGACGTGGGGGGCGACTGGATGTTGTCACCGCGGGCGCATCGGGGGCCTCAGTCTTCCGCGCCGCGGACGCCACCCGGCACATCGCGGAGGCGGTCCGCCGGCTGCACGAGGTGACGGTGGCCTCCGTTCCGCCGAGGACTGGATTCCGTGGGGGGCGGAACCCACGGTGGCGGACTCGTCCGGTACGGCGACGCGCCCGCGGGGGTTCCGGCCGACGGCCCGTGCCGGTCAGCCCGTGGGTCCCTCGGGCTTCCGCCCCCAGGCCGTGAGCATGCCGGCCGACAGCGCGGCGCACTCGTCGCTCTCCAGGTACCGCACCGCCGCGTCGACGGCCGCGTCGTCGACCAGGCCGGTGGAGAGCATCGCCTCCCTGCTGCGCTGCCATGTGTCGGCCCAGAAGCGGCTGATGGCGCTGCCGGGTCCCAGCGGCGGCACGTGGATCTCCGCCGCCACGTGCTCGAACCCCGCCCCGCGCAGGAGGTTCGGGTACGACGGAACCCAGGAGACATCGGTGCCGATGGTGGTCCGCAGCCCCTGCCACATCGCCCGCATCGCCGTGGTGTACGGGGTGGGCGGCGTCCGGTCGCTCGTCAGGTCGATCGCGTCGCTGAGCACCAGGACGCCGCCGGGCGTGAGGAGTTCGGCCAGGTGTCCGATCAGGCGGTTCCGCTCGGGCAGGTGCATCAGCACGAAGCGCGCGTGAACGAGCTGGAAGCCGCCGGGCGCGAAGCCGGGTCGGGTGATGTCGGCCTGCAGCACCTGAAGGCCGGGGACGGGGCGTGCGTTCAGGAACCGTACGTCGCGGTCCACGGCAAGCACGCTCGCCACCCCGGCCTCTCCCAGCAGCCGGCGGGAGACCGTGCCGGTTCCGGCGCCGATGTCTAGGCAGCGCCATCCCGGGCCGGCTCCGAGAGCCCTCAGCCGGGCCATCGTGAAGTCGTCGTAGGCGACGGCACCGAAGTCGACGCGTTCCTCCTCCCCCGCCCTGTCGGGGCGGAAGAAGGTCTCGCCGTAACGGCCGTCTCCCGGCGCGCTCCCGGGCGGAGGGGCGTTCACGCCGTCACCGGTACGACGTCGAATCGGGCGTCCGTGTTCCGCCGCGGCCCTCGGCCGTCGGTAGGGGGGATCAGCGGATCGTCGAGCGGTTTCATGGCCGGGCCTCTCCACGCGACGGGGCGGTGCGGGGGCGGTCCCGGCCGGGGCCGCCCCCGGCCATCCTCCATCTGCGGTCGTCCGCTCGGCCGAGGCTCGCCGCGCCCGGGGCCGATCGGTGCGAACCGGGTGGGTGCGCGCGGGTCCTGAGGTCAGGGCTGGACCGGCATGGACCAGCAGTTGGAGGTGGACGGTTTCCCGGCGAGCCGGTCCGTCAGCCGGCCGATCGCATCGCCCTGGTCGGTGAGGAGGGGCACGGCTTTCGATCTAACCCCTCAAATCCTGTTGACAGGTCATATCGGAGCGGCATGATGGACCTAACCAGTAAATCAATCCAGAAGGGTTAGCCATGACTGCGGTCCACCACCGCTACGCGGACGTACAGGGACAGCGGATCTTCTACCGGGAGGCCGGCGACGCCGACGCACCCGCCGTCGTGCTGCTGCACGGCTTCCCCACCAGTTCGTTCATGTTCCGCGAGCTGATTCCCGCGCTGGCCGAGCGCTTCCACGTGATCGCGCCCGACCACCTGGGTTTCGGCCTTTCCGCCGCCCCCTCGGTCGACGCGTTCACCTACACCTTCGACGCACTGGCCGAGCTGACCGCGCGACTGCTCGAACAGCTGGGGGTGCGCCACTACGCCATCTATGTCCAGGACTACGGAGCGCCGATCGGCTGGCGGCTCGCGCTTGCCGACCCCGGGGCCATCACGGCGATCATCACGCAGAACGGCAACGGCTACGACGCGGGCTTCGTCGAGAGCTTCTGGAAGCCGATCCGGGACTACCAGCGCGAGCAGACACCCGAGAACGAGGCGCACGCGCGCGGCGCGCTGACCCTGGACGGCATCAAGTGGCAGTACGTCACCGGCGCTCCGGACGAGAGCGTCGTCAGCCCCGACACCTGGCACCACGATTTCGCCCTCGTCTCCCGCCCCGGCAACGACGAGGTCCAGCTGTCGCTGTTCCGTGACTACGCCAGCAACTCGCCGCTGTACCCGGCGCTGCACACGTACCTTCGCGCGCACCGGCCGCCGGTTCTCGCGGTATGGGGCAGGAACGACCCGATCTTCGGCCCCGACGGCGCCCGCGCCTTCGCCGATGACGTTCCGGACGCCGAGATCCACCTCCTCGACGGCGGGCACTTCCTGCTGGAAAGCGCCGGCGACACGGTTGCCGCGCTCATCCTCGGTTTCCTGGGCCGCGTTCAGGGCGCGGCCTGACCACGCCAGGGCCCCTTCGGCGGGAAGCCTTAAGGCGGCGTGCGCCCGGCGCCGGCCACCGTCCACGGCCGGCGCGGGGCGCACGCCGGGCCCGTCCTGCCGCTGCGGCCGAGCGACCCCGCCGCCCGGCCGGACCGGTGGACGTACGGCCGTCGCAGCGCGTGAGCCGTACGGCGAAATGAGCTTCAGGTTCGCTTCAGTTCGGGCTGTTAGAGTGCAGTCCTGCGGCGGCAATTCGCCGAGCGGCTTTGGCACTTCGCCCTACGAGCCGAATCGACCGGGACAGGGAGCGTAGGAATGCGCTGCAGGGAGATGCTGGCCTTCTACGCCGGTATCGCCGTGCTCCTGATGATTTCCGCGTTCGCTCTCGGCGCCTCCGCCCAGACCCTGCAGACCATCGACACGGCAGCTCATTCTCCCTCCGTGTCCGTATTCGACGGGTCAGGGCCGAGCGCTCCGCTGGACGGCGTCGACGGTGACGTCACGCTCCAGCACCGCCACAAAGCGGGAAGCACGACGGCCTCACCCCCCGTGCAGGCAGGCATTCCCTCCTCATCACCGGATCTCCACGACTGCGCGACGGATGTCGCCCGGCAGCATTCTTCGCACTCAGGATCGCGAAGCCCTGTCCGTATCCAGATCCTTCGCTGCTGAGCGGAGCCTCCGATCACCCTGCGGCACCCTCCGGGTCCCGCGCAGCCCGACGCCCTGCGGTGGCTCGGCGTTCGCCCCGGTGACTTGCACCATGCTCGCCCCCTTCGGTGAGCAGGCCCCCGGTGGCCCCCGGGCAGTGAATCTTCCGCTCGCGGATACGTGCCATCACGTCCCGCGCCATGCGGAATTCCGCCCCGATTCGCTCGTGATGGGGCTCGGATACCTCTCTCGGAATTCGTCCGGATCCTGTGGAATTTCCGGCCCCGAAAAGATATGACGCCGAGTTGGTCAGCACTCCGACCTCGGCCCCCTACTCAGTCCTGGAGCAGACGCACATGCAGCATTTCCCTCTCGCCTCGGAGCCGGCGAGTGGCATCGCAGGGTGGGCGACCAGCCTTGTCGAAACCATGGGCGGCCCCGGGGCCGGGCTGGCGATCGCCTTGGAGAATCTCTTTCCGCCGTTGCCGAGCGAAATCATTCTGCCGCTGACGGGTTTTGCCGCGGGGCAGGGAGTGATCAGCCTGTTCTCCGCCCTGTTCTGGACGACGCTGGGGTCGGTGGTGGGGGCTGTCGCCCTCTATCAGATCGGCGCCCTCTTCGGCCGGGACCGCATGTACGCCCTGTGGGAGCGGCTTCCCCTGGTGAAGGTCTCCGACCTCAAGAAGACCGAAGATTGGTTCGTCAAGCACGGCATGAAGGCCATCTTCTTCGGCCGGATGATTCCGATCTTTCGCAGCCTGATCAGCGTCCCGGCAGGCCTTGAGCGGATGCCTCTGCCGATCTTCGTACTCCTCACCGCTCTGGGCAGCTTCATATGGAACTTCATCCTCGTCATGGCCGGATATCTGCTGGGTGATCAGTGGGAGCTCGTGGAGA
Source organism: Streptomyces sp. NPDC091287 (assembly GCF_044768525.1). Lineage (NCBI taxonomy): Bacteria > Bacillati > Actinomycetota > Actinomycetes > Kitasatosporales > Streptomycetaceae > Streptomyces > Streptomyces sp. NPDC091287. The sequence continues at coordinate 68,944 of NZ_JBIVUV010000014.1, forward strand.
GTTACGTCGGGGTGCTCTCGAAGGTTGTTCTGGTACTGGTGGTCGTGGCGCTGGCCGTGGCGGTCGGTCGCAGGCTGCGTTCCCGTCGACGTGATCGGCAGAAGGACCACGTGTGACCGGTTCGCCGAACCACCCGGTGCCGCCTGCTCCGGGAGGCTCACCGGTCACCGGGCGAGGGCCGCCGACGAGTGGTCCACGAAGAATGGTTGCAAGCGGCCGCGCACATCGCGCGGACCATAGATCCGATCGACAAGGTGGCACGCATGGCTATGTGGGACCGCATCAAGGACCAGGCCAAGGGGCTGCAGCAGCAGCAGCAGTCGCAGGGCACGAGGGGCCCTGCCGGCCAGCGGCAGGCGGGTACGGGGGCCGCGGGCGGCTCGAAGGAGAAGTTGGTGGGGCTGCTCAAGTCGCAGCTCGGCTCCCTCAAGACGGAGCTCAAGAGCGGGGCATACCGGGACGCCAGTATGGCGATGTGTGCTCTGGTCGCGGCCGCCGACGGGTCTGTCGACCCCGCCGAGCGGCACCACGTGGAGACGCTGATCCTGCAGAACGACGTCCTGCAGAACTTCCCTCCGGAGCAGTTGCGGCAGAGGTTCAACAAGCATGTCGATCAGATGATGTTCAACTTCCAGCAGGGCAAGACCGAGGCCATGCAGGAGATCGCCAAGGCCGCGAAGAAGCCTGTGGAGGCCAAGGCGGTCGTCCAGACCGGCTTCGTGATCGCCGGTGCGGACGGGTACATCGCCCCGGCGGAGGCGCAGGTTCTGCGGGAAGCGTGCATGGCGCTCGGGGTGTCCCCGCAGGAGTTCGGCCTCTGATCCGGCCGGTGCGTTCTCCGTAGCGGCGGGAACCCGGCGGGCGCGACCGTGTCGCGTCCCGCCGGGCCCGGGCCGGCCCGTCAGTCGTCGGTCAGGGACACCGCCCCGACCGGGCAGGCCCGTACGGCCTCCCGCACCAGCGGGTGGTCCCCCGCCCCCGCCGTGCGGCCGGGAAGCATCTCGCTGAACCCGTCGTCGTCCTGCGTGAACACACCCGGCGCGGTCAGCGCGCACATGCCGGCCCCCACGCAGCGTTCCTTGTCGACCTGGACGCCCATGCCGCTCACCAGGCCACGGGCAGTTCCAGAAGACCCTGGATCGTGTCCCCGGGTTTGTGCTGGATCTCGTGCGCGGGCACGGCCAGCCTGAGTGCCGGCAGCCGCTCGAACAGCGTACGCAGAGCGATGTCGAGCTCGGTGCGGGCCAGGTTCTGGCCCAGGCACTGGTGGACGCCGAAGCCGAAGGCGAGGTGGTGGCGGGAAGTCCGGTCCCAGTCGAGCGTCTCCGGATTCTCGTACACCTCGGTGTCGCGGTTGATGAGCGAGGTCGAGAAGAACACGCCCTCTCCCTCGCGGATCGTCGTCCCGGCCACCTCGATGTCCTCGGTGGCCAGCCGCTGCAGACCCTCGGCGATGGACAGGAACCGCAGCAGCTCCTCGACCACCGCGGCCGTCGTCGTCTCTCCGGACCGCAGCGCCGCCAGTTGTCCCGGGTGCCTCAGCAGCGTGAACGTGCCGAGCGAGATCATGTTCGCCGTCGTCTCGTGCCCCGCGACGAGCAGGATCACCGCGAACGAGACGAGGTCGTCGCGGTCGACGGGCCCGTCGGGATGGTCCCGGTGGATCAGCTCGTCCAGGAGCCCCTCCCCCGGCTCCACCCGTTTGCGGTCGATCAGGGCGCCCAGATACCCCTCCAGCTCGATCCGGGCCTTGTCCACATCGGCCGCGCCGGGCCCCCGCAGCAGCCGCCGCGAGCAGCCCTCGAAGAACTCGTGGTCGGCGTACGGCACACCGAGGAGCGCGCAGATCACCATCGACGGCACCGGCAGTGCGAAGTCGGCGACCAGCTCGGACGGCGGCCCCTGCCGCTCCATCGCGTCCAGCAGTCTGTCCACCGTTTCCTGGATGCGAGGGCGCAGCGCGGCGATCCGCTTCACCGAGAAGCTCGGGATGAGCATCCTGCGCTGGGCGTTGTGCTCGGGGTCGTCGACGCCGAGCAGAGCCACGCGCCGCCGCTGCACCATCGCGAACCGCTCGGCCGGAACGGGGAAGTCGGGACGGGTGCGATCGGTGGACAGTCGCGGATCCGCGAGCAGCCGACGGGCCAGGGCGTGGCCGGTGACCGCCCAGACCGGACGTCCGTCGAAGAGGGTGACCCGGCTCAACGGCCGGCCCGCGCGCAGCGGTTCGTACCCGGTGGGCGGGTGGTAGGGGCACTCGCGGTCCTGCGGGAACGGTGTCGCGGAGGTCGGTTGCGTCGAAGGGCCGGTGAGAGCGGGGTCCTGGCGGGCCGGTTCCGTCGTGGATTCCGTCATGGGAGCGGTCCCCTCGCAGTGCTCGGTGAATAGGTGCGGAGCGGGTCGCTCCGCTCCTCCCCTCCAATTGGATGCCCCAGGCACCTATTGGGTCGACGTTCGGACCGGCCAGATCGCGGGATGGCGAATCTGGCCGGTGCCTTTCGCACACGGTCGAACGGTTTCGCATCCGCTCAGGTCCAGCGGGTGCGGCGGAGCGGCATCGGAGCGAGCACCGCCCCTTCCGCGGCCGGAACCGTTCACCGCGGCGTCCGGAACCTTGCCGTCGGCCATGTCGTCCACGATGGGCGGAGGCCCGCGCGTGCTTTCCGTGCCGGACGGCGATGCCTCCGCCGGACGTGTCGGGTCACCCCGTCACTCTGGCGATGAACGCCTCGACGTTCACCACGGTTCGCTCGATCTGCTGCTCCAGGGTGAGGGACTCGCGGAGCCGTGACCCGACGCCCGCGTCCTTCTTCCCGCGTACGTAGAGCGAGCAGGCGAGATCGCTGCACATGTAGGCGCCGACCGAGTTGCCCTGCTGGCCCGCCTTCCCGGCCCTGGGGGCCACGAGCAGGGAGACGCCTCCAGTGTGGACGGTCACGCACAGCGAACACATACTGCGGCGGGTCTGCCAGGACCCGGCGTCCGAGGAGCGCAGTTGGATGCCGACGGACCCCTCGCCCGATGCGAGCACGAGGTAGGCCCGGTCGGGGGCCTGCGGGTCGCGCCAGCCCAGGAAGTCCAGGTCGCCCCAGGGCCGGTCGGCGAGGTCGCGGGGAACGGACAGGCGCTTGGCCTCGCCTTTGGTGCAGTTCACGAAGGCGGCACGGATCTCTTGCTCGGTCAGGGGCTTCATGGAACTCACGCTAATTTGCCTAATCTCATTAGGCAAACATATATTTTCGTAGGCAATCGCAGGTGAGCGCTCGGAGGGTCGCATGGCACGAGCAGGACTGGCCGCGGAACGCGTCGTACGGGCGGGGGCCGAGCTGGCGGACGAGATCGGCTTCGAGCAGGTGACCCCGTCGGAGCTCGCCCGGAAGCTGGGCATCAGGACCGCGAGCCTGTACTCGCACGTCAAGAACGCCCATGACCTCAAGACGAAGATCGCCCTGCTGGCCCTGGAAGAACTCGCCGACCAGGCGTCGGCGGCACTCGCCGGGCGGGCGGGCCGGGACGCGCTCGGCGCCTTCGCCAACGCCTACCGCGACTACGCCCTCCAGCACCCGGGGCGCTTCGCCGCGGCCGGGTTCCGGCTCGACGCGGACGCGGCGGCCGCGAGCGCCGGCGTCCGGCACTCCCGGATGATGCGGGCGATCCTGCGCGGCTACGACCTGACCGAGCTCCAGCAGACCCACGCGGTGCGGCTCCTGGGCAGCGTCTTCAGCGGCTACGTGGGACTGGAGACGGCCGGCGGTTTCCGCCACAGCTCCCCCGACTCCCAGGAGAGCTGGACGGAGATCCTCGACGCGCTCGACTCCCTGCTGCGCAGCTGGCCCGCCCCTCCTGACCCCGCCCCCTCCTGACCCCGCCCCCTTCTGACCCCGCCCCTCGTGACCCCGCCTCCCACCCCTCGACGGACGAAGAGACCGAGAACATGACCACCCGGCACGACTGGACGACGACCCCCATCAGCACCGACATCCTGCGGGGCGCGCTCGACCTGGAGCGGACCGGGCGCGGCATGCTGCCGCACCGGCTGCCCGCGCGGGCACGGCGGCAGATTCCCGACGGCCAGCTGGCCATGGCCGAATCACAGCCCTCCGGGGTCCGGCTGGCGTTCCGCACCCGGGCCACCGCCGTCGAGCTGGACGTGGTGGCCACCAAGCGGGTCTATCCCGGTGCGCCGCCGCGCCCCGACGGCGTGTACGAGCTCCTCGTGGACGGCCGCCCCGCCGCCCGGGCCAGTGCCCCCGACGGCGACACGCTCACCGTCGATCTGGCTTCGATGACCTCGCGGACCCGGCCGGGCCCCGTGGAAACGCTCCGGTTCACCGGACTGCCGGACCAGGAGAAGGACGTCGAGATCTGGCTGCCCCACGACGAGACCACGCTCCTGGTCGCCCTGCGCACCGACGCGCCACTCAGGAGCCCCGGACCGACCGGCCGGCCGGTCTGGCTGCACCACGGCAGTTCCATCAGCCACGGGTCCAACGCCACCACCCCGACCGGCACCTGGCCCGCTCTGGCCGCGAGCCTCGGCGGAGCCGAGCTGATCAACCTGGGGTTCAGCGGCAGCGCCCTGCTCGACCCGTTCACCGCCCGCGCCATGCGCGACACCCCCGCCGACCTGATCAGCGTCAAGATCGGCATCAACCTCGTCAACGCCGACCTGATGCGGTTGCGCGCGTTCGGCCCGGCGGTCCACGGCTTCCTCGACACCATCCGCGAAGGCCACCCCACCGCACCGCTCCTGGTGGTCTCGCCGATCTGCTGCCCCATCCACGAGACCACTCCGGGCCCCTGCGCCCCGGACTACAGCGCGATGAGCGAGGGACGGCTCCGGTTCGTGGCCATCGGCGACCCCGCGGAGAGCGCCGCCGGGAAGCTGACCCTCACCGTCATCCGCGACGAGCTCGCCCGGATCGCCGCCGAACGCGCCGCCACCGACCCCCATCTGCACTACCTCGACGGCCTCGACCTCTACGGCGAGAGCGACCACGCCGAACTCCCGCTCCCCGACGACCTGCACCCGGACCCGGCCGCCCACCGGCGCATCGCCGAACGCTTCGCCCGCCTCGCCTTCGGCCACGACGGTCCGTTCACGCCGAAGAACCGCTGACGCCGGTGCGGATCCTGCGTGTCACCCCGTTCCCGGGTTCCGGCGGCGGCCCGCGGCCGGGAACGGGGTGAGCGGGCGCCGGTTCAGACCGAGCCGGCGCCTCGTGTGTCCTCGTACGACCGGTTACGAGGCGTCCACCAGGACGCGTCCGTCAGCCGGCACGCGCGGGGCGAGGCCGCCCGCGTAGGCGGACTCGACGCGGGACTGCTCGGCCGCGTTCGGTACGGCGTTCTTGCAGCTGACGCCGGCGCTGGATCCCGACATCAGCTGGGAGCAGGGGCCGGGCTTGGTGTCCGGCAGCCCCAGGCTGTGGCCGATCTCGTGAGCGGCGATGCGGGTCTTGTCGTGACCCTGGGCGACTGCCTGACTGCCCAGCTCCACCCTGACCTGGCCGCCGGGCCGGACCGGGCCGAGCGTGGCCTGCGGCCAGCCGCTGGTGGCCACGATCTGTATCTCGGCACGCGTGCCGGGTGCGGCCTCGACCAGCTTGACGTTGTCGACGTTGGAGTTCCACGAGGCGACCCCTGCCGCGATCGCCGCCTCCCAGCCGCCTGCCCGGCTGTCGTCGTACCGGAGCGTCACCACGGCGGACGCGTTCTCCGCCGCCGGGGCCGACGCGGGAGCGGCCTGCGCCGCCGTGGCTGTGGCCAGGGTGATCGCCGCGGCGACACCGACTGCCTTGAACCATCTGGATTCCAGCATTGCTGTCCCTTCACTCTCATGGGGGGCTCGGCTCCGCGTGGAGCCGAGGGAGTGGGAGGACGGTCCCCGCGAACCGTAGGAACACAGGGGCCGGTTGCCGATCCTCCCGGGGCCGCAGGACCTATGCCGCGATCGCGCCTTGATCATGCACCTGTCACGAAATGAGGCCGGAAACGCACCCTGCCGGGATCTGGGTTCCGGGCCCTTCGTCCCATCGGGTCGCCGCGGCGGCCCCGTCGCCCGGCATCGTCGCCCCCCGGGGGCATGTTCCGTACCCTGAGGGCATGCGCATGCGACCCACCCTGAGCTGGACCTCCGCCGAGGAGCCGCTGCCGGGCAGCACGGACCTGGAGCCGGTCGTCGAGGCGCTGCGCGGGGGCGGTGTGCTGGTCCTGAGCGGCGCGGGCATCTCCACGGAGTCGGGCATCCCCGACTACCGGGGCGAGGGCGGGAGCCTGAGCCGCCACACCCCGATGACCTACCAGGACTTCACCGCCGACGCCGGGGCCCGTCGCCGGTACTGGGCGCGCAGCCATCTCGGCTGGCGTACGTTCGGTCGCGCCCGGCCCAACGCCGGGCACCGGGCCGTGGCCGCGTTCGGGCGGCAGGGGCTGCTCTCGGGTGTGATCACCCAGAACGTCGACGGCCTGCACCAGGCCGCCGGCAGCGCGGACGTCGTGGACCTCCATGGCCGTCTGGACCGGGTCGTCTGTCTGTCCTGCGGCGCCTCCAGCCCGCGCACCGAGCTGGCGCGCCGGCTGGAGGAGGCCAACGAGGGCTTCGCCCCGGTGGCCGCCTCGATGAACCCGGACGGGGACGCCGATCTCACGGACGAGCAGGTCGGGGACTTCCGGGTGGTGCCATGTTCGGTCTGCGGCGGCGTACTCAAACCGGACGTGGTGTTCTTCGGCGAGTCCGTGCCCCCGCAGCGGGTCGAGCGCTGCCGCGCGCTGGTCCGCGGGGCGAGCGCCCTGCTGGTCCTGGGCTCCTCGCTGACGGTGATGTCCGGGCTCCGGTTCGTCCGCCAGGCCGAACGGGCGGGGGTACCGGTACTGATCGTCAACAGGGACCCGACCCGGGGTGACCGGCACGCCCCGACCCGTATCGCACTCCCGCTGGGCGACGCCCTCACCACCGCGGCCGGCCGGCTGGGCGTTCCCGTCGACGACGGGACGACGGGGACCGGACGAGGTGACGGGGCGTCTTTGGGCCCTACCGGGCGAACTCCCTCAGGTCCTCCGCCAGCGAGCTGATGGCCGCGGGATTACGAGGGCTCTCGACCAGGTCCACGTAGTCGAGCACGACGATCCGGTCGTTCAGAATCGCGGATACGCCGGCGAGCGGCTTGTAGGACTTCAGGAACCTCCGCTTCTCGTCCGCTCCGGTGTCGCCGTAGTCGTTGATGACGATGACCTCGGGGTCGCGGTCGACCACGGTCTCCCAGCCCACCGTCGTCCAGCTGTCCTTGAGGTCCTTCATGATGTGGTCGCCGCCGGCCTTGGTGATGATGTCGTGCGGTCCGGCGTACGCGCCCGAGGTCAGCGGCTTGTCCTTCCCGTCGTCGTACAGGAAGACGCGGAGGCGGTCGCCGCCCTCGGCCGCCTTCGCCCGTGCCCCGGCGACCTCCTCGCGGAACGACGTGATGAGGGTGTCCGCCCGGTCCTCCACGTCGAAGATCTTTCCGAGGTTCCGCAGGTCGGTGTAGAGCGCTTCGAGCGGGGGCATGACTCCGCGGGCCTTGCCCTGCCCGTTGCGGCACGACTCGCTGAGCAGGTACGAGTCGATGCCCACCCGCTCCAGTTCGGCGGGGGTGAAACCCTCACCCTCGTTGAATCCGTAGTTCCAGCCGGCGAAGACCAGGTCGGCGCGGGCGTCGAGGACCAGTTCCTTGTTGATCCGCTCCTTGGAGAGCCACTTGGTCTTCTTGTAGCCGTCCTTCCAGGGGACGGACGTCATGTCGCCCTTGTCGTCGGGCATCACGTACCCGGCCATGTGGTCCTCGAGTCCGAGCGAGAACATGATCTCGGTGATGCCGGTGTCGTTGGTGACGACGCGTTGCGGGGCCTTGTCGTACGTCTTCTTCTCCCCGCAGTTCTCGACGGTCACCGGGTAGTGGCGGCCGGCCCCGGACTCGCCGGTCTTCCCGTCGGCCTGTGAGGTGACGTCCGCTCCGCAGCCGGTGAGGGCCAGGGCGGCCGCGAGCACGAGGGCCGCGGGACGCAGAAGGTTAGGCATGGTGGTCGAGGCTCCTTCAGGAGGTGGGGTCGGCAGGGGGAAGGTCGAAGAGCAGTTGGAGCGCGCCGGTCTCCGGATGTGCGACACGGTGCGCCCGTACGCCGAAGACGTCGGCCAGCAGCTCGGTGGTCAGGACCGCGTGCGGGGCCCCGGAGGCGACGATCCGGCCGCTGTCGATGACATGGACCAGGTCGCAGTGCAGGGCCGCCAGATTCAGGTCGTGCAGGGCGGTGAGCACGGTCAGGCCGCTGCCGCGGACCAGGGCGAGGACTTCCAACTGGTGGGCGATGTCCAGGTGGTTGGTGGGTTCGTCGAGCACCAGGACCCGCGGCTGCTGGGCGAGGGCGCGGGCGATCAGGACACGCTGCCGCTCGCCGCCGGAGAGGGTGAGGAAGCCGCGTTCGGCCAGGTGTCCCGCGCCGACCCCCGCCAGCGCCTCTTCGCAGAGGCGGCGGTCCTCGTCGGATGCCCGGGCCACCGGCCCCTGGTGCGGCAGCCGCCCCATGGCGACGATCTCGGCGACGGTGAAGTCGAAGTCGGCGGCCGCGTCCTGGGGAAGGGCCGCCAGTCGTCGGGCGCCTTCCCGCGCGCTCAGGGCGTGAAGGTCCTCACCGCCGATCCTCACGGCGCCGGCCGTGGGGCGCAGGGCCCGGTAGACACAGCGCAACAGGGTCGACTTCCCGCTGCCGTTGGGACCGACCAGGCCGACGAGCTGCCCCTCGGCCGCGCCCAGGTTGACCTGGTCCACCAGCCGTGCACCGGCGATCTCGACGGTCAGCGCGTCGATGTCGATCCGCATCAGATGCCTCCGAAGGAGTAGGAGCGCCGGCGCATGAGGAGGATGAAGCAGGGAACGCCGATGACCGCGGTGAGGACGCCCACCGGCAGCTCGGCCGGCGCCAGCACCACGCGCGAGAGGATGTCCACCCAGATCAGCAGGACGGCTCCCGCCAGGGGGGCGACGGCCAGGAGCCGGCGGTGGTCCGCGCCGACCAGCATCCGTGCGGCGTGCGGGACCATCAGGCCGACGAAGCCGATCGCTCCGCTCACCGCGACGACCGCCCCGGTGACGGCCGCGGAGACGAGGAAGAGCTCCTTGCGCAGTCTCCCGGGATCGACCCCGAGTGCGGCGGCGGTCTCGTCCCCCATGGCGAGTGCGTTCAGGCGCCGTGCCGACCAGCCGAGGTGCGCGAGGCCGGCGAGCACCGCGCCGGCGGCGATCGGCACAGCGGCCCAGTTGGCCCCGCTCAGGCTGCCGAGCAGCCACATCATCGCGGAGCGGGCCGCTTCCCCGCGCTCGGCCGCGAACACCATGAACGTGGTGACGGCGGAGAACCCGTAGTACATCGCGGTTCCCGTCAGGACCAGCCGGAGCGGGGTCAGTCCGCGTTCGGTGCGGGCGACCGCGTACACGAGCAGCATGGCGAGGAGCGCGGAGAGGAACGCCGCCGTGGACAGGGCCCAGATGCCCAGCGCTCCCAGGGCCCCGAAGATGAGTACGGCGTTGGCGCCGACCGCCGCGCCCGAGGAGATGCCGAGGACGAACGGGTCGGCCAGCGCGTTGCGCACCATGGCCTGGACGGCGACGCCGATGGCGGACAGGCCGGCCCCGACGACGGCCGCCAGCACGGCTCGTGGCAGGCGCAGTTCCCAGACGATGGTGTAGGCCGGGACCTCGTCGGGGCCGATGGCCCCGCCGGTCAGCCCTGCCCACAGGTAGCGCGTCACCTCCGCCCAGGAGAGCCCCGACGCCCCGAGCGCCGCCCCGCAGACGAGGGAGAGGGGCAGGGCCGCGCACAGGCCGGCCAGGAGGAACGGCAGGGGCACGCGCCGGGGTGGCGCCGGTCCGTTGCCGACGGGCGCGGGGCGCGACGGCTTGGAGGGTATGCGGTCGGAAGACGTGGCCACAGGCCGGTCGCTTTCGCCTCGGGCCGTGCGTCGCGCGATGAGGAGCGGCCCCGGACGGCGGCCGCCCCGCGCAGCGCCCATTCGCAGTCCACGGCGAATCGTCAGGAGCCTTCTCCGCCGCGGGTGATCGGGCTCACGGAACCGGGGGCTCCGTCTACCGTTGCGGGTCAGCGCCGGATTTCGACCGGACTTCCCCCGTGGCGGAACGCAGCCTAGCGCGTGCGTTCGCCCTCCCCCGGTGGAGGGTGAACGGCAGCGGCACGCGGAAGGTCCGGTCACCCGCCCCGAGGTGGGAGGGAGGCCCCGACGTGTCCGGAGGCCTCCGCGGTGTTCACCAACTGATGCGGGCGGCCACCGGGAGGTGGTCGCTGCCGGTCGCGGGCAGCAGCCACGAGCTTTCCGGCTCCACGCCCCGGACCAGGATCTGGTCGATCCGCACCACCGGGAAGGCGGCGGGCCAGCTGAAGCCGAACCCGTCACCCGCCGTCTCCTGCGCCGATCGCATCCGCGAGGTGATGCCCGCGTACGCCCGGTCGTCCAGGGTTCCGTTCAGATCGCCGAGCAGCACCACCCGCTCGTTCCGCTCGGCGGCGACCGCCCGGCCGAGCGACTGCGCGCCGGCGTCCCGTTGGCCCGACGAGAGGCCCGCCCGGGGATTCACGCGTACGGATCCGAGGTGCGCCACGTACACCGCCAGGGGCCCGTGGTCCGTGGCCACCGTGGTGCGCAGTCCCCGGTTGTACTCCAGCTTGACGTCGGCGGGCTTCGCGTCCCCCAGCGGCCCCGCGTCCATCGCGACGTCGACCGGCCGGGTGTCCGACAGCGGCAGCCTGCTCCACACGCCGACCGTGCCCAGCACCGTGTGGTGGGGGTACGTCGTCGCCAGCTCCATCTCGTGCGTCCTCCGGGCCGCCGGGTCCAGCTCTTCCAGTGCCAGCACGTCCGCACCTGAGGCGGCCAGGGCGCGGGCGGTGCCCGCCGTGTCGGGGTTGTCGGCGCCGACGTTGTGGCTGACCACGGTGAGGTCGCCGCCCGGGCGAGACTTGTCGGTGAGCAGCCCGCCGAAGAGGTTCAGCCACACGACGGCCGGCAGCAGCAGCGCGACGAGTGCGGGGACGGAGCGGCGCAGCAGTGCCCCGGCCAGCAGCACCGGGATGAACAGGCCGAACCACGGGAGGAAGGTCTCCACCAGGCTGCCGAGGTTTCCGACCCGGTTCGGGATGCTCGCGTGCAGCAGCAGGAACAGGCCCAGCAGCAGAGCCGCCGCCGCGAGCACCCGGCCGCGCTTCCGGGGACCTGTCCTCGCGCCGGTGTGCCGGGGGTCGGTGTCCCGGGGGCCCGCGTCCCCGAGATCGGCATCGCCGCGCCCGGAACCGGAGGGGGCCACGTCTCTCTGCGCCGTCCCGGCCGTGTCCACGTCGCCCTGTGCGGCACCGGCCGCGTCCACCTGCGTCATCGTCTGTCCTCGCTCGCTGCCGGTCACTGTCGCATCCTCGGGTCCTGGGTGGGGTCGGCGTACATGCGCGGGCAACCCCGGTCGATCGCTTCGGTGCGCAGCTCGTAGTGCCAGGGTTCGTTCCGGTAGGTCTGGCACAGTCCGTACGCGGCGCCGTGCTCGGACAGCCACTCCGACGCGTCGGCCGGTCCGATGTCGACCGCGTCCCCCGACACGTGCGGCGACGTCTTCGCGGTGGCCACCCATCGGGCGGCCTCGGCCTCGGACCCGTACCGCGCGATCGCCTTGCGGAGCAGCTGATCCTGATACTCCGGTGATCGCCAGCCGCTGTTGACGGCGAACTCGACGCCGTCACGCGCCGCCTCCCGTGCCGCCCGGCGGAGGGCCGCGAGCAGATCCGTGTCGAGGTTGGCGACGGCCGGGACCCCGTCGTCGAGCACCGTCACGCCGTCGGGGACGGCCCCGTCGGCCGCTCCCAGCGCTCCACGGAGCTCGCGGTGCGGTGGAGGAGGCAGGGCTGCCGGCGCCGAGGAGGCGGCGGCGGACGGGGAGCGCGGTGAGGCCGGGGTCGACGGGGCGTGCGTCGGGTTCAGCAGGGCGTGGCCGAGGGCTGCCGCGATCGCTGCCACGACGGCTACCGCGCCGACGACAAGGGGCCCGCGTGTCCGGCGGGATGTTGTTCGCACTGACGGCGGTGGTCGAGTCATACCGCGATTCAAGGCAGCGAGGTGTTGCCGACCCGTATGCGGTTTTCGATACGCCGACGATAAGTGCCGACTCGTAGCATCGGCCCATGCGCGTGCTGATCGTCGAGGACGAACCCTATCTGGCGGAGGCCGTCCGCGACGGCCTGCGTCTCGAAGCGATCGCGGCGGACATCGCGGGTGACGGGGACACCGCTCTGGAGCTGCTGAGCGTCAACACCTACGACATCGCCGTCCTGGACCGCGACGTCCCCGGGCCGTCCGGCGACGAGATCGCCGAACACATCGTCGCCTCCGGCAGTGGCATGCCGATCCTCATGCTCACGGCGGCCGACCGCCTCGACGACAAGGCCTCCGGGTTCGGGCTCGGCGCCGACGACTACCTCACGAAACCCTTCGATCTCCGGGAGCTCGTGCTCAGGCTCAGAGCGCTCGACCGCAGACGCGCCCACAGCAGACCGCCCGTGCGGGAGATCGCGGGCCTGCGGCTGGACACGTTCCGCAGAGAGGTCTACCGGGACGGCCGCTACGTCGCGCTGACCAGGAAACAGTTCGCGGTACTCGACGTCCTCGTCGCCGCCGACGGCGGTGTCGTCAGCGCCGAAGAGCTCCTGGAACGGGCGTGGGACGAGAACGCCGACCCGTTCACCAACGCCGTACGCATCACCGTCTCGGCCCTGCGCAAGCGCCTCGGCGAACCGTGGATCATCGCCACCGTGCCGGGCGTCGGCTACCGCATCGACGCGGCGTCCGGCACCGGTCGCGGCGACGGAGGAGACCGTGGCTAGGCGGCCCGGGTTGAGCGTCCGCCTCAAGCTCACCCTCAGCTACGCCGGATTCCTCATGGTCGCCGGCGTCCTGCTGCTCACAGCGGTGTGGGTGTTCCTCCTGGAGTACGTTCCCGACGACTGGGACAAGCGCATGCTTCACGAGAATCCCAACCGTCAGCTCCTCGCGTACACCTTCGCCCCGGCTGCGGCCACCGTACTGGCGGTCCTCCTCGTCTTCGGCCTCCTGGGAGGCTGGGTCCTCGCCGGCCGCATGCTCGCCCCTTTGACCCGGATCACCGAAGCCACCCGCGCGGTCACGCACGGCTCGCTCTCCCACCGGATCCGGCTGCCGGGCCGCAGGGACGAGTTCCGGGAACTCGCCGACGCCTTCGACACGATGCTCGCCCGGCTCGAAGCACACGTCGCCGAACAGGAGAGGTTCGCGGCCAACGCCTCCCATGAGCTGCGCACCCCGCTGGCGATCTCGAAGACGCTTCTCGATGTGGCCCGCACCGATCCGAACCGCGACACCGACGAGATCATCGACCGCCTGTACGCCGTCAACGGCAGGGCGATCGACCTCACCGAGGCGCTGCTCGTGCTCAGCCGCGCCGACCGGCGTTCCTTCGCCCGGGAATCCGTCGACCTGTCCCTGCTGGCGGAGGAGGCCACCGAGACCCTCCTCCCCCTCGCCGAAGAGCATGGCGTCACGGTCGAGACACGCGGCGAGATCGCCCCCGCGATCGGATCGCCGGCGCTCCTGCTGCAACTGACCACGAACCTCGTGCACAACGCGATCGTCCACAATCTGCCCGACCGGGGCACCGTCCGGGTCACTACCGGCGCACGCCGCGAGACCGTGGTGCTCACGGTCGAGAACACCGGTGCGAAGGTCACCCCCCAGCTGGCCGCGACGCTCACCGAACCTTTCCGGCGCGGCGCCGAACGGTTGCACACCCACCACGCGGGTGTCGGGCTCGGCCTGGCCATCGTCAAGACCATCACCCGCGCGCACGACGGAACGCTCACCCTCACCCCGCGCCCGGACGGCGGGCTGCGCATCACGGTGGAACTCCCCGCGGTCACGGTGGAACTCCCCGCGACAGCCCCGCCCGCCGACGGAGTCCGGATGCCGTACGGCAGGATGGAGCCATGAGCGTAGTCAAGATCAATGTGCTGACCGTCCCCCAGGAACAACGCGAGACGCTGGAGAAGCGCTTCGCTTCCCGGGCCCATGCCGTGGAGGGCTCCGACGGATTCGAGTGGTTCGAGCTGCTCCGGCCCGTCGAGGGCACGGACGACTACCTCGTCTACACCCGCTGGCGTGACGAGGCCTCCTTCCAGGCGTGGATGGAAGGACCGATGAAGGCGGCCCATCAGGGCGGCGGCGCCGGGAGTGGTGAGCGCCCCAAGCCGGCGGCCAGCGGGTCCACGGTGTGGTCCTTCGAGGTCGTGCAGCAGGCCGCCCCGACCGGCGCGTAGCCGAGCGGGCGCAGCTGTGTGGCCTGCCCGGTCCGGCCCATGACCGGCCGGGCAGGTCACTGCCGGCTGCCGGGCCCGGGCAGGTCAGCGGTCGACCGCCGGCAGTCGGGCCAGGCCGGTGTCACGCATGATGCGGTCGACGGTCCCGGCCAGAACGCTGTCGGGACCGATCACGGTCTCGACACCGTCGGGCAGCACATCGCGGGGGCGGTACCAGTCCCGCAGTCGGTTCTCGTCGACCTCGTCGGCGATCGGCTTGGTGGCGTGCCGGGCCACGGTCTCGGCGAAGGGGACGTCCAGGTAGTACCCGTGGGTCGGGCCCCGGTGGTCGGTGCGCAGCCTGGCGAGCATGTCGCCGTAGTGGTCGGCGTAGAGAATGCCCTCGACCACCACGTGGTAGCCGGCGTCCAGCGCGTAGCGTGCGGTCAGGTCGATCAGACCGATGTTCGCCGCCCCGGGCCGGTCGCGTTCGCGCAGCACGGTGCGGCGGAGGTTGTCCTGGCCGACCACGGCCAGTCCGCGGCCGAAGCTGTCGCGGAGACCGGCCGCCACACTCGACTTCCCCGACGCGCTGTTGCCGCGCAGGACGATCAGCCGGGTCTCCTCGGTCCCCACGTTCACGGTGGACAGGCTAGCCGCTGCCGGGCCCGGCCCCGGTCCTCAGCCGAGGCCCTTCCCGTCAGGTCACTCCCAGGGTGCATGCGCTCTCCTCCCGGCGGCTGATTCCCCGCGACCCGCGCGTTTTTAAGATCATTCTCTGAGGTAACGGACCGACGGACCGGTGGGGCACGACATGACACTGCTGGATGTACTACTGGACGCGGTGCGTGAGGCTCCCGGGCAGGTCGTCGTGCATGTCCGCGGCGACGGCGGCGAGCTGACGGTCAGCCTGCGCGAGCTCCTGGACGAATCCCTCCGGGTGGCGGGGGGCTTCCGGGAGGCGGGGGTGGCGCCAGGGACCTGTGTGCCGTTGCTCGCCGACCGCAGCGAGGACTTCCAGCCGATGTTCTGGGGTGCGGTGGCAGCCGGTCTCGTTCCGGTTCCGCTGGCGCCGGACGCCCGTCGGGTGCTCCCGGTCTGGGAGCACCTGGGGCGGCCGCCCGTCGTCGTGGACGCCTCGACCGCGTCGCTGTCCGGTGAACTCCCCGACACCGTTCGCGCCCTGACCCTCGATGTGCTCCGGAAAGGACCGGTACTGCGGGAGACCTCCACCGCAGGGCGCGACGACGTCGCGTTCGTGCAGTTCTCCTCGGGAAGCACCGGTGCCCCCAAGGGGGTGGAGGTGACGCATGGCGCGGTGCTGGCCAATCTGGAGCAGATACGGGCCGCCTCGGCGCTGGGCCCCGACGACGTGGTGGTCAGCTGGATGCCGTACTTCCACGACATGGGGCTCATCGGCACCCACCTCGCTCCGCTGGCCGCCCGGGCCAGGCAGGTCAAGATCGGTCCGCTGTCGTTCGCCAAGCGGCCCCGCCTGTGGTTCGAGGTGGCGGCCCGGCACCGGGCCACGGTGCTGTCCGCGGCCAACTTCGCCCTGGCGCTGGCCGTACGCCGTGTTCCCGAGGAGGTCCTGGCCCGGCTGGACCTCTCGGCCGTGCGGCTGATCCTGGTCGGGGCGGAGCCGATCGCGCCCGCGGTGTGGCGTGCCTTCGCCGACAGGACCCGGCCGTCGGGGCTGGATCCGGCGGCGGCCCAGCCCGTCTACGGCCTGGCGGAGGCGACGCTGGCGGTGACCTTCCCGCCGCCGGGGGAAGTGGCCGGGCCACTGGTCCTGGACCGGGCGTCGTTGAGCCGTGGAGTGGCGGTGGACGCCGAACCGGGCGAAGGGGCCGTCGAGTTGATGGACGTCGGGCTGCCGGTGGCGGGGTGCGCCGTGCGCATCGTCGACGACGCGGGCACCGTCCTCGGGGAGCGGCGGGCCGGGCACATCATGGTGAGCGGCCCCCAGCTCGCCCGTGGCTACCACGGCCTTCCCGACGTGAGCGCGGAGGTGTTCGCCGGGGGATGGCTCCGCACCGGTGATCTCGGGTTCCTGCGGGACGGCCGGCTGTGCGTCACGGGCCGGCACAAGGACGTGCTGTTCCTCAACGGCCGCACCTTCCACGCGACGGACCTGGAGGAGGTCGCGGCCGCGACACCCGGGCTGCCTCCGGGCGCCCCGGCGGTGGTCGGGTCGACCGACCCGGTCACCGGTGCGGAGCGCGTCGTGGTGTTCGTCCCCTGGGCACGGCCCGCGCGCGAGGCGGCGGACGTACTCGAACGCGTCGCGGCCCGGGTGCGGGAGGCCCTGCTCCATGACGATGTGCGGGTGCTGGCCCTGCCGCCGGGGGCGTTTCCCCGTACGACGAGCGGCAAGCTGCAACGTCGGCGGCTGCGGGAGCGTTTCGAGGAGGGCGCGTTCGGGACCGGTGACGGTGGTGGTGTTGCGTCCGGAGTACGCGGGCCGGCGGACGCCGCGCGCCCTCTCACGAAGGCGCCCCGCGCCCGTGCGGAGACCGTCGAGGTCGTGCGGGAGGCGTGGGCGCGGGTACTGGGCCGGCCCGCCGATTCGATCGGGGCGCACGAGCCGTTCGGGAGCCTCGGAGGGACATCGCTCAAGGCCATGGAGGTGCTGGTGGCGCTGGAGGACGCCTTCGGTGTGACGCTGCCGCCGGCGGTCATCCGTGACCACGGCACGGTGGCCGCGCTGGCCGGTCACCTTCTGACGGTGGCGCCCCGTCCGGGGCCGTCCGACGCGGACGCCGCGGGGAGCGCCACACAGCGGACCGGAGGAACTGCCGCCGGGCCGGCCCCGGCGCTCCCCCTCCCCACCGACGCTGCCGCCACCGCTGCGGCGGTCATCGGGTTGGCGTGCCGGTTCCCCGGCGCCGACACCCCCGAGGCCTTCTGGGACCTGCTCGTCGAGGGGCACGACGCCGTCGCCCCCGTACCGCGTGGACGATGGGACGACGGCGAGGAGGACCGTCCGGGGCCTCGGCCGACGACGTCGGCGGCTCCAGCAGGTCCCGCAGCTCCGACAGCTCCCCGGAAGCGGTGGGCCGCGCTGCTGGAGGACCCGGCCGCGTTCGACGCCGGCTACTTCGGCATCGGCGAGGACGAGGCGAGGACACTCGACCCGCAGGCCCGGCTCTTCCTTGAACTCGCGCACGAGGCACTCGAACGTGCCGGATACGCGGGGCCCCGTCGGCGCGGTCGCAGGATCGGTGTGTTCACGGCGGTCGGGGACAGCGGCTACCGGGAGGTCCTGGAGCGGGCCACGGCCAACGGCTCCCCGCTGCCCGCCGCGCTCACCGGGAACCTGCCCGCCCTCATCGCCGCCCGGTTCTCGCAGAGCCTCGACCTCGACGGTCCCGCACTCGCCGTGGACACCGCCTGCTCGTCGGGGCTGGTGGCCCTGCACCTGGCCCGGCGCAGCCTCCTGGACGGCGAGTGCGACCTCGCCGTCGTCGGCGGGGTCAACCTCCACCTGACCTCGACCCCGCACCGGCTGCTGGAAGAGGCGGGGGCCCTGTCCCCCACCGGACGCAGCCGCGCCTTCAGCGCCGACGCCGACGGCTTCGTGCCGGGCGAGGGCGGCGCGGCCATCGTCCTGACGCGGCTCGACGCCGCCCGCCTCGCGGACGATCAGGTGCTCGCGGTGGTCCGGGGCACGGCCGTCAACAACGACGGCCGGTCGATGAGCCTCATGGCACCCAACCCGCTGCGGCAGCGCGAGGTCATCACCCGGGCGTACGAGGCGGCAGGGGTCGATCCCGCCTCGGTGACCTACGTGGAGGCCCACGGCACCGGCACGGCCGTGGGGGATCCGATCGAGCTGCGTTCGCTGGCCCACGCGTTCCCCGAACGCGCCGACGGCGAACCGCGGTTGGTCGGCTCGGTGAAGACCAACATCGGGCATCTGCTGAACGCCGCCGCACTTCCCGCGCTGGTGAAGGTCGTACTGGCCCTGGGCCACCGCAGGCTCCCTCCGTCGCTGCACCACGCCCCGGCCTCGCCGGGCCTCGCCCCCGCGGGCTTCTCCGTGGTGACCGAGGCCCGGGACTGGACGTCCGCCGGGCCCCTCGTCGCGGGGATCAACGCGTTCGGTTTCGGCGGCACCAACGCCCATGCCGTTCTCGAACAGGCCCCGCCCCCGCCGTCCCCCACTGCCCCGGGCTCGCCTCTTCCGGGTGTCGCGCGTGAAGTCGCGGTCGAGGGGCCTCACTTGCTGACCCTGTCGGCGCGCAGTCCGGGCGCGCTGCGGGACGCGGTGACCCGGCTCGCCACGCATCTGGAAAGCCGTCCGCGGCTGCGCGAGGGCGATGTCTGCCGCACCGCGAGCACATCCCGGGACGAGGGGCCCCACCGGCTCGCCGTCGTCGCCGACGGTGATCTGCGGGAGCGGCTCGCCGCCATCGCCGCCGCCGCGACGGGAGAAGCGGGCGGGCAGGTCGGGAGCCTCGTCCGTTCCCGGCCGCGTGTGGTCTTCCTCTTCCCCGGGCAGGGCTCGCCGTTCCCCGGCCAGGACCGGGGGCTGTACCGGACGGCGCAGGTGTTCCGGGACACGTTCGACGAGGCGTCCGCTCTCCTGGGGCCCGTGGGCGGGCGGCCACTGCTGGACTGGGCACTCGATCCGGAGGTGGAGCCCGCCGCCCAGGCCGCGACGGAGCAGGCGCAGCCGCTCCTCGTCGCCTCC
The DNA here is from genome assembly GCF_044768525.1 of Streptomyces sp. NPDC091287. Classification (NCBI taxonomy): domain Bacteria; kingdom Bacillati; phylum Actinomycetota; class Actinomycetes; order Kitasatosporales; family Streptomycetaceae; genus Streptomyces; species Streptomyces sp. NPDC091287. Next base: position 87,995 of record NZ_JBIVUV010000014.1, read on the forward strand.
GGGGTGGCGCTCGCCCGCCAGTTGCGGGCCTGGGGCGTGGAGCCCGACGCGGTCGCCGGACACAGCGTCGGGGAGATCACCGCCGCCTGCGTCAGCGGGATGCTGACCCTCCGGGAGGCGGTGCGGTTCGCGGCCGAACGCGGCCGTCTCATGGGCGCGTTCACCGAGCCCGGGGCCATGATCGCCGTCCGCGGGGGTGCGGAGGCCGTCGCCGCGACGGTGGCGGAGTCCGACGGGGCGCTCGCCGTGGCCGCGTACAACGGTCCCGGGCTCCAGGTCCTCTCCGGGGACGTCCGTACCGTGGAGCGCGCCGCAGCCGGCCTCGAAGCCCTGGGCGTCCCCACCCGTCGCCTGCGGGTCTCCCGTGCCTTCCACTCGCCGCTGATGCGGCCGGTGGCGGACCGGATCGCCGACGCGGCCCGTGCGTTGACCCCGCAGGTCCCGTCCGTCCCCCTCATGAGCACCGTCACCGCCGAGTGGCAGCCGGTCCTCGGCCCCGAGTACCTGCGTGAGCACGCCGAGCGTCCCGTGCTGTTCGGGGCGGCCGTGGAACGCCTGGCCCGGGAGGGGTACGACACGTTCGTGGAGGTCGGCCACGGCGCGACGCTGTCGGGTGCGGTCCGCGCGGCGACGGAGGTGTACGCGGCCGACGGACCGGCGGCACGCGCGGGAGGACCCGGGGCTTCCGGACCGTCCGGAACGTCCGGAACCACTGACGCCCCCGGCGCTTCCGGTGGCACGACGACGGTGATGTGCGCCCTGCCGGGACGTTCCGACGGCCGCACAGATACGGACCAACAGCTCCCCGATGACAGGCACGGCGGGCGCAGGGCCCTGCTGGGAACCATCGGCCGCCTGTGGTCGCACGGCGTGCCGCTGGATCGTACGGCGCTCGACGCGGAGCACCAAGGGATTCCCCTGCCCACCTATCCCTTCCAGCGCCGCCGGTACTGGGCCGATCCGCCCGCGAACCCGCTGCTGCACCGAGTCCTGTGGGAGGACTCCGCGCTGCTTGGGCAGGCGGCGGCAGCCGTGCCTTCGGTGCTGCTGACAGGTCCCGACTCCGCGTACGTCGCCGGGCTCGCCTCGCAGCTCTCAGCCGAGGGCGTCCGGATTTACGAAACGGGCGACGGGCCGCCGGACGCCGTGGTCCTGGTGGCGGGTCCCGCTCCCGGCCAGGACACCGCCGACGCGCTCGGCCGGGCCCAGGACGCCGCGCTGGCCGCCTTCGGTGAGGCCCTCGCCCGGTTCGACGAGGCAGGCGCGGACCGGCTGCTGGTGCTGACCGAGGACGTCCACGCCACGGGGGCCGTACGGGAAAGGCCGCGGCCTGCCCATGCCGTCCTCGGCGGGCTGCTGCTGGCGCTGCCGCAGGAGACTCCGGGCGCTTCGGCCACCGCCCTCGACCTCTGCTCGCTGGACACCGCGTCCCAGCGGCTGACCGCCGTGCTGGCCGAACTCGCCGAACTGAAGTCGGCGGGCGGCAGCGCCCCGGGCAGGGTCGCCACCGTCGCCTGGCGCGCCGGGCGCAGGCTCACCCGCCGTTTCGCACCGCTGCCGAGAGGCGCCGCCGCACCGGCCGGGGCGACGCGGTCACCGCTGCCGCCCGACGGCACCTACCTCATCACCGGGGGCGGCGGCGGGATCGGCGCCGCGCTCGCCCGGGACCTCGCCGGCCGGGGGCGCCCGACCCTCGTGCTCGCCGGGCGCTCCCCCCGTCCGCCCGTGGGGTTGGCCGAGGAACTCCGCTCGCTGGGCGCCACCGTCCACTACCGCGTGGCCGACGTCTCGGTGGAGCAGGACGTCGACGCGCTCCTCGCCGGACTCCCCCACCTCGACGGCCTCTTCCACGCCGCGGGGACTGTGCGACCCGGCACCCTGCGCGACCGCCGTGCGGAGGAGACGGCGGAGGCCCTGGCCGCCAAGACCCGGGGCAGTCTGCTGCTCTCGCTGGCCCTGCGCCGGCACGGGCTCGACCCGGCGGTCCGGGTCGCGTTCTCCTCCGTCAGCGCCGTGCTGCCCGGCCTCGCGGGAGCGCTGGGCGACTACGCCGGCGCCAACGCCTTCCTCGACGCGTTCGCCGCGTCGGAACGGCACGCGGGCAGGCCCTGGCAGTCGGTGAACCTCGCGGCACTCACCGGTACGGGCATGGCGGCGGCCCTCGGAACCGCGCCAGGAGGTGGCTCCGCCCCCGTACCGAGCGCCGGGGGCCGGCCCGTCGCCCTCCATCGCGCGCTGGCGGCGCTCCGTACGGCATGCGGCGTCGACGCGGCACAGCTGCTGCTCGCCGACCTGACGCCGCCCCCGGGGCCCACGGTCATGGCGGACCCGACCGCTGCGGCGGCAGCCACCGGAACAGGCCCCTCCACGGCCTCCGGCACGGAACCGCCCACCTCGGGCCGGGCACCCAGCTCCCGTGTGAACAGCAGTACGCGGGCGGGAACCGGGCCCCGTACCGACACCGGCAGCGGCACCGCGGCGTTGCTCCGGCGGCTGTTGGCCTCGGCTCTGCGTCTGCCTGCCGCCGGGGTTCCTGACGACGAGCCGTTTCTCGCTCTCGGCCTCGACTCGCTCGCCGCCGTCGACCTCGTCAGGCAGCTCGAACGGGAGCTGGGCAGGCCGCTGCCCGCCACGCTCTTCTTCGAGTACCGCACGGTCGCCGAACTGGCCGCCCACCTCGACACCACGCCCTCCCCCGAACCGCCGACCGACTCCTCCCGCTCCGTCTCCCCCTCGCCGACCCCGGCTCCCGTGCCGGACGGGGTCGCCTTCCCGCTCACCCCCGTCCAACTGGCCCTGCACACCAGCAGTCGGCTCCACCCGGACGTCCCGGCTCACGGTTACGTCCGCCAGACCGTCCGGGGGCCCCTGGACACCAGGCTCCTGGGCCGGGCGCTCGCCGCGCTCGCCGACCGGCACACCATGCTCCGGATCCGCATCGAAAGCACCGGAAGCACCGACGACGGGATCGGCGGCGGGATCGGCTCGGCGACACCGGGGCAGTACGTCGCGCCGCCCGCCGCGCTGTCCGCCTGGTACGAGGTCCGCGAGCTGACCGGCCGAATCGAAGAGCTCGAAACGGCTTTGTGCAACCGGCCGTTCGACCTCTCTGCCGAGCCTCCCGTGCGCGCGCTCCTCGCCCGGGAAAGCCCTGAGCTCTCCCATCTGGTGCTGGTGATCCACCACGCGGCCGGTGACGGGTACAGCCTCAACGTCCTCGCCGGAGAACTCTGGTCGCTCTACACCGTCCTCGCCGACGGGCACGTACCGACACTGCCCGCACTCGGCACCGACTTCGCGCGGTATGCGGCCGCCACCACCGATGGGCGGTCCTCCACGGACGGCATGAGGGCCCTCACCGCCGACCGGCTGTACTGGTCGGGGCGGCTTGCCTCCCGGGGCGAACCGCTGCGACTGCCGTACGACGGTGATCCGTGCGCCCTGCCCACGGCGCCGATGACCACGCACCAGAGCGCCCTCGCCCCGGTGCCGACCGCCGCGTTGGAGCAGCGGGCCGCCGCTCATGGGGTGAGCCTCTTCCATCTGCTGCTCGCCGTGCACGTGCGCTGTCTGGCCCGGTGGAGCGGGCAGCGGGAGATCGCGGTGAACGTCGCCCGCGCCCGGCGGGACGACCGCATGGCGGGCCTGGACCGGCTCGTGGGGCCTCTCGCCGACACCCTGCCCCTGCTGTGCGTGACGGACCCGGACGAGTCGGTGGGGGCCCTGGCCGAGCGGCTGGCGGGGATCTGGCTGGAGAGCGAGCAGCACGCGAGCCTCACCGGCCTGGACCTGGCTCGGCTGCTGCCGGCGGACCCGTCCGGGGCCGGGCTCCGGACGGTGAGCCCGGCCGGTTTCAGCTTCTCGCGCTTCCCCGCCGCTCTCGACGGGCGCTGTCCGGTGAGCGTGCGGCCGACGGCGGCCGGCACCGCCACCGCCGCGACCCGCCTGAGCCTGCTGTGCTGGCAGGACGAGGCGGTCCTGCGCTTCTCGTGGAACTTCCCCGTCCGGCTCTTCCACCCGGCGACGGTGGCACGCCTGGACCGGGACTTCCACGACGAGTTGGCCGCCCTCGTCGAGCCTCGGCCCGACCTCCCGGCGGTCAGGGAGCCCCTGCCAGTCCACAGCACCGGCACCGGATCCGGATCCGCCACGCTCGTGCGTCGGCTGGTCGAGCGGTTCCGGGCCGCCCCGGACGCGATCGCCGTCGACACCGGCGGCGCCACCCTGACGTACGCCGAACTCGACCGTGCCTCCCACGCCCTCGCGACCTCTCTCCTGGCCCGCGGCGTCACCCCCGGAAGCCTCGTCGGGCTCCTCACCGAACCCGGCGCCGACACCGTCGTCTCGGTCGTCGCGGCCCTGCGCGCCGGGGCGGGCTGGGTTCCGCTGGACGCCGGCCACCCGACCGCGCGGCTGACGGATCAGCTCACGCGCTCGGGCGCCCGTACCGTGCTCTGCCACACCGCCACCCGGGCGGTGGGGGAAGCGCTCGGCGACGTCGCCCTGGTGCACGTCGACGCTTCGGCACCGCCGTACCGGGGTGCGGCGGTGCCCGGACCCGCAGCAAGCCCGGACCGTGTCGCAGGCCCCTTCCTGTCACCGGACGGACTCCCCGCACCCGACGGCCCGGTCGACGCCGACGACATCGCCTACGTGATCTTCACTTCCGGCTCCACCGCCCGGCCCAAGGCCGTGCCCATCACCCACCGGTCGATGGAGAACTACCTCGACTGGGCGATCGGCGCCTTCGGATACGACGAGCACGACCGGCTCGCCCAGACCGCGTCGCCCTGCTTCGACGCGTCCGTCCGCCAACTCCTCGCCCCGCTGCTCGTCGGCGCCACCGTGGTCACGGTGGCCTGGGACCTGCTGCGCGATCCCGACCGGCTGCTGACCCACGTCGTACGCAGTCGCATCACCGTATGGAGCTCCGTTCCCACGCTCTGGGAACAGCTCCTCAGCGCGTCCGAGGAACGCGTACGCAACGGCGCGCCGCCGGACCTGTCCGCGCTCCGGTGGATCCATGTCGGCGGCGAGGCCCTGTCGCCCGCCCATGTACGCCGCTGGTTCGACCTCTTCGGCGACGGCCAGCACATCGCCAACCTGTACGGCCCGACCGAGGCCACGATCAACACGAGCTGCCACATCATCCGGGCCCGGCCCGGCGACCAGGTGCGGCGGCTTCCCATCGGCCGCCCCGTTTCGGGCACGGAGGTGGAGGTCGTCGGCCCCGACGGGGAGCCCGTGCGGCCCGGCGAGGCCGGTGAGCTCCTCATCTCCGGAGTCGGCCTCACCCCGGGCTACCTCGGCGAACCGGCCCTCACCGAGGCCGCGTTCACGGCCCGGCGCGGTCGCCGCTGGTACCGCAGTGGCGACCGGGTGCGGTGGACCGAGGACGGCGTCCTGGAATTCCTCGGGCGGCTGGACGACCAGGTGAAGATCCGTGGCAACCGGGTCGAGCCGGGCGAGATCGAGGCGGTGCTCCAGGCCCACCCGGACGTCACCCACGCCGTCGTCCTCGCCGAGGACGGACGCCTTACCGCCTTCGTGACACCGGGGCCCGGATCTGCCGGAGCGGATGCCGTGGCGCTCCGGCTCCATCTCGCGGAGTCACTGCCCGCGTACATGCTTCCCTCCCGGATCACCCGCGTCGGCAGGATGCCGCTCACCAGCACGGGCAAGATCGACCGGCGTGGGCTTCCGGCACTCCAGGAAGCGACCGAACGGCTCGGGGCGGACACGGACACCGGCATCGGCGCGCTTACGGGCGACGTCCGTACGCCGCCCCGCACTCCCACCGAAGTCCGGCTGGCCGCCATCTGGACCGCTCTGCTCCAGGCCGAGGACGTGTCCCGTGAGGACGACTTCTTCGTCCTGGGCGGCGACTCCCTGCTCGTGCTGGAAGTGTTCGCCAGGCTGGAGAAGCAGGGCGGTCCGCTCCCCCGGCCGACCGTCATCTACCGCAACCGCACACTCGCGGCCCTCGCCTCCGCGGTGGACGCCGCAGCGGACACCGCCGCCGCCCCGGGAGTGGACGCCGCAGCGGACACCGCCGCCGCCCCGGGAGTGGACGCCGCAGCGGACATCGCCATCGACCTCCCCGTCGATGCCGCGGCGGGCGCCGGAACCGCCCCTGCCGACGTCACCGTCAAGGCCGTCCGCACCGCGGCGGACCCGTCGCTCCGGGAACGCCGTGCACGGGGCGACCGCCCGGGGGCGCCCGATCCGGCCGTCGCTCCCCCGCCCTTCCCGCTGACACCCACCCAGCGGGGCTTCCTGCTGGCCGAAGCCCTCGCGCCGGGCACCACATCGGCGTGGCTCACACGGTTGCGTCTGCACGGCCGCCTCGACACCGCTCGCTTCCAGAGCGCGGTGGACACGCTCGTCGGGCGCCACCCGATGCTCCGTACCGTCTTCCCCGCCGGGGCGCGCCCGGCCGTCCAGCAGGAGCTTCCGTCCTCACTGCGACTGCCGGTCGACTTCGCGGTCCTCACCGACCCGGGTCAGGTGGAGGAGCGGGTCACCGCCGAACGGGCGCGCCGTTTCGAACCCTGGGCCTGGCCCCTGTTGCGCCTGCGGGTGCTCACCGTCGCTCCCGACGAGCACGTCCTGGTCGCCCACGCCCACCACATCATCGGCGACGGCTACAGCGCCGCACTCCTGGTACGGGAGCTGACGGCGGTGTACGACGCCCTGTCCAGCGGCGAAGAAGCGGCGCCGGTCCCGCCGCGCAGCACCTTCCGCGACCACGCCCTCCAGCTCGCGTCGCGCACGGACGCCGCAACACCCCCGGCAACGGCCCCCGGTACCACCGTCGGGAGAGACTCCGTCACCCCGGCCGCGTCACTGCGGCCGGGCGTCCCGACCGGCGAGGACCGGTGGGAGCGGCTGAGCGCGCCCTACCGGCCGCCCCTGCTCGCCGCCGGTGCGACCACCACCGGCCCGCCCCCGGGCAACGCCGCCGGCCCGCTCTTCCACACCTGCGGGTTCACGGTCGACGCCGGCCGGGTGGAGGCGCTGCGCGGGCTCGCCGCGCGCACCGGGTCGACCCTCCACGCCACGGTGCTCACCGCCTACTACCGGGCCCTCGTGTCCGTCACGGGCCGGGCGGATCTGGTGCTCGGTATGGCGGTGAGCGGCCGGGACCACTCCCTGCCCGACGCACACCGGGTGTTCGGGCCCTTCGCCACGGCTGTTCCCCTGCGGCCGGCGGGTCCGGCGTCGGGGCCGGGGCGGTCCGACAGCGCGGATTTCGAGGACGATCTGCGGCGGGTCGCCGCCGAGGCCGCCGAGGCGCGAACGTACGAGAGGGCCGTGCCGCCGCTGTCCAACGGCCTGCCCATGGCCTCGCAGTTCTTCTTCACCTATCTGGACTTCTCCGCCCTGGGTCCGGAGAGCGGCAGGACGCTGACGGTCACCCGGGAGGGCGGCGACAGCGTGTACACGCCGCCGCCGGCCGGTACGGATGTGTTCCTGGCGGCCGGTCCGGACGGTGGGCGGCTGCGGATCACCGTCCGGGCGGCGGCGACGGCGTTCACCCCGGAGGCGCTGGCCGCGTTCACGGACTCGGTGCGCGACGGTCTGGCGCATGCGGCGGCCTCGACCGTGCGCGACGCCGGTCGCCTCGACGACCCGGGCGGTCCCGGCCGGGACGCGCGGATGGATGCCGCACTCATCGGCTATCTGCCGTCCCCTGCCGACCTCGCCCGGCTGGCGGGTCTGCCAGCGGCGGCGCTGCCGCGCGAGCAACTGCGGACCCTGCTGTTTCCGGACGGGCTGCCACGGCTTCTGGAGACGCTGAATACGCCGCTGGGCCGTTCGGGCTTCGTGTGCGTCCCCCTGTTCGCGGACGAACTCGCCCCCGGCGACGACCTGCTCGGGCACACCACGCGGGGGGTGGAGCTCGCCTCGTCGCTCGGTGCGCGGGCCGTGTCCCTCGCGGGCATGATCCCCTCGCTCACGGGCTACGGCTTCGACGTCCTGCGGGCCGTCGGCACGACCGGCGCTGTCACCACTACCGGCGCCGGCACGACCGGAGCCGTCACCACGACCGCCGCCGGCCCCGCCGTCACCACCGGTCACGCGGCGACCGTCGTGTCCGTCGTCCGGACCGTACACGCGGCTCTCGACGCGACGGGGCAGCGACTGGGCTCTCTCACCGTCGCGTTCGTGGGGCTCGGCTCGATCGGCTCCTCCTCGCTGGAGTTGCTGCTCACCCGGGCCCAGCAGCCGCCCGCCCGGCTGCTGCTCTGTGACGTACCGGGCAGCGGGCCACGGCTGAAGGAGCTGGCCGAGAGCCTCCTGGAACGCCGTCTCGTCGAGATCGTCGAGGTGGTCGAGTCGGATCGCGGTCTGCCCGACGCCGTGTACGACGCCCGCCTGATCGTCGCGGCGGTCAGCGGGGGCGGCGCACTCCTGGACATCGACCGTCTGGCACCGGGTACGACCGTGGTCGACGACTCGTTCCCGCACTGCTTCGACACGTCCCGTGCCATCGGCCGGATGGAACGGGCGAAGGACGTCCTGGTCGTGGGCGGCGGGCTGCTGAGCGCCGGCCCCGCGGAACGGCAGGTGGCCGAGGGCCTCCCGGCCGCCGCGGTGGCCGGATACCTCGCGCAGCCGATGGTGCCGGACACCATCGCGTCCTGCCGACTGGAGTCCTTGCTCCACGCCTCGGGTGCCGAAGTGCCGCTCGTCCGCGGTCCGGTCGACGCGGCCACCGGACTGGCCTTCTGGGAAGCGGCGGAGGCGACCGGCATCCACGCCGCACCCCTTCACCTGCTCACCCGCACCATCGACCCGGGCATGTTCACGCGGCGCCCTTGGAGTTCATGACCCTTTCCCGTGCCGGATGTCGGGCGTAGGGGCGTCGCGGGCCGTCGGCCGCGTTGTCAGTGGTCGGGATTAAGTTCGTTCATGTCCCGCCGCGATGGTGTGGACGTCCCCTTTCGCATGCATGGGAGTTGGCGCGTTGTCGGTCTGGGAGAAGTCGAGTACGGCGCGGGTGATGCCGCCCGCGCGCCCGCGGAAGCTGGCCAGGGTGCCGTTCGTCGAACTGGCCGACGGGCGGTTGCAGGGAGTCGTCTCCAGCGGATCGGACATCGGTCGGGTGTACGTGTCGTCCGTGGCGGCCCGGACGTACGCGTTCGCCTGCAGCACCAACAACAACCGGCCCTGCGGCGGCGCGCGCGGCATGTTCTGCAAGCACATCCAGGCGCTCGTCGGCGAGGCGGTGCTGCAGTACGGAGCGGAGCGCGTCGCCCGCTACCTATCGGTGGAGACCCCGGACGGGGAGCCCGACGCGCGGTCCCTCACCGCCGCCATGACCGCGGCGCGGCCGGTGCAGGGCGACTCCTCGGCGGCCGCCCAGGTGTTCAGCCGGTTCCTGCGGCAGCTGTCCTATCTCGAACTGGACGCGGTCACCGCGCCGTTGCCCGAGATGCAGTGGTTCCCGCCGACGCGGGCGGTGGCCTGATGCGTGGCGACCTGTTGTCCGATCCGGTCGAGGGGCTCGACGAGGCGCTCGCCGCCGTGGACGCCTTCGACGAGGCGCTGGTGGCCGGTCTGCTGCGGCCGGGGCCCGCCCAGGCCGCAGCGGTTGTCGGGCTCGCCGACGCCGTCGCCGGGACCCCGCTGGCGGCGCGGGTCGCGGAGGCGGCCGACCGGGCGACGGCCGGCGCCGCCGGTGAGGAACACTTCGTGGCGCTCGCCGCCGCCCGCTGCGCGCTGCTCGGCTCCGTGCACGACGCCCTGACGCAGCGGATCGACGAGGCCGTCGGCCGGCCCACCGCCGAGGACGAGGCGGAGGGGTCCGGACCGGGGTCCGCCGTGGCGGACCCCGGGACGAACCTCCTCGCGGCGGCCCGTAGTTGGCTGTGCGACCTCGCGCGCGGCGGCTGGCGGGGCATCGACCACGAGCTGGTCGCCGGGGCCGCGCCGGTGGTCTCCGCGATGCTGCCCGATCCGGGCCTGCGTCGTCGGGCGACGCTGCTCGACGGGTTCGCCGCCGAGCTCGCGGCGTCCTGCCCGGGGGCGACCCTGGAGCGCGTGCCGGTGCGCCGCTGGGCCGACCTGTGGTCACGCGCCCTGCTGTTGACGGTGCCCGGCTCCGCCGGGGAACGTTCCGTCACGCCGGTGACCGGCCGCCTGTTGCCGCTCGGCGTCGATGTGCAGGAGCACGCGACGGCCGTACAGGCCCAGATCCACGCCGTGTTCGAACCGGCGGACGGAGGCGCGGCCCGTCTGGTGCGCGCCGCGGTTTCGGCGCCCAAGCCCGACACGGTCGTCGGGGCGGGTCTGTGGCAGCTGCTGCGTCCCCGCATGTCCTTGCTCGGCGCCGTGAGCGAGGGCCGCTCGATGGAGCTGGACGCCATGCAGGTGACCGCCGAGGGGGATCTGCTCTGGGACGACGAGCGCGCCCGCCCGGGTGAGCCCGCCGACGCCTTCGCCACCGCGCGCGTGATGCTGTCCACCGCGATCGCCGCCCGCGTCGCACCGCTGGACCGGCATCCTGTCCGGATCGCCGTGCCGGTGCTGCTGGAGGGGTATACCGCCCGGAGCGAGGAGGACCGGCTCGTGTTCGATCTGGCGGGGCGGCTTCTGGCCGTCGACACCGACCGGGCGCCCGCCGCCGGTCCGCTGACACCCGAGGCGGTCGCGGCCTCCCACTCCTGTGTCGGACTGCTGCGCTGGGACGCCGGGGAGTTCCTGCTCCAGCCGCTCGCGGTCGAGGCGACCGTGCGGAAGAAGGCCGTCGGCGCCCACGCCGGGGCGTGGGCGGGCGGTACCACCGACAAGGCCGGTGTCCGGGCGGAGAAGGCCGCCACCGACGCCGTCGCCGTGCTGCGCGAGCGCGCCGGAAGGCTGTTGCGGAAATGACCGAGGAGCTCACCGGGCAGCCGCCCGGTCCCGCCGGATCCGGCCCGTCCCCGGCCGGACCCGACCCGTACGACAACCGCCGTCAGGTGCTGTACTGGCGGCTCCTGGCCCGTCTTTTCGACGGGGAGGAGCAGCCCGCGCTGGAGTCGGCGAGCCTGGGGGTGGTCGAGGACATCGGGCTGCCGTCCGCGCTGCTGGATCCCGGGACGTCGCTCGACTCGGTCGTGCAGCGCCATCCGGAGCTGGCCGCCGAGTTCGACGGTCTGATGACACCGGACGACGACGCGGCCGGCGACCGCGACCGGGCGGCGGAGGTACGGCGTGCCGCACTGGTTTCGAAGGTGCTGCTCAATGTCTTCGCGACCGGTTCGAGCACGGTGACCGCCGAGCAGCTGGCGCGCTGGCAGTCCGACGCGGGCTGGCTGGAGCGGGCGCTGGGCGGCCCGCCCGGCGGGCTTCGCGGCGGGCGGGCGGCGGGCACGGGCCTGGACGCCGGCGGCCTCGGGCCCGAACTGGCGGCGATCGAGGCGGATCTCGTGGGGCGCATGCGGCTGCGGGAGGTGCTGGCCGACCCGGCGCTGGCCGCGCGGCTGACGCCCAGCATGTCGCTGATCGAGCAGTTGCTGCGGGACAAGGGCAATCTGTCGGGTGTGGCCCTCACCAACGCCAAGTCGCTCATCCGCCGGTATGTCGACGAGGTGGCCGAGGTACTGCGTACGCAGGTGGAGAAGGCCACTGTCGGCGAGCTGGACCGTTCGGTGCCGCCCAAGCGCGTCTTCCGCAATCTCGACCTGGACCGCACGATCTGGAAGAACCTCACCAACTGGAGCCCGGAGGAGGAGCGGCTCTACGTCGATCGCCTCTACTACCGGCACACCGTCCGCAGGACGACGCCGCAGCGGCTGATCGTCGTGGTGGACCAGTCCGGCTCCATGGTCGACTCGATGGTGAACTGCACCGTCCTGGCCTCCATCTTCGCCGGGCTGCCGAAGGTGGACGTCCATCTCATCGCCTACGACACCCGCTCGATCGACCTCACGCCGTGGGTGCACGACCCGTTCGACGTACTGCTGCGCACGAATCTCGGCGGTGGGAACGACGGCCCCGTCGCGATGGCGATGGCCCGCCCGAAGATTGCCGAGCCGAAGAACACCGTCATGGTGTGGATCTCGGACTTCTACGAGTTCGACCGCTCCCAGCCGCTGTTCGAAGGCATCGAGGCCGTTCACCGTTCCGGGGTGAAGTTCATCCCCGTCGGCTCGGTGACCAGCTCCGGACGGCAGGAGGTCAATTCCTGGTTCCGGGAGCGGTTCAAGGCCCTGGGCACGCCCGTGGTCTCCGGGCATGTGAACAAGCTCGTGCACGAACTGAAGACGTTCCTGACCTGAGGCCCTGCGGGGCGGGGCAGCCCTCCCGCCCGCCGCACGCCGCCTCTCCTCGCCCCCCTTCTCCTTCCGCACTTTCCCGCCTGTTCAGAAAGGCCTTCTGATGTCCGACGTGTTGCGCGCCCCCGCCGAGACCAGGTACGCGGAGGAGCTCGACTGGCTGGAGTCGATCGACGACAGTCCCAAGCCGTTCTCCTGGCGGCTGTCCCCGAAGATGGTCCGGCTGTTCGTCCTCGGGTCCGAGCGCGCCGACGGCCTGGACCGCGAGATCTCACAGAAGTGGTTCGGCGACCGGAGCTTCGTCGAGCGCTCGATCGTCACTCTCGCCTCGGACCGCGGTCTGCTGCTGATAGGTGACCCCGGCACCGGCAAGAGCTGGCTGGCGGAGCTGCTCTCCGCCGCGATCTCCCGCAACTCCACGTTGGTGGTGCAGGGTACGGCCGGCACGACCGAGGACCACATCAAGTACTCGTGGAACGTTTCCATGGTCATCGCCAAGGGGCAGTCGCGTGAGTCGATGATCCCGTCGCCGATCATGACCGCGATGGAGACGGGCGCCATCGGCCGCTTCGAGGAACTGACCCGTTCCACCAGCGACGTGCAGGACGCGCTGATCTCGATTCTCTCGGAGAAGTACATCTCCGTTCCCGAGCTGCAGAGTGACGGCACGGACGCGGGCGACAACATCGTCTTCGCCAAGCCGGGCTTCTCGATCATCGCGACCGCCAACAGCCGCGACCGGGGCGTCAACGACTTGTCGTCCGCGTTGAAGCGCCGCTTCAACTTCGTCCGCATTCCGGTCGTGACGAACAGGAAGAGCGAGGCGGAGATCGTCCGCTTCCGCACGGAGGAGCTGCTGCGCCGCCACGCGATCGACCTGGACGTGCCGCCGACGCTGCTCGACATCCTCCTCCAGAGCTTCGCCGATCTGCGGGCCTCGGCCGCCGCGGCGGGCAGCGACGACGAGAAGCTGGAGTCCGCGCTGTCGACGGCGGAGCAGATCGGCGTCCTGGAGGACGCCGTCCTGCACAGCAACTTCTTCGGCGAGAGCACACTGACCGCCCGGACCCTCGCCTCCTCGCTGGTCGGCTCGCTCGCCCGGCGGGACCCGGAGGACCTGGCCATCTTCAACAAGTATCTGCACGGCGTCGTCGAACCGCGCAGCAAGGAGGAGGGCGGCTCGTGGCCGGAGTTCCTGGACGGCGGCCGTGACACGATCGCCACGCTGTCATGAGCGGGTCCCCCACGAACGGCCCCGGGGAGAACGGCCCCGGGGAGACGTCGTTTACCGCGTTGCGCGGGCAGTTGCACGAGGCCGCCACCGCCTTCGCGGACGGGCCGGACGCGCTGGAGGGCATCCTCCTCGGCATGGTCGACGACGTCGACCGGGCGGTGCGCGAGCCGCTGGAGATCTTCCCGGTCTGCCACCACTCGCCCGCCTCCGCCCTCGCCATGGCCCGCCGGCTGCGCGAGAAACAGCCCAAGGTCGTCTATCTGGAGCTGTGCGAGGACATGGCGCCGCTCCTCGACGAGCTGCGCAACTGCCGCCTGCCGGTGGCGGTCCAGGCGTTCGCGAGCGATATCGACGGGTTCCCCGCCGAGTGGGCCCCGCTGTCGGTCGTCGCCCCGATCACCGAGGCCTCCGCCGAGTACCAGGCCATCGCGTACGCCCTCGACACCCCGGGCGTCGAGCTGGTCCTCGTCGACCGGTCCTCCGACCACGTCTTCCAGTGGGACAGCCGGCACGGCGAGCGCGCCCCCGAGGGGGCGACCGGTCCTGCGGACGGGTCTCCGGAGCCCGAAGCGGCGCTGCACGGTGAGGCGGTCGGCGTGGAGATCGGTGACCTGCGGCCCCGCTTCGCGGAGCTGGAGGAGCATCTGCTGCGCCACGGCAAGGTCCGGCACTGGTCGGAGTGGTGGCACCAGTACGTCGAGATCCCGCTCGGCGACAGCGACCACGCCGCCTACCGCCAGGTCATGTTCCTCGTCGGCAGCCTGTTCCGGCGACTCGCCCCCGGCGACGGGGAACGGCTCCGGGTGGACGAGGACCGCGAGCGGTACATGTGGACCCGGATGCGCGAGCACCTGGCGTCGAGCGGGGTGGACCCGGAGGACTGCCTGTATGTGTGCGGCGCCTTCCACGCGGCCAGCCGGGTCGAGGAGTTCGGGGTGGCGGGCGGCGGGTCGTTTCTGATCTCCCCGCGCTCCGCCACCACTTGGCAGCACGGGCTGATCCCGTCCAGCCATGCGGCGATCGAGGCGCAGTTCGGGCTGGCCTCCGGGTCGGTGTCGATCGCCGCGACCCAGTGGGCGAAGAACCTCAAGCGCACTCGGGTGCAGCCGTACCGGCTGGCCGGTCAGGACGGTGCGAAGAAGCCCCGGGCGTCGAAGAAGGCCGTGGCGGCCGTCCCCGCACCCCCGGAGCCGGCCGCCACGGACCGGCTCTCCGGGTTCCTGCGTCGGCCGCCGGTCCTCGACACCCTGGACGAGGCCGAGCTGCTCGGCTGGTCGGTGGACATCGTGCGCGCGGCGCGGCGCAGCGGCTATCTGGCGTCCACCGCCGACGCCATCGCGGTGTTCGAGACGTCGATCCTGCTCGCCGGTATGCGGGATCGGGCCAAGCCCACTCCGTACGACTTCCAGGACGCGGCGATCACCTGCATCGAGAAGGACTCGGTGCCCGGTCGGCGGGACGTGCGCCGGCTCGTCGAGATCATGATGGGCGGCGACCGGATCGGGCGGGTGGGCTACGACGCGCTGCCGCCGCTGGCCCGCGATGTGCACGACCGGCTCGCGCCGCTGGAGCTGAAGCTCCAGCAGCGTGGTGTGCAGCGTGCCCTGCTGGACATGGGCTCCCACCCGGAGCTCGGGGCGTGCTCCGACGTGCTGTGGATGCTCCGCCGTCTGATGCCGCACGGCGCGGCCCGGCCGATCATGGGTGAGCGGAAGCTCGGCGAGCGTTCGATCCAGGAGTCGTGGGACCTGGCGCTGGGCACCCACCAGCGCGCGCTGATCGAGCTCGGTTACGAGGGCGTGAGCATCGAGCAGGTCCTGGAGCAGCGGCTGCGCCGCGACGCGTACGGGCCGAGGGCGACGACGGCGGCTCTCCTCGCCGCCGTCGAGGACGCGACCCTGTATCTCCGCAGCCGCCGCCTCGCCGACGAGCTGGGCATCCGCGCCCTGGAGGTCCTCAGCGCCGAACGCACCGTGGACGGGGCCCCGGAGGTGCTGCGCCGGGTGCGGGGGCTGCTGGCCTACTACCGGACCGGCGAGCCGGTCCTGCCGCCGTGGGTGGAGTCGTTCGTCAAGACTGGTTACGCGCACTACTGCACCTTGCTGCCGACGGCGTTCACCGACGAGGACGTCACCGCCGGGCAGGTGGCGGCGATGCTGGGCTTCCTGTTCAGCATGGAGGGCCTTGCGCTGTCCCTGGGCTGCGACCGGGCCCAGTTGGAGCTGGCCGTCGCCCAGTCGCGTCCCACGGACCCGGAGCGGACGGCGCTCCTGTGGGCGGCGCAGGTGCAGCTCGGCTCCCTGTCCCGGGCCGAGCTGCGGGAGCGCTGCGGCGAGCTGCTGGCGAACCCGATGGTGGTGCCCGCCTACCCGCGTTATCTCAGCGGCTTCGTGCACGCGCTGGTGCCGGTGCCGGGGCTTGCGGACGTGGTGGTGGAGGCCGTGTCGAACGCGTTCGCGCGGCTGCCGGATCCGGTGCTGCTGCCGTGGCTGCCGACCCTGATCACGACGCTGCGCGCCGGAGCGGCGGACCTGGCTCCGCTGTTGATCCGTGAGGCGGGGCGGATCTTCCCGGCCCGCCTCACGGCGCTGGACGCATGGGTGCCGCCGTGGCGCGAGGTGCCGGAAGCCGGTGCGCCGGCCGCCGGCGGTGCGAAGGCGGCCGGCGGCGGGAGTCGTGGCGCCGCGCTGCTCTTCACCCACCCGGGGACACTTGACGCGGTCGCGGGGCTGCTCGGCTGCGACGGCACGTGGGCCGCGCCCGGCGAGGGTCCGGCGGGTCCGGGCGGCACCGCGCTGATAGCCCGTCATCCGGACACCGCGACCGCATGGGAGTCGCTTCTCACGGGCGCGTGAGGGCTGTGCGCGACGCCGGGGAGGACGACCTCGCCCCGGCGCCGCGCCCCTTCGGTCTCTCGGCACCCCAGGCCGCTCCATCGGCCGGGCATCGCAGGCGGCTTGCACAGCCGTCTGCTTGATATTGCTTGAAATGCTTGCCTAATATGCAGCTTCGAGCATCGACCGCCCGGGAACAGGGAGCACAGATGACGCACGTGGCTCAGGAGCTGGCCAGTCAGCCCGACTGCTGGCAGGTGGCCGCCGGCATGGCGGACGGGCTCGCCCACCGGCTTCCGGCGGCCGGCGAGCGCATCGCCGTGGTCGGCTGCGGTACGTCGTACTTCATGGCCCAGGCCTACGCGGCCCTCCGGGAGGGCAGCGGGCAGGGCGAGACCGACGCCTTCGCCGCTTCGGAGTTCCCGACCGGGCGCCCGTACGACCGGGTCGTGGCGCTGAGCCGCTCCGGCACCACGACCGAGGTGCTCGGACTTCTCGGGAAGATCGGTGACACGACCCGCCGCACGGTGGTCATCGGCGACCCCGACACCCCGATGGCTGCGATGGCCGACGACACGATCGTGCTCGAGTTCGCCGACGAGAAGTCCGTCGTCCAGACCCGCTTCGCCACCTCGGCGCTGACCCTGCTCCGCGCCCATCTGGGCCTGCACACCGACGCGGTCGTCGAGGACGCCCAGGTCGCGCTCGCCGAGCCGCTGCCCAGCGGTCTTGTAGAGTGCAGCCAGTTCACCTTCCTCGGGCAGGGGTGGAGCGTGGGGCTCGCCAACGAGGCCGCGCTGAAGATGCGCGAGGCAGCGCTGGCCTGGACCGAGGCGTACCCGGCGATGGAGTACCGGCACGGCCCGATCAGCATCTCCACCCGCTCCACCGCGACCTGGATGCTCGGCGAGGCGCCGTCCGGGCTGATGGACGAGGTGCACGCGACCGGTGCCCGTTGGGTGGCCGGCGGCCTCGACCCGCTGGCGGAGCTGGTCCGGGTGCAGCGTCTGGCCCTGGCCATCGCGAACGCCCGCGGTCTCGACCCGGACCGGCCGCGCCACCTCACCCGCTCGGTCATCCTCAGCAGCACGGTCTGACGGCCCCGGCCGCACCCTCCGCCCGACGGTCCCTCACCCCGGAGTCGCCATGCCCATCGCCGCCACCGGCGATCTGATCGCCGAGGCCGCCGCACAGCACCGTGCGGTCGCCGCGTTCAACGTCATCACCCTGGAACACGCGGAAGCCATCGCCGAGGGCGCGGAGGCCGCTGGATCGCCGGTGATCCTGCAGATCAGCGAGAACGCCGTCGCCTACCACCGGGGCCGGCCGCGGCCGCTCGCGCGCGCCGCGGCGGAGGTGGCCGACCAGGCCGCCGTACCCGTCTCCCTGCACCTCGATCACGTGCAGTCGACCGAGCTGCTGCACCGGGCGGCGGACTGCGGTTTCAGTTCGGCGATGTTCGACGCCGCCCGGCTGCCGTACACGGAGAACCTGGCGGCCACCCGCGCCGCCGTCATGTGGGCGCACGAGCGGGACCTGTGGCTGGAGGCCGAGCTGGGGCAGGTCGGCGGGAAGAACGGGGAGCCGGCGCTCGACGCCCATGCGCCCGGGGCCCGCACGGATCCCGACGAGGCACGGTCGTTCGTCGTGGCCACCGGGGTCGACGCGCTGGCCGTGGCGGTCGGCACCTCGCACGCCATGACCTCGCGGGACGCCGTCATCGATCACGGTCTGCTGGACAGACTGCGGGAGGCCGTGCCGGTCCCCCTGGTGCTGCACGGTTCGTCCGGGGCCTCCGACGAGGAACTGGCCCGCGCCGTGGCGGGCGGGATCCGCAAGGTCAACATCGGTACCGCGCTCAACATCGCGATGACCGGAGCGATAAGGGAGCGACTGGCCCGGGACGACCGGGTCGTGGACCCGCGCCGCTATCTGGCGGACGGCCGGGACGCGATGGCCCGCACCGTGGCCCGGATGATCGCGGTGCTGCCTTCGGGGCGGGCGTACGCCGCGTGACGCTGTGCCGGGGGCACACCCGACGGGGCGTCCCCCGGCGGGTGCTCCCGGCGGGCAGGAATGGGGTACGGGTACGGGTACGGGTCAGGCCTGCTGGTGCAGGGTGCGGGGGTCCACCGCGTGGGCGAACGGCAGACCGCGCGCGTAACGTTCGAGCTCGTCGACGGCGGCGTCCGCGAGTCGGTGGAGTTCGCCGCCCTGGGACCCGGCGATGTGCGGGGTGAGAAGGACGTTCGGCAGGTCGTAGAGGGGTGAGTCGGCGGGCAGGACTTCCGGCTCCGTGTGGTCGAGCACGGCGTTCAGACGCCCGGCGACCAGTTCCTTCACGAGCGCGTCGGTGTCCACCAGGGAGCCGCGTGCGGTGTTGACGAGGGTCGCCCCGTCCCGCATGAGGGCGAGGCGCCCGGCGTCGAACAGATGCCGGGTCGCCGGGAGTTCGGGGGCGTGGATGCTGACGACGTCGCTCTGTGCCGCCAGGGCGTCGAGGGCGGCGCGCTCCACGCCCAGGGTCCGGGCCCCGTCCTCGTCCAGGTACGGATCGTGGACCAGGACGCGCAGATCGTAGGGGCGCAGCAGTTCGACGACGCGGCGTCCGATGCGGGAGGCGCCGACGATGCCCACGGTGCGGCGGTAGTTGCCGACGGCGGGGAAGCGCCTCAGGAGGTTCACCCGGGAGCGGTCCTCGCGGTAGACCCGGGCGCTCTCCAGGATCCGCTTGTTGGCGAAGAGGATCGCCGCGACCGTGTATTCGGCGACCGGGAAGGCGTTGGCCGTGGCGGCGGTGCTGACGGCGATGCCCCGGTCCCAGACGTCCTGGGTGATGTGGTGCTTGACGGAGCCGGCGGCGTGGACGACCGCGCGCAGCCGGGGCATGGCGCTCAGGGCCGCCGGGCCGAGCGGCGGGCAGCCCCAGCCGGTGAACAGGACCTCGGCCTCGTGGAGCCCGATGCGCTGGGCGGGGTCGTCGGCGCCGAAGTCGGTGACGAGGAGGCCGGGGACGAGGTCGGCGACGCGGGTGAGCCGGTCCAGGGCCTCCGGGGCCAGGATCGCCGCGCGGGTCTCGCCGCTCATCGCCAGGACGGTGCGGGGGCGGGTCCGCTGGGGCGCGGCGGAGTGGCTCACTTGACGGCTCCTGCGGTGAGGCCCGAGCGCCAGAAGCGCTGGAGGCAGAGGAAGGCGACGATCAGGGGGACGACGGCGACGAGCGAGCCGATGATGACCAGCGGGTAGAGCTCCGGCTGCTGGTAGACGTTCTGGTTCCACATGTAGAGGCCCAGGTTGACCGGGTAGAGCCGGTCGTCGTTGAGCATCATGAGCGCGCCGTAGAAGTTGTTCCAGTTCGCGGTGAAGGAGAACAGGAAGATGGTCACGAAGCCGGGCGCCAGCATCGGCAGGGCTACCTCTCTGAAGGTCCGCACCTCTCCCGCGCCGTCCATCCGGGCCGCTTCCAGGACCTCGCCCGGTACGTACCCCTCGGAGAAGACACGGGCCAGGTAGACGCCGAACGGGTTCACCAGGCTGGGGATCAGGACGGCCCAGTAGGTGTTGACGAGGCCCAGTTCGGAGGCCATCAGGTAGAGCGGGAGCTGGACGACGGTCGAGGGGATGAGGACGCCGACGAGGACGACTCCGAACCACCGCTCCCGGCCGCGGAAGGCGTACTTGTCGAAGGCGTAGCCGCAGGCCACCGAGATGAGGGTGGAGAGTCCGGAGGCGACGACGGTGTACAGGAGGCTGTTGAGCAGCCAGCGGACGAAGACACCGTCGTTGTAGTCGAGGAGGGCGTTCAGATTGGCCAGGAACTGGAAGTCGCCGAGGCTGAACGGGTTGGTGGCGAACAGGTCCCGGTAGCTCTTGGTGGAGGCGATGAGGAGCCAGGTCAGCGGCATCAGGGTGTAGACGGCGACGACGGCGAGGACTCCGTTGACCATGACGCGGGAGGTGATCCCCCGCCCCCGGCGGTCGGGCGGCGGGGTGGAACGGCGTCCGGCGCGGCGGGGCGGTGTCGGCGCGGGCGGTGCGTCGGGGGTGGCTGTCTGGGTGCTCATGAGGCCTTCCACCGGTTGCCGAGCTTGGTGACGACGAAGGACAGCAGGCCGGCGACGAGGGCGAGCAGGAGGGAGCTCGCGGCGGCCAGGCCGTAGTCGTGGCCCTTGAAGGCCGCGGTGTAGATGGACATGGTCGGCGACCAGTCCTCGCCCATGGTGTTGGCGCGCAGCTGTACGAGTTTGGGGGCGTCGAAGAGCTGGATGGCGCCGACGCACGTGAACAGCAGGGTCAGGACGACGGTGGGCCGGATCATGGGGATCTTGACCTGGAGGGCGGTGCGCAGGGCTCCGGCTCCGTCGACGGTCGCCGCTTCCAGGACCTCGCGGGGAACGGCCTGGAGACCCGCGTAAAAGATGATCATGTTGTAGCCGGTCCACTGCCAGGCGGAGATGTTGACGACCGAGAAGATCGCCTCGTCCTGGCCGAAGAAGTTCCACTGGGCGCCGAGCGCGTCGAGGGCGTCGGTGATCGGGCTGAGCCCCGGTGTGTAGAGGTAGAGCCAGATCAGCGAGGCGATCAGGCCGGGTACCGCGTGCGGCAGGAAGTAGGCGATCTGGAAGAAGCGCCGGGCCCGGGCCATGGTCGAGTCGACGAGCAGGGCCAGGATGAGCGCTCCGCCGACCATGGCGGGGATGTAGAGCGCGCAGTAGAGCGCGATGTTCCCGAACGAGCGGAGGAACGCCTCGTTGCCCAGGGCTTCGGTGAAGTTGCCGAATCCGGCGAATACCCGCTCGGTGCCGCCGAATCCCAGGCCGGAGGACTCCTCGCGGTAGAGGCTCATCCAGGCCGCGTAGATCATCGGCAGGACCGTGACGGCGGTGAACAGTGCGAAGAACGGGATCGTGAACAGGGCGACCGCCCGGCGCTGTCCGCGTCGGGTGCCGGGGCCGCCCGGCTTTCCCGGTCCGGCGGAACCGGCCGGGCCGGCGGGAACCGCGGGCCCCGCGGGCGGCGGCGCGGCCTGGGGCGCCGGGGTCTTGGCCGGCCGGGCGAGTGGGGCTGCCACCTGATGCTCCTTCGGCTGGATGGGGGGTGGGCGGGGAGAGGGGGGCGGGCTGCCCGGCACGGTGTGTCCGGGCAGCCGTGCGGCTACTTGTCGAGCTTCAGACCGCGGTCGGTGACCGCGGTCTCACCCTTGGCCTGACCGGAGCTGAGCATCTTCGTGTGGTCGCTGCCCGCGGCCATCTGCGCCGAGACGACCTGCTGCTGCACCGGACCCCAGGTCCAGCCGGGCACGATGGTGTCGGCGGCCTCGCCGGCCACGGCGTAGACGTCCTGGCCGGCGAAGTAGGAGGTGTCGAACTCCTTCGCCGCCGCGGCGCGCATGCCCTCGTTGGCGGGCAGGGCGCTGCTGGGGGCCTTGAGGGAGCTGAGGCGGGCGGTCATGGCCGCGGGGTCGGTGGTGACCCACTTGATGAACTCGGCGGCCGCCTCGGTGTGTTCGCTGCCCTTGGGCACGATGTAGGAGGTTCCGCCGTACATGCCGGTGCTGGGCTTGCCGTCCCAGGTGGGCAGGGGGGCTATGCCCCACTTGCCTTTGTTGTCGGGGTAGCTGACGGGGAAGGTCCCGGCGCTCCAGGCGGCGCCGATCACGGTGGCGACCTTGCCGGTGGAGCGCTCCTTGGCCTCACCCTCGCCCCAGAGGGGGGTCTTGGAGGCGAGGCCGTCCGCGAGGAGGTCGTCCCAGTAGGCGGCGACCTTGCGGGAGGCCGGGTCGTCGATGTTCACCTTCCAGGCGTCGCCGTTGGTGCCGTACCACTGGGCGCCGGCCTGCCAGGCGAGGCCGGAGAGCAGGGCGGGGTCGCCGCCGCCGAAGTTGGTGATGGCGACGTCGGGGTCGGCCCGCTGGATCTTCTCGGCGGCCGTGCGGTATGCGGCCCAGGTCGTCGGCACCTCGACGCCGTGCTTCTTGAACAGGTCCTTGCGGTAGAAGAGCTGGATGGGCGTGACGTCGAACGGGACCGCCCAGGTGGAGCCGCCGAGGTTGACCAGGGACTGGACCGCTTGGGGGAACTCCTTCTTCACCAGCTCTCCGGAGGTGGGGGTGAGGTCCACCAGGTTGCCCTCGCTGGCGTACTCGGGCAGGGCGGAGTAGTCCATGGTGGCCACGTCGGGGGCGTTGCCGCCCTTGACCGCGTTGGACAGCTTGGTGACGCCCTCGGGCCCCGCGGGCACCAAGGAGAACTTGACCTTGATGCCGGCCTGCGTCTTGTTGAACGCCTCGGCCGTCTCCTTGGCGCCCAAGGCGGACGACCAGAAGGTGAGGGTGACGGGCTTGCCGCCGCCGGAACCCGAGGCGTCCGACCCCGATCCACCGCCGCAGGCGGTGACGAGCAGGGCGAGTGAGGCGGCGGACGCCGCGAGGGCGAGGCGGGACGTGCGGGCGTTACAGGGCATGGGCCGACTCCTACGGGACCTCGAACTGCGGGAGATGAGGTGAACGGCACACATCATTTTGCGCGGAAGTGATCGCCGTCAAGAGCAAATGACCAATTCAATCGAATCGATCATCTACGAGTCGGAGGCCCTGCTCCGAGCCATCGCCCCCTGGACACGCGAAGAGCCGTACCCGCAGGGCCTGTTGGCCCGGGCACGGCTCCTCGCGCGGCACTTCTTCCGTCAGGGGGCGGCGGCGACCGCCCCGCAGGAGACCCGGATCCGCAGGCTGGGCAGGATGTCCAGGTGCCTGCGGGCGGCGGAACTCCGGCCCGCCTCCCCCGCCCTCGGGTCCGTCGCGCCGGGCTCCGTCACACCCAGGCGGTCCAGCAGGAGCCGGGCGGCGGCGGCCCCCACGGCATGCTTGTCCGGGGCCACGGCGGTGAGCGGCAGATCGGCGAGGCCGGCGACCTCGTCGTCGTACGCGATCACCGCGAGGTCCTCGGGCACCCGCACGCCCCGGGCCTGGAGCCGCGGGATGAGGACGATCGCGTCCGCGTCGCTGTGCACGATCGCGGCGGTCACGTTGCCGCTCGCCACGGCCTCGCACAGGTACTCCAGGGTCCGCTCGAAACGCTTCGCCTCCGACCGCGACGGAGCATCGTCCAGCGGAGCGGTCGACACCGGGGTCAGCCCCAGCGCCTCCACGGCGGCCCGGTATCCGACCCGGAGCCGGGGAGCGGTCGGGCTGTCCTGCACGGCGAGCGCGATCGCCCGGTGCCCGAGCCCGGCCAGGTGCGCCACCGCTTCGGCGGCGCCGTGCGCATGGTCCGAGCGCACCCGGTCCAGGCCCGCCGCCGGATGACCGAGGGGTGCCGAGCGTTCCACCAGGACGACCGGGACCTCCTGCTCCACCGCCCACAGCCCCTCGCCCTGCTCCGGACAGCCGCGCTCCCAGCTGGGCGTCAGCAGGAGTCCGTCGGCACCGGTGGACAGCAGTCGGCGGGCCTGGGCCGCGTCCTCGTCGGGGAGGTAGCGGGAGAGCCCGATCGTCAGGCGGGCGCCGGCGGCCTCGACGGTCTGCCGGGCGCCGCGCACGACGTCCGCGTAGTAGTACTCGGTGGTCGGCACCACCATGCCCACCACCAGCCCTTCGGCGGGGGGCGCGGCGGCGGGGCCGGGCCGGGACTGCCCGGTGGGCCACACCACCGCGCCGTGCAGCCGCTCCACCAGGCCCTGCGCGGCCAGCGCCTCGACGTCCCGGCGCAGGGTGACGGCGGACATGCCGAGTTCCTCGGCGAGTTCGGCGACGCGCAGGCTGCCGCGCTCGCGGACGAGCTCCAGCACCCGCTCGTGGCGCTGGTCGACGTGCAGTCGCATGGATCCCCCTGGGCTCGGAGACGGCTGGGCTCGGGCCTGACGGTGTTCCGGCGGCCGATCGGCCGCCGCCCGGGCGACGGGAACCGCTCGGGCTCCTGTTCCCGCACGGCTGCCTCCCGGGACCCGTCCGGCATTGCCTCAACCATATCGATCACATCCGCTCGAAACGATCCGAGCGGGGTTTTGCCCCGGCGCGACGGGCGCACGCCGGTTCACGACCGGAGCGGCCATACACTCCCCGAGAAACGATCGATACGATCAATTCGGCCAAAGTCATTGAGCGAGTCGTCTGGCGGCTGCTAGAAAGTGCCCGCCCGCTCAGAACAGTCGGATCCCGGGAACAGTTCAGCGCCCCGCGCGCCGGGTTCCCGGCGGAGACACGTCACCGACCCGGAGCTCCCCCATGACTTCTGCCTGGTCCCGCCGTACCTTCCTGGCCACCTCAGCGGCGCTCACCGCCGCGGGCGGCGGAGCGCTGATGCTCGCCACGCCCGGCGCCGCCACCGCCGCCCCTGAGGATGATCCGTACGCAGCGCTCCGCACCACCTGGAGCGCGCTGATCCTCGGCGAGGGGTTCAGCCCGACCGCCGAACCCTTCAAGAGCCGGCTGGCCGATCTCGGCGCGAAGGCCTCGCGCCTGCTGGAGACCATGGCGCCGGCGGAGGGTTCGCTCTGGCCCGACGCGGTGTTCGCGGATCCGGACCCGGACACGGACGCCGAGTCGTACGTCTTCTCGGGACGGATGGCCGACAGCTTCATCCGCCTGAACACCCTGGCGCAGGCCTACCGCCAGCAGGGCACCGGCCTGACCGGGAACACCGGGCTGCGCGATGCGGTGCTCACCGGCCTGGAGCACCTCAACACCCAGGTCTACAACGACGGCCGGGCCCGGTACGGAAACTGGTACAGCTGGCAGATCGGCGCGCCGCAGGCCCTGCTGGACGTGTGCGTGCTGATGTACGACGCCATCGCCCCGGAACGGCTCACGCGGTACTGCGCCGCCGTCGACCATTTCGTACCGGACTCGGCGGTCGCCTCGTACACCGGGACCAGCACCGGGGCGAACCGGGTCGACCTGTGCCGGGTCCTGGCCCTGCGCGGGGTCGTCGGAGGGAACGCGGCGAAGATCGCACTGGCCCGGGACGCCCTCTCCCCCGTCTTCCCCCTGGTGACCAGGGGCGACGGCCTGTACGCGGACGGCTCGTTCATCCAGCACACCACCGTGCCGTACACCGGCAGCTACGGATCGGTGATGCTCGGCGGACTCGGCCTGCTGTTCGCGCTGCTCAAGGGGACCACCTGGGAGGTCACCGACCCGAAGCGGCAGGTGGTGTTCGACGCGGTGGAGAACGCCTGGGCCCCGTTCCTCTTCAACGGCCTCGTCATGGACGCCGTCGCGGGGCGTGCCATCAGCCGGGGCGAGGTCGACGACCACCGGCGTGGACACCCGATCCTCGCCTCCGTCGTGCTGCTGGGCCGGGGCGCGTCGGACGCGGAGAACAACCGGTGGCGGGGGCTCGTCAAGGGCTGGGCGCAGCGCGACTACTACAGCCCGCCGCTGAGCAGCCCCTCCCTCGGGCTCACCGCGCTGGCCCGGATCAAGGACGTCCTGGACGACACCTCGCTCACTCCGGTCCCCGAGCCGCAGGGCCACCGGCTCTTCCCCGACATGGCGCGGGCCACCCACCGCCGTCCGGGCTGGGCAGCGTCGCTGAGCATGGCCGACCGGCGGATCACCTATTACGAGACCGGCAACGGCGAGAACCTGCGCGGCTGGCACACCGGGTCGGGGATGCTCTACTGGTGGGGCGACACCTTCGCCAACGGCCAGTACAGCGACGCCTTCTGGCCCACCGTCGACCCGTACCGGCTGCCCGGCACCACGGCCTCGCGCAAGGTGCTCGCCGACGGGGCGGGCGGCGACTGGGGCACCTCGCTCCCCGATGTGAACTGGGTCGGCGGGGTCACCGACGGGAAGCGCGCTGCCGTGGGCCAGTACCTCAAGGGACTCTCCAGCACGCTGATGGCGAAGAAGTCGTGGTTCTTCCTCGACGACACCGTCGTGTGCCTGGGCGCGGGCATCCACGGCCGCGATGGCGCGGCCGTGGAGACGACCGTCGACAACCGCAATCTCGGCCCGACGGGCAACGCCCCGTTCACCGTCGACGGCTCGGTGAAACCCCTCACGTTCCCCTGGTCGGCGACCCTGACCGGGGCGTCCTGGGCGCATCTCGCCGGGCATGGCGGCTACGTCTTCCCGGGCGGGGGCACCGTGAAGGCGCTGCGGGAGGACCGGACGGGCCGCTGGCGCGACATCAACACGGCGGGCTCCACGGATCCGGTCTCCCGGAAATACCTCACCCTCTGGTTCGACCACGGCCAGGACCCGTCGGACGCCACGTACGCGTACCAGCTCCTGCCCGGCGCGTCCGAACAGCGCACGGCGGCACGGGCGGCGGACAGCGGCTGGCTGCGGGTGCTCGCCAACACGGACGATCAGCAGGGGGTGGCGGTTGACCGGCTCGGGCTGACCGCCGTCAACTTCTGGTTCGGCGGGAGCGTCGGGCCGCTGGTGGCGGACGCCCCGTGCTCGGTGATGGTCACCGAGCACGCCGACGGAACGGCGACGGTCTGCGTGAGTGACCCCATGCGGATGCGGACGAGCCTGACGCTCACGTGGAACCGGGCCGTCGCCTCGGTCGTATCGAAGCCGGCGACGGTGACATCGGCGACCGCGGGGGCGTCGCTGCGCCTCGTCTTCGGCGACCTCTCCGGGACGCGCGGGGCGACGCAGACGGTCAAGGTACGGCTGTCCTGAACCGCGTCGGCGGGGGGCTTTGCGGACACTCCCCCACGGCCTGCCGTTCGGATCAGGCCGGGACGTCGGCCGGTCATACTGTCGGCCGGAACACGGACAGGGGAACATCATCATGACGGACGACGACCGGATCGCGCCTCCGCTGCTGGGGAGCGAGCGCGAGACGCTGAGGGCCTTTCTCGACTACCAGCGGGAGACCCTCGCCATGAAGTGCGCGGGGCTGGGCGACGACGCGTTGCGCGAGCGGTCGATGCCGCCGTCCACCTTGTCCCTGCTGGCTCTGGTGCGCCACCTGACCGAAGTGGAACGCGCCTGGTTCCGGCGGGTGTTCGAGGACGGGGCGGCCCCCATGGTGTGGTCCGAGAAGCCCTTCGACTTCCAGGCGGCGTACGACGCGAGCGCCTCGACCCGGGCCGAGGCGTTCGCCGCCTGGGAGGCTGAGGTGGAGACCTCGCGCCGTATCGAACGGGAGGCCGCCTCACTGGATCTGGTGGGGCGTCAGCCGCGCTGGCAGAAGGAGGTCTCGCTGCGCATGGTCATGGTGCACGTCCTGCTGGAGTACGGCCGCCACAACGGTCACGCGGACCTGCTGAGGGAAGGGGTGGACGGCCAGGTGGGGGCCTGAGGCCCCGGACGGTGGCCGAACCCGCGTCCTGCGACCGCGGCGGGCAAAGGGGCAGCCGTCCCGTGCCCCCCGCGGGTCGTTCCGTACGCCCCCTCGACCCCGGTGGGCTCACTCGTAGACTCGACGCCATGACTCAGCAGCCCGCGTCTCCCGCCCTCACCTCCACGTTTGCGCCCGGCGGCGCCCTGCGTGCCTCGATCAACCTCGGCAATCCGATCCTGGCCCACCGGGATCCGGCGAGCGGCGAGCCGGCCGGGGTCTCCGTCGACCTCGCGAGGGAGTTCGGGCGGCGGCTCGGGGTGCCCGTCGAGCTGGTGGCCTTCGAGAGGGCCGCACTGTCGGTCGACGCCGTGCGGGCCGAGCAGGCGGACATCGGATTCTTCGCTGTCGATCCCGCCCGGGGCGAGGGTCTGCGGTTCACCGCCCCGTACGTCCTCATCGAGGGTGCGTATCTGGTGCCGGAGGCGTCCCCGATCTCCGAGAACGGCCAGGTGGACCGCGAGGACACCCGGATCTCGGTCGGGGCCAGGTCCGCGTACGACCTCTTCCTCACCCGCGAGATCCGCCGGGCCGAGATCGTCCGGCTGGAAGGCGCCCCTCGCGCGCTCGCGGCCCTGCGGGCGGGTGAGGTCGAGGTGGCCGCCGGTATCCGGCAGTTGCTGGAGGCCGAGGCCGCACGGGCCGGGGGCGTACGGGTACTGCCGGGGCGGTTCATGGTGATCCGGCAGGCCATGGGGGTGCCGGCCGGGCGAGGGGCTGCGGCGCAGGAGCTGCTGGCGTCGTTCGTGGAGGAGATGAAGGCGGTCGGTTTCGTCGCCGACGCCCTGAAGCGTCATGGCGTGGAGGGCGCGATCGTGGCGCCCGCGGGCTGAACCTTCTCCGGTCAGACGCCGGTTGAGGGCGTGGCGATGGGGATGCCGACGTCGAACTGGACGGGGCGGGCATCGGGCGGCTCCGCGGGCCCGCCCGGGTGAAGGGCGCGTTCTTCGCCTCAGCAGTGACGAGTCAGAACACGGGTGGTACTGCCGTCGTCCTCCTCGATGTCCCTCCTGTGCTCGAAGCCGATTCTGCGCAGCAGGGTCAGCGAGGCCTCGTTCGCGGCGGCGACCGTGGCGTGGACCTCGGTCAGTCCGAGGGTGTCGAAACCGTGGGCGACCACGGCCTGTGCCAGCTCGGTTCCCAGGCCGGATCCCCATGCGGTGGGGGCCAGGGCATAGATGATCTCGTGGCCGTCGACGGCGTCGGTCCGCTTGATCTCGGCGTGCCCGACGAGGATCCCGTCGCGGCGCACAGCCCAGACGGCGAACAGGTCCTGGGCGTAGACCTTGGTGAAGACCCGCCCGAACAGGGCCCGGTCCTCCGCCTCGGTGGAAGGGCCGTCACCCAACCATCGGGACACCTCGGTGTCCTGGAACAGGGCGACGAAGTCCTCTTCGTCCTCGGGGGCGTACGGCTCCAGCAGGAGCCTCTCGGTGCGCAGGGTCGGGGTCACGGCGCGTGACGCTACCCGGGCGACGACCGCCCGGGCAATCGACATTTCCCGCACACCGGCGAGACACCGGCAGAAGCACGAGCGCTCCGCCGCCTCGAAGGGGAATCATCCACTCTTACGGGGTAATGCCTGACAGATCACGGGACAGTACCTTGGAGATGGCAACGAAGAAGACAACTGACCGAGCCTCAGGTAGGTCAATGTCCAAGCGCCCGGAGCGGTTTACCCAGTAGTGAATCGCAGAAGTGGGCCGACATGGCCATTCCCCTTGCCCACCCCAGGCCATGACCAGCTGCGGGAACACGCAGCCGGATGACGGTCGGCGTCATGTCGGGACACACCCGCGGCCAACGGGCCGCCGGAAGGCCTTCTTCCACTCATCGGCTGCACGGAGCTCAGCGAAGCCACCAACAACCCTTCCCTTCCATGGAGTTGACCCATGAGCGCATGCGGCTGTGGGCAGTCACCGATCGCCATCGGCGACTGTCGGCCCTCCAATCCGCCCTGCCCTCCCGTGACTTGCCCCGGCTCCAAGCCGTGCGAGCACTGCGAGACGACCCCACTGCGCGATTCCGCGCCGTACCGGGTCACAGCGACCGCGAGCACCACCGACCCGACGCCGTACTACACCATCGCCAACACCCATGCAGCACTGGACCCTGTCGTCGCCCAGACCATCCTGAACAGTGGCACGGGAGTGTTCCCGGCCGACGACGGGACGCACAACGGCCAGCACACCTGGCTCGCCGGCGTCGTGCACATCGACCCCGCGTCACTGCGCGGCAACCCCACCGGCGTCACGATCAGCGCCTCGGTCCATGTCCACAACGACGGCAGGAACCCGGCCTGCCGGCTCTACGGCCGCTTCGCTCTGTGGAACGGCACGACCCCGGTCCGCACCGAACTTTTGGGCCCACCCGATCTGCCGGCGGGTGGAGACGACAACGGCGTCATCCCACCGACCACCGTGCCCCTGGCTGACGTCCTCGCGGGAAGGATCGTCGTCGAGCTCAACCTGGAGACAGGTAACGACGAAGCCTGCCGAGTCGGCCCCAAACAGTGGACCGTCGACAGCTTCGTCCTCACGGTCCAGGCGTCCGCCCCTGGCTGCGGCAGACCGTTCCTCCGTACGACCTGCCGCAACTGCGACGGTGCGGTCACCTGCACGACCGACACCCTCGACGGCTCGACCCCCTACGCCCCGGTCCCGCCGGTCATCCCCGTCGCCTCCTGCCAGGACGGCTGCGCCACCGCCCGCCCTCCGTGTCTCTCCACCGACCGGGACAACGCCATCACCCGGGGCAGCGACGGGTGTCTGTACGCACCCGACACGCCTTCCCTGGACCCCTCCCCGTGCAATGCCGCACGGAACACGACCGGCGGACTACTCGTGCCGCGGATCGACCTGACGGGTCTCGCTCCCGGCGGCAACACCGGCATCGAACGGTCCGTGGACATCGATGTCACCGGAGCGCCCGGCTGCCCCGAGAAGTGGGAGATCGGCGCCCGCCTCACACCGGTGAGCGCGTTCCTCAACGCCGAGCGGCAGCACGCCGACCTTCTGGCCCGCGCCGGTACCGACGTGCCGATCCCCGAGTCCGACATCGTGCTCCCGGAAGCCGGCGTCTACCACATCGACAGCGACGTACGGTACGCGCTCGGTTCCGCCACCGGCGGCAGCGGCTACATCATCGGCTGGCTCAGGGACGAGACCACGGACACCCTCCTGACGAGCTTCACCCAGATCGCGGCGATCAACGCGACAAGGCAGGAGCAGCAGGGCGGAACCACACACATCATGACCGAGTACACGGTCGCCTCCGGCCCCCGGACGGTCCGCCTGCACCTGATGTTCGTCCTCACCGGCGGCAAGATCTCCGACGCCGAGGCCGGCGGCACCGACAGCAATGGCGCGACCCGGATGCGCTTCCTCAAAGTCAGGGATTAGGAGGTGGTCGCGTTCGAACGCGACCACTGCGACAGGCCTTCAGGAAGGGCGGGACTCGGCCGTCGGCTCCTCGCGCAGCAGCCGCAGCGCCTTCTCCCGCAGCCGCTGCCGGTGCTCGGGGTCGGTGGCCCGGTCTGCGGCACGGCCCAGCTCCTCGGCCCGTTCACGGTTGCGGCGGGCTCGCTCCATCGGGGTGTCGTACAGGTTCATGGCGTGTCCTCCGTCTTCGGTCCTCCGTCGGCAACCAACGTTGCGTGCGCGACCGGAGCCCCAGCGTCACCGGAGTCCGTCCGGTCCGCATCTCGTGCGGCTACGTTCGGTGACGGCAGGAGGGCGGGTTCCGGAGGACGGCGACCGCCCGTCACTCGGCGGTGTGGTCCGGATGCCCCTCGGTCCGCCTGGTCGCCTTCATCTCGGCCTCGTAGAGGTGGTCGCGGCCCTCGGCGAGCGCCTGCCTGATCTCACGTTCGATCGTCCGGAACACGTCGTAGTAAGTGGTGTTGTACTCCTCGACGATCTGGAAGGTCCAGTGCCCGGGGATCACGTTGCGGCCGAGGATCTCCCGTTCGACCCGCTCGGCGTGTTCTCCCTGCCCCGCGGCGCGGAGCAGTCGTACGGCGTCGTCGAGCGCGAGGTCGGCGCTCCCGGTGAGCTGATGGAAGTCGTAGAGGGCGCCGCGGGCACGCTCGACGGTCTCCAGCGCCTTCGAGAGTGCCCCGAGGGCCTCGACAGTCCTGTCGGTCACGCCTTCGGGTCGCTGGTGCTGCGGATCGGGCGGCCGGTGTTCGGGGTTCATGGGATTCCTTGTCCGTGGGCGGCCGTGTCCGTGGCCGGCCGTTCGTTTCCCGCCTCGCTACCGGGGCTTTCCCACTGTCCTACTCCGGGCCTCGTCGCACCCGCCGAGTACGTCCGGGGCGGGTGACCACGAGCCGCGATATTCCCTAAACGACGCTATTCTCGCGCATGAGAGTCCGCAGAGAGCCGTTTAACGTAGGATACGGAATTATGAGGAATGACGAGCAGGAGCTCTACTCGGTCGGCGAGGTGGCCGAGCTGCTGGGGCTGCATGTGCGGACCGTCCGGAACTACGTACGCGACGGCCGGCTCAAAGCTGTCCGGATCGGCAAGCAGTACCGGGTCCACAAGGAGGATCTGGCCGCCCTGGCCGGTCGCCCGACCGACGACACGACCCCGCAACCGACATCCGCGCCGGGGCATGTGGAGGTGTCCAGCATCGTGCAGATCGACGCGCTCGGTCCGGACGCCGCGCACCGGCTGAGCACGTTCGTCACGGCGGGCGCGCAGTCCGGGCGGGACGTGTCGGACCCTCTGCGCATCCAGACGGTCTACGACGAGGAGCGAACCCGGATGAAGATCGTCATTCTCGGCGGCGCCGCCGCCACCGCCGATCTGCTGCACATGATCGACGGCCTGCTGGGCCCGGACAGCGGCCTGTTCACCTCAGCCTCCACGTCCACACAGGGGGCGGACCGTGCCTGACGTCGTTGCGTACCACGGTGTTCCGGTCCTGGTGTGCGACGCCGCCGGAGTCACCATCGCCGACGTTCAGGACGCCCTCGACCATCTGATCGGGGCCGCGTTCGCTTGTGCGGAGGTGGTCGCGGTGCCGTCCGCACGGCTGGACGACCGCTTCTTCGACCTGAGCACCGGCCTCGCCGGAGCCATCCTGCAGAAGTTCGCGAACTACCGGCTGCGCCTCGTCGTCCTCGGGGACATCGGCCATCATCTGTCGGCCAGTTCGGCCCTCCCCGACCTCGTCCGCGAGGCCAATCGGGGCCGGGACATCTGGTTCGTGCCGGATCTGGACGCTCTCGCCGACCGCCTGGCCCCGAACGGGGCTCGCCGGTCGTCCGGCTGAGGCAGCCGTCTCCGAGACGGCGATGATCGACGGCCAAGCCCGCCGCGAGCCGGACGCCCTTGTCCCGCGCTCCCGCGACCTCCAGCTCTGTCCGGATGCCGAGCACGGGGCCGAGGTGCTGGCCGTGGAGCTCGGTGATCGGCGTCTCCCACGGCAGGGTGACGGTGGACGGCACCGTGTGCTCGGCCTCCTTGGCCAGCCGGAACCCACCGCCGACGGTGAACCGTTCGAGGACGACCGTGCCCTCGTGCTCCTCGTCCTGGTTCTCCATTTCGACCCGGGCGACGAGGAGAAGCGACATCCGGTCGACCGTCACGTCCGATCCGCCGCCCCGCAGGCGGACCTCCCCGGTGAGGAGGCCTCCGGGCAATGCGGGGCCGGGCTCCAGAACGGTGTCGCCCGAGGGTCCGCCGACCCCGAGGGCTCCGAGCAACTTCGCCATCAAGATCGCGGATGCCGTGGCCGCCCGGGGCGGCACTCCGTGTGACACCCGCCACTCCCCATTGCTTTGCGTTCCCTTTACTATCTATGGGGCGGGTTCACACCCGCATTCCACCGTCGATCCCGACGACCCGAACAGAGAAGGAGCTGCGCACCGCAATGGGTGAGCCTCCCAGTACGAACCGTGTCATCCCTGATCCCACGCACCAGGGGACGGAGGTGACACGGTGAGCGAAGTGGCCCTTCTTCTCCTCGCCCTCGCGCTGACACTGGCCTGCGCGGTGTTCGTCGCGGCCGAGTTCTCGCTCACGACCATCGAGCGCAGCGAGCTCGAACGCGCCGTGAAGGCCGGGGAGCGTGGTGCCGAGAGCGCCCTCAAGGCAGCCAAGCGGCTCACCTTCCAGCTCTCCGGCGCCCAGCTCGGCATCACCGTGACCTCCCTGGTCATCGGCATGCTGGCCGAGCCGTCCCTCGCGGTGCTGCTGCGCGGCCCGCTGGAGGGCGTCGGACTGCCGGCCGGCGCCGTGTCCACGGTCGCCACCCTCCTCGGTGTGGCCGTCTCCACGGTGGTCCTCATGGTCATCGGTGAGCTGGTCCCGAAGAACTGGGCGATCTCCAGCCCGCTCACGGTGGCCAAGGTCGTCTCGACCCCGCAGCGGGCCTTCACGGCCTGTTTCGCTCCGCTGATCCGGCACCTCAACAACACCGCGAACCGTTTCGTGCGCCGCCTGGGCCTGGAGCCGGCCGAGGAGCTGGCCTCCGCCCGTACGCCGCAGGAACTGATCGCGCTCGCTCAGCACTCCGCCCGCGAGGGCGCCATCGAGCAGGACTCGGCCGAGCTGTTCGTCCGCACCCTGCACCTGGCGGAGCTGTCCGCCGAGAACGTCATGACGCCGCGCGTCGACGTCCGGGCGCTGGAGGCGCACGCCACCGCCGCCGACGCCGCCAACCTGACGCTGGCCACCGGCCTGTCCCGCTTCCCGGTCTACCGGGACAGCCTGGACGAGGTCATCGGCACGGTCCACATCCGCGATGTGCTCGCCCTGGACGAGTCCGAGCGGGGCCGGACCCCGGTCACGGCCCTGGCGACGGAGCCGCTCCTCGTACCCGACTCCCTGCCCGTCGACCGGCTGCTCGCGCAGTTGCGCAAGCACCGGACGATGGCGGTGGTGATCGACGAGTACGGCGGTACGGCGGGGGTCGCCACCGTCGAGGACATCGTCGAAGAGGTCGTTGGCGAGGTCCGCGACGAGCACGACCCCCATGAGCGCCCCGACCTCGCACCGGCCGAGCCGCTCGGCGACGGGCGCCCGGTCTGGGAGGCGGAGGGAAGCATCAGGCTGGACCAGCTCGACCGGATCGGCTTCGGCGCGCCGGAAGGCCCCTACGAGACGCTCGCCGGTCTCCTCGCCAACCAGCTGGCCCGCATCCCGGTCCGTACGGACCGGGTGGAGGTCGACGGCTGGCAGTTCGACGTGCTCGACATCGAGCACCACCGGGCCGACCGGGTCCGGATCAGCGCGCCCGCACCGGCGCCGGCCCTCGTGGAGGAGGACGCCCGATGACCGCCATCCAGCTCGCCATCGGCGCGCTCACTCTCCTCACCAACGCGTTCTTCGTGGGCGCGGAGTTCGCCCTCATCTCGGTCCGCCGCAGTCAGATCGAACCGCAGGCCATGCGGGGCAGCCGACGCGCGAAGAGCGCCCTGTGGGGCCTCGAACACCTGTCGGCCGCCATGGCCACCGCGCAGCTCGGCATCACCATCTCCTCCCTGGTGCTCGGCGCCGTCGCGGAACCGGCCATCGCCCATCTGCTGGAGCCGCCGTTCGACGCGGTCGGCGTGCCGGAGGCGCTGGTCCACCCGATCGCCTTCGTGATCGCGCTGACGCTGGCGACGTATCTGCACATGCTCATCGGCGAGATGATCCCGAAGAACATCGCGCTCGCCGCCCCCGTCGCCACCGCGCTGGCCTTGGGGCCGCCCCTGGTCGGCCTGACCCGGGCGCTGCGCCCGGTCATCTTCGGCATCAACGCCTTCGCCAACATGCTGCTGCGGCTGCTCAAGGTCGACCCCAAGGACGAGGTCGCCTCGGTGTTCACCGACGACGAGCTCGTACGGCTGGTCAAGGACTCCAGCGACGCCGGGCTGCTGGCCCCGGCCGACGGGGAGCGTCTGCGGGACGCGCTGGAGCTCGGAACCCGGCCGGTCGGCGAGGTGCTGGTCCCGCTGAACCGGACCGTCACCGTCGACCTGGGCATCACCCCGCAGGGTCTGGAGCGGGCCGCCGTCGCCTCGGGCTTCTCCCGGCTGCCGGTCACCGGGCCCGACGACGGGCTGCTGGGCTACTTCCACATCAAGGACGCCCTCGGCGTCGCGGAGCGCACCAAGGCGCTGCCCACGAGCGCCCTCCACCCCGTCATCCGGGTCGAGATCGACACCCCGCTCGACGACACCCTCACCGCGATGCGCGCCGCCGGTACGCATCTCGCGGCGGTCGCCGGGGACAAGGGCACGGTCATCGGCTTCGTGACCATGGAGGACGTACTGGACGAGCTGGTGGGGGCCGCCGCGGTCTGACCGGCCCGGCGGTGAACTCCACCGCGCGAAGCGGAAGAAGAGGCGGCCCGTCGTACGACGGGCCGCCTCGCACTCTTCCCGGCGGAGGGCTCTACCGGTCCGGCCCGAGCGCGTAAGCTCGGCGAATGGCCAAGTACTTCGACGTGCACCCCGCAAATCCCCAGCCCCGCACCATCAGCACGGTGGTCGACAGCATCCGGTCCGGTGCGCTCGTCGCGTACCCGACCGACTCGTGCTACGCACTGGGCTGCCAGTTGGGCAACCGTGACGCCCTCGGCCGGATCCGGTCGATCCGGAACCTCGACGACAAGCACCACTTCACGCTGGTGTGCCACGACTTCGCGCAGCTGTCGCAGTTCGTGCGTGTGGACAACGACGTGTTCCGGGCGGTCAAGGCGGCGACGCCCGGCAGCTACACCTTCATCCTTCCGGCGACGAAGGAGGTTCCCCGCCAGTTGCTGCACCCGAAGAAGAAGACGGTCGGTGTGCGCATCCCCGACCACGTCGTGACCCAGGCCCTGGTCGCCGAGCTCGGCGAGCCGTTGCTCTCCAGCACCCTGCTGCTGCCCGACGAGGAGGAGCCTCTGACGCAGGGCTGGGAGATCAAGGAGCGGCTCGACCACGAGGTGGACGCCGTCATCGACTCGGGCGACTGCGGCACCGAGCCGACCACGGTCATCGACTTCTCCGGCGACGAGCCCGAGATCGTACGCCGCGGAGCCGGGGACACGTCCCGCTTCGAGTAGCCCGTACGGCGGCCCGCCGCGCCGGTCGCCGGTCCTCCCCCGTCGCCCCTGACGGGGGAGACTGGCGGGCGTGACAGGTGAGCGACTGCGGTTCGACGGCTGGATCGCCGGTGTGGGGACCGCCTCGGGCACCCGGCTGGTGGTCGGCCACTGGCCGCGTTCGCCGTTCGGGGCGTTCAGCGACGTCATGGTCGAGCATCCCGACGGCGTACGGGTCCTGCTGGCCCCGTCCCGGCGGATCGCGGACTTCGTCGCAGCCACGTACCGCTTCGACCAGATCGAGGTGGTG
This sequence comes from Streptomyces sp. NPDC091287, assembly GCF_044768525.1. Lineage (NCBI taxonomy): Bacteria > Bacillati > Actinomycetota > Actinomycetes > Kitasatosporales > Streptomycetaceae > Streptomyces > Streptomyces sp. NPDC091287. Next base: position 124,963 of record NZ_JBIVUV010000014.1, read on the forward strand.
CCCGTGACCGTCACCGTCACCGGCGACACCTGGCTCGTCGAGGCGGGACTGCTGCGTCTGCGGCTGCGGACGGGACGCCACTCCGCCCTCGGCCTGCTGCTGTCCGCCGTACCGGCCCCGCTCGCCCGCAGCCCGCTCTGGGCAGCGCTGTGCGATGTGCCGGCCCGGCTGCTGATGCCCGGCGTACGCACCCTGGGCCGCGCGGGTCCGGGGCGGCGGGAGTGGTACGGGGCGCGGGGGCTGCGGCCGGTCGTGGCCGCCGACGCCGTGCTGGACGGGGCGGGCCTGGGGCGGCTCGCCCCGCTCGATCCGCCCGTCGCCTTCGGGTTCGGCTCCGCCCCGCGCAGGCCCTCCCTGGTGCGCGTCACCACAACGGTGGAACTCTCGACCGCCGAGCGCTGAGGCCCTCCTCGGCCGCCGGGGAGGGCGCGGGAGCCTTTTCAGGAGCGGCTTCTGCCCGCCGTCGGAGGGGGCGGGCCGGGGATGCGAGGGTGCGGGGCGCGTCGCAGGGTGGACCCATGGCGAATCCCCCGATCGTCATCCACCGGCCGACCCCCTCGGGCGGCCGCCGGGTGACCGTGCACTACGAAGGCCGGGACGAGATACTCGGGCTGGCCCACAGCGACCACGACGTGATCGTGTTCCTGAACGAGGCCGGCCTCGAAGAAGCGGACCGGATCCTCGACAATCCGGTCTGGGTGGAGTGGCGGGGCGGGCGGGCCCACCACTACGAGGCGGCCTGAGAGGCCTCATCACCTGAACCTTCCGCACCGCGCAGCCCGTCGAGGATGGCCGAAACCGTCTCCTCGGGCGTCTGGCCGGATGTGTCCAGCCACAGGCCGATACGGGGCGTCCCGCTCCGCAGATACGCGTCGAACGCTTCGACCGTCCACGCCCCGTACCCCGTTTTTGCCCGCGTTTCCTCCCTCTCGCGCACGGTCGCGGGTGAGGGGGCGAGCACGACGACGTGGAGCGGGCGGGTGCGGACCCTGTCGACGTAGCGGGGCAGGTCCTCGCCGAGGACGATGTCTTGGACGACGGCCGTCCACCCGTCGTCCGCGTAGGCGTCGGCCACCTGTGCCGAGATCCGCTGGCGCAGGTCGAGCTGGCTCCGTGCCTCCTCCGCCTCGTCGGGTGTCATCTCCGCCCGGCCGGAGACGATCATGCGGCGGAAGACGTCTCCGCGCACATGGACCGCGCGTGGCAGGCGCTCCGCCAGGAGCTGGGCGACGGTGGACTTCCCCGCGGCCATCACTCCGGTGATCAGTACGACACAGGGGCCGAGGTCAGCGCCCATCCGGATCTCCTCCTTCATCGATCGTGCGGTCGGTGTCACGCCGTGCCCGCCGGGGTCGACTGCGGGCTCCCGAACAGTTCGCGGACCTCCTCGGCGTCGGTCTCGCGCAGTGCGTCGTCCAGCAGGATCCAGCGGGTGATGCCCACGGACTCCAGGAAGGGCAGGTCGTGGCTGGCGATGACGAGCGCGCCCTCGTAGGACTCCAGGGCACTCGTCAGCTGCCGCACGCTGGCCAGATCCAGGTTGTTCGTCGGCTCGTCCAGCAGAAGCAGCTGCGGGGCGGGGGCGGCGAGCATGGTCGCCGCGAGGGCGGCCCGGAAGCGTTCGCCGCCCGAGAGGGTGCCCGCCGGCTGCTCCGCGCGGGCCCCCTTGAAGAGGAACCGGGCGAGCTGTGAGCGGATCTGGTTGTCGGTGGTGCCCGGGGCGGTGCGGGCGACGTTGTCGGCGACGCTCAGCTCGTCGTCGAGGACGTCCAGCCGCTGCGGAAGGAACTTCAGCGGCACCGCCGCCGTGGCCTCCCCGGTGCTCGGCGCGAGCTCCCCGGTGAGCGCCCGCAGCAGCGTCGTCTTGCCGGCCCCGTTACGGCCGACCAGGGCGATGCGTTCGGGTCCCTTCACCTGGAGGCTGCCTTCGCGCAGCCGCCCGTAGGGGAGGCTCAGGTCCCGTACGGTCAGGACGGTGCGGCCCGCGGGTACGGCGGTGTGGGGCAGGCTGACCTTGATCTCGGCGTCCCGGCGGATGGCTTCGGCGGCTTCCTCCCTGCGCTCGCGGGCCTCGTCGAGGCGGTCCTCGTGCAGCCCGCGCAGCCGGTCCCCGGACTCCTGGGCCGAGCGCTTGCGTTCCCCGGCGACGATGCGCGGGGCCTTCCGCTGGCCGTCGAGCTTCTTGTCGTGGCGCTGACGGCGGGCGACCTTGATCCGGGTCTCCTCCAGTTCTCGCTGCTGACGGCGTACGTCGGCGTCCGCGGCGCGCAGCATCCGCCCGGCGGCCTCCTGTTGGGTGGCCAGGGCCTCCTGGTAGGCGGACCAGCCGCCCCCGTACCAGTTGACCGAGCCCGATCGCAGTTCGGCGATGCGGTCGACCCGCTCCAGCAGGTCCCGGTCGTGGCTGACGACGATCAGGATGCCGGTGCGCCAGGAGTCGACGGCGTCGTAGAGCCTGCGGCGGGCGAACAGGTCCAGGTTGTTGGTCGGCTCGTCGAGGAGGAGGACGTCCGGGCGTTCCAGGAGCAGCGCGGCCAGGCGCAGCAGGACGGTCTCCCCACCGGACAACTGCCCGACGGTGCGGTCCAGTTCGACGGCGCCGAGCCCGAGGGAGCCGAGGGTGGCCAGAGCGCGCTCCTCGACGTCCCAGTCGTCGCCGACCGTCTCGAAGTGCTCCTCCCGTACGTCTCCGGACTCGATGGCGCGCAGGGCGGCCCGGCGCTCGCCGATGCCGAGGGCCGCGTCGACGCGTAGGGAGGTGTCCAGGGTGATGTTCTGGGGCAGGTAGGCAAGGTTTCCGCCGACCGTGACAGACCCCTCCGAGGGACGCAGCAGTCCGGCGAAGAGTCGCAGCAGGGTCGACTTGCCGGCGCCGTTGGCTCCGGCAAGACCGGTGCGGCCCCGGGGGACGGTGAGGGAGAGCCCGTCGAAGAGGTTCGTGCCGTCGGGCCACCGGAAGGTGAGGTTGGAGGCTGCCACGGAGGCGCTGGGCGCGGTGGGATGGCTCATGTGGTTCTCGCAGTCGGAAGCGGGGAGGAACGGGGGCTTCGTATGCGAACAGCACGCGGCGACCCGGCCGGGGCCGGAAGGTGGTGAGGAGAACAGTCCTGCGAAGGTGAGGGACGGCTCAGCACCGAGGTCGCATCCACGCGGAAGTCACGGGCGGCAGAAATGCCGACAGCGTCGTGACCATGTACGGGCCAGGGCCGTACCGCGCGATGATCGCGGACCTCAGATGCGCAACGTCCACCTCTATCGGAGACAACAGGACCCGCGCAGCATAACCGAGGCTCTTGGCGGACGTCGAGGAGATTTGTTCAGGGAGCGCTCTGCGGCGCCGGGGCGGGCGAGGCGGTGGACTCGGGGGTGTCCTGGTTCTCCTCCGAGCCCGCCGGGCCCGTGGGGCGCCGCCGGCCGGGCAGCCGGACGCCGGGCGGCACGACGGGGGTACGCCGGAGGGCCAGGGTGCCGAGGACGGCGGCGAGGCCGGCCAGGACGAATCCGTAGGGCGGGGTGGCGCCCATGGGGTGGGTCTCGTACACCAGCGCCGCCGAGAGCACGATCAGGACGGCGGAGAGGCGGCCGTACTGTTCGGTCGCGGCGACGACGGCCATGCCCCACAGCAGGTACCAGGGCTGGACCATGGGCGAGAGGGCGACCAGGACGAGCAGCGAGAGGCCCAGGGCGTGGGTCGGCGTCATACCGCCCCGCATCGCACGCCGGGCCAGCACGACGATCACACCGAGCGCCACCGCCAGGCCCAGCGTCTGGACGGCGGACTTGACGGGTTCCGCGTCGACGCCCAGAAGCAGGTGGGCCAGCTCTCCCAGTCCGAGGCCGATGTCACTCGTGACGGAGAGCGCGGTGTGGATGTTCGCGGCGACGCCCTGGGTCCGGAGCCAGCCGAATCCGGTACCGCTGATCAGCGTGGCCCCTCCGGCCACCGCGCAGGCGATCAGGCCGGGTGCGAGCAGTCCCTTGGCCCAGCGGCGCCACTGGGGGCCGCTCGCGGACGCGTGCACGAGGACTCCGATGAACAGGAGTGCCACGGCCGCCGGGGACTTCACCATCATGGCGAGGCCGACCAGGGCGCTGCCCGCGATCCACCTGCCGCGCAGCGCGAGCACCAGGCCGGCGAGCATCAGGCCGATCATCAGCCCGTCGTTGTGCACGCCACCGACCACGTGCATCAGCAGCAGCGGGTTGAGCGCTCCCAGCCACAGGGCGCGGCTCTCGCCGCGGCCGTGTTCGCGCGCCAGGCGGCGCAGGGACCAGACGATCAGGGCGAGGGAGAGGAGCGCGACGAGCCGCATCGCCAGGACGGCGGGGACGATCGTGCCGCCGGTGATCCAGGCGACGGCCGCCGAGAGCAACAGGAAGAGCGGTCCGTACGGGGCCGGGGTGTCGCGCCAGTGGTTGCCGACGCTCGCGGCGGCGTCGCCGCCGATTCCACCGGGGTCCAGGGCGGAGGGACCGACGGTGTAGACGTCGTGCCCTTCGACGACCATCGAGCCCTGGGCGATGTAGCTGTAGACGTCGGCACTGTAGAGCGGGGGCGCGAGCAGGAAGGGGGCCGTCCACCAGGCGAGGGTGACGAGGGTCTCGCGGACGGTGGAGGCGGTCTTGCCGTACTGCCACCAGGCCACGACGAGCACGGTCAGTCCGACGTAGGCGAGGACGGCCGCCGCCGCCTTCGTGGCGGACCCGTGGTCGGTCCACAGGCCCCAGGGGTCATGGACCGGCAGCTTCCCGGCGAACCAGCCGCCGGCGACGATCGCCAGAGATCCTGCCGCACCCAGCCGACGGTGCCCGACCGCGCTCAAAGCCCACATGACCGGCCAACCTATCGGACAGCCCGGACCGGCCCGCAGCCCCTCCCCCGGCCTGCCCGGCATCCCGGAGGAGGCGCCGCGCCGCATCCGGAGCCCCGGCCGGCCGTGGGGCCGTTCCGCACGACGGGGCTCAACGCCGCGCCCACGTAAATCTGTTGGCGTGGGGGCACGCGCGTGCCAAGCTTCACCCGTAACCAAGGGGCGTAGCTCAGCGGCCAGAGCGGCGGTCTCCAAAACCGTATGTCGCAGGTTCGATTCCTGCCGCCCCTGCCATCATCACCCGGCCTTTCACCGCACGTCGCCGCGCCAGTCCCACTGGTGGCTGTCCGGCGACCGCGGTCCGTACTCGGCGCGTCCTCCGGGCCCGTAGGCGCCGATCTCGGTGACCAGCCCGACGCCGTCGCGCAGGTCCGCCTCGCCCCAGCCCGTGACGTCGAGCAGCAGCCCGTCGAGCGGGCCGCCGACCAGCTCCCGGTAGTCGTGCCCCGGCCTCGGCCCGGGGCGGGGGTCGTCGTGGTCGGTGCCGTACACCCGTCGCTGCCTCATCAGCTCGTCCATGCGGGCAGCATCCCATCGGGCACTGACAACGGCTCGGTACGAGGGTCCATCCGGCCAGTGGCCGCCGCACTCCGCCGGTCCGGGCGAGCGGGACGGCGGCCGGCGGAAATGGGCGTGCGCCCGCCCGGTCGCCGTGACACGCTCCACCGATGACCCTCCCACCACGTCTGATCCCGCTGCTGGAACAGTTCGACTTCGCCTGCGAGCGGCTCCTCGCCCGCTTGGCCGGTCCCGTCATGGACAGCGGCAACGGCGTCGACATCGGCGTCACCCAGCTCGGCGACGACGAACACCTCTGGGAACCCGTGCCCGACTGCTGGTCCGTGCGCCGTCGCGGCGACGCCCCCGGGGCGCGGGCGACCGTTCTGACGGGAGCCGGCGACTGGGGGCGGGACTCGGCGGACTCCCCGCATCCGTTCCCTCCGCCGTTCACCACCATCGCGTGGCGTCTGAGCCATCTCACCGAGATGCTCACTCTCCGTGCCGACCACACCTGTGGCAGCAGGACGCTGACGCGCGACGGCTACCGCACTCCGGGGGACGCCGCCGGGGCGGTGGCCGCCTTCGAGACCGCGTCCGCCGCCTGGCGCGAAGCCCTGCTCACCGCCGACGACGTGGCCCTGGACACCGTCGGGTACAGCACGTATCCGAACGGCAGCGACGCCGAGGATCCCTTCGTCGACATCGTCTGGTGGGTCAACCAGGAGGTGCTGCACCACGGTGCCGAGATCGCCCTGCTCCGCGATCTGTACCGCGCCCGGCGGCCCTGAGCGGCGCCCCGGGAGCTCGCGGCTACGCGGAAGCGTCCGCAGTCGCCGCTCAAGGACGCCCGCCATATGATTCAGGGACATAACGCACCGCGGAGCGGCACATGAACCGGCGTCGGACTCCCCGCTCAGTTAGCGCCGAGGACCTGCTCAACACCTTGCAGAACCTCACTGCCCGCGCTCGGCGCGAGGTGGAGTTCCATCAGGCCAGGGTGGAACTGGCGCAGGCCCTCCAGCGCGACATGCTTCCGGCGGCGCTGCCCACGGTCCCCGGTCTCCAGTCGGCGGCACGCTACGCGCCCGCCCGCCACGGTCTGGACATCGGCGGCGACTGGTACGACGGTTTCCCGCTTGCGGACGGGGCCCTCGGCTTCGCCATCGGCGACGTACAGGGGCACGATGTCGAGGCCGCCGCCTTCATGGGGCAGGTCCGTATCGCGATGCGGGCCATCGCGGGCACGGCGTCCGATCCTGGCGAGATCCTCGGCCGGACGAACGATCTGCTGGTGTCCGTGGACTCGGGCCTCTTCGCGACCTGTACGTTCATGCGTTTGGACCCGACGACCTGGGAGCTGCACAGCGCGCGGGCCGGGCACGTGGCATGCGTGTGGGCGACCACGGAGGGGCGGTCCGGCGTCACGGAGGACCCGGGCGGCCTGCCGTTGGGTATCGAGCCGGGCGAGGGGTATCCCGTCACCCGGCGCACCCTCGACTCCGACGGGGCGATCGTGCTGCTCACCGACGGGGTCGTCGAGGGACCGTCGCTGCTGATCGAGGACGGCCTGGAGCGAGTACGGCAGCTGGTCGCCGCGCACGTCGGGGCGAGCGCGGCGCAGCTGGCCGACGAAGTCCTGCGCGCGACGGAGGTGACGGGGCACGAGGACGATGCCGCCGTACTGGTCCTGCGGCATGCCGCCGCCCGCCGCGGGCCGCGGTGACGCCGGACCGTACGCGCGTGTCACCTGCCGAGTCCCATCGCGGCCGGTGTCTGATGAGTGGTGTGATCCGCACCGAGGAAGCCAGACGTCGGGCCGTGTACGTGGCGCAGATCCTGGGCGTGGCCGGCGCCTACTACCTGTCGGGGCGTCTCGGGCTGATGCGGCAGGTCGTCGTGGACGGCGCGGTCGTCACGCCCCTGTGGCCGCCCACCGGCATCGCCCTGGCCGCACTGCTGTGCCTGGGCGTCCGTGTCTGGCCGGGCATCGCGCTGGGCGCACTGCTCACAGTCCTCGAGACCGGCGGCGCGTTCACCGTGAGCAGTCTGGCCATCATGTTCGGCAACACGGTCGCCCCGCTCGCCTCGTACGCCCTGTTGCGGAGGGTCGGCTTCCGCAGCGAGCTGGTCCGGCTGCGGGACGGGGTCTGTCTGGTCTTCCTCGGTGCGTTCGCGGGGATGCTGATCAGCGCCGCCATCGGGAGTTTCACGCTGCTGCTCGACGGCAAGGTCCCGCCGGGACGATTCTGGCTGGTCTGGTCGTCCTGGTGGGCGGGGGACGTGATGGGGGTCCTGGTCGTCACCCCCGTGCTGCTGGTCCTGCGCGGGGTGCGGTGGCCCCGCCCGTCCGACCGGTGGCTGGAGGCGTCGGTCCTCGCGGTCGTCGTGGTCGTGTCGTCGCTGATCGCCACGCGCAGCTCGCTGTCGATGATCTATCTGGTGTTCCCGGTGATCATCTGGGCGGCCCTGCGCTTCCAGCTGCCCGGCAGCGCTCCGTGCGCCCTGGTCGTCTCGGTGCTCGCCATCATCGCCGGTACGGATGGAGTGGGGCCGTTCGCGGGGCACAGCCTGATGGAGATCATGGCCAATCTCTCCCTGCTCACCGGAAGCGTCGCGCTCACCACGCTGCTGCTCGGGGCCGTCGTCGCGGAGCACAAGAACATCCGCCGCGAGACGGAGTACGCCGTCGAGGAGCTGGAGGCCCTGGTGGAGCAGTTGGCACCGCTGTCGGGGCCGGCCGCGGCGCGGTACGAGGACAGAGAACGGCGGCACGGCCCGCTCGACGGCGGCCCCCACCGGGACCACCGGTAGCACGTACTGCGCACCAGTGCCTCGAAGGGCGGGAGCGCCGACGGTCAGTACGGCAGGGGGCGGCCGGACGGGGTGCGCAGATCCAGCGGCGGCGGCCCCGTAGGGGGCGGGGGACGACGGACGACAACTCGGATGCGGCCCATTGCCACCACCTCCTCCTGGTCAACCGGTATGTGCCCAGTCGGCGCGGCTTCACACTTCCCGGCCGCCCCGTCCCACCTGTCGGCATCCTCGTCGTCCCTCGGCGCGGATGCGGGCGGTGCCCGGTGCGGTGACCCTTGAGATGGGGGCGCAGAGTCGACGAGGAGGACGCATGTCCGCACTGGACAAGATCAAGAAGATGCTCAAGGGCCACGAGGAGCATGTCGGCAAGGGCATCGACAAGGCCGGCGACATGGTCGACGACCGTACGAAGGGCAAGTACAAGGGTCACGTCGACACCGGTCAGGACAGGCTCAAGCAGCAGTTCGGGACGGACCGCGACCAGGACGGGCCGCCCCGCACCTGAGCCGCCCCGCCGGTGACCGGACGGCCGCCGTCCGACGGCCGCCGTCCGTCCCGCGCACCGGGCCGTGCCACGGATCGCTTTCCGTGGCACGGCCCGGTGCGCGGAGTACGTCGAGCCCCCGCGCGCACTGGCCAACGGGGGCCGACGAGACCCGTGGCGGAGGGGCGGCGGCGAAGATTTCCGGGGTTGCCCTCCGGATTCTTGTTATCGTCCCGCCCGCACCCCATCTCCCGAGTGTGGGAAGTGACAGCACCGGACCCCGGAAGAGTGAGCACAGCATGGGCAAGGATCACCCGACGGTCTTGATCGCGGCGGCGCGGAGCGGCGACCAGCAGGCCAAGGACCAGCTCGTCTCGGCGTACCTGCCGCTGCTGTACAACGTCGTCGGACGTGCGCTGGACGGTCATGCGGACGTGGACGACGTGGTGCAGGAGACGGTGCTGCGCATGCTCCGGGGCCTGCCCGAACTGCGCGACCCGGAGCGCTTCCGTTCCTGGCTGGTGGCGATAGCCATGAACGAGATACGCACGCACTGGCGTGACAGACAGTCCGGTGCGATACCGGCGGACCGGCTGGACGCCGCGTACGACCTGCCGGATCCCCGGGCGGACTTCGTCGAGGTGACGATCCTGGAGCTGGGCCTTACCGGCCAGCGTCGCCAGGTAGCGGAGGCGACACGCTGGCTGGACGAGGACGACCGCGCCCTGCTGTCGCTGTGGTGGCTGGAGACCGCCGGGCACCTGTCCCGTGCCGAGGTCGCCGCAGCCCTCGAACTCTCCCCGCAGCACACCGCCGTACGGGTGCAGCGGATGAAGGCCCAGCTGGAGGCGGCGAGGGTCGTGGTGGGCGCGCTGGCGGCCGAACCGCCGTGCGTGCTGCTGGAGGACATCGCCGCCGGCTGGGACGGCGTCCCCTCCGCCCTGTGGCGCAAGCGGCTGGCCCGCCACGCCCGCGAATGCACCGTGTGCTCGGGGCACCGCTCGGGGCTCGTTCCCGCCGAAGGGCTGTTGGTGGGTCTCGCACTGGTCCCGGTGGCCGCGGCAGGAGGGAGGGCCGCTCCGGAGCTGCTCACCACTGCTGCACACCTCCAGGTGCCCGGTCCTGGCTCGCACGGCGCCGGGGCGGGGCGCGCGGAGCGCAGACGGGTGCAGGCCCGACGACGCCGTCGTAACTCAGCCATAGCCGCCGTGGTCGCGGTCGCCGCGCTCGGCACGGGCGGCGCGGCGGTGCACCTCTACACCGACGGCGACGACCGGGACGCGACGACCGTCACCGCCGACGCTCCGGCCCCCCGCTCCCAGGCGCCCACCTCGGCCTCACCGGCGTCGTCCCCGTCCCCCTCGGCCTCCGCGTCCGTGTCGCCCAGCGCCTCCCCGACGCCGAGTCCCTCGCGTACGCCCAAGGCCAAGCCGAAGAAGAGCACCCCGGCACCGCCCGCGCCCACCACCGCCGCCCCGGCCCCGAAGCCGGACCCGCCGGCGCCCGCGCCGCCCGCACCGGCGGGGACCGCCGGCCAGGTCACCGATCTGGTCAACGCCGAGCGGGCCAAGGAGGGCTGCGGTCCGGTGACCGTCAACGATCAGCTCAACACAGCCGCGCAACGGCACTCCGCCGATATGGAGGCCAAGGACTACTTCTCGCACACCTCGCAGGACGGCAGGGATCCAGGCGACCGGATCACCGCCGCGGGGTATCGGTGGTCCACCTACGGCGAGAACATCGCCAAGGGCCAGCAGACCCCGGCCGACGTGATGCGGTCCTGGATGGACAGCCCGGGACACCGCGCGAACATCCTCAACTGTTCCTTCAAGGAGATCGGCGTCGGTAAGCAGAATTCGGGCGGCGGTCCGGTGTGGACACAGGTGTTCGGCGCCCGCTGAGTCCGCAGGGACAGGTGGTCGGGGCCGCCCGCTGGACGCCCCTAGGATGCCGCCATGATCGCTCAACTGGAGTGCGTGGCACTGGACTGCCCGGACCCGAAGGAACTGGCCGGCTTCTACGCGTCATTGCTCGGGGGCGAGGTCGACCGCACCGACCGGAGATGGGCGTGCGACGCGGACTGGTCCACGCTGCACACGCCCGGTGGACTCGTCCTCGCCTTTCAGCGGGTGGCCGACCACCGGCCGCCCGGCTGGCCCGGCCAGGACCCGCCCCAGCAGTTCCACCTGGACTTCGGCGTCACCGACCAGGAGCAGGCGCACGAGGTGGTTCTGGCGTGCGGGGGGTCCCTGCTCGACGCCGGGGACGAGGCGCGCGGGTGGCGTGTGTACGCCGACCCCGCCGGGCACCCCTTCTGCCTGGTACGGCACTGACCGTTCCGGCACCGCTCGCGCGCCCGGGCCCGTCCGGTGCGGCCGCCGACCGGCCGCACCGGACCTCACCGGGCTCGCCGGCTCAGCGCAAGGTCAACATCAGCGCCGTGCCGACGCAGATCGCAGCCCCCACCGCGCCGGCCGAGACGGCGACGCAGCGGGCCCGGAGCCGGACGTAACGCCCGGTGTACTCCTCGCGCAGTTCGCCGGCGCGGTCCCGGATGTGGGTGAGCGACTCCCGAGAAGCGGCGACGCGTTCGGCGATGAACACCTGCTCGACGTCCTCACGCTGCGCTGTGGTCAACCAGGGCAACCGGTCGGTGAAGCGGCGCGCCTGTCGTCGCGCCCGCTCGACCTCGGCGTTCCACAGCAGAAAGCCTTCCAGTTGCGCCAGGCCCCGGGCGCAGTCCTTGTCGGGTTTCACCCCGCCCTCCTCTCCCACTCCGTCGCTTCGTCAAGGGCGTGGGTCGCATTCACTCGTGCCGGTCCCCCGGGGCGACGATCGTGGAGTCCTGGGGGCGGTTGGTGGCTTCCTCCAGAGAGCGGACCGCCGGGTGGTGCAGGTCGAACGCCGGGGATTCGGAACGGATCCGCGGCAGGGTGACGAAGTTGTGCCGGGGCGGCGGGCAGGAGGTGGCCCATTCCAGCGAACGGCCGTAGCCCCACGGGTCATCGACCTCGACCTTTCTGCCGTACTTGGCGGTCTTCCAGATGTTGTAGAAGAACGGCAGGATCGACAGGCCCAGCAGGAAGGAGGAAATGGTGGAGATCGTGTTCAGCGCGGTGAAGCCGTCGGCGTCGAGGTAGTCCGCGTAACGACGCGGCATTCCCTCGGCGCCGAGCCAGTGCTGAACGAGGAACGTTCCGTGAAATCCGACGAAGAGTGTCCAGAACGTCATCTTCCCGAGCCGTTCGTCCAGCATCTTCCCGGTGAACTTCGGCCACCAGAAGTGAAATCCGGCGAACATCGCGAACACCACGGTGCCGAATACCACGTAATGGAAGTGGGCGACGACGAAGTACGAGTCGGAGACATGGAAGTCCAGGGGCGGTGAGGCGAGAATGATCCCGGTCAGACCGCCGAACAGGAAGGTGACCAGGAAACCGACGGCCCAGAGCATCGGGGTCTCCATGGAGAGCGACCCCTTCCACATGGTGCCGATCCAGTTGAAGAATTTCACGCCTGTCGGCACGGCGATGAGGAAGGTCATGAAGGAGAAGAACGGCAGCAACACACCGCCCGTGACGAACATGTGGTGTGCCCACACGGTCGCGGACAGGCCCGCGATGGCGATGGTGGCCGCGACCAGGCCGATATAGCCGAAGACCGGCTTCCGGCTGAAGACCGGGAAGATCTCCGTGACGATGCCGAAGAACGGCAGGGCGATGATGTAGACCTCGGGGTGGCCGAAGAACCAGAACAGGTGCTGCCACAGCAGGGCGCCGCCGTTGGCCGCGTCGAAGACATGCGCACCGAACTTGCGGTCGGCCTCCAGCGCCAGCAGGGCCGCGGCGAGGACCGGGAAGGCCAACAGGACCAGAACACCGGTCAGCAGGACGTTCCAGGTGAAGATCGGCATACGGAACATCGTCATGCCGGGTGCGCGCATGCAGATGATCGTGGTGATGAAGTTGACCGAGCCGAGGATCGTGCCGAAGCCGGAGAAGGCCAGACCCATGATCCACATGTCGGCGCCGATACCCGGAGAGCGGACCGCGTCGTTGAGTGGGGCGTAGGCGAACCAGCCGAAGTCGGCCGCACCCTGCGGGGTGAGGAAGCCGGCCACCGCGATGAGCGAGCCGAAGAGGTACAGCCAGTACGCGAACATGTTCAGCCGGGGAAACGCCACGTCGGGCGCGCCGATCTGCAGCGGCATGATCCAGTTCGCGAATCCGGCGAACAGCGGCGTCGCGAACATCAGCAGCATGATCGTGCCGTGCATCGTGAACGCCTGGTTGAACTGCTCGTTCGAGATCAGCTGGATACCGGGCCGGGCCAGCTCGGCGCGCATCACCAGCGCCAGGAGCCCTCCCACGCAGAAGAACGCGAAGGAGGTGACGAGGTAGAGCGTGCCGATCGTCTTGTGGTCCGTGGTGGTCATCCACTTGATGACCACGTTGCCCGGTTCGCCGCGCCGTACCGGCATTTCGTCCTGGTCGGCGGTATCGGTCTCCACCGGTTGCGAGATGCCCCTCGTCGTCACTACGACGCTCCTTCGGTCGACGGCCCGTGTGGACTCGGCGACCAGAATGGACCCGCGGAGATCGGTGCGGTGGGACATACTTCCCCGTCCGGGGCGAGCGGCCGACAAGGACACTCAAATGGCCTAAGGGCTGTCCCGCAATTCCTGGTGGATCAGCACGCGGCGTCAGATGCGGTGCATCGCAAGGCGGAGGGACGTCCGCGTACTGGATGTATGGGGATGTTCCGACAACGCGGCGAGGTGCCGTAGCTGTCGTCGTGCGCCCGCCGGGAATTGCGGGGCAGGCCTTAGGGCGAACGCTCCATTCTCGGCCGGCGCAACCGAAACCGGGCGTCAACGTCCGGGTGCCGATCGGATATTCCCTCGCGGGCAGGGAATAGCTTCTCCAGCACCGGAGTTGGTGAACCGACAGCAGCACTTCTCTCCTCCCCACTCCTGTCCACTCTTCTCCACTCGGCAAGCTTCGGAAGGTCGGATCCATGAAGATCGGCATCATCGGCGCGGGCAACATCGGCGGCAACCTGACGCGACGTCTCACCGCCCTCGGGCATGAGGTCGCGGTCGCCAACTCCCGCGGCCCCGAGACGCTCACCGCCCTCGCCGAAGAGACCGGGGCGAAGCCGGTGCCCGCGTCGGAGGCCGCGCGGGGCGCCCAGGTGGTCGTCGTCACCGTGCCACTGAAGGCCGTGCCCGACCTGCCCGCCGGATTCCTCGACGGTGCGGCGGAGGGCGCCGCGGTCATCGACACGGGCAACTACTACCCGCAGCAGCGCGACGGCCGCATCGCCGCCATCGAGGACGGGCTGACCGAGAGCCGGTGGACGGAGCGGCAGATCGGTCACCCCGTGATCAAGGCGTTCAACGGCACGTACGCCCAGGACATTCTGGACCGGGGCCGCCCGCAGGGCGCTCCGGGCCGGCAGGCGCTCCCTGTGGCCGGAGACGACCCGCAGGCCAAGCAGGCGGTCCGCGACCTCATCGACGAGTTGGGCTTCGACACGGTCGACAGCGGCGGCCTGGACGAATCCTGGCGCCAGCAGCCCGGCACGCCGGTGTACGGCAGCCAGGGCGACGTCGACGCCATCGTGAAGGCCCTCTCGGAAGCCTCGCAGGAGCGCACCGCGGAGTGGCGCGCCTGATACCGGGCGTCACGCCGGTGGGACGACCGAGCGACCACTCCGGCCGGGCGGGGGGCGGGGGTACCCGCCCGGCCGGAGTGCCGACCTCCCTCAGACGACGCCCGTCACAGTGACCCGCAGCGAGACCACCGGCTCCTCCGGCAGCACGGCGACGACCGCGGCCTGTACGGCCCTGGTGACGTCGAGCGCCCGGTGACCGCGGCACAGGACGAACCGGATGTCGATGTGCCAGCCGTCGCCCTCGTCCCGGCCGACCCGCACTCCCGGTGTCCTGTTCCCGGTCAGTGGGGCGCGGCGCGGGGTGCGCTCGGCGATCCGGGTGCGTAGCAGGTCGGCCATGCCGGGGCGCAGGAACGCGACGCCCTGCACCCCGCGAGCGGCCTCGGCGGCAGCCCCGGCCATCCGGTCCCGGCGTGTGTCCGCGGTCATCGCGCTGCTCCCGTCCCGTGTCCGTCGGCCCGGCCGTCCGCGTGACCGCCGATGACCGTACCGTCGTCTCCGTCTCCGTCGGCGTCGCTGTACACACGGTGGCCGACGTCCTCGTAGAAGACGTCGAGAGTGTCGACCGTGTCGAGGATGTCGACAACGAGAACGTCGGTGGTCGCGAGGCGGATACCGATGTCCCGGTCGGCGACCTCGGCGACCCGTGCGCGCACGGCGTCGGCCAGGTCCCGCATGGGCAGGCCGAGGCTCGCCGCCACCTCGACCCGAATGTGCAGCTCTCCGGTGGGGTCCGCCGGGTCGAGTGGGGCGATGCGGCAGCTCCCGGCCCGCACCCCGGGCAGGCTGTCGATCGCCGCCCGCAGTATCCGTGCGACCGCGGACTCGACCATCCAGTGGTCCTCCCCCGGCTCTCCCAGCGGCAGTGGGCGTCCTGGGCGCAGTTCGAGCCGTACGAGGTCCATGACACGAGCCGTTATGGCCGTGGTGTCCGGTGTGCCGGGCTCCTGCTCACAGGTACGGCGTACCGCGTCGTCAAGGCCTGTGAGGTCGGCCAGGGCGGCCGAGCAGAAGGGGCATTCGGCGAAGTGGGGGTCCTCCGCCGAGCGGCCGGTGTCCCAGGCCTCCCAGACGTCGGTGAGCAGGCGCCCGCAACCTAGCCGCTCATCCTCCTCCTCGTATCGGCTCTCCTCGTGCCGGCTCTCCTCCGGCCGGTCCGGATTGGCGCTCATCGCCATGCGCTCATCGCCTCCGTCAAGGAGCGGCGGGCCCGGAAGACCCGGCCGCGGACCGCCTGCAGACTGATTCCGACCGTTCCCGCGATGCTCTCGTACGACAGTCCCTGCATCTCACGCAGCACCCAGCACACGCGCTGTTCGGGTGAGAGGCTCGCCATCGCCTCGGCCAGCGCGTCGACGGCCGCCCGCGACTCCACCGCACGGGCGGGGGACGCCTGGTACTCGGGGGCGGCCTGCTCGGGCACCGAGTCGAGGTCCGCCGCCGGTCTGCGGGCTCTGAGCCGGTTGAGGCAGCGGTTGGTGACGATGCGGTAGAGCCATGTGTGGAAGGAGGCATCCCGGCGGAACTCGGGGAGCTTTCGCCAGGCGCTCACGAAGGCGTCCTGTACGGCGTCCTCCGCGTCCGCCCGGTCGCCGAGAACCCGCGTCGCCAGTTGCAACATCACGGGGCCGTGCCTGCGCACGAGCACCTCGAAGGCCTGCTCGTCCCCCTCCCCCGCCCTCACGACCAGCAGTGCCTCGTCGGACGGTGCGGCGTCCGGCGCGCGCTCCGTCAGCTGATTCCCGTCGCCGGGCACGGACCAACTCCTTCCCCGCTCATTTCCACGACGCCTGCTCCTGCTTCTGTACGCGTCCGGCCCACGACCCTGCACGTGTCTCTCCACGTGCCCTCGTGACCGCTTCTCGTCGTTGGACACACCGCGAGGCCGAACGTCACGCACTCACGCAGCTTTGTCTGCACGGCACGGTGTGCAGCCGCCCCGCCGCCCCTGCTTCCGGGAAATATCCGCGAACCCGCGTGACGAATCAGCGCACAGCGTGTCCAACGAAATGTCAGGCAGAACGAGCCGAGCGAGACGCGAGGAGTTTCCATGACCACCATCCAGCCAGCAGCCACCACCGTTCCCCCCGCGGGAGCCGCTTCGCGGACGGGCACGACGAAGCAGAGCGGCTCCCCGGGCGGGACCACCACGGTCGGCAGCGGGGCCACCGGGGCGGCCGAGCCGGCGGCAACGCGAGGCCGCACCTCCATCGCGGACACCGTCGTCGTGAAGATCGCGGGGATGGCGGCCCGCGAAATCCCCGGCGTCCACGACATGGGCGGCGGGCTCTCCCGCACCCTGGGCGCGGTCCGCGACCGGGTGCCGGGCGGCCGGCCGAACGTCGGGCGGGGCGTCAAGGTCGAGGTGGGCGAGCGCCAGACCGCCATCGACCTGGACCTTGTCGTCGAGTACGGGGTCGCGATCACCGATGTGGCGCACGACGTCCGCGAGAACGTCATCGCGGCGGTGGAGCGCACCACGGGCCTGGAGGTCGTCGAGGTCAATGTGACGGTCAACGACGTGCATCTGCCCGAGGACGACGACGAGGTCGCCTCGTCCGAGACGCGCGTGGCGTGACGGCGTGACGCGGAAGATGGACGCGTCCGGCCCGGCGGGCGGTGCGCCGGGCCGAGGTACTTACGGGGCAGCGGCGGGCATGGCGCTGGGGTTCGCGGGCTGGTTCGGCGGGTTCGGGGCCTTCCTCGTGGTCGCGTCGCTCGGCGCGGTGGGCTGGCTCGCCGGACACCTCGTGGACGGGGGCACCAGCCTGCGCGAGTTCCTGGACACGGTGGCGGGGCGGCGGCCATGACGGTCCCCGCCGCCGGGCGTGGTACGACGACGGTGGCTCCCCGCGCCGTCCGGCGGATCGCCGAGCGGGCGGCGGCCGAGGCGCTGCCCGACGGCGGCGCGGTGACCCGCGGTTCCGCTTCGGTGCGCGGCGCGTCCGCGCGAGTCACGGTCGGCATCCGGCTGCCGTATCCGATACGGGCGGATGAGGCGGCCGAGCGGATCCGGGAGCGGGCACGGACCCGGACGGCGGCCCTGACGGGCCTGTCCGTACCGCACGCGGACATCCGGATCGATGCGCTCTCGGTGATTCCGCTGCCGCCCGACCGGAATCCCTCGGACGATGCGCCCTCCGGGGCAGACGATGCGGCGCAGGGGGCGGAGCACACCGTACGGCGCGGTGGCCCGGGCCGCCGGATCCGGGCCCAGCGCCGGATCCCCGCGGCGCTGACGGCGGCCGTCGGAGCCACCGGCTGTGCGCTGCTCCTGGTGGACGTCGTCACGGTGCGGCTCGGCGGCACGCCCGCCGCCTGGCGGACCTGGCTGGTCGACTGGGCGTCGACGCACGGCCCGGCGGACACGGCGGTCAGGGTCGGCGGGGTGCTGGCCGCGCTGACCGGCGCATGGCTGCTGGGGTGCGCCCTGCTCCCGGGGCACCGGCGCGGACTGACGATGGCCGCGCCCGCGCCGCGGCTGCGAGCGGCGCTCGACCGTTCGGCCGCCGCCCGGGTCGTCCAGGACCGGACCGCCGCCGTAGCCGGAGTTGTTCGGGTCCGGGTGAGTGTGCGGCGGCGACGCGTAAAGGTGCTGGCAGAGGTGGGCTACGGCGGCCCGGAGCAGGTGCGGGCCGAAGTGGTCCGAGTCGTCGGAGCGGCCCTGCCGGAGCTGGGCCTGGCTCGGGCTCCCGCGCTGCGGGTCGGGATCCGGGTCCGGCGGGACCCGCACGGGCCGCCGCCGTCCATCGAGGAGCCGACAGAATCCGCAGCCGCTTCGACAACAGCGGCTCCCGCTCCCGCTCCGGCTCCGGCTCCGGCTGAACAGAGAGAGGTGTGAAGGGATGTCGGTGATCAGGCGTGGCGCGGTCAACCGGGCACTGCTCGGTGTCGCCGGGCTGGTGCTGGTGGTCTGCGGCGGCTGGCTGGCCGTGGGCGACGGTTCGGCGTGGGTCCCGGTGGTGGACCGCGTCCCGCACTGGTGGCCGGCACCCGCGCCGGACGGGGTGTTGCTGGACCGCGGATTGACGGCACGGCTCCGGGAGAAGAGTTGGTGGAGCCCTGCGCTGATCGCCGGGCTCGCCCTCGTTCTGGCGCTGCTGCTGTGGTGGTTGGCCCGTCAGGCACTGTCGTGCAGGTCGCGTTGGTCGGTGCTGCCACGGAGCGGGCCGGTACTGCGCGGGCGTGCGTGGGAACGGGCGATGACCACTCAGGTGGCGGCGTTCGACGACGTGGCGCGTGCCCGCGTGCGTCTGGTGGGCCGGCCACTGCGGGCGGTGGTGACGGTGGTCGTGGAGCCCGGGGCCCGGCCGGCACAGGTCGTGCGGTCCGTGGGCAGGGTCATCGCGGACGCCCGTGACAGCGGCGGCGTACGGAGCCTGTCGGCCGACATACGGGTCCGGGTCGCGAACCGCCGGGAGCGCCGGACGCGTTGAACCGCCGCGGCCCGTGTGCCGGGTCGCGCCACGGTGGTCCGGCCGCCGCCCACGGCTGTGCGTGGCTGCACTCCGGAACTGCTCCCACCCGCACCCCCACAGAATCTACTCACGAGTAAGGTATGGGCTCCGGGATGTCGGCCCACGGCCCGTACGGCACCCGGGGGTGGCCCGTCAACGGCCGTGGACAAGGAGTCTCACCGTGCCCCGCACCATGTCCGTAGCAGACAGCATCGTCATCGACGCCAGCCCGGCGCAGGTCTATGAACAGCTCAGCGACCCCACGGCGATGGGGCGTTGGAGCCCGGAGAACCGTGGCGCGACCGTGCACGGCGAGCGGCGTGGTGCGTACGTCGGCATGGTCTTCGAGGGCCGGAACAAGCGCGGTGCGGCGCGCTGGACGACACGGTGCACAGTGACGGCGGCCGACCCCGGCGAGCGCTTCGCCTTCCGGGTGCACGCGATCGGTCTGCGGCGCCCACTGCTCCCGGGGCCGATCGCCACGTGGGACTACCGTTTCGAGGCAGTGGACGGCATGACGCGGGTCACCGAGACCTGGACCGACGACCGGCGTCGCTGGCCTGACTTCCTCGCCAACGCGTTCGACCGCGTCGCGACGGGCGGAAAGACCTTCGCGCAGTTCCAGGGCGGCAACATCCGTACGACGCTGAAGCGTCTCAAGGCAGCCATGGAGGCGGACGTCCGGGGCACCGGAAGCTAGGCATGCCAGACGGTCAGGTGAACCAGGTGAACCAGGTGAGCCAGGTGAGCCAGGTGGTCAGGCGGCCCAGTGCGGAGGGCGGCTCAGGGATGTGGGAAGTGCTGTCTTCGCGTTGCCCTTGGCGGCGTTGAGCTGGGCCTGGGTGAGGAACAGGCTTCCCGTGAGGTCGGCGCCCGAGAGGTCGGCGTCACGGAAGTCCGCACCGATGAGGTCGGCCAGGCGGAGGTCGGCACCGGTGAGATCGGCGGCGATCAGATAGGCCCCACGGAGGTCCGCCGCGCGCAGGTCGGCTCCGCGCAGACGGGCCCCGATGAGGTCGGCACCGCGGTGGTTGCGCTTCTTGCGGCGGGGCGCGGCGGCACGGACGAGTTCGCTGGTGCGCAGAAGCAGCCCGGCGACCCGATCGCGGTGACCGGCGATGTCCAGTTCCGCGAAGTCGACGGCCGGCCGTGTGGTGTGCCGTTCCGTCTCTTCGAGGGCCCGGCGGATCTCGCCGTGCAGGGGACGCGCGTCCGGCAGAGTGAGGGCCTCGGTGAGATACCACAGCAGTTCGTGGAGCTGACGCATGATCGGAAACACCTGGAACATCTGCGCGGCGAGGTCGGGGGACGAACGCCAGTCACGGCCACCGTAGGTCACCTGGGAGACCTGCTGGCCGGCGCCGAAGCAGTCATACACGGTGCAGCCGGAGAAGCCCTTCGGCCGCAGCCGGGTGTGAATGCCACAGCGGAAGTCGTCCTGAAGGTTGGGACAGGGCCGCCCGGCGTCCTTGTCGATGGCGAAGTCCGCCGAGGCCGTCAGCGTGAGGGCGACGCAGCACAGGGCGAAACAGTTCGCGCAGTCCGCACGCAGGACCTCCCGTCCGTTGTCGGGCACGGCGGTCGGTTCGTTGTCGGGCACGGGCGGCGGGTCCTCGCGTGAATGGTGCTGCGGAAAGAACGGGTGCAGAGCACACGAGTCTACCGAGGGGCCGGGAGGCGACACTCCCGTCGGCAACTGCGGCTCCCCAGGGATACCGCCGGCCGCCGCCGGTGCAGACTGGGCACGGTACGGATCGCGAGGGGGACGCATGGGCACCGAGGAGAGCAACGGATTCGAGCCCGCGACCGGCGACGGCCCACCGGCCGCCGAACCCGGGGCGGCACGGGCCGCTTCGGTGCGGACCGCGTTCGAAGGGCTGCTGCAGATCCGTCGGCTCACCGGCGCCGGGCGGCCCGACCCCGTGGCCGCGCCGGCTCCGTGGGAAGTGAACCGCCCGGTCAGGGCGATCGCGTTGGTTCTGGAGAGGTCGGGGGCCACGCCTTCGGCCGTTGACCCGTCGGGACGCCGTGTGTCGGCCGGATACCGGGTGAGCGACGGAGAGTCGCCAGGTTCGGTACGGGTCGAGTGGACCGGACCGCCCGGCAGCGGCGCCGCTCATGACGAGGAGGAGGCGCTGGCCGGCTGCGCTTCGGCCTTGCGGGAACTGGGCTGGACGGTTCTGCTCTACCGAGGGCCCCGCAGACGGCGTTACCTGGAGGTGGAACCGCCGAGCGGGTTGCCCGGCGGGCGCGGCCCGGCCTGAGACGGCGTTGTCAGACCCATGGGGGATGCTTGACGGTCCGACAGCTCTGAGGAGGAGATGCTGAGATGGACAACGACGAGCTCGCCGCGGCGCAGGCGTACGTCCGGCTGCTGGAAGCCACCCGGGCAGCACTCGCGGACCCCGACGACGCACCGGTCTACCTGCCGCTGCTCACCTCTCCGATGCGGGAGGCCGACCATGCCCTGCGCAGCGCGGGGCTGACGGGCAACGAGGACCGGCTGTTCGCTCTCGTACGGGCACTGCAGCCGAGCCTCTCCGGCAGCGACAGATAGGCAAGGCGGAGGGGCCGGCGCAGGCCTGGCTCCCGCCGGTCCGTCCTATCCGGCCTGTCCCCCGTCGACGGGGGTGCGCGTGGGTCCCGGAGCGAGTCCGAGCTCCTGTTCGCCGGGGCCGAGCGGTGCGAAGAACCGGGCGACCTCCTGGTCGTCGACCTCGGCGAGGGAGCCCGGCTTCCACTGCGGTGCGTTGTCCTTGTCGATGATTCGGGCTCGCACCCCTTCCACGAAATCAGGGTGTTCGAACGCCCTGCTGGAGACACGGAACTCCTGGTCGAGAACGGCCTCCAGGCTGTCGAGCCGGGCTGCCCGGCGGACTGCGGCGAGCGTCACCTTGAGCGCGAGCGGCGACTTGGTCAGAAATTCGTCCGCCGCCGCCTCCGCCGCGGGAACACCGCTCTCACGCAGTCGGCGGAGGATCTCCTCCACGCTGTCCGCCGCGTAACAACCGTCGATCCAGTCGCGTTGCGCTGCGATCTCGCCGGCCGGCGGCTCCGTGGCGAACCGCTGCACGATGCCCGCCACCGACGGGTCCTGGCCGGCCGGCTCTCCCAGCGCCTCGGTCAGGGCAGGCAGGAGGCGGGCAGGGATGTGATGATCGGCCAGACCGCAGAGAACGGCGTCGGCCGCCCCGACGGATCGGCCGGTGAGCGCCAGATGGGTGCCCAGTTCGCCGGGGGCGGTGGCCAGCAGGCGGGTGCCCCCGACATCGGGCACGAAGCCGATCGCGGTCTCGGGCATGGCGACGCGTGAGCGTTCGGTGACGACACGGATTCCGGAGTGTGCGGACACTCCGACTCCTCCGCCCATCACGATGCCGTCCATCAGTGCGACGTACGGTTTGGGGAATCGGGCGATGCGGGCATTGAGGCGGTACTCGTCACGCCAGAACTCCAGGGACGCACGTCCCGAGGCCCGTGCGTCGTCGTGCAGGGCGCGAATGTCGCCACCGGCGCACAGGCCCCGGTCGCCGGCGCCGGACAGCAGGACCGACGCGATCGATTCGTCCTGCTCGGCGCGGGACAGGGCCTCGTCGAGCAGCCGCACCATGGTGTGGCTGAGAGCGTTGAGCGCCCGGGGGCGGTTCAGTGTGAGGTGCAGGCATGTGCCCCTCTTCTCCAGCAGGACGGGACGGTCGTCGTTCATGCGTGCGCTCCGCTCGCTGAGCTCGTGGACACGTGGGACGCCCTCCATGGTCGCTGACGGCCTTCGGCTGCCGCCCCGCGCCCCCCGGACCGGGCTGGATGCGGGTATGCGGGCGCGTGGGGCGCGGGCGTAAGGGTTCGCGGGCGAGCCGCTGTGGCACTCCCATGGATGCGGCTCGACAATTGAGGCCTACGGGGTCCGCCGACGTGCGGCCCCGCCGGACGACCTCCGGAGCTGGCATGACCGACGACGAACGGCGGCAGGACGCCGAGGCCTCTCCGCTCCGCCGGATCGACCGGAAGACCAACGGTGAGATCCGGCCGACGGAACGCCTCGCCATGAATCGGACCGGCAGCTTCGACTGGGACCTGGACACCCGGACCCTGGACATCGACGAGGCCGGGCTGATGGTGTTCGGCGTGGATCCTGCGACGTTCGACGCACGCCCGGGCGCCCTGCTGGAGCACCTGGAACCGGCGGAACGGGCCCGGCTCGATGTCACGATCGACGAGGCCATCACCGGCGGCAGTAATTCCTACAGCGTCCACTTCCGTGTGCCGCTGGACGACGGGACCACGCAGTGGACCCATGTCCAGGCCCGCATTCTGCGATCGAAGGACGGATTGGCGCACCGGATCGTGGGCGTCGTCCGGGACGCGACGGCGGAGGTCACCCATTCGGCCTTCGTTCTCGATCTGGAAAAGCGGCGGCAGCGCCAGACAAATATCGTTGAACGAACAACGAGTGCCATGTCCCGTGCGGTGACCGTGGACGACGTGACGGCAGCCCTCACCGGACCCGGCGGGCTGGCCCGTCTCGGCGCCGACGGCCTCGCCCTGGGGCTCGTGGAGAATTCCGCGCTGAACATCGTCGCGCTGAGCGGCGAGTCGCTCGAGGTGCTCGACGGACTCGGCTCCGGTGATCTCGACCGCAACCTCCCCCTTGCGGACACCATCCGCAGCGGACGCCCCCGGTTCATCACCTCCCTCTCCGCGCTGGCCCGTCGTTACCCGGAACTGGAGCCGCATCTCGGGAAGCTGAGGTTCAGGGCGGCGGCGTATCTTCCGCTGGTGGCCCAGGCCCGGTCGCTCGGGGGGCTGGCCCTCTTCTACCGCGAGCGCACGGTCTTCAACGCGGACGAGCGCATTCTGTGCCTGGGCCTCGCCGCCATCGTGGCCCAGTCCCTGCAACGGGCGATGCTCTTCGACGAGGAGCGGGAGTTCGCCACTCAACTCCAGTCCGCGATGCTCCCGCCCCGGATACAGGACGTCGAGGGCGGCGAGATCGCGGTCCGGTACCACGCTGCGTGGAGCGGCCGGCAGGTCGGTGGCGACTGGTACGACGTGATCACCCTGCCGAAGAACCGTTACGGACTGGTCGTGGGGGACGTACAAGGACACGACACCCACGCGGCCGCGATCATGGGCCAGTTGCGCATCGCCCTGCGCGCGTACGCCGCCGAGGGGCACCCGCCGGCCACCGTGCTGGCACGGGCCTCCCGCTTCCTCGCCGAACTGGACACCGACCGCTTCGCCACCTGCACGTACGCCCAGGTCGACCTGGCGTCCGGAGCGGTGCAGGTGGTACGGGCCGGGCACCTCGGCCCGTTGATCCGCCACCTCGACGGGCGGGTCGGCAGCCCTCAGGTGCGCGGCGGGCTGCCGCTGGGCACCTCAACGGACCTCCAGGACGAGGAGTATCCGGAGACCCGGCTGGACCTGGTGCCCGGTGAGACGTTCGTCCTGTACACGGACGGGCTGGTGGAGGAGCCCGGAGCCGACCTCGACACCGGGATCGACGCGCTGCGCAACGAGGTGAGCGCCGGGCCCGCCGGGGCCGAGGCACTGGCCGATCACCTGTCGGAACGGCTGTGGGAACGGTGGGGGTCGGGGGACGATGTGGCACTCCTCGTCCTGCGCCGAAGCCCCGACGTGGGGTCGTCGCACGCACCGCGGCTGCACCAGTACATTCACCAGGCGGACCCGGAAGGGCTCTCGGATGCCCGCGCGATCGTGCGCCAGGCCCTCGCCGACTGGGACATGGCCGAGTTCGCCAACGATGCCGAGCTCATCACGGGCGAGTTGTTGGTGAACGTGCTCCTGCACACCGAGGGCGGGGCCGTCCTGACGCTGGAGGTGCTGCCCGAACCGGTGCGGCGGATCCGGCTGTCGGTCCAGGACCGTTCCAGCGCCTGGCCCCGTCGGCGTACGCCGGGCGAGACGTCCACCTCCGGCCGGGGGCTGCTCCTGCTCGACGCGGTCGCCACGCGCTGGGGCATCGAACCGAGGGGCGAGGGCAAGGCCGTCTGGTGCGAGATCGGCCCCGCTCCCCCGCCGGCCACCTCACCGCCCCCGACGGTCGCGGAACGGTGACGGACGGAAAGAGGTGTGCCGCATCACCGCGATGACGCGGCACACCCCTCGACCGCGGAGCGTCAGTTCTGGGCGGTACGCCGCTTACGGACGGCCCACAGGATACCGCCACCGGCCAGCAGCACCGCGACGGCGGCGCCACCGATGACCGGAGTCGACGACGACGAGCCGGTCTCCGCCAGGTCCGGCGAGCTCGGGCTCGGGGCGGGCGCGGCGGGCGCGGACTCCGAAGGCTGCTCACTGGGGGTGGCACTCGGCTCGGGCGTCCCGGTGGACGGCGTCTCCGCCGGGGTCGGCTCGCCCGGGACCGACTCGGTCGGGGTCGGGGTCGGCGTGGGGCTGGGCTCCTCGTCGCACACCTCCGCCGTCTTCGTCTCGTCGATGGAGTGCTTGCCTTCGCCGTCGGCGTCCTTGACGACCAGTCGGACGGTCACCGGCTCGTCGTGCTCGGGAAGGGTCAGCTTCTTGTGGAACTCACGGCCGAACGTCTCGGTGGGCAGCAGGCCCTGGCCGTCCACCGTGACGGTCACCGTGTTGGGGACGTCGCTCGTGTAGTTGGTGAGGTCAACAGTCACCTCGGAGCAGGTCACGGCCCAGGTGGGGGTGTGAGCCGCGGCCGGACCGGCGGAGATGACGCCTCCGGTCAGACCGACGACCGCAGCGGCCACGAGTGCTCCCGCGCCACGCCACGATCTCCTGGGTATGGTCATGGATTCTTCCTCCAGATACGTCTCATCGCCCGAATGGCGGTGGGGCGCACAGTACTGCCATCGTCCAGGAACGGCGCAGCCGCCCCATGCGTAACCCTTCGCACCAACTCCGGGCACAGCCGCACTACTTCCGGCAAGGTCGACGGGCCTCACGTCGGGCTGTCCTCCGGTCCGGCCGAATGAGAGGGTGGACTGTGCATCTATCTGCCGCCATCCGCGCGCCTGAGCCTGGAGCATGACCCGTTCTATGCGATTGCTGCTGATCCGTCACGGCCAGACACCGTCCAATGTCGGCCACTTCCTGGACACCACCCGGCCCGGTCCCGGCCTCACCGACCTGGGGCTGCGGCAGGCAGCCGCCCTCCCCGGGGCACTCGCCGGGGAGGACATCGCCTCCTTGTACGCCTCCACCCTGACCCGTACGCAACTCACGGCCGCGCCCCTCGCCGCGGAGCGCGGCATCGAGGTCCGGATCCGTGACGGAATCCGCGAACTGTCGGCCGGTGACCTGGGGATGCGGGCCGACGAGGACGCGGTGCGGCAGTACCTGACGACCGTCTTCGCCTGGTCCGCCGGGGACATCGCCCGCCGGATGCCCGGGGGCGAGAGCGGGACGGAGGCGCTGGCTCGCTTCGACGCCGTGGTGGCCGAGGCAGCGGGCGCGGGGGAGCGCGCGACCGTGGCGCTCGTCAGTCATGGTGCCGCCATCCGGGTGTGGACGGCCGCCCGCGCACGGAACGTCACGGTCGGGTTCGCCGCCGAACACAGTCTGGAGAACACGGGCGTGGTGGTGGTCGAGGGCTCACCGGACTCGGGGTGGACGGCTCTCTCCTGGGCCGGGACTGTCGTCCCGGGGGTCACCGCGAGCGGCGCGGCGGACGCCGGCCCGGCGGGTCGTACACTGCCGGGCCCGGAGCTGGGACGGACAGCGGATCACCCCTTCGACTGATCGCCGCGCTCTCACCCGCAGGTGAGGGCGTGGCGCTGTGAAGACGCTCTGTCGTCACAGCGCCTTGTGCATGATGTGAAGCCCCACATAGCCCTCGCTCGGGTGGTTGAAGCCCTCCGGAAGGGTCCCGATCACGTCGAAGCCGATCGAGCGGTACAGCTTGACGGCGTGGGTGTTGGTCTCGACCACCGCGTTGAACTGCATGGCCCGATAGCCCTCGGCGCGAGCCCAGTCGACCGAGTACTCGCACAGCGCGCGACCCACTCCCCGGCCGGAGTGAGCGGGGTCGACCATGAACGTGGCGCTGGCTATGTGCGCTCCGTTGCCCATGTGGTTGCGGTTCATCTTCGCCGTGCCGAGCACGGTCCCGGCATCGTCCACGGCGACGACCACTCGGCTCGGCGCCGCGACGAACCACCATCCCTCGGCGTCCTCCTCACCGAGATCGAGTGGATAGGTGAGCGTTTCACCCGCGGAGACGATCGCATGGAAGAACGGCCAGATGGCAGGCCAGTCCTCGGAGGTTGCTTCCCTGATCAACATGCGGACAGCATGGCCCATCCGAACGCTCGGCGCGAACACCTATCCGGCTCCGCGCCCACGCCATCCCAGCCTCGCGAGCAGCCCCTTTCCGGTCGGCCCACCCGCCGCGGCGGAGTCTGACGCCCCGGCGCCGGCGGGCGGCGGAGCCGGCTCGGCGGCGAGTGCCGCGAGCGCGGTCACGGTACGGGTGCCGGCGCCGGTCCGTACGGCGGGCGCCGCTCGGGTTGCACCGTCCTCCCCGGGGCTCGGGGCCGGCCGGTCCTCGCGTGCCCCGTCCAGCTCCAGCGTCAGGTTGACCCGCCGCCAGAGGATTTCGTCGGGGTCATCGGCCAGCATCAACTCCCCCATGGCCTCCCTCGCCGCCATGGAGCTCGGGCGTCCGAAGACCGGCTCCGGCCGGACCCGCACGAGATAGGCGCGTTCATAGGGGTCGTCCACCACTTCCGCCAGTTGCACGGGGTCCAGTGCCGACGCCTGGACCGCCGTTCGCACCCAGGGGTCCCTCGTGCGGTTCAGCAGCCGGTCGATACGCTGCGAGCGCCAGTTGCGCGGCCGCCAGTCGGCGCCCGACTCGAGCATCGAGCGCATCCCCAACGGCGTCCGTCCGGCCAGCAGGTCGGGTTCCCGGGCCGCGAAAGCGGCAAGCTCGTCCGCGAGGTAGAGCCAGACCACCGCGCGATACCGGTTCAGATAGAAGGTGACCGGTGAGACGCATCCTGCCCGGGCAAGCCGGGTGAACCGCGCCGGGGCGATGCCCAACAGGGCCGCTCCCTCCGCTGTTCCGACGGTGCGGACCCGCTCCGCCAGGCCATCGGGAAAGCCCGGCTGCTCCCGCAGGCGCGCGATCTCCTCCTCGTGCACCCGTGGCCGCCCACCGCCCGGTGCGCCGACGACGGCGATCAGCCCCAGGTGCACCGCGAGCTCGAACTCCGCACGCCGGATGCCCAGCTCCTGGGCCGCGCGTCCGGCCGCGACCGTCGCCGCCGGGGCGGCGGAGGCGGTTCGCCCGCCCTCGTCCTCCACTTCCGTGCTGACGTCCCCGACACGGGCATCGCCCTGTGCGCTCGGGCTGTTGGCCCGTGTGCCCCGGGTCCTGGCCCGCGCGGCCTGGACCCTGGTGTCCGCGACCTGGGTCCCGGCGTGTGCTCGGAACACTTCCTTGACCGTCATGACTGTCCTCCCCCGTCGGCTCGGTTACTCTCCGTGATTACGGTAGCCCGAGGGAGTCATCGCCCGTCACCCCTGTGGATAACTCTTCATCGGTGACGGTAAGTGCAGGTCAGAAGGGTTCGATGTCTTCGGGTCCGCCCTGACGAACGGAGACTCCGAGGTGTTCGCCGACGCGGTTGACGAGGAGGGTCATCTCGTAGGCGACCTGGCCGACATCGGCTTCGGCCGCGGTCAGCACGCACAGACAGCTGCCGTCGCCGGCGGCCGTCACGAAGAGCAGGGCCTCGTCGAACTCGACCATGGTCTGACGCGCCCGGCCCGCCCGGAAGTGGCGCCCCGAGCCGCGCGCCAGACTTTGCAGACCGGAGGAGACCGCCGCCAGGTGTTCCGCGTCCTCGCGGGCGAGCCCGGTGCTGGCTCCGGTGACCAGTCCGTCGTTCGACAGCACCAAGGCGTGCCGTATGAATTGCACCCTGCTGGTGAGATCGTCAAGGAGCCAGTCAAGTCCCCGGTCAAGCGGCATGTGCTCGTCCTCCCCGTACCCTCGTTCCCCGCTACGCGCGTAAGCCTCGCGCAACGGCCCCGCGGGGGCAAGCGCCCCTCCCCTCCGGGGGCGCCGCTTCGCGCCATGCGGGGATCGGGCCCAGGATGGGCCCATGGCACACCACATGACCGAAGAAGAATGGCGGGCCTTCCTCGCGAAGGGCACGCGCACGGCGAAGGTTTCGACGGTGCGGGCCGACGGCAGTCCGCACATCGCACCCGTCTGGTTCCTTCTCGACGGCGACTCGGTCGTCTTCAACACCGGTGAGGAGAGCGTGAAGGGGCGCAACCTCGCACGCGACGGACGGGTCTCCCTCTGCGTCGACGACGACCGGCCTCCCTACGCGTTCGCGGTGGTGCAGGGCCATGCCGAGCTGAGCACGGACCCCGGGGAACTGCTGCGGTGGGCGACGCTGATCGCCCACCGTTACGTGGAGGCCGACGCCGCCGAGGAGTTCGGCCGGCGCAACGGCGTGCCCGGCGAACTGGTCGTACGGGTGCGGATCGACAAGGTGGTCGCGATGGCCGACATGGTCGGCTGACGGACGGGCCGCGACGCCGGGCCGTCAGCCGACGGAGGCGAGGAGCCGGGCGGTGTGCATGCGCCCGGCGTACTCGACCGTACGGATCAGGACTTCTTTTCCGGATGCCCGGTCGCGGGCGTCGCACAGCACGACCGGAGTGCCCGGGTCGAGGTCGAGCGCCCGCGCGACGTCGTGCTCCGTGTGGTCAGGCGCGTCGGGGAACCGGTTGACCGCGACGACGAACGGAATCCGCCCGCGCTCGAAGTAGTCGACGGCGGGGAAGCAGTCCCCGAGACGCCGGGTGTCCGCGAGCACGATCGCCGCGAGGGCGCCCTCGCACAGCTCGTCCCAGAGGAACCGGAAGCGGTCCTGTCCCGGCGTGCCGAACAGGTGAAGCGTCAGGCCGGAGTGGACGGTGATACGGCCGAAATCCATCGCTACGGTCGTGGTGGCCTTCCGCTCCACCTCGTCGGCGCCGTCCTGGGTCCGCCCACTCCCGTTCAGCGTCTCCTCCGAGTACAGCGGGCGGATCTCGCTGACCGAGCCGACCAGGGTTGTCTTCCCGGCCCCGAAGCCGCCCGCGACCACGATCTTCAGGGTGAGCGCGATGTCCTCCCCGATCATGTTCCTGCCCACGCTCTCGGGGGTGCGATGGGTGGTGCGGGGGATCTCGTCTCCATCGATGTGCTCGGAGGGCATGCGTCCCTACTCTCCTCAGGAATCGCCAAGGGCCGACAGCATGGCAACCGGTCGAGTTCGTTCGAGTGGGTTGATCGTTCTTGGCCGATGCGACTCCGCCACGGTCACTCCTTGCCGTATCCCGACCTCATTGCGCCTCTTTTGGTCGGGCCGGACACCCCTCGGGCACCTCGGCCCCCTCCGGCACGGCCCCTACACTGGTTGTTTTCGGCTGCCCGAACGGGCGGCGGTGTCGGGCCGTCCGCGTGGACGGCCCGGGGACGAGGAGATACGAGCGTGTCGACAGGTTCCGGCGGCGGTTTCCAGGATCCGCCCGCGGAGGTGCTGGCGGAGGCCGCGGCGGCGTTCGGGCTCCTGGCGACACCGGCACGGCTGCACATCGTGTGGGCACTGGCCCAGGGCGAGAGCGATGTGACGGGGCTCGCCGAGCGCGTGGGCGGGACGCTTCCCTCGGTCAGCCAGCATCTGACGAAGCTGAAGCTGGCCGGTCTCGTCCGATCGCGCCGTGAAGGCCGTCGGCAGGTCTATCTGGTCGACGATCCCGATGTGGTGACGGTCGTCCGGCTCATGGTCGGACAGTTGGCCGAGCGCGCCGAGCACTCCGGACCTTCCGCCCGGAAGCCGGTCCGCCTGCGTGAGCTCGGTGCCTGAGAGCGGTTCGGCCGCGGGCCCCGGACGACACATCGACGCCGGTGCACCGCCGGCCACCGTGACGCCGTTTCCCGGCACCGGCATGTCCGCCACGGCTGCGCCCGGTGGAGACCGTACGAGCACCGCTTCAGCGTCCGGCGCCGGTCCCACTGCCCTGCAGACGCTGCGTGCTCTCGACAGCGGGCCGCGCGGACTGCTGGAGACGGAGGCGGAGACCCGGCTCGGCCGGACGGGCGAGAACGTCCTGCCCGCCCGGCGGCCCGTGCCCTGGCTCCGCCGCTTCGTGCGCAGTCTCCGGGACCCCTTCACCTCCGTACTGCTCTGTCTCGGCCTTGTGTCGGCGCTGGTCTCCGCGTGGGCACCGCGTGCGTCATCCTTGCCCTCATCGGACTGAGCTGCCTGCTGCGGTCGGCCGAGGAACACCGCGCCGACCGGTCGACCGCGGCGCTGCGCGAACTGGTGGCGACCACAGCCACTGTGGTGCGCCGCGTCTCGGACGACGCACCTCCCCGGGAACGGGAGGTGCCGGTCGCCGACCTGGTGCCCGGGGACGTGATCCGGCTGCGGCCGGGCGATCTCGTCCCCGCCGATGTGCGGCTGCTGCGCGGCGACGGCCTCACCGTGCATCAGTCGGCCCTGACCGGGGAGTCGGCGCCGGTGGCCAAGCAGGCCCTCGACGTCCCCGACCCCGCGCTGTCCGGGGCCGGACCGTTCGCACAGCCGCAGTGGTGCTTCCAGGGCAGCAGCGTCACCTCCGGCAGTGGCACGGCGGTGATCGTGGCCACCGGTGGGGAGACCCGGTTCGCCGCCGCCCATGACGGCCGGGCCGGGCATCGGGGCGCGAGCGCCTTCGACCGGTCGGTCCAGGGGATCTCCTGGACGCTCATCCGCTTCATGCTCCTGACCCCGCCCCTGGTGCTGATGGCCAACGCGGCGCTGCGCGGCCGGGGCCTGGAGACGCTGCCGTTCGCCGTGGCCGTCGCCGTGGGACTCACCCCGGAGATGCTGCCGGTCATCGTCACGACGACACTCGCTCGGGGAGCCGCTCGACTGGCGCGTACGAGAGGCGTGATCGTCAAACGGCTCCCCGCCCTGCACGATCTGGGGGCGGTCGATGTGCTGTGCCTGGACAAGACCGGCACGCTGACCGAGGACCGGCCCGTAGTCGCGGGGGCGACCGACTGTGCGGACCGGTCCGACCCCGACGTACTGCGGTGGGCGGCCGTCAGCGCGCTGTGGACGCTCCAGCTGGCGGACCTGCCTGCGGCCGACGCGCTCGACGAAGCGGTGCTGGACGCCGCGGAGAAGTGCGGTCCGCCGACGTCCGGGGAGGTGGATCCGGAGGCGTACGAGGGCGTCGCTGTACTGCCCTTCGATCCGGTGCGTCGCGTCGCGACCGCCGTGGTCAGGCGGCCCGACCGGCTCGGCGTCCACACCCTGGTCACCAAGGGCGCCGTCGAGGCCGTGCTAGACCGGTGCGCCGTGGACCGGGAGGAACGCGCCCGGCTGCTCGCCCTGGCGGACCGGAAAGCGGAGACGGGGCTGCGTCTGGTGGCCGTGGCCCGTGCCGACCGGGCGGCCCGGGCGGGCGCGTACACCCCTGCGGACGAGCGGAGGCTGACCTTCCTGGGCCTGGTGGCGCTGCGGGACGTCCCGGCCCCGAGCGCCGCCGACGCGCTGGGGGTGCTCGCGCGGCGGGGGGTGAGCGTCAAGGTGCTCACCGGGGACCATCCGGGCACGGCCGCCCGGGTGTGCACGGAGCTCGGTCTACGCCCGGAGGGACGCGCCGGCCCCGACGACGTGGTGACGGCCGAGCTGGTGGACACCCTGTCGGACACCGAGCTGGTCCGGGTGGCGGACCGGGCCACGGTGTTCGCGCGCTGCACCCCCGAGCACAAGGCCCGGATCGTCTCGGCCCTGCGCGCCGGCGGTCACACGACCGGCTTCCTCGGCGACGGTGTCAACGACCTGCCCGCCCTGCACGCAGCCGATGTGGGCCTCTGCCCCCGTAACGCCGTGAACGTGGCCAGGGAGGCGGCGGACGTCGTCCTGGCGGAGAAGGACCTCACCGCGATCGACCGTGCGGTGCTGGCGGGGCGGCGCAGCAGTGGGAACATCGCCACCTATCTGCGGATCACCCTCTCGTCGAACCTCGGCAACGTCATCGCCATGTTGACGGCCGGGCTGATGCTGCCCTTCCTTCCGATGCTCCCCGCGCAGGTGCTGGTACAGAATCTCTGCTTCGACGCCGCGCAACTGGCGTTCGCGTTCGACCGCCCGGCGGCGTCGGTCCTCCGCCGCCCCACCGTGCTGCGTCCACGCGACTTCCTGCGCTTCATCACGGGTTTCGGCCTGCTCAACGCGGCAGCTGACCTCGCCACCTTCGGGGTGCTCGCGCTAGCCCTCCACAACGCGTCCGGGGACGGCGGGGAGGCGGCGTTCCACGCTGGTTGGTTCACGGAGAACCTGCTCACCCAGGCCCTCGTCATGATCCTTCTGCGGACCGGCCGAACGGCCGCGGAACGCAGGGCGGGCGGGCCTCTGCGCACCGCCGCCGCGGGTCTCGCCGCGGTCGGCGTCGTCCTCCCGCTCACCCCGCTGGGGCCGCTGCTGGGCATGAGCGCCCTGCCGCTCCTCTACTACCTGTTGCTGGGCTCGGTCCTGGGGCTGTACGCGGTCGGCCTGACGGCGGCCCGTCGCCGCTACGAGCGCCGCCGTCAGCCCGATGCCCACCGTGCCGGGGAGGGGAACGCCGAGTACGTACGGGAAGGGAAGGAAGAGCCCGTCGGACTTTGAGGGGCGCCCGTTCCGGCCGGAGGCAATAGTTGTACAGTTGCGCAATGCGGCAACTGTTGCTGCGTGAACGGAGAGAGGGGCGGGACCAGAATGTTGCGCAACGGACTGGAACCCTGGCACCTGCTGATCCTGGCGGTCATCGCGGTCGTCGTCTTCGGCTCGAAGAAGCTGCCGGACACCGCCCGCGCACTGGGGAAGTCCATGCGCATCCTCAAGAGCGAGGCCACGGCGATGAAGGACGAGAACGCCCACTGACCGCGTTGCGGAGGCAGGGCGCCAGCCCGCCCCTCGCCGCCGCTGCTCACTTCAGGGCTTGCGCAATCCGGGAACCCTGGATGTCGCGCAGAGCGTTTGTACAGGTAGCGGCCACAGGAGTGACAGCAGAACAGCACCGATCACCGGACCGCACGCGGTGAAGCCGCGGGGGCCCGGATCGCACGTGCGGACCGACGGAACACTGGAGGAAATTCATGGGTGTGACCCTGGCCAAGGGCGGCAATGTCTCCCTGTCGAAGGAGGCCCCCGGCCTGACCGCCGTTACGGTCGGGCTCGGCTGGGACGTACGGACCACGACCGGAGCCGATCACGACCTGGACGCCAGCGCGCTGCTGTGCTCCGAGGCGGGCAAGGTCCTCTCCGACGGCCACTTCATCTTCTACAACAACCTCAACAGCCCCGACGGTTCCGTCCGCCACACCGGTGACAACCTGACGGGTGAGGGCGAGGGAGACGACGAGTCGGTCGAGGTCGACCTGTCGTCGGTCCCCGCCGAGATCGCGAAGATCGTGTTCCCCGTCTCGATCCACGACGCCCAGAGCCGGGGCCAGAGCTTCGGTCAGGTGCGCAACGCGTTCATCCGCGTGGTGAACCGGGCCAACGGCGTCGAGCTCGCCCGCTACGACCTGAGCGAGGACGCCTCCACCGAGACCGCGATGGTCTTCGGCGAGCTGTACCGGCACGGCACCGAGTGGAAGTTCCGGGCCGTCGGCCAGGGTTACGCCTCCGGCCTGGCGGGCATCGCCTCGGACTACGGCGTCAACGTCTGACCGGACAGATCGGGCTCCGGTGATGGCACGCCCCACGCCGGTTGCGCGATCATGTCTCCATGGCCGACGACCACACCCATCACGTCCTGGACTTCTTCACTCCGCGTGCGGCCGGCTGGGACAGCCGGTTCCCCGACGACGGCCCCGCCTACGCCACCGCGGCCGGACTGCTCGGGCTCCGTCCCGGAGATGCCGTGCTCGACGCGGGCTGCGGGACGGGGCGCGCGCTGCCCGCGCTGCGGGCCGCGGTCGGGCCGGAGGGCACGGTGCTGGGCGCCGACCTGACCCCGGCCATGCTGGAGGCCGCGGCGCGGGCGGGACGAGGGGACAGCGGAACACTCGTCCGTGCCGACGTCGCGCGGCTGCCGCTGCGTGACGGAGTCCTGGACGCGGTCTTCGGAGCGGGGCTGATCTCTCATCTGGCCCACCCCGAGGCCGATGCGGCGGAACTCGCCCGCGTGGTCCGGCCCGGCGGGGTCCTCGCTCTGTTCCACCCGATCGGCAGGGCCGCCCTCGCCGCACGCCAGGGACGGACCGTCACCGACGACGACCTGCGGGCCGAGCCGAGGCTGCGCGTGCTGCTGGCCGGCGCGGGGTGGCGGCTGGAGTCCTACACGGACGAGGACGACCGCTTTCTCGCCCTCGCCGTCAGGCAGCCCTGAGGCCGTAGGCACGGCCGGGCCCACCGCCGCACGGAAAACGTCCGAGCCAGGCGCTGACGTGGCCGCCCCGCGCACGATCCGGTCGGGGCACGTCGCGTCACTCGGCGGGTGACTGCGACGGTCTGCGGCCGGGTACCGGGCAGCCGCGGACCCCCGGCGTGGGGAACGTACCGAGCTCCGCGATCTCGTACCCGTTCGGGTATCCCTTGATCTCGGGGTTCTGGCGCGCGTAGTGGGGCGTCCTCCGGGGCGGCAGGAGCCGGACTGCACCAGCGCGGAGCCGGAGCGCACCCCTGGTCACTCCGCGGGCCACCGGCCCCGGGCGGCGGTAGCGGAACGCCCCGAGCAACGAGTCGTCCAGGAGCGCGAGGCTGGCGCCGCGCGCCAGCGGGGCGAGGGGCGCCGGGTACCAGGACGCCATCAGCGCCAGGGTGGCGTCGGCTACCCGGCGGGCTCCTTCGTCCCAGCCGAAATGCTCGTGCTCATAGGCGTCGAGGGTGCGCTCGAAGTCCTCGTAGGTCTCGGGAGCGTCCTTGATCCCCATATGAGCACCGAGCGTGCGGTAGTAGGCGGCGAAGGCGCCCCGCTCGTGGCAGCACAGACGTCGCCAGCCGAAGCTGTCCAGCCAGCGCTTCGGGGTGACGACGAACGTGCACAGGACGTAGCGCAGGTCGTCGTTGCTGATGTCGTAGCTGCGGTGCATGCGGTTGATCCGGCGGACGGCGGTGCGGCCGTCTTCGGTGTCGAAGCCGTGCTCCACCACCGTATCGAGCAGCAGGGCGGTGTCGTCGTAACGCTTCTGGGAGCGCTCCGTCAACTCCGCCGTCTCATCGAGGAGTCGGCCGATGCTGGGCACGGCATAGGTGCGGTACAGGGCCAGTTCGAGGGCGCGGGCGATGTCCCAGGGGAACTCGTGGGTGACGGTGAGACGGTAGATCTCCAGGAAGTCCCGCTCCGGGTCGAGTCGCTGAATCTCTTTCAGCCGGTCGTACCGCTTCACCACGCTGTCCCCCTCGTTCGGCCGGACGTCCAACCTTACGCGGAGGCCTCCCCGCGCCCCGGCCTTCGACCTCCCCGCACTCGAACGGGATGGGCGCGGCTCCGGTTCGCTCCTGTCCGTCGGGGCCTCGACGAGGGGGTTACCGAGTAGTTAGGGTGCGCCGACGGACCAAGGAACGCCGGACCGAGCGAAGAGGAGGCGGGCGATGAGCGAGGGGGAGGACACCGTGGCCGGTGCGGACGATGCGGTCGCCGACGACGCGCTGCTGGTGCTGACCGCGATGATGCTGACGCCCGCCCGGTTTCCCAGCGTGCTGGGGGACGACTACGTGGCAGCGTGCGGCGTGCTCGCGCTCGAACCGTACGAGGAGGGCTACGGGCTCGTCCTCGGGCAGGACGGCGACGGAGCCCGGTGGACCGTGGTCGTCGAGGACGCCTCCCAGGTGGCCGTCGCCATCGCCGCCTGGGACTGCGGTATGGAGCACGACCTCTCCCCCGACGAGCGCTCCATGGTGTGCGCTCTGCCGGGCTGGCCGATGGACCTGGCCGTCTCCGCGCCCGGTGTGCCGGATCCGCACGATCCGGAGATGGACGGGGAGGGCCCGGCACCGCTGGCCCCTCCCGACATGGATGCCTGGGGCCCGGCGCAGCGGCGGCTCGGGGCGGACGAGATCGCCGCGCAGTGGTCGGTGTGGCGCGAGCAGCTCGACGAGGCGGGGCTCTCGCGGCCGGGCACCGAGGAAGAGCCGGAGAGCGACGCTGGTGAGCAACGCAGCGGCACCGAGGGTGAGCAGGACGGCGAGTCCTCCACGTCCCCCCGGCACCCCGGTCTCCGCAGGGCCCTGTCGGAGGCGGCCGCCTATACGACGGCCCCGCCGCCGCCCGGGCGGATTCGCTCCTCGTACGCCTCGGCCGACGCACGCACCCTGCGCGTCGACGGCCCGGGGTGGTCGATGGTGGCCCGGACCGACGACATCGCCCTGTTCCTGCTGGACGAGGAGCCCGGCACGGTCATTCCTGTCAGGCGTGGAGCCGCGCTGCCCGGACTGCTCGCGGCCCTCGACGGGTTGGCCGCTCGCCCCGCGTGACATCCTCGTCGGTCACCTGGGGCGACCCGGGCTCAGCGGCCGATCTGCTTGCGGTTGATCCTGCGGAGCCTGCGCCGCTGGGACGGGTCCAGCAGCAGATAGCCCGCCACGGGAACGCCGATCACGATCAGCAGCGCCCACCAGAATCCGATCAGGGGCCACAGGATGGCCGCCGCGAGCACTCCCCCGATAGCGACCTTCGCACCATTCGACATGGTCCACGCCTCCTTCGCGGCCGGCGCCGCTCCTGTTTGTGTGAACGCGTCCACGCGCCCTTACGTTCCCCGTCGGCCGCGCTATCGCAGCGGTTCGCCGACCTCGTGCATGTGCGACAGCGCCTGCCGGTAGGACTCGATCAGGCCGGTCTCCGCGTACGGCATGCCGATGCCGGAGCAGTGCGCCTTGACCAGGGGCTGGGCGAGGCGCAGGTTGGGGCGGGGCATGCTCGGGAAGAGGTGGTGCTCGATCTGGTAGTTCAGCCCGCCGAGGAACCAGTCGGTCAGGACGGCGCCGCGTACGTTGCGCGAGGTCAGGACCTGTCGCTGAAGGTGGCCCCAGCGCTCGCCGTCGGGGTCGGGCATCTCCATCCCCTTGTGGTTCGGGGCGAAGGCCATGCCCAGGTGGAGGCCGAACAGCGCGTGCAGCACCAGTCCGAAGACGATCGCCTTGCCGGGGGACAGCGTGCTGAGCAGCAGGGTCGCGTAGAGGGCGCAGTGCGCGGTCAGCAGCAGCCCCGAGACGGCCCGCTCCCGGAGGGGCTGGCGGCGCAGGAACTGGAATCCGTAGATCTTCAGGGCGATGCCTTCGAGCAGGAGCATCGGGAAGAACAGGCGGGCCTGGTTCCTGGTGAGCCAGCGCGCGAACCCCTCACGCTGCGCCGCCTGCTTCTGGGTCCAGACCAGGGCACCGACGCCGACATCGGGGTCCTTGTCGATGTGGTTCGGATTGGCGTGGTGGCGTACGTGCTTGTCGTTCCACCACGCCTCGTTCATACCGAGGAGCAGATTGGCGTGGACGAGACCGATCAGCCTGCTCGTCCTGCGGTCGCCGGATATCTGGGCGTGCCCCGCGTCATGGCCGACGAAAGCCGTACGGGTCCAGAAGACCGCCAGCGGCAGGGTGAGGAGCAGGCTCCACCAGGTGTCGCCCAGCAGAACGAATCCGGTGATCACCGCGCCCAGGGCCGCCAGATTGGCGGCGATGCCGAGCACATACCGGTCCGTGCGGCGCTCCAGCAGTCCCTGGTCCCGCACGGCGCGCAGCAGCGGCGCGAAGTCGCTCCCGGCTGCCGTCCCGCGAACGTCGGCCGGGCGGTCCGGGCTGCTTTCGTCGGCGGAATCCGCAACAGTGGCTGTCGCCTGGGGCATGACGTCTCCGGTCTCTGGAACATATGCGCTGACCTCATAGAACGTACGGACCGGGGGCGAGTGCGGGCCATGGCGCCACCACCCTGGTTCCCCTGGGGCAGACCCCCGGGCCCGATGGTGGGGCTGGCTGCACCATCGGGACCAGGAAAGGGGAAGAAGTGACGCACACCACATAGCTCTACGGCCTGTCGCCGCTCGGAATGGAGTACCCTCGGCGATTCCGCCCACTAGTCAAATTTGAGGAATCTGACATCGCTGTGCACAGGCACCCTGCGGCAACGCCCTCCGAGATCGCCGAACTGGCTCGCTGCCCCGCGGTCTTCGTCCCCGCGGATCCAGCCCGTACCGGCAGGATCGCGTTCTGGAATCCGGACGGTAGCACCCCTTCCGGCACTCCCGGGCCTTCGTCGGAGCTGACC
Organism: Streptomyces sp. NPDC091287; assembly: GCF_044768525.1. Taxonomy (NCBI): domain Bacteria; kingdom Bacillati; phylum Actinomycetota; class Actinomycetes; order Kitasatosporales; family Streptomycetaceae; genus Streptomyces; species Streptomyces sp. NPDC091287. The sequence goes on from NZ_JBIVUV010000014.1 coordinate 164,010, forward strand.
GTCGTCGAAACCGACCTGCGACCCCGTACGGTGACCGCGCGGTACCTCCCCGTGCGGGACGCTCTGCCAATCCTGACCCGGGCACGCGCCGTCGCGGGTGCCTCACCCGCCACCGCCTTCTGGGGCGCCGCCGCGCTTCTCGCTCTCCAGTTCGTCGCCCGCGGCCTCCTGTTGCCAGGGCTGAGCCGTACCGACCACGACGCCTGGCGGATCGGGCCGTTGAACGCCGACGACCTCGAACGCATCCGGGAACTGGCGGCATCGATGCCGCCGACCGCCCACGCGACCCCCGTTCTGGTCGGGGGCGACGGGCAGTCGGGCGGAGCTGGGGAGCGGGAAGCGGCGCGGAACACGACGAGCGGCGCCGTCGGCGAAACGTTGCTGCCCGAACCGGAGCGCCTGCTGCGCGCGTTCCTTGATGCCGTGGCCGACGCGATGCCCCGTACGCCGGGCGCGGGGTTCGCCGCCGCAGGCCCCGCGTTCACCTCCCAGCAGCCGCAGCACCTGCCCGAGGGGCGGGCCTGGGCGGCCGATGTGGCGGCCGGTCACGACGCGGGCGTGCGGCTCTCGTTGCGTATCGAGGTCGCGGGTGTGACCTCACAGCGGAGCGGTGCGGAGGCGGGCCCCGAGGCCACCCCGGAAGCAACGGGGCCGGGGCCGGGGACCGGTCCGGACCTGGCCACGCCGTCGTTCCGTGCCGTGCTGCAGATCCACAGTGTCAGCGATCCCACCCTCGTCGCCGACGCGGCCGAGGTGTGGGCGGGCGACTCGCGGACCGCCGCCGCGTTCGGGCCCCGGGCCCGGATCGACGCCCTCCTCACCCTGCGCCGGGCCGCCCGCGCCTGGCCGCCGCTGGCGCCGTTGCTCTCCGCCGCGGTGCCGGACTCGGTGGAACCGGCCGACGAGGAGATCGCCGAGCTGCTGGGGTCCGCCTCGCGTGCCCTGGCCGCCGCCGGAGTGCAGGTGCACTGGCCCAAGGAACTGGCCAGGAAGCTCACCGCGCGCGCCGTGATCGGCCCGGACGACCGGGACTCCACGGACCGGGACTCCACGGACCGGGAAGGGGTCGGACAGGAGGCCGGGACGCGGGGACGCATCGCCGCGGACGTGCCCTCGTTCCTCTCCGCCGACGCACTGCTGTCGTTCGACTGGCGGTTCGCCCTCGGCGACCAGAAGCTGACCCGCGAGGAGCTGGACCGGCTGGCCGAGTCCACCAGGCCCATCGTGCGGCTGCGTGACCAGTGGGTGCTCATCGACCCCGAGGAGGCCCGCCGGGCCCGGGACACCCAGGACCGCAAGGTCACCCCGATCGACGCTCTCGGCGCGGTGCTGACCGGTTCGACGGAGGTGGACGGTCGTCGCGTCGAGGTGGCGGCGACCGGCTGGCTCCAGCGGTTGCGGGACCGGCTGGCCGACCCGGAGTCCGCCGCCCAGCAGTCGATCGGACAGCCCGAGACGCTCACCGCGACCCTGCGCGACTACCAGCTGCGCGGCCTGAACTGGCTGAACACGATGACCTCGCTCGGCCTCGGCGGCTGCCTGGCCGACGACATGGGCCTCGGCAAGACGATCACGCTCATCGCCCTGCATCTGCACCGGCAGAGCGACCGCGACGCGGCCGGTCCGACGCTGGTGGTGTGCCCGACCTCGTTGATGGGCAACTGGCAGCGGGAGATCGAGAGGTTCGCGCCGGGCACCCCCGTACGCCGTTTCCACGGCGCGTCGCGTTCCCTGGAAGGCCTGGTGGACGGCGAGTTCGTCCTGACGACGTACGGCACGATGCGCCTCGACGCGCCCCGGCTCGCCGTCGCGTCCTGGGGCATGGTCGTCATCGACGAGGCGCAGCACGTCAAGAACCCGCACTCGGCGACGGCCAAGCAGTTGCGGACCATCGGGGCCCGGGCCCGGGTCGCGCTCACCGGTACCCCCGTCGAGAACAACCTCTCCGAGCTGTGGGCGATCCTGGACTGGACGACGCCCGGTCTGCTCGGCCGGCTCGGCGCCTTCCGTACGCGGTACGCGGCAGCGGTCGAGAGCGGCAGCGACCTGGGTGCGGCCGAGCGGCTCGCGGCGCTGGTGCGGCCGTTCCTGCTGCGCCGCCGGAAGTCCGATCCGGGGATCGCTCCGGAGCTGCCGCCGAAGACCGAGACCGACCGGGCCGTGTCGCTGACGCCGGAACAGACCGGCCTGTACGAGGCGGTGGTCCGCGAGACCCTGGCGGAGATCTCCGCCGCCGACGGCTTCGAGCGACGGGGTCTCGTGATGAAGCTGCTGACGGCGCTGAAGCAGATCTGCAACCATCCGGCGCAGTACCTCAAGGAGGAACAGCCGCGGATCGCGGACCGATCGGGGAAGGTCGAGCTGCTGGACGAACTCCTGGACACGATCCTGGCCGAGCAGGGTTCGGTGCTGGTCTTCACGCAGTACGTACAGATGGCCCGGCTGCTGGAGGAACACCTGGCCGCGCGCGGGGTGGACACGCAGTTCCTGCACGGCGGTACGCCCGTGGCCCGGCGCGAGGAGATGGTGAACCGCTTCCAGGCGGGCGAGGCCCCGGTGTTCCTGCTGTCCCTCAAGGCGGCGGGCACCGGACTCAACCTCACCCAGGCCGGTCATGTCGTGCACTTCGACCGCTGGTGGAACCCGGCGGTCGAGGCGCAGGCGACGGACCGGGCGTACCGCATCGGCCAGACGCAGCCGGTGCAGGTGCACCGGCTGATCGCCGAGGGCACGATCGAGGACCGGATCGCCGAGATGCTCGCCCGCAAGCAAGGGCTCGCGGACGCGGTGCTCGGCTCGGGCGAGGCGGCACTGACCGAACTGACCGATGCGGAACTGGCCGACCTGGTCGAGCTGCGAGGGGGCGCACGATGAGCGATGACTACGAGGACGAGGACGACTACGCGTACGGGGCGGAGTACGGGACGGGCGACGCGGACGCCTCCGACGTGGGCGGAGACGGGGCGTCGCGGGGTGGCCGGCGCGGGGCGGAGCGTGTGTTCGCGGCGTTTCCCCCTGCGCAGGGCCGGGGTTTCGCGACGTCCTGGTGGGGGCTGGCGTGGCTCAAGGCCCTGGAGGACACCGCGCTGGACGGACAACAGCTCAAGCAGGGCCGGCGACTGGCCCGGGAGGGCAGGGTCGGGGCGGTCTCCGTACGGCCGGGTCGGATCACAGCCGTGGTCCGGGACCGCGACGGCACGGCCTACCGCAGCGACGTCCTGCTCCAGCAGCTCGGCGCGGGCGCCTGGGACCGGTTCCTGGACATGGCCGTGGACCGGGCCGGGCACATCGCGGCGCTGCTGGACCGGGAGATGCCGCCGCATCTGGTGGAGGACGCGGCGGGCGCCGGTGTCGAGCTGCTGCCCGGCATCGGGGACCTGGAGCCTGAGTGCACCTGTGGGACCTGGGACCACTGCCCGCACTCGGGTGCCCTCTGCTACCAGGTGGCGCGCCTGCTGGACGAGGACCCGTTCGTCCTGCTGCTGATGCGGGGGCGCGAGGAGCGGCGGCTGCTGGACGAACTCCAGGTGCGCAGCGCCGCCCGGGCGGTCCGGGCGGGCGGCGACGGGGCGCGGGAGGCGGCCGACGACGCGGAGCGGGAGGTTCACGGTGTCCCGGCCGACGAGGCGTTCGCGGCGGCCGGGATCCTGCCGCCGCTCCCCACTCCCCCACCGGCCCCCGATGAACCGGGGCTCGGGCCTGCGCTGGACACGGAGACCGCCCCGGCGCCCGGGGTCGACCCGGCGGCGCTGAAGGTACTGGCGGCCGACAGCGCGGTGCGGGCGCACCGGATGCTGCTGGACGCGCTGGCTCCGGGGCACGAGGGACAGCCGCTCCCGGTCGAGCTGACTCCGCGGCAGGACGCGGTACGGCTGGCCGCGGACACCCGGCCCGAGCCGCGCATCGGGGCCCGGCTGGCCGCGGGATCCGGCCGCCCGGCCGCGGACCTGGACGCGGCGGTCCGCGCCTGGCGGTACGGCGGGGTCGCGGCACTCACGGTGCTGGACGAGGAGTGGACGCCGGACCCGGAGGACCTGGCGCGGGGCCGCGCCCGGCTCGGCGAGGCGTGGGAGGCGGGCGAGCGGCCGGCCCTGCGGGCAGGCGGCCGGGCCCGCTGGACCGTCGCGGGCGCCGACCTCCAGCTCCGGTTGGACCGGAACGGGCGGTGGTGGCCCTACCGCAAGGAGCGCGGTCGTTGGGTGCCTGCCGGACCGGCGGACGACGACCCGGCGGGCGCGCTGGCGGGGGCCGACGGTGGGGCGGCGGACACGGCTGTCTGAACCGTCCGGCCGGGGGGCGGGGGGCCTGGGACTGGGGAGCCTCTGGCCGGGGACCGCGCGCCGGAAGCGGGGGGGCCGGAGTGCCGGAGGCGGAGGCCGGACGCTGGGCGAATCCGCCGCTCGCGGGAAAAGGTGTCTCCGGCGCGGGAGCCGCAGGCGCGGCGGCCGCACGCGAAGGAGGCGCACGCGTAGGAGGCGCACGCGCGCGGGTCCAAGCGTGTCCGGACAGCGGCTGCGGGGAACCGGCTGTACGGCGGGTTCGTCATCTGCATCGGCGGGGGCGATTCACGAGCCGGGAGACTGCCCCGGCTCAGCTCCGTACGTTCCGGTCCCCGTCCTTGCCCTGCGCCCGTCTCTGCCCTTGCCCTTGCCTTGTCCCTGCCCCTGTCCCTGCCGCCCTGTCCCGCCCCGTTCCGCCCATGCCTCGGCCCCTGGCCCCGGCCTCAGGAGTGCCGTTGCACCGCAGAAGGATCATTCAGTGCGCCGCCGCGACGATGGCGGCGGCCGTCCTGCCCGCCTCCGCGAGGGCCGTGGCGGCACCGGAGGGCCCCACCGACTACGCGACGGCACTCTGGGCTCCGGCAGCCGCCGCCAACTACACCGTCCCCTCCCGCCCTTCGGAGCGCTGGATCGACCGCGTCGTCATCCATGTCGCCCAACAGCTGTTCACGCCGACCGCGGGCATCTTCCGCAACCCCTCCAAGCAGGTGTCGGCCCACTACGTGGTGCGCTCCGGCGACGGCCATGTCGCCCAGTGCGTACGCGAGAAGGACATCGCCTGGCACGCGGGCAACTGGAGCTGGAACACCCGGAGCATCGGCATCGAGCACGAAGGGTGGGTGGACCGCCCGGAGTTCTTCACGGAGGTCATGTATCTCCGGTCCGCCAGGCTCACCGCGGACATCTGCGATCGCCACGGCATCCCCAAGGACCGGGAGCACATCGTCGGCCATCACGAGGTGCCGGGCAGCGACCACACCGACCCGGGCGTCCACTGGGACTGGGAACGCTATCTCCGGCTCGTCGTCGACACCGCCTGAGCGACCTCCCCCGGCCCCCGTGGTGATGACTCTCCGCACCGAGCTTGTCGCGGAGTCCGGCGGCGACGACGATGGGAGGGCACGAAGGCCCTTGGACGGGAGGGTGAGTTGACGGATCCCTGGGTGGCCCTGGCGGCGGACGCCGATCCCGGCGAACGGAGCGGCGCACTGCGCCGCGCCCATGACGTGTTCACCTCGGCGGGACGCCTGGAGCGGCCGGTCCGTGCGGTGGTCGGCGCGTCCTGGCGACGCTCGGCGCGGGCCCGGGTCTGCCCGGACGACGCCCCCGCGGTGGAGCTCGGCCCGGACGAGCTGGGCCCCTACCGGGCGGCGCATCCCCTGGCCCGTGCGATGCCCGTGATCCGTGAGCTGATGGGTGCGTACGCGACGGACGGGGAACACCTGCTGGCCGTCTGCGACGCCCACGGACGGCTCCTGTGGGTCGAGGGGCATACGGCGGCGCGGCGGCGGGCCGGCCTGATGAACTTCGTGGAGGGCGCCCGCTGGGCCGAGTCCGTGGCGGGGACGAACGCGCCGGGAACGGCCATCGCCGTGGACCGTCCGGTCCAGGTCTTCGCGGCCGAGCACTTCCTGCGACCGGTACAGCAGTGGACCTGCGCGGCGGCGCCGTTGCACGATCCCCGTACGGGCCGGGTGCTGGGAGCCGTCGACATCACGGGCGGCGACCGGCTCGCCCACCCGCACAGTCTGGCGTTCGTCCAGGCGGTGGCCCGGGCCGCCGAGTCGCAGCTCGCGCTGCTGACGCCGCCGTCCGACTCCGATGTCGATTCGCTGCGGCTGACCGCGCTGGGCAGGGACGAGGCGTTGCTGGTGACGCGCGGACGCCGGCTGCGGCTCAGCCGGCGGCACAGCGAGATCCTGGTCGCCCTGACCCGACGGCCGGAGGGCCTGAGCGGGGACGAGCTGCTGGTGGAGCTGTACGAGGACGAGTCGGTCACCCCGGTGACCTTGAGGGCCGAACTTTCACGGCTCCGGCGGCTGTTGGGGCCCGACCTGCTGGACTCGCGCCCCTATCGGCTGGCCGTCCCGGTGGACGCCGATTTCGACACGGTGACGCGCCGGCTGGGTTCGGGCGCGGTGGCGGCGGCGCTGGGCGCGTACACGGGCCCGCTGTTGCCGGGTTCCCGGGCCCCCGCGGTCGTACGGCTCCGGCGGCTGATCTCGGAGCAGCTGCGGGCTGCGTTGATCTCCCGGGCTGATCCGGGGCTGCTGGCCGACTGGGCCTACAGCCCGTGGGGCGAGGAGGACCTGCCGGTGTGGCGCGCGCTGGCCGGGGCGGTTCCGGTGGTCCAGCGGGCGGCGTTGCTGGCCAGGGTACGGGGGCTGGACGCTGAGCAGCGCGGCTAGGTGGTGTCCGCGAAGTCTCGTCCGGCCCGCGACGCCTGGCACGCACATCTGCGGCGTTGTCCTGTCGACGCCCGGCCGACAGGAGGGTGACGACAGACCGTGGAGGGCGCCCGGCGACGTCGTTGCAACGCCCTTGCAACGTCCCCGTCCCTAGCCTCGCGGCGAGGGCCGTCCGACGACGGGCGGCGCCGGATCCGGGAGGCCACTGAGATGACCCGTTACGCAGCGCCGGGCACCGAGGGCGCGATCGTCACCTACGCGTCCCGCTACGACCACTGGATCGGCGGCGCGTACGTCCCGCCGGCCCGGGGCCAGTACTTCGAGAACCCGAGCCCCGTCAACGGCCGCCCGTTCACCGAGATCGCACGCGGCACGTCCGAGGACGTCGAACTGGCCCTGGACGCCGCCCATGCGGCGGCTCCGGGCTGGGGGGCCACATCCGCCGGGGACCGGGCCTCGGTGCTGAACAGGATCGCCGACCGGATGGAGGCTCACCTGGAGGAGCTGGCGGTCGCCGAGAGCTGGGAGAACGGGAAGCCCGTACGGGAGACGCTGGCCGCCGACATCCCGCTGGCCATCGACCACTTCCGCTATTTCGCGGGGGCTCTGCGCGCCCAGGAGGGTTCGCTCAGCGAGATCGACGACGACACTGTCGCGTACCACTTCCATGAGCCGCTGGGTGTGGTCGCCCAGATCATCCCGTGGAACTTCCCCATCCTGATGGCCACCTGGAAGCTCGCGCCGGCGCTCGCCGCGGGCAATGCGGTGGTCCTCAAACCGGCCGAGCAGACGCCCGCCTCGATCCACTACTGGCTGAGCCTGGTGGCGGATCTGCTTCCGCCCGGCGTCGTCAATATCGTCAACGGTTTCGGAGTGGAAGCCGGGAAGCCGCTCGCCTCGAGCCCGCGCGTCGCGAAGATCGCCTTCACCGGTGAGACCACGACGGGGCGGCTGATCATGCAGTACGCCTCCGAGAACATCAAGCCGGTGACCTTGGAGCTGGGTGGCAAGTCGCCGAACATCTTCTTCGACGACGTCTCACGCGCCGACGACGACTTTCTCGACAAGGCCCTCGAAGGTTTCACCATGTTCGCCCTCAACCAGGGCGAGGTGTGCACGTGCCCGTCGCGTGCTCTCATTCAGCGCGGCCACTACGGCGCGTTCCTGGAGGCCGGCATCGCCCGTACGGAACAGATCGTGTCGGGTCACCCGCTGGACACCGACACGATGATCGGCGCCCAGGCCTCCAACGACCAGCTGCAGAAGATCCTTTCGTACCTGGACATCGGCCAGCAGGAGGGAGCGAAGATCCTGACGGGTGGCCGGCGCATCGAGCACGACGGTGAGCTGGCGGGCGGCTACTACGTCCAGCCGACGGTCCTTGAGGGCGACAACCGGATGCGGGTCTTCCAGGAGGAGATCTTCGGCCCGGTCGTGGCCGTGACGTCCTTCACGGACTTCGACGACGCCATCAGCACGGCGAACGACACCCTGTACGGACTGGGAGCCGGAGTCTGGACCCGCGACGTCAACACGGCCTACCGGGCGGGGCGCGGGATCAAGGCGGGCAGGGTCTGGACGAACTGCTACCACGCCTACCCGGCGCACGCGGCATTCGGAGGCTACAAGCAGTCGGGTATCGGCAGGGAGAACCACAAGATGATGCTGGAGCACTACCAGCAGACGAAGAACCTTCTGGTGTCGTACTCGCCGAAGAGGCTGGGCTTCTTCTAGGCACAGCAGAAGGGCGCCTGACCAGGGGCTTTCCCTGGCAGGCGCCCTTCGTGGGTCACATGGGAGCCGTGGGTCGAACGACGAGGCCACTCCCGATATCCCCCACCGCTGTCCCACCTCTGACCAGCTGTTCCGGAGCATTTCCGGGCCAAGGTCCGACTCGGGCGCCCTGCGCACCGCTTTCCGGCCCGCCCCACCACCGCATCGACTCTCCTACGACGAGCCGCAGGCCGACTCCCTGCACGGCCCGGCTCACCCAAGCTCTGGGCCGCCCTGTCAAGCGCCTGCACGGCGTGCGGGGGATGCGGCATGCCTACCGGCTGTGCGCGGTCGAATCCGGCCAGCCGCAGGAGGCTGGCGTCCCGGCCCTCAGGAGGAACGACGAGGAAGGGGTTCGGTGGAGGAAGGGGTTCGGTGGCTGAGCACCAGAAGCATCACCTGGTTCCGGTCCTCATCGTCGGCCACGTGCAGGGAGACGCGCCGCCCGCCGGTACTGGGTTCCGCGTCGCGGGCGCCCCCGATCCAAACCCAGCAAGTCCCCGCCAACCTGAAGGAGCAGGTCAGAGGTCTGGTGTAACTGGTCCTCGGCATACTCCTGCTGGTTGTGGGCGGCAGTCTGCGGCGTAGATCGTGCGGTCGGCTGTGCAGCCGATGCCGATCACAGGGGCGGGATCCGCCCCCGTGGCCGCTGCCCTACGGCTAGCACGTCGTCGGCCCTGGACGGTTCAAGCGGTGCGGAGCCAGACTCCGGTGTCGGGCGGCAGTAGCCCGTCGGACAGCGACTGGGAGGTGACGAGCACCGTGCTGTTCGGCGGCAGGGGTGTGGCGGCCTCCGAAAGGTTGATCATGCAGGTGAAGTCGCCTCCGCGGGTGAACGCGAGGACCTCCTCGGGGGCGGGGAGCCAGGTGAGGGGCCCGTCGCCCAGAGCGGGTTCTTCTACCCGCAGGGCCAGGGCCGTTCGGTAGAGGTGGAGCATGGATGTGGGGTCGGACTCCTGGGCGGCGGCGTGGAGCTGTGCCCAGGCGGTGGGCTGGGGCAGCCAGGGGCGATCGGCGCCGGCGGGGCTGAACCCGTAGGACTCCGTGCTCCCGTCCCAGGGCAGGGGCACGCGGCAACCGTCCCGGCCGGGGTCCTTGCCCTGCGTACGGTGGTAGATGGGGTCGTCACGGCGGTCGGCGGGGATGTTCTCGACCTCGGGCAGGCCGAGCTCCTCGCCCTGGTAGATGTAGACGGCGCCGGGCAGCGCCATGGTGAGCAGGGCGGCCGCGCGGGCACGGCGCCGGCCGAGGTCCTCGTCGACGACCGGGTTGTACTGGCGGATGCCCGCGGCCGTGCTGGTGTCGGGCCGCCCGTAGCGGGTGACGTGGCGCGTGACGTCGTGGTTCGACAGGACCCACGTGCTCGGCGCCTCGACCTCGGCGTGTGCGGCGAGTGTCTGGTCGATGCAGGCACGCAGCGTGGAGGCGTCCCAACTGCACCCGAGGAAGTCGAAGTTGAAAGCGGCGTGCAGCTCGTCGGCGCGCAGGTACTGGGCGAAGCGGGCGGGGTCGGCGAGCCACACCTCCCCGATCAGTGCGCGCCGGCCGGGGTAGGAGTCGGCGACCGCGCGCCACCCCCGGTAGATGTCGTGGTTCTCGTCGAGGTCGACATAGGGGTGGGGGTCGGGGAAGACGCTGTGGTCGTAATCGGGCAGGGCGGGGTCCTTACTGCACATGGCGGCCGAGTCCACCCGGATGCCATCGACTCCCCGGTCGAACCAGAACCGCAGCACGTCCTCGAACTCATCGCGTACCAGGGGGTTGCGCCAGTTCAGATCAGGCTGTTCGGGGGCGAACAGGTGTAGGTACCACTGGCCGTCGGGAACGCGGGTCCAGGCCGGCCCGCCGAAGATGGACTGCCACTCGTTGGGGGGCAGTTCGCCGTTTTCGCCACGGCCGTCGCGGAACCAGAACAGGTCGCGCTCCGGGGAGCCGGGAGCGGCGTCGAGAGCGGCCAGGAACCAGGCGTGCTCGTTGGAGACGTGGTTGGGGACGACGTCGACGATGATGCGGATGTTGTGCTGATGGGCTTCGTCGATGAGCTTTTCGGCTTCGGCGAGTGTTCCGAAGCGGGGGTCGATCTGCCTGAAGTCGGTGACGTCGTAGCCGGCGTCGGCCATCGGGGTCAGGTACCACGGGGAGAACCAGATGGCTTCGATGCCCAGCCGGTGCAGATAGTCCAGCCGGGAGCGCACTCCGGCCAGGTCACCGATACCGTCACCGTTGCCGTCGGCGAAGCTGCGCGGGTAGACCTGGTAGATGGCTGCGTGTCGCCACCAGTCGGTGGTGCGCGGGGTCATGGGAGCTGCCTCCTGTGCGAAGCGAGTGGATGGGTGGTGCCGCGGGCCCGGGAGCGGGGGGGGCTGTGGTCCGGGCCCGCGAATCATGGGTGGGGCCGGTCGGCCGCGGGTACGGGCGCCGGAAGGGCGTCCCGGGACTCGCGGCCGGGCTCGGTCACCAGCCGGAGTTGCCGTTCCCCCGCTGGACGGTGAAGCCGCCCGCGACGTCGAGGGCGGTGTCGGCGGTTCCGGTGATCTTGGTGTTGGAGAAGGCGCCCTTGCCGGCGGCGAACACCTCGATGCCGTGGGCGCCGGTCTTGTTGATGGTGAGGCCGTCCACGCGCAGGTCGGTGACCTGCTTCTCCCAGGAGACGAGCAGTCCGCTGTAGGTGGAGTCCTCGATGAGGTTGTCCTTCAGGACGATGGGCTGGGTGATCTCGTGGCGGTCGGCGTAGACCCACAGGGCGCCGAGCTGGGCGTTCCAGTTCGGCTCCAGGCTGCCGGTGCGGCGCAGGACGTTGCCTGAGACGGTGGTGGTTCCGGTGAACGGCTCGCCGAACCGGGTGGAGACGGAGATTCCGGCGGCGGAGGTGACGGTGTCGGAGATGAGGTTGTTCTCGACGCTGTTGCCGCTTCCGCCGTAGACCGCGGCGCCGTTGGCGAGCGTGGGAAGCTGGATGGTGTTGTTGCGGAAGGCGCTGTTGCGGACCGCGCCGGGGTCGGACCACATGGCCATGGCGTCGTCGCCGGTGCCACGGATGCTGCTGTTGGAGACGACGGTGTTCTGCACGTTGCCGCGCAGGTTGACGCCGTCGGCGTAGGTGTTGCGGATGCGCAGGTCGCTGGCCTTGAGGCCGTTGGTCGAGGCGGTGACCCACAGGCCGACCTTGGTGTGCTGGATCCAGACGTTGCGGATGACGGAGTCGGTGCCGAAGTCGCCCTCTATGGCGGCGTGCCCGGCGGCGTCGTCACGCACGGTGTTCTGGCCGTCGATCATCAGGTCCTCGACCGTGCTGGTGCCTCCCTTGGCGAGCAGGCCGCCCTTGAGGCCGGTGCCGCGCAGGATGGTGTGCCACACGCCCGCGCCGCGCAGCTTCACCCCTACGAGGTTGACGTGGTCGGAGATGGTGTACGTTCCGGCGGGCAGGAACAGGCCCTTGCCTTGGTTCTTGGCCTGCGTCAGCGCGTTGTTGAGGGCTGAGGTGACGTCCTGGCCGCCCGGTGCGACGCCGAGGTCCCTGGCGGACACGTACCCGCTGGGCAGGGTCCCGGCCGCCGAGGCCTGTTCCGCTTCCAGGAGGTCGACGGTGTAGAAGGCGGCGGTGTCCGCGGCGTCCTTCTGGAGGCGCAGGACGGTGCCTGCGGGCAGTGTCTGGCCGAGGTGGAGCCGGGTGTCGTCGAAGAAGCGGTGGGCCTTGCCCTGGCCAGGGATGTTGGTGTAGGGGTATTCGCCGTAGACCCAGGCGTAGCGCGAGGTCAGACGGAGGTCGGTCAGCTCCTTGCCGCCGGCGTAGAGGCTCAGGGAGGCGTCGATGCCCCGGCCGTCGCTGCTGTCGGGCAGGGAGTAGCGCAGGTTGATCGCGTTGGCGGGCTCGGTCAGCGTGATCTCGACGAAGTCGCCGGTCCTGGCCAGCTTCACAGCTTTGCGGCCCGATGCCTCCGACGCCTCCGTGAGGTAGGTGCGGTCGGGGCCGATCGTCGAGGCGTTGGTCCTGCCGCCTTCGGCCTCGTAGGCCGTGAAGGGCAGTGTGGCGCCGACGCCGCTGGGGTCCGGGTCACCGGGGTCGGGGTCGCCGGGGCCTGCGGGGGTGGTCGCCTTGAAGTGGTCGACGTTGACGTTGCCGCTGTCGCTGCTGGTGAAGGCCAGGGCGAGGTTGTTGGTTCCCGCGGCGAAAGCGACCGGGACGTCGACGGTGGACCAGGCGGCCCAGCCGTTGGTCGCCGGCAGCGTGACCTGTGTGGCGGCGCCGCCCACGGACAGGGTGAGCGTCTTGGACGAGCCGGTACCGTTGGCGTAGCGGACGGCGACGCTGCCGCCGCCGGCCTGGGCCGACTGCACCCTGGTGGTGATCGAGGCGTTGCCCTTGTTGTGGTCGGTCAGTCCCCCGACGTAGCCGGTCCCGGTGTAGCCGACGTGTTCCCGTTCCGCGACCGCACCGCCCGACAGGGCGGCGGACTCCGCCTCCAGGATGGAGGGGTCGGCGGTGCCAGGGACGTCGGGGGTGTTGACCGTGAGACTGTCGACGTTGATATTGCCGCTGTCGCTGCTGGTGAAGGCCAGGGCGAGGTTGTTGGTTCCCTTGGCGAGGGTGACCGGGACGTCGACGGTGGACCAGGCGGCCCAGCCGCTGGTGGCCGGCAGGCTCACCTGACTGACCTTGGCCCCGGCCAGGAGCAGGGTGAGGGTCTTGGTCGAGCCGGTGCCGTTGGCGTAGCGGACGGCGACGCTGCCGCCGCCGGCCTGGGCCGACTGCACGCTGGTGGTGATCGAGGCGTTGCCCTTGTTGCGGTCGGTCAGTCCTCCTACGTAGCCGCTGCCGGTGTACCCGGAGTGCTCCTGCTCGGCGACGGCGCCGCCGGACAGGGTGGTGGACTCGGCCTGCAGCGTGGTGGTGGCGGCGTAGGCGGGGGTCGGCTCGGCCAGGCTGTAGGAGACCGCGCCGGTCAGAGCCAGCAGCATGGCGGCGGTTATGGCGGCGGTGGGCTTGCGGAACCTTGCGGTGCGGTGGGTCGACACAGCGGTGTGTCCTTCCGTAAAGGGGCGGCTCTGCCCTTTGGGGTGTCGGCGAGGGGCCGACGATCGTGTGCCGTCACGCGGGGAAGTGCGACGGCGTGGAGTCGCAACGCCCAGCAACGCCCGGGTCAGGATGCGGGATTGCGGGTGTGGACCTGACGCGGTGAGCGGGCTGGTGGGGGTTCGCCCGGTCGGGTCGCGCGGGAGACGGCCGGAAGCGGCAGTCGGGCGAGGGGGTGTGCGCTGCGGCGGTCGCCGCCGTCGAACGGTGCCGCCGACGCGGGGCCAAGAGGCGGCGCGGGGGGCGTGGCGCGTCCGGTCAGGCGTGTACCGAGCACTCGCCCCTCCCGTGAGGGGCCCTGGTGGGGCGGGTTGGAGGACGCGGGTGGGTCAGCCCTTGAGGCTGCCTGCCGTGAGGCCCGCGATGATGTGCCGCTGGAAGATCAGGAAGATCACCAGCAAGGGAATCGAGGCCATGACCATGCCGGCCAGTAGCTGGTTGGCAGGCATGAATTCGGCCAGTCGGTTGAGCGCGACGGTGATGGGCTGGCGTGCCGGGTCCGGGAGGACCAGCAGCGGCCAGAGGAAATCCTTCCACACTCCGACGACGGCGAAGATCGAGACGACCGCGAGGACTGGGCGGGACAGCGGCAGGACGACGGACATCAGGACGCGCAGAGGTCCTGCGCCATCCATGCGCGCGGAGTCGAGGAGCTCGGCGGGGATCTGGTCGAAGAAGCGTTTCAGGATGAAGATGTTGAACGCGTTCGCACAGGCAGGCAGCCAGATCGCCCAGGGCGTGTTGATCAGGTTGACGCCGAACAGCGGCACGTCGGTGACGGTGAGGTAGGTCGGCACCAGGAGGGCGGAGACCGGCAGCATCAGAGTGGCCAGCATCATGCCGAGCACGATGTTGCCCAGGGCCGGTCGCAGCTTGGACAGGGCGTAGGCGGCGGCCACGTCGACGAGCAGTTGGGTCAGCCAGGCGCCGGCGGCCAGGATCAAGGTGTTGAGGAAGTAGTCGCCCAGGCCGACGTTGACCCATGCCTGGGAGTACGACTCCGGGTGCCAGCTCTGCGGGAGGAAGGTGGGCTGGGGGTCGGCCAGCTCGGAGGAGGATTTCACTGCCCCGCTCGCCATCCAGTACAGGGGGAAGATGAACGCGAGGGTGAAGCCGATGACGGTCGAGCCCAGCACGAACCGGTAGAGGAAGCGGCCGGTCCGCCGGTTCATCTCGGCGGGGGCGATGAGGGTGCGTTCGAGGGATTCGGGCATGATCGTTCCTTTCAGCCCTTGCTGCGGGTCAGCCGGAGATAGGCCGCCGCGAAGAGTCCGAGGACGATGAAGAGCACCGTGCTCATGGCGCTGGCCATGCCGAAGTCGTTGTAGACGAACGCGTAACGGTAGAGCAGCAGGAGGACGGTCACGGTGGCGTCGTCGGGGCCGCCGCCGGTAAGCACGTACGGCTCGATGAAGACCTGCATGGTGCCGATGACCTGGAGCAGCAGGGTGATCATGAGGATGAACCGCATCTGCGGCATCGTCACGTGCCACAGCCGCTGGCGGATCGAGGCGCCGTCGAGCTCGGCCGCCTCGTACACCTCGCCGGGGATCGAACCGAGAGCGGCGAGGTAGATGAGGGTCGTGGTTCCCATGTTGGCCCAGGTCGAGACCAGCACCAGGGAGATCATGGACATGTTCTCCGACTCGAGCCACTGCTGGGCCGGCAGGTGGAGGGTCTCGAGAAGGTTGTTGAACAGGCCCGGGCCCGGATCGTAGAACCAGCGCCACAGCAGCATCGTGACGATCGGCGGCAGCATGACCGGAAGGTAGACGGTCATGCGGAGGTAGGAACGCGCGTGGCGGAACTCGTTGAGGACGACCGCGGTGAGGAAGGGGGCGGCGAACCCGAAGACGAGGGCGAGGAGGGTGAAGTAGCCGGTGTTCTGCCACGCCGTCACGAAGAGCGGGTCGTCGAAGAGCCGGCGGTAGTTTTCCCAGCCCACCCAGGTGGCGGGTTGGGCGAACGTCACTTCCTGGAAGCCGAGCAGCCAGCCGCGGACGATCGGGTACCAGGAGAAGAGGGCGAAGCAGAGCACGCCCGCGCCGAGGAAGCTGTAGGCGACGAGGTTTTCACGGAAGCGGCGCCGACGCCTGCTCCCATTGTTCACGTTGTTCACGCCGGTCTTCCGCGGCTTCGGGGAGGTCTTCGCTTCCCGGACGAGGGTCGGGGCCGCCATGTCACCGGACCGTCGCGAGGATGGCGTCGACTCTCTTGGCCGCGTCGGCCAGGACCCGGTCGAGGTCGGCGTCTTCCTTGGTCAGGACGGCCTGCATGACTCCGTCGAGGACGGTGTAGATCTGCTGCGCGTTCGGCGGCTCGACCTTCTGGTCGATCAGGGCGTTCCGCTCGACGAACGGCTTGTAGTTGTCCTGCGGCACGTTGGCGTACTTCGCATGCGCGCGGGCCTGCTTGGCTTCGGCCGCGCCGTTGAAGAGCCGGTCCAGCGGGAGGCCGATGGGCACGTCGTTGCCGGAGGCCCGCTTGTCCTCGAACTCGGTGCGGTCCGGGTTGAGGTACTTCCACTGGACCCACTCGATACCGGCCTTGATCTTCTCCGGTGTCGCCTTCGGGTTGAACATGAAGCCGTTGCCGCCGCCGAGGGTGGCCTCACCGGGCATGGCGGCCACGCCGTACTCGCTGTACTCGCGCTCGAACTGTTTGACGATCGTGGGGATGTTGTCCGGGCCGGCCATATACATGCCGAGCTTGCCGGAGCCCATCATCTTCTGCACGTCGTCGATCTGCAGCAGTTGCCGTGTGCCCATCGACTTGTCGGTCCAGCGCATGTCGTGCAGCATCCGGAGTGCGTTGCGGCCGGCCTCGCTGTCGAAGGCGGCCTTCCACTTCCCGTCCTTCTGCAGGGCGATGTCTCCGCCCATCGAGTAGACCCACGATGTGAAGTGCCAGCCGCCCTGGTTGTTCTTGCTGTAGTCGGCGTAGCCGACTGCGCCGTCGCCCAGCGCCGTGATCTTCTTGGCCGCCTCGCGGACCCCCTCCCACGTGGTGGGCGGCTTGTCGGGGTCGAGACCGGCCTTCTTGAACAGGGCGCGGTTGTAGATCAGGCCGAGGGAGTACTGCCCGTTGGGCAGGCCGTACAGAGCTCCGTCGGGCCCGGTGAACACGTCGAGGAACTCCGTCTTGACGTCCTTGAAGTACGGCATGTCCTTGACGTGCTCGGTGATCTTCGCGCCCTGACGGCGCTGGATAAGACCTGCCGGGTCGGTGAAGTAGACGTAGTAGACGTCTTCCAACTGGCCGCCGGCCAGCTTCGCCGAGAAGGTCTTGGGATCCATCTGGCCCTCACGGGCATCGATCTTGATCTTGGGGTGTTCCTTCTCGAACGCCCTGACGTCCTGCTCGAAGTACTTACGGTCCACTGGCTGGGTTTTGGGCGGCATGCCGTTCACCGAGATGGTGACCACGCCGCCCTTACCCCCCGTGGACGGGGAACCGCCGCAAGCGGCCAGCCCCCCGCTGAGAGCGCAGGCTATGCCCACGCTGATGAATCTCCGACGACTTCGGGCTCCACCCATGACAGATCTGCCTTTCCTGATGCACTGCGCTTGCGGCCGCGTCAACCGAAGCGCCATTGGACATGCAGAAGGTAGGAGTCGGTCGCGTAAAATGTCAATGACTTGTTGCAAAAAAACTGGAAGCTAGCGGAGGAGCCCAGCCGTGCTGGGCCGCGTCGTCGACGTTCGGACGATCAGCTCGGTCTGGAAAAGCGTCAGACCGAGGGGCACTTGGCGGCCCTCGATCTGCTCTGCGAGAACGGTGACGGCCGCTTCGGCCATCGCCGCCACGGGCTGTCGGCACGTGGTGAGGGGCGGATCGACCGCGCTCATCAGCGCCGAGTCGTCGAAGCCCACGACCGACAACTCCTCGGGGACCCGCAGCCCTTGACGGCGGGCGCCGCGGACGACCCCCAAAGCCAGCGTGTCACTTCCGCAAATCACGCCCGTGACCCCCTGGGCGAGGAGGCCCTCCACGGCGTGGGCGCCCGCCTCCAGGGAGAACAGGGTGTGCACAACCCAGGGCAGCCACGTCTCCCGTGACACTCCCCTGGACTGCCAGAACCGAGCGAACCCCTTGAGCTTCCGGACGGACGGGACGTGCCCGCCAGGCCCCACCAGCAGCCCGATGCGCTCATGCCCCATACGTTCCAGGTGAACGAGCGCCTGCTCGACGGCGTGTGTGTCGTCGGCCGCCAACTGTGCCACCGCCAGGTTCTCGTCGGCACCATTGACCAGCACCATCGGAACCCCGCGCTCCTTCAGCGCCATGCCCTGCTCGACACCGGCATCGGCGTAGCTGGAACCGACGAACACGATCCCGCCGATGTTCTGCGCCAGCAGCATCTCGATGTAGTTCGCCTCGGACACCCCATCAGCCGTGCGAGTGCAAAGAACCGGAATGTATCCTCGCTTGTTCAGCCGCCCCGCCAGGGCTTCCGCGAAGGCCGGGAAGACCGGGTTCTGCAGGTCCGGGATCACGAGACCCACCAGCGGCGAGCGCTCGACGGCCGAGGCCGCCGGGCGCTGGATCCCCAACACGTCCAGCGCCCGGAAAACCCGCTCCCGGGTGGACCCGGCCACAGCGGGACTGCCGTTCAGTACGCGCCGAACCGTCACTTGGCTCACACCCGCGAACTCGGCCACTTGCACCAGCTTCGATGTCATACGAGCACGATACATCGGGCTCGCAAAAACAGATCAAGGCTAAGCAATTTTTTTGCAAGCAGCGCACGCGGGGGGCGCGCTCGTACTGGTATCTGTCCGTCCCCCTCCCTGTGCCGCCCGTCCCGAAGCGAGGCCGACTCCGTATCCGCTCTCGTAGCCGGTCGGGCTCTGGAGCTGTTCGGGCTCTGGAGCCACACACGTTGTGCGGCCGGAGGGTGAGACGAACGCGCGCTCCGCGGCGGCGACCGAGGCATCGACGTCGGCTGCACCGCCCGGCGTCACCCGGCTCGTGACCCCGCCGGCGGTCGGGCGGGTTGGCTCCAGGACCGACGGCTGATCGCTCGGTGCGAAGACCAACACGCTTTGCACAGCGGGCCCGACCAGCGCGACGAACGTCTCACGATCCGCTCCGGTGAGCGTCGGGGCGCCGACGACGCTGCGTCCTACCATGAGGCCGACGAGCATCGACGACACGATCCTCGCCCGAAGCGTCGCGCCGTCGACGGAACGCGACGCGATGCCGTCGAGGAGCAGGGGTTCGATGACGGTGATCGACGGCCGGATCTACGTCGACGGGCGCCGTTGCGACTACCCGCCCGATATGCGGGGCGCCACCGACCGTCGGGAGCAGTCCGGTGGTGTGGCCTGGATCGGGCTGATGAACCCGGACCGGACAATCCCGAGACCGCGGCGGACCGGTTCGGGCTGCACTCGCTGGCCGTCGAGGACGCGCACAAAGGGCATCAGCGCACGAAGCTCGAACAGTACGGCGACACGGTGTTCGTCGTGCTGCGCCCGGCCTGGTACGGCACCGACGACGAGGTGCAAAATGCAAAACCGGCTGCGCAACGTCCTCGACCACGCCATCCGAGTGATGGAACGGGTCGATGGGGCCCGGGCTCTGCTCGAGAACGCGCTGACCGTGCACTCCACACTCGTGTCGCTCGATCAGAACGAGGCCATGCGGCGCATGTCGAGCGCGAGTCTCGCCCAGGGCGAGGAGAGCCGCCGCCTGGCGGAGCAGACCATTGAGCAGGGTGAGCAGGTGAGCAGGTGAGCAGGTGAGCAGGTGAGCAGGTGAGCAGGTGAGCAGGTGAAGAATATCTCGTCGTGGGCGGCGATCCTCTTCAATCCGACACTCATCGCTTCCGTCTAAGCTTGAGACGCCGCAGGCGGCCAGCACTGCCCGGCCCCCCGGCCTTCGCCCAGGAAACAAGCAGCGGCCCGCGAAGCTGAGGTGACGCTTTGGGCGCGCTTCGCGTCAGTCCTCGCCTTCGTCGCCCTCGACCTCCTCGACGCCCTCGACGACGTCCGGGTCCCGGAAGGGGCGCAGGCCCGGCCGGGGCCGCTGGCCTTGGTGTTGAACATGTCGAACGCCACGGCCTCAGACGGGCAGCAGCGTCGTCCACTTCTGGTTGGGGCCGCCGTTGCAGTCCCACAGCACCAGTCGTGTGCCGTCCGCCGTGGAGGAGGCGGGGAGGTCGACGCACCGGCCGGACACGGGGTTCCGGTAGCCGCCGTCGTACGCCTGCCAGACCTGGTTCGCTCCGCCGTTGCAGTCCCAGACCGCCAGTTGGGTGCCGTTGGCCGTGCCTCGGCCGAGGGCGTCCAGGCACTTGCCCAGTACGCGCAGGGAACCGTCGGAGCGAGCTGTCCACCACTGTGCGCCCGAGGTGGTGCAGGACCACGACTGGACGGGCGTGCCGTTGGCGGTTCCGCCGGCGTCGACGTCCATGCACTTGCCGGCGATCCCGGACCGCACCTGACCGCCGGTGGCGACGGGTTCCCCGAGCCAGCCGGCTTCGTCCGCCGTCCTGATGCCGCTGTGGAAGGCGTCGGCCATCTTCCGGTAGCCCGTGTCGTTCGGGTGCAGGGAGTCGGCCAGGTCTGCGGCGTTCAGCGCACCCATGTCGACGTAGCGGACGTGTTTGCCCGCTGCCTGTTTGGCCTGGACGATGCCGGGGATCTGCCGGTTGTACTCGGCCCTGTTGGCCTCGACGGTGGAGCTGGTCGAGACGACGAGTGAGCCGACCAGCACGGTCGCGTCGGGGGCACCGGCCACGACCCGGTCGATCAGTGAGTCGAGCCGGGCTGCGGCGCCGGGGACCTGGTAGTTCTGGCCCAAGTCGTTGGTGCCGATCATCAGCGTCACGACGTTCGGCCGGTAGCGGGACAGCGAGGCGTCCGCGATGGAGGCGATCTGGTCGATCCGCCAGCCGGAGTGCCCCTCGTGGTCGGGGTCCTGCATGGAACCGGCGCGGGAGGTGCCGACGAAGTCCAGGGTGTATCCGTCAGTGGTGAGACGGTCCCACAGAGGGCTCCGATAGCCGTTACCCGTGCTGCTCCCCACTCCGTCCGTGATCGAGTCGCCCAGTGGCATGACTCTCAGGGACGAGACCGCAGCGGTGGCCCGTACGCCGGGAGCCGGCCGCCCGGTTCCGGCGTCGGCCGCCGCCGGGAGCACGAGGGCCCAGCTGAGGCCCACCGCGCCTGCCAGCGAGAGGCAGAGCGCCATGAGGAATCTCTTCATCATCAGTCCTCATCGTGTGAAGTCGAATCGATCGACCGGTTCCGCGTATGGCCCGGGTGGACCGGGTGGACCGGGTGGACCGCGCGACGCTCCTGCAGTGACCGGATCGACCGGGCGGCACCCCCTGGTACGACGGGCCGTACCGGGCACCCCCCGGTACGGCCGGTCGCGCCGGCAGGGGATCACCGTCGGTGTGTCTCGGTATCGGCGTTGAGCAGGTCCAGGACGCTGTGCTGGCAGCCGTAATCGGTCGCGCCCGCTCCGCCGTTCCAGTGCGGGCCGTACTGGTCGAGCGCGTTGCGGTTGCGGTCGTAGGCGCTGTTCGCCCAGCGCTTGATCGTCGCGGCGTAGGGGTGGTCCGGCAACTGGCGGTTGAGCTGCCCGAGCCCGCGAACGTAGGCGCCCTTGAACGAGGGCCCGTCCCCGGTGCAGTTGTCACCCTCGCCCGGTTCGCGCAGCACGCCGTCGCTCTGGAGCCTGACGGTGGAGGCGTCGGCCAGTGAGCGCGCGGTGGTCAGCAGGCCGGCGTCGCCGGTCGCCCGGTGCAGTTCGGTCAGCGCGGCCAGGACGACGCCCTGGTTGTACGTCCAGGTCGGCTGCCGGTTGTTGGCGCAGGAGTCGTCGAGACCGTCGTTGATCATCCGGTCCGCGTTGATCATGCCGCTGTCCCGGAGCCAGTTCCAGCCCCGCTGCGCCCTGCCCAGATACGTGGTGTCACCGGGGGTGCGGTTGTGCAGGGCCGCGTTGAGCTGGATGAAGAGCTCGTTGGTGATGGCGTTCTTATAGTTCCCGTTCGTGCTCCACCGGACTCCGCCGCCG
Source organism: Streptomyces sp. NPDC091287 (assembly GCF_044768525.1). NCBI lineage: Bacteria > Bacillati > Actinomycetota > Actinomycetes > Kitasatosporales > Streptomycetaceae > Streptomyces > Streptomyces sp. NPDC091287. The sequence goes on from NZ_JBIVUV010000014.1 coordinate 185,576, forward strand.
CAGGTGCTGTTCCAGTTCGCGTTCATGTGGTCCGCGTCGACCCTCGCGGTGTCGAGGTACCGGCGGTCACCGGTGAGGTCGTACGCGTTGATCCACAGCAGCCCCCACCACCCGGTGTCGTCGAGGTACTCGTTCCGGAACTGACCGCCCTGCGCGTTGATGTTCCTGGCGTAGGTGTCAGCGAAGGCGTACGCGTAACTGCCCATGCCGCTGATCCTGATGTTGTCCGTGATCGCGGTGAGTGCGTTGGCGCTGGTCCACCAGCCGTTGCCGCCGAAGAGTTTGCTCCCGCGGTCGTACGACATCATCAGAGCGGTGGCGGCCGCGGTGCTCCTGCTGTTGGCGTTCCAGGTGGTCCGGGCCCAGGGTGTGCACGCGATGCCGCCGCCCGCGGGTTGTCCGCAGGCCCGCAGCGCTCCGACGCCCTGGGTGTTCCAGTCGTCGACGTTGTACATCTGGGTGCGCCAGCCGCGCCCGCCGGAAGGCACGGTGGTGGCGCCCAGGGCGCTGCCCGAGGACCATGTCCGGCCGCCGTCCATGGAACGGTCCAGCCATACCCGGTCCCCCGGGCCGCCGTTGTCAATGGATCCCCAGCCCATCCCGTCGGCGTCGTCGAAGTGCAGCGCGATGGTCCGGGAGGAGATCCCGGCGGTGACAGCCACACGGTCCTGGGGGCTCAGCGAGGGATCCCGGGCGTCGCAGTACCTGTTGCACACGTTCAGGGGCGCCGCCGACGCGGTGGTCGTCGTCCCGCCGACGACGAGGCCCGTGGACAGCGTCGCCAACGACACGAGGAGTGCGGCGGGCGCGGATCTCGCCGCTTTCAGGGCGAAGGCCCGTGGAGCTTTCGGAGCGAGGGAAGTGTTCCGGTGAGGCGAGAGTGGACGCCCCCGGGTGCCGGCCGTGGACCGTGACCGCCTCAGCGACGCGAACGCGCCGTGCGACCTTTGGCGTTCGTTCTCTCCTTCGAGCTGCATGCTGAACCTCGGTTTCGTGGACGCCGATGGGGCATGGAGGCATGGGCCGGGTCTCCCGGCGTGCGATGCCGGCTGAACACAGGAGCGGCCGCGCCGCTGCGGCACCCGTGCCCGGCGGCATGCGCTCGGTGGGGTGCGGCACCGGAGGCCGGTGTCACCACTCCTGGGTACGCCCATCCAGAGGCTTTGTACAGCGAATGGACAAAGCTTGTTTCCTTATGCGTGAACTCTTCTTGCGACAGGATGAAGCTGCTACGTTCCTCGCCAACCACCAGCAGAACAACGGGAGTTGGGAATGATCAAGGGGGGTACGCCTGTGCCGGGGAGCCTGCTCGTAGGACATCACACGCGACATCACACGCGACATCGCACGCGATTATTCGTCGGCCGGCTGCCGGCTGCCGGCCGGGCACCGGTCGCGCGTCCGGCGCGAACGAATCCGCTGGTCGGGGAGATCGACCCGTGGCCCGTCCAAGGCGCTCCCGGCGCTCCCGGCGTATGGAATCCCGGACCCGGCGGGCGAGCGGGGAGTGAAACGCCGTCCGACGAGTTGTCCTGCTCCGGGCCGGGGAAGGCTCCCCCGGCGGCGAGGAAGAACGAACCGGGCCGTCGCCGCCTCCGGCTCGCGTCCCGGACCGCTCTCACACCCCCTACGAGGGTCACACCCTCTACGAGTCTCACACCCCCGACGAGCGACCCGGTCACCGCTCCCCTCCTGTGCGCACCGGTTTCCCGGGGCGGGTGGGCCTGATGACCCTCCTGTCCGTGGCCGGAATGGACAAGTCGTTCCTGGGGGTCCAGGTCCTGCACGACGTCGCCCTCGATCTCGACGCGGGAGAACTGCACGCCGTCGTCGGCGAGAACGGGGCCGGGAAATCCACCTTCGTCAAGACACTTGCGGGGGTGCACGCGCCTGACCGAGGCGAGATCGCCCTCGACGGCGAACCCGTGGTCTTCTCCCACCCCGCTCAGGCACTGGCGGCCGGAATCGCCATCATCCACCAGGAGTTCACCCTCCTGCCCGACCGCACGGTCGCCGAGAACGTCTTCCTCGGCAGGGAACCCACGCGGCGCGCATTGGTGGACCGCCATGCCATGGAAACCGCCACCGCGCTTCTCCTCGCCGAGCTGGAGGAGACCTCCTTCGGTCCGCGGACCCCGGTCCGCAAGCTGTCGGTCGCGCAGCAACAGGTGGTCGAGATCGTCAAGGCGCTGTCCACCGACGCCCGCGTCCTGATCATGGACGAACCCACCGCGGCCCTCGCGGGCCATGAGGTGGGCCGTCTGTACGCCCTGATCCACCGGCTGATCGAACGCGGCCTGGGCATCCTGTACATCTCGCACCGGCTGCGCGAGGTCTTCGACCTGTCCCGGCGGATCACCGTCATCAAGGACGGCCGCAGAGTGGCCACCCTCGCCACGGCGGACACTCACCAGAACGAGATCGTCCGCCTGATGGTGGGCCGTGAACTGGACGACTACTACCCCCCGCGGGCCACCGGCGTCGAGCGGGCACCCCTGCGGCTGTCCGTCGACGGCGGGAGCACCGCGAAACTCACCGACGTCTCCCTGCGCCTGTACGCGGGTGAGGTGGTCGGCGTGGCCGGACTCCAGGGGTCGGGGCGCACCTCGCTGGCCCGTGCGCTGTTCGGCGTCGACCCGTTCACCGGCGGCGAGATGACCGTCGACGGCCGAGGACTCCGCCCCCGAGCCCCGCGCGAGGCCATCCGCGCCGGACTGGCGCTGGTCAGCGAGGACCGCAAGAGCGAGGGGCTCGCACTACGGCAGTCCGTACGGGACAACACGCTGCTCGTCGAACGGGCCGTGTTCTCCACGCCCCTCAAGCGGCGGCGCTCCGATGCCGCGGCCCTCCTCGAAAGCGTCGCCCTGCGTGCCCACGGCCAGGAACAGCAGGTGCGCTTCCTGTCCGGGGGCAACCAGCAGAAGGTCGTCATCGCCAAGTGGCTCGGGGTGCGCCCCGGCGTCCTGATCGTCGACGAACCCACGCGCGGCGTCGACGTCGGGGCCAAGGCCGCCATCCACGACCTGATCCGCGGGCTCGCGAAGGAGGGCATGGCGGTGCTGCTCATCTCGTCCGAACTTCCCGAGGTCATCGGCATGAGCGACCGCGTACTCGTCATGAGCGAAGGCAGGATCGCCGGCGAACTTCCCGCCGGCCCGACCGAGGAGCAGATCATGCGACTGGCCACCGTCGGCCGCACCCCCGCGGAGACCGCGCCGTGAGCGCGCAGACCCTCGCTCCGTCCGGCCGCCCCGGCAGGCCCGCAGGGGGGACGAGGACCGAGGCCGCAGGCCGGTTCACCGACCCCACCACCATCGTCTACCTCGCCCTGCTCGGCGTGTACCTGCTGGGGTGGGTCGTCGTCGAGGCCAGGGGCGGCGAGTTCCTGACCATGGACCACACCGTCGGCATCCTCCAGAACTCCGTGGTGCTGGGTCTGGTCGCCGTCGGCCAGACCGCGGTGATCCTCACCGGTTCGCTCGACCTCTCCGTCGCCTATCTGATCAGCATCACGACCCTGGTCGCCGCGGAGACCATGCAGGGGCAGGACGCCAACATCCTTCCCGCGATCGGCGCCGTGCTGGCGATATCGGCGGCGGTCGGGCTGTTCAACGGAATCGTCGTCACCACGTTCAAGGTCAACGCCTTCATCGCGACCCTCGGGGTCGGCTTCATGCTGCGCGGCTGGATCGAGGACACCTACTCCGGTCCGGCCGGAAAGGTCTCGGAGACGTTCCAGCGCCTGGGCTACGACCGGATCGGGCCGATCCCGGTCTCCGCCTTCCTGCTCCTCGCGGTGGGCGCGGCTGTGTGGCTGGTGCTGCGCCGCACCCGTCTCGGACACCACATGTACGCCGTCGGCGGCGACGAGCACACCGCGCGTCTCTCCGGGGTACGCACGCACCGCGTGATCATCGCCGCACACGTGCTGTGCGCGGTGTGCGCGGGTCTGGCGGGGCTGTTTCTGGCCGCCCGGCTCGGGGCCGGCTCGCCCTGGGCGGGCACCGAGGCCCGCTACGACCTGACCTCGATCGCGGCCGTGGTGTTGGGTGGCACCGCGCTCGCGGGGGGCCGCGGCGGCGTGGCCGGGACGCTCGGCGGTGTTCTGATCCTGGCCGTCCTGGACAGCGTCTTCAACCAGATCGGTGTCGACCCGTTCTTCCAGAACGTGGTGCGGGGCGTCGTCATCATCGTCGCCGTCGCTCTGTACGCCCGGCGCGTGACCGCCAAGGGGGCCTCCGCATGAAGAGCACCGCACTCACCGGGACGCCCGGCGCGGAGCAGGCGGGTCAAGGCCCCGTCACAGGTTCCGCACGGGTGACCAGGCCGTCGCCCCGGGCCCGGTTCCTCGCCTCGCTGCGGGCCGGGGCTCCCGTGTATCTGCTCCTCGCCGTGCTCCTCGTCGCCCTCGGCTTCGAGGACCCGGGGTTCTTCGAACCCGATACCTTCCTGGCCTTCCTGAAACGCGCCGCCCCGCTGGTCGTCCTGGCGGCCGGCCAGTACCTGGTGATCGTCTCCGGTGGTTACGACCTGTCGGTCGGCGCGCTCGTCACCGTCGGCGTGGTCGTGACGGCCGAGACCTATCACGCCTTTCCCGGCGCCCACTGGCTCGTCGTCGCCGCGCTCCTGCTGCTCGGCGGCGCGCTCGTCGGGCTCGTCAACGGGCTCGCGTCGACCGTACTGAGAGTGCCGTCCTTCATCGCGACGCTGGGGATGACACTGATCCTCGAAGGAGCTGTCTTCTACTGGACCCAGGGTTCGCCCAGCGGGATCCTGCCCGACAGCTTCCGGGCCGTCGGCCGAGCGACCGCGTTCGGCCCGATGCCGTGGGCGGTCCTGGTGTGCGTCGTGGCCGGTGTGCTGGTGGTCGTGCTGATGCGTTCCGACTTCGGCCGCACCCTGATCGCGACCGGGGACAACGCGCGGGCCGCCGGACTCGCGGGGGTGCGGGTGCTGCGCGTGCGGACCCTGGCCTTCGTCCTGTCCGGGGTGGCCGCGGCGGTGGCCGCGATCCTCGTCGGCGGCTTCTCCGGAGTGTCCGCGCAGGCCGGCCGGGGCTACGAGTTCGAGGCGATCACCGCTGTGGTGCTGGGAGGCGTCGCGCTCGGCGGGGGCGCCGGGTCTGTGGTCGCCGCGATGTGCGGGGCCCTCTCACTGCAAACCCTCTTCACCCTCCTGAACCTGCGGGGAGTCTCCGGCGCCATGGAGACCACGATCCAGGGCGCCATCGTCATCACCGCCGTCGCGCTCGGGGCACTGGACTGGTCCGGTCTCCGCAAGCGTCTGCCGATGTCCACGTACCGAACACCCCGAGGAGAGCGATGAAGGACAGCCGACCGAAGCAGCGCAGACTTCCCCTGGCCGCACTCGTACTGGCGGCAGCTCTCACCGCCGCCACGACCTCCTGCTCATCCGACGCGCCGCAGAACGCCGACGGCGTCCCCTCCAGAGCGGGAACGGCGAGCGAGCCGCGCGATGCGGGCAGGAGCGACGCCAAGTTCTTCGTACAGGCGGACTACGACCGCCAGCTGGAACTCCTCGACGCCGAACCGGAGGGCCCGGCCGGGAAACCCTGGGCGCAGATGCTCGACCCGCAGGAGATGGTCGACACGACCCCGTACAAGAAGAAGGGGCCGTACGAGATCTGCTTCTCCAACGCCAACGTCGCCAACAACTGGCGGCAGACCGGCCTGACGACCATGAAGGCCGAAGCGGACACCCACCCCGAGATCGCGAAGTTCACCGTCCTGGACGCCCAGGGCAAGGACGACAAACAGATCTCCGACATCCAGGAACTCGCCGGCAAGGAGTGCTCGGCGCTGATCGTCTCGCCCAACACCACCGCGACCCTGACCCCGGCGGTGAAAGCCGCCTGCGGAAAGATCCCGGTGATCGTGTTCGACCGGGGCGTCGACACCGACTGCCCGGTGACGATGATCAACCCGGTGGGCGGCTACGCCTTCGGGCACACCGCGGCGAAGTTCCTGGAGGAGAACGTCGAGTCCGGCGGCAAGATCCTGGCCCTGCGGATCTCGCCCGGCGTCGACGTCCTGGAGAACCGCTGGGCGGCCGGCGAGCGGGTCCTCGAAGCCGCCGGACTCGACGTCGTCGACGTCAAGTTCACCGACGGCGACCCGGCCAAGACCAAGGCCGTCGTCAGCGACGCCGTCCAACGGCACGGAGACATCGACGGAGTGTGGATGGACTCCGGGGACACCGCCGTCGCGGCGGTCGAGGCGTTCGAGGACGCGGGCAAGGAGATCCCGCCCATCACGGGCGAGGACCAGCAGCAGTTCCTGGAGATCTGGAAGGAGAAGAACCTCACGGCCGTCGCCCCGACCTACCCGACCTACCAGTGGCGCACCCCGGTGATCGCGGCACTGCAGATCCTCTCGGGGAAGTCCGTGCCGAAGGTATGGAAGCTCCCGCAGCCGACGATCACGGGCGAGACACGCGACGAGTACATCGAGCCCGGTATGCCGCCCCTGCACTACGCGACGTGCGGCTGTGAATCCCTGCCCGGCTACCCCTCCAAGTGGGGCGGCAAGTAGCGCTCACACCTACCCGGACCGGGCAGGCCCCCTGCCTGGTCACCTCGGCACTGTCTCGCCCGTCCGTCAGGACAACCCCCCACCCCTCACGAACCCACCACCCCCTCACGAAAGGAGGAGCCGTGTTCGTCCTCGGCGTGAACACCTGGATCTGGACGTCACCCCTTGATCTCTCCGGCCTGCGACGACTCGCGCCCCGGATCGCGGAGACGGGCGCGCAGGCGGTCGAACTGCCGCTGGAGGACCCGGACGACTGGGACCCGGCGAAGGCCCGCGGCATCCTGGCCGACCACGGGCTGACCCCGGCGGCCGTCTGCGCCGTGATGCCGCCCGGCCGCGACCTGGTGAGCACCTCGGCGGCGTCGGCCGCCCGCACGCGCGACTATCTCCGGCGCTGTGTGGACGCCGCGGCGGAGGTGGGCGCGCCGACGGTCATCGGACCGATGTACGCGGCGGTCGGGCGTACCTGGCGCAGCACCGACGGCGAACGCGCCCGCCTCGTCGAGGAGTTCCGGTCCGGCCTGACGCCGGTTGCCGAACACGCTCGTGACAACGCTGTCGTGCTGGCCGTGGAGCCGCTCAACCGCTACGAGACCAGTGTGTTCAACACGGTCGCGCAGACCCGGGACGCCATCGCACCGCTCCCCGAGGACGCGGTGGGCATCGCCCTGGACACCTATCACCAGAACATCGAGGAACGGAGCCTCCCCGCCGCCGTCCACGCGGCGGCGGGGAGGATCGCCCACGTCCAGGTCTGCGCCAACGACCGGGGCGCTCCCGGCGCCGATCACCTGGACTGGCCCGGATTCCTGAACGCCCTGCGGCAGGCCGGGTACCACGGCCCGCTGTGCGTCGAGTCGTTCACGGCGCACAACGCGTCCATTGCCGTCGCCGCCTCCATCTGGCGCCCCCTGGCCGAGTCCCAGGACGCCATCGCCCGCGACGGCATCGCCTTCCTGAACCGCGCGATCTCCGCGCTCGAACCCTGAAACGGCAACTCGACCGGATCACCGCCGCACCGCACCTCCCGTACGGCAAGTGGCGGCGATACCAGCTCCGCAACGAACGAGCAGGCAGTCAAGCCCCCTCCCCATGAGGTGAAAACATGCAGCTCTCCTTACGGAGACGGCTCCGGCCGCTCTTCGGGCCGCTGGCCACCGTCATCGCCCTGGCGCTGGCCTTCCTGGCTCTCACACCCCCGCAGAAGGCCGAAGCACACGCGACGTTCCGCGCCCTGGTGTTCACCAGGGCGGTGGGGTACGTCCACGGCTCGATCCCGTCCGCCGTCCAGATGTTCAAGGACGAGGCGGAAGGCGCCCACTACGAGGTGGTGACGTCCGACGACCCGGCGGTCTTCAACGACGCCAACCTCGCGACGTTCGACGCCCTGGTCATGCTGCAGAACTCCGGCATGGTCTGGAACACCGCCGGCCAGCGCGACGCGTTGCAGAAGTTCGTCCGCTCGGGCAAGGGTGTGGTCGCCGTCCACAACGCTCTCGACATGGGCATCGAGGCGGAGTTCCCCTGGTGGGACGAGCTCGTCAACGGCGGCAGCCACATGCCCGCGCACTCACCCGGTGTCCTGCGCGGCACCGCCAAGGTCGCCGACCGCGTGCACCCCTCCACCAAGGATCTGCCCGAGCGGTGGGTGCGCGACGAGGAGTGGTACAACTTCGACAAGAACCCGCGCGGCGACGTGCACGTCCTGGTGACCGCCGACGAGACCACCTACGACCCCGGCGGGTCGCGGATGGGCGCCGACCACCCGATCTCCTGGTGCCGCAACGCCGAGGGCGGCCGTGTGTGGGCCACCGCGATGGGACACACGGGCTCCTCCTTCGACGAACCGGAGATGCGCAAACACATCATCGGCGGTCTGAAGTGGGCAGCGGGTGCCGAGCCGGGCGACTGCGGCGGCACCGTCTGGAGCAGCTTCGAGAAGGTCACGCTCGACGACAACACCGCCGACCCGATGCAACTGGACATCGCCCCGGACGGCCGGGTCTTCTACGTCCAGCGCAGCGGAGAGGTCCGCGTCCACAAGCCCGCCACCGGCACCACCGTCAGCGCGGGCAAGCTCGATGTGTACACCGGCGGCGAGGACGGCCTGGTCGGCATGGCGCTCGACCCGGGCTTCGCCACGAACAAGTGGATCTACCTCTACCATTCTCCCGCCTCCAGCACCACGGACGTCAACCGGGTGACCCGGTACACGGTCAACGGCGACACGCTGGACACCGCGAGCGCGAAGAACGTCATCGACATCCCCGCCTACCGCGACCGCACCTTCCCCGAACCCGGGCACACCGGAGGAGCCCTCGACTTCGGCCCCGACGGCTCGCTGTACGTCGCCACCGGCGACGACACCCCGCCGAACCTGGACAGCAACTGGCAGGGCTACGCGCCTCTCGACTGGCGGCCGGGCAAGCAGAACCTGGACGCCGCACGGACGGCCGGCAACACCAACGACCTCCGCGGCAAGATCCTCAAGATCAAGCCGAAGGCCGACGGCGGCTACGACATCCCGGCCGGCAACCTCTTCGCCCCCGGCACGGCGAAGACGCGCCCCGAGATCTACGCGATGGGCTTCCGCAACCCGTTCCGCTTCCGCGTCGACCCTGCCAACGGCGATGTGCACGTAGCCGACTACGGGCCCGACCGGGGGCTGCCCACCACCAACCGCGGCCCCGAGGGGCTAGTCGAGTACAACGTCATCAAGAAGGCCGCCAACATGGGCTGGCCGTTCTGCCACGGCGACAACCAGGCGTACGCCCCCTTCAATCCCGACACCGGAGTCGTCGGCGCCAAGTTCGACTGCTCCAAGCCGACGAATCCCTCGCCCAACAACACCGGCCTCACCACCCTGCCGCCCATCCAGCTGCCGGAGGTCTGGTACGGCTACGGGGCCTCGCCCGACTTCCCCGAGCTGGGACAGGGCGGCGCGGCGCCGATGAGCGGCCCCGTGTACCACTACGACGCGAACAACCCCTCGAAGACCAAGTTCCCCGCCTACTACGAGGGCGCGAGCTTCTTCTACGAGTGGGCCCGCGGCTACGTCAAGGAGATGCGCTTCGACACCTCCGGCAAGCTCCTGAAGATCAACGACTTCGCGCCGACGGTGAAGTTCACCAAGCCCATGGACATGACGTTCGGTCCGGACGGTTCCCTGTACGTCCTCGACTGGGGCAGCGCGTTCGGCGGGGGCAACAACGACTCCGGGCTCTACCGGGTCGACTACTCGCAAGGCCAGCGGGCGCCGATCGTCAAGGCGACAGGCACCCCGACCAACGGGAAGTCGCCGCTGACGGTCAAGTTCTCCAGCGCCGGCACCGCCGACCCCGACGGCCAGCCGATCGCCCTCACCTGGGACTTCGACGGCAACGGCACCACGGACTCGACAGAAGCGAACCCCACGCACGTCTACCGCGCCAACGGGGTGTTCAACGCCCAGCTCAAGGCGACCGACCCGGACGGGAAGACCGCGTTCGCGAACGTGCCGATCACCGTGGGCAACACCGCCCCGACCGTGAAGATCGAACTCCCCGCCGACGGCAAGCTCATCGACTTCGGGGAGACCATCCCCTACCGGATCACCGTCACCGACCCCGAGGACGGCCCCATCGACTGCTCGAAGGTCTTCCTCAACCCGGCCCTCGGCCACGACGACCACGAGCACCCGACCGCGGACAAGGCCGGCTGCGAAGGCACCGTCTCCACCGGTGACCTGGGCGGCCACCCGGAAGGAGCCAACCTGTACTTCGTGCTCAACGCCCGCTACCAGGACAAGGGCGCACCGGGAAGCGCCGCACTCACCGGCTACGGCCGCGCCGTGCTGCAACCCCGGCACCGCCAGGCCGAGTACTTCACCGCCCAGTCCGGCACCCGGGTCGTCGACCAGGCCGGTGCGGAGAACGGCAAGCGGATCGGTGACATCAGCGACAACGACTGGGTCGCCTACGACAACATCGACCTGACCGGCACGGACGCCGTGCGGTACCGCCTGTCCGCACCGAGCGCCGGCGGCTCCATCGAGGTGCGCGCCGACTCCCCGACAGGCACCCTGCTCGCCACGACGCCCGTGCCAGCCACCGGCGGCTGGGACAACTACCAGACCACCCCGGCCGTCCCGCTCGCCGCGATCAGCGGAGCCCACCGGCTCCACCTGGTCTTCAAAACGGGATCGGGCGGCGCGTTCGACGTCGACGCGATCCAGTTCGACGCGGCCGGCCTGGCCGACGGCCCGTACACACTGACCGCTCAGCACAGCGGCAAGAACGCGACCGTACGGGGCGGCTCCGCCGACAACTCGGCGGTCATCGAACAGCAGACGCCCGGTACGGCCACCGAGCAGAAATGGCAGCTCGACCGGGAGACCGACGGCACGTACACACTGAAGAACGGCAAGAGCGGCAAGTGCCTCGATGTGCCCGGCGGTTCACAGACAGCCGGCGAGGGACTCGTCCAGTGGACCTGCAACGGTGGTGCCAACCAGCGTTGGAGGCTCACCCCGACGGCCGACGCGGGCGTCTACTCCGTGATCAGCGTCCAGAACTCCATGTGCCTGGACATCGAGGCCCGCTCGACGACGAACGGCGCGAGAGCGATCCAGTGGGCCTGCAGCGGCGCGGACAACCAGAGCTGGAGGCTGACGAAGGCATAGCGCGGGCAGCAGGAGCCCCGGGGCATACGGCCAAAAGCTGGGGGCATGACCGTTCCAGCTCCAGACGCCCCTTTCGCGTCGCGCCTCCGCACTGAGGCGCGACGCGGTCCCGGCCTGCCCCGCCTGGAAGCGGGGCGGGCCGTCCATCTCCTCGGCTGCGAGCACTACGACGGCGCCGTGACGGCGGCACGCACGTCCTGCACCCCCTCGACGCGACACGGCTCACCGCCGGGCGCGCGCGCCCAGGAGGCACCGCGCACTATGCATCGTCGTTGTGCGGCGCGTACCCCAGCTCCTCGGACATGGACCGGGTCGAGCGCAGCAGTTCCGCCGAGAGACCGACCAGCGACTCCTCGGTGGTGCCGCGCGCCGGCATGACGAGGGTGACGACCAGCGGCAGCGACTCGCCGGCGGTGAACACCGGTGCCGCCAGCGAGGTGACGCCAGGGATCACACCGCCGAACGTGGTGGCCACTCCGTCGGCCAGGACCTCGGAGCGCACCGTGTCGACGCGCTCCTTGGCGGCCGCGTCCAGGTGCTCCGTCTCCAGTTGGAGGCGGAGCACAGGCTCGGTGAGCTGCTGCGGCAGGTGGGCCAGGTAGACGCCGCCGATCGCGCTGTTCAGCAGCGGCATCGTAGCGCCGATGCGCACGGTGATCGGCAGGGCGTGGGCTCCGTACTCCCAACGGACGACGACGGGCCCGTGGTCGCCCCACACGGCCAGGTTGACCGCGTGCGACGTCCGATCACGCAGTCCGGGCAGGCGTTCGCTCACCAGCGCCACCTCGTCCATCCTGCGCAGCGACTCGATGCCGAGCCGCCGCATGGCGGGCCCCATGTCGTACCGTCCGGAGCTGGGCGACTGGGCGACGAGACCGACCCTGGCCAGGCTGACCAGATAGCGGTGCGCCTTGCTCGGCTGCATCCCGCTGGCCGCCGCTATCTGCGTCAGGCTCATCGGGCCGCGCCCCTCTTCCAGGGCCTGGAGTACCGTCATCGCCAGTTCGACGGACTGGATGCCCTGCCGTGCCGGTGATGTCTCGTTGTTCTCGGGTTCGGAAGGGCGCTGAGTCACAGGGGCGATCATAGTGACTGCCCGCCCGCAGCCGGCGTGGCTCAGGCCGTGCGGGCCACACCTGGGATCGGCGACCGGTTTCCGGTGCGCGCGCAAGGTGTGGCCGCGGCGGCGAGGCGGCTCAGCCGCGGGGCAGGACGGCTTCCTTCCGCAGCGTTCCCAGCAGTTCGCCGACGAGGGCAACCGCCGTATCGGGGGTGCTCGCGGTGCCGAAGACATAGAAGTCGGGGCGGACCACCACGGCCGAGCAGCTCAGTTCGGTGAACCAGTCGCGGTAGGTGCCGTCGACGTCCTGGACGAAGAGCGCCCCCGCGTCTCCGGTGGTCCGCCCGCCCGGTACGACGATCCGGACGCCCGCCGACGCCAGGTCGTCGAGCAGGTGGGCCGCGTCCAGTACGCCCAGCAGCTCATCCCGTACGAGGAGGTGGAAGCCGCCGCCCGCGATCTGGTCCAGGCGGTCGCGGCGGGTCCCGTCGTCCACCACGCCCTGGACCGACAGCTGCCCCCGGCCGGTCGCCGAGGTCCGGGCGAAGAGGCCGTGGTCGAGGCCCGGCAGCCGCATCGCCTCCGGTGCCTTGGCCTCCGCGCGGCGGGCCAGCAGCAGCCGGTCGCGCTCCGCGGCCTTCTCCGGGTCCCGGAGGGTCTGCAGGTGGCCGAGCTCGATGCCCCTCTCGGTGACCGCGCGCACATGCGGCTCGCGCTCCGTCTGGTAGGTGTCGAGAATGTGGTCGTCGGCGGCTCCGCGCAGGACGAGGTCGAGTTTGAAGGCGAGGTTCTGCGCGTCACGGAATCCCGAGCACATGCCCTGTCCGAGGAACGGCGGCATCTGGTGCGCCGCGTCGCCCGCGAGCAGGACCCGGCCGCGCCGCCAGTGGTCCGCGATGAGGGACCGGAACGTGTAGGTGGCGACCCTGATCAGGTCGGCGTCCTCGGGGGTGAGGTAGGAGACGACGCGTTTCCAGACCCGTTCAGCGTCGCTTTCGCCGGCGAAGTCGTCGACCGAGTCGAGCATGAAGCTGAACCGGTGGTGCGCGGGGCCCAGCGAGATGATGGAGGTCGGGCCCAGCGGATCGCCGAGTTGCAGCGCGTACGGGACCGTGGTGGGGCGGCGGAAGCGGAAGTCGCACACCATCCACGGCTCAGAGAAGCCGTAGTCCTGGGTGCCGACGCCGAGCGCTGACCGTACGAAGCTGTTGCCGCCGTCGCAGCCCAGGACGTAGCGGGCGGTGATCTGCCGGGGCCCGTCCGGCCCTTCGACGGTCAGCGTGACGTGGTCCGGGTGCTGCTCCAGCGCGACGACGGGCGTCGCGTGCCGGACTTCCACCTGGTCCATCGCCCGGCAGACGGCGTCCAGCGCCTCTTCCAGATCCGGTTGGTACATCATGTTCCACTCGGCCCAGCCGCTGCGCCCGGTCTCGGCGAAGTTCTGCTCGATCAGCAGGTCCCCGCTGCCGTTGCGCCACTCGTAGGTGCGCTGCACGCGCACCTTGGGCAGCAGTCCTTCCGCCACTCCGAGGCGGGCCAGCGTACGCATGGTCTCGTCGTCGAAGCTGGCGGCCCTCGGCAGGTTGTACAGACCCGCGTACCGCTCCAGGACCAGCACCCGGTGGCCGGCCCGGCCCAGCAGGGCCGCCGCCACCATGCCCACCGGCCCGTAACCCACGACGACCACGTCCACCGTCGTCCCGTCCGGGGCGGGCGCCGCGGTCGCGTCATCCGTGCCTGTCATCGGGCACCTCCATTTGTCTCGGCCTCTTCCGATGGGTTGACACCGACGGAAGGTACGTTTCACTATCCATGAAGTCAATGCATATAAGTGAAATGAGGGCGACCGCAATGCGCACCATCGGCCTTGAAGAACACTTCGTCACTCCGGAGCTGGAGGGCTACGGCGCCGGCTCGGCGTCGATCCTCCAGCCGGAGAAGTGGCGCGAAGCCTCCCGGCGGCTGCTCGACATCACCGGCGAGCGGCTCGCGGAGATGGACGCGGCGGGCCTGGACATGCAGGTGCTGTCGCTCAACTCCCCCGGCATCCAGGCCGAGACGGACCCCGCCGTGGCCGTCGCCCAGGCGGCCGCGGTGAACGACCTGCTCGCCGGAGTCGTACGGGAACACCCCGAGCGGTTCGCCGGTTTCGCGGCCCTGCCGCTCCAGGATCCGCAGGCGGCGGCCAAGGAGCTGGACCGGTCGGTGACCGAGCTCGGCATGCGCGGCGCGCTGGTCAACGCGCACACGCAGGGCCGCTACCTCGACGACCCGCAGCTCCGCGTCGTGTGGGAGCGGGCCGAGGCGCTGGACGTGCCGCTCTATCTGCACCCCGCCAACGGCGTCGGCACACCGCACGTCATCGAGGGACACCCCGAGCTGGTCGGGCCGATGTGGAGCTGGGGGACGGAGACGGCCTCGCACTTCCTGCGGTGCGTCTTCGGCGGTGTCTTCGACGACTTCCCCGGCGCGAAGCTGCTGCTGGGCCACATGGGCGAGGGCCTGCCGTACGTGATGTGGCGGCTGGACTCACGCTGGGAGTACCACAACCACCACGGCATCGAACTGGCGCGCGGCAACCCGTCCGAGTACCTCCGGCACAACCTGTACATCACCACCAGCGGCGTCTGCTCCGCCCCGCCGCTGCTGTGCGCGCTGCTCGCGCTGGGCCCCGATCGCATCCTCTTCGGCACCGACTACCCCTTCGAGGACATGGCGACGGCCACCGAGTTCCTCGCGTCGGCACCGATCAGCGAGGCCGACCGGGCGAAGATCTCCCACCTGAACGCGGAACAGCTGCTCGGCCTCTGAACCAGTCCCACCGAAGCAGCATCCCCTCGAAGCGTTCCCCTCGAAGCAAGGAGCGGCCGCCATGGCCCTTGAGAGCACCGCACAGCACTGGATCGACGGCGAGTGGACCGGATCCTCCCGGACCTCCCACAGCATCGACCCGGCCACCGGAGAGGTGATCGGCACCTACGCCGAGGCCGACACCGCGACCGGCCAGGCCGCCATCGACGCGGCGGCCCGCGCCTTCGCGGAAGGCACCTGGCGGCTGGACCCGATGGTCCGGGCCACCGCTCTGAGCCATCTCGCCGACGCGTACGACGCCCGTGTGGACGAGGTCGTCAGCACCCTGTGCCAGGAGAACGGCAAGCTCCGGCACGAAGCGGGGTTCGAGGCGCACTTCATCCCGCGCGCCCTGCGTTTCGCGGCCGGTCTCGCCCTCCAGCCGCACGGCCGGGTCACCGACACCCAGCCGGGCCGTCAGGCGATGTCGCTCCGGCAGCCGGTGGGCGTCGCCGGCATCGTCGTACCGTGGAACTCCCCCGCATACCTCTGTATCCGCGCTCTCGCCCCGGCGCTGGCAGCCGGCTGTACGGCGGTGGTGAAGATGCCGGGCCAGGCGGCCCGGACGGCGGCGCTCATGAGCGAGATCCTCGCCTCCGTTCCCGAGCTGCCGAAGGGAGCGGTGAACGTCGTCGTCGAGTCCGGCGCGGACGTCGCACGCCTGCTGGTCGAGTCCCCGCAGGTGCCCGCGATCAGCTTCACCGGCTCCACCGCGACGGGGCGCCTCGTGGCGCAGGGGGCGGCGGCGCACTTCAAGCGGGTCGGGCTGGAGCTGGGCGGCAAGACCCCGCATCTGGTGTTCGCCGACGCGGACCTGGACGCCGCACTCGCCACCGTCGTAGCGTCGTCCACCGTCTTCGCCGGGCAGTTCTGCATGACCGGCAGCCGGGTCCTGCTCCAGCGGGAGATCGCCGAGGAGTTCACGGCGGCGCTGGCCGAGCGGCTGGAGAGCGTACGGCCGGGTCCGGCCTCCGACCCGGAGAGCCAGATCGGACCCCTGATCGACAAGGCGTCGGTGACCCGGGTCGACGCCGCCGTGGAGGCGGCGATCGCGGCCGGCGCGAAGGCCCTCGTACGCGGTGGTCCGAGCACCCGGCCCGAACTGGCGGGCGGCGCCTTCTACCACCCGACCCTGCTCGCGGTCCCGGACTCCTCGCTCCCGATCGTCCAGGAGGAGACCTTCGGTCCGGTGCAGACCGTCCAGGTCTTCGACACCGAGGCGGAGGCGGTCGCCCTCGCCAACGACACCGAGTACGGGCTCAGCGCCTGCATCTGGAGCGGTGACGCGAACCGGCCGGTCCGCCTGGCACGGCAGCTCGACGCCGGCCTGATCTCGGTCAACAGCTGGGCCAATCTGACCGTCGAGTTCGAGGAGGGCGGCTTCAAGTCCAGCGGCGTCGGCCGGCTGGGCGGCCTCGCGTCGGTCGAGGACTTCCTGGAGTACAAGCAGATCACCCAGGACTACGCACCGCCCGCCAGGTGACGGACAGCAGGTGAGTCCTTACGTGCGACCGGCCTCGCGAAGGCCCTGTTCGGCCGCGCCCGCCTGCGGAAACGCCTTGTGGCGTCCCGCTCCCGGGGCCTGTCGTGCGGCCTGTTCCGCGGCGTGTCACAACCCTTGATGTTATCACATATAGCGCTTAGTCTCGCAGGGCCGGCACCGACCGCATCAGGCCATCAGGCTCCCCGTTCGGTGACCGGCCCCCCGCGAGCTGCGCGCCCGCCGTTCTTCGCGCGCAGTCTCCTTCCCTGCGGCTCGCCGGCACCCACCCCTGGCAGGAGGCCCTCATGGCCAAGCAACGCGACCTTCTGACCTTCGAGGTCGATGGACTCAAGATCACGGCGTTGACCGCCGACCCCTCCGAACCGAACGGCAAACCCCTCATCGCGGCCCTGCACGGCGGCACCTACACCGCTCAGTACTTCGATGTGGCGGGATCCCCGGAAGGGTCCTTCATCGACGCCGCCGTCGCCCACGGCTATCCGGTCGTGGCCTTCGACCGCCCGGGCTACGGAGGCAGCACGCCGCTCGCCCCGGACGCCAACACCTTCGACCGGCACGCCCAGTTGCTGGGCGAGGCGCTGGAACAGGCGACGGCCCGGCTGGCGGCCGACGGGGTGTTCCTGGTCGGCCATTCGATAGGCGGGATGATCGCGCTGATGATCGCCGCCGGCCGGCCGGATCTCCCGCTGATCGGTGTCTCGGCGACCGGGATGGGCGCCGTCATCCCGCCCGGCGGAGCGGCCGAGGCGCTCAGTGCGCTCCCGCCGGACGAGACGGTGGACCTGCCGTACGAGAACCGCGACCAGGTGATGTTCGGACCGCCCCACACCTACCGGCCCGAAGGTGTCCGGGAGGCCCATGACTCGTACGCGCCCGTACCGGTACGGGAGTTGATCCAGGCACCCGCGTGGCCGAGAGAGCACCTGCCCGCCCTCGCGCCCCGGGTCACCGTGCCCGTGCACAACGCGCTCGCCGAGTTCGACGCGCTCTGGGACAGCGGTCCGGAGAATGTCGCCCGCTTCGCCGCGCTGTTCACCGCCGCCCCCTTCGTCGACGCGAGCGTCGCCCGCTCCACGGGCCACTGCATCGACCACCACACCCTCGGCCACGCGCTGCACCTGCGGCAGTTGGCCTTCGCCGAGGAGTGCACGGCCTGGGCCGCGGGGCGGCGGAGAGGCGAGAAGGGCAACTGATGTCCTCCGTGGAGAAGAAACCCCTGCCCCGGAAGGTGCAGGTCCTCATCGCCGGCGGCGGCCCGGTCGGCCTGGCCGCGGCCATGGAGCTCGGGCGGCGCGGGGTCGAGTGTCTGATCGTCGAACCGCGCCTCACCGTCTCCCGGGCCCGCCCGCGCTGCAAGACGCTCAACGTACGCACGATGGAGCATCTGCGCCGCTGGGGTCTGGCCGACCGGCTCCGCGCCCGCGCTCCGCTCCCCACGTCGTGGTCGCAGGACATCGTGTTCTGTACGTCGCTGTCCGGCTGGGAGCTGTCCCGGTTCTCCGGTGTCCTCGGGCTCTCGCCGGAGGGCGACCGCTTCGCGGAGACCGGTCAGCAGGCGCCTCAGTACGTCCTGGAGGAGCTCCTGCGCGAGGCGGTCGACGAGCTGGACACCTGCCGCCTCGTCCTCGGATCGCGCGTCGTCGCCGTGGCGCAGGACGGCGACTCGGCCACCGTGACGGTCGAGGACCTCGGCGGCCACCGGACCGGCGTCACCTGCGACTACGTGATCGGCTGCGACGGCCCGCGCAGCGTCGTCCGGGACCGGATCGGCTCCAGCTACGTGGGCGGCGCGGCCCTGCGCCCGAACTTCGGCATGGTCTTCGAGAGCCCCGAACTCATGGACCACGTGGGCCATGGACCGGCCGTGCAGTACTGGATCGTCAACCCGTCCGCCCCGGCCCTCGTCGGGCCGCTGGACCGGAAGGGCACCTGGTGGGCGATCGCCTTCGGCGTCGACCGGGAGACCGGCGAGCGGGAGGCCCGGCGCATCATCGACGGTGTGGCGGGACGCTCGGTCGCGGCCACCGTGCTCTCCACCGACCCGTGGACCGCGCAGATGCGGCTCGTCGACCGGATGCGCGAGGGCCGGGTGCTCCTCGCCGGTGACGCCGCGCACCTCAACCCGCCGTTCGGCGGCCACGGGCTCAACACCGGGATCGGGGACGCGGTCGACCTCGGCTGGAAGCTCGCGGCCGTCCTCGACGGCTGGGGCGGCGGCGAGGCTCTCGACAGTTACGAGAGTGAGCGCCGGCCCGTTCAGGAACGGGTCATCGAAGAGGCGACCGCCAATATGCGGGTGCTCTCCACCGAGCTGCTCGCGGACGATCTCGACGCGGCGGAACGGGCCGGAGCCGAGGCCCGTCGGGTGGCGGGCGCGCACATCCAGGAGACCAAACGGGCGGAGTTCCACTCGCTCGACCTGGTCCTCGGGCTGCGGATCGCCGCCTCACCGATCATCCCGGCGGCCGGCGAGGCCGGCGGGCCGGAGCGCGCGGCACGGACCGGCGCCCGGCTCCCCCATCTCTTCCTCGACGACGGCCGCTCCCTGTACGACGCCCTCGGCACCGGCCTGACCCTTCTCGTCCTGGAACGAGGGGCGTCGGAGAGCGCCATCGAGGAGGCCGCACGGGCCCGCGGCGTCCCGCTCACCGTGGTGGATCTGTCGGAGGCGAAGGGCCGTGACGCGTACGCGGCGCGCCTCGGCGCACGCCTCGTCCTGGTCCGCCCGGACCAGGCCGTCGGCTGGCTCGGCGACGAACCTCCCGAGCCGGCGCTCGCGCTCATCGACACGCTGAGGGGCTCCGCCCGAGCGCGCTGAACACCACAGGCGCAGGCTCTCTCCGGCTCTGCACCTCCCCCATAGACCCCGCCCCGGCCGCGCCCTGTCCGAAACTGCCATGCGGCCGGGGCGGACCACTTCATCCGATGGAATTCCCAGGGAAGCAGGAGATATGAGTTCTCACGACTGGACGAGACGTCAGGTCCTGAACAGGGCGGCGGGGACGGGCGTAGCCCTCGGCGGCGCGTCCGCGCTGCTCAACACCGGGGTGGCCCAGGCCCATGGCGGCGGACACCGACCGGGGAAGCCCATGAAGATCATCGCCATCGAGGAAGCGGTCCTCCTGCCGGGCCTGGTCACCCAGGGCACGGCCCTGAACGGCGCGATCCCGTTCAAGCCCGAGGTCGTCGCCGAGTGGATGAAGCGGCTGCCGGACATCACCGCGTACCGGCTCGCCGACATGGACGAGAACGGCGTCACCATGCAGGTGCTGTCCCTCGCTCCGCCCGGCATTCAGATGCAGCCCGACGCGGCCATCGCCGTCGCGGACGCGCAGCGGGCCAACGACGCGCTGGCCGCCATCGTCGCCGCCCACCCCACCCGCTTCGGCGGCCTCGCCGCGCTGCCCTTCCAGGACCCCAAGGCGGCCGTACGGGAGGCCCGGCGCGCGATGAACGACCTAGGGATGGCTGGATTCCTGGTCAACGGCCACACCTGCGGGGAGTATCTGGACGCCCCGCGGTTTCGCGAGGTGTGGGCCGCGCTGGAGGAGCTCGGCGCCGCCCTCTACCTGCATCCCACTCCGGCCCCGACCGGTGACTGGGGTCTGCTGCACGGCCGGCCGGAGCTCGTCGGCCCGCTCTACAGCTGGGCCGCCGAGACAGGGGGGCACGCCCTCCGTGTCATCCTCGGCGGGGTCTTCGACGACTTCCCGGGCGCCAGGCTCATCCTGGGTCACATGGGCGAGTTCCTGCCGTTCCAGATGCCCCGCCTGGACGTGCAGATCGAGAACATCGCCACGCGCGTACGGCTGAAGCGCAGGCCCTCCGAGTACCTGCGGAGGAACGTCGCCATCACCACGTCCGGGGTCATGGACGACACCATGCTCCAGGCGGCGGTGAAGGCGGTGGGCATCGACAACGTGCTGTTCGCCATCGACTACCCCTTCGAGAAGAGCGAGCAGGCCGTCGAGTTCCTGCGGAACGCGAACCTGCCGTCCGCCCACCTCAAGAAGATCGCCCACGGCAACGCCGAACGCCTCCTGCGGCTGTAGTCGTACGGCGCCCTCTCATGAGCCGCGCGGGTGGTCCACGTATCCGGTGGAGCACCCGCGCTCGTTCCTGTCGGCGAGGCCCGCAAAGGGCTCCGGCGCATCGCTATAGTTGATATCAACTGACCGGCGGCTGAAGCGAGGAATCGACCGTGGCGACTCCCCGAGGGGCCGTACAGCCCATCACGGCGCGGTCGGTGGTGGACCAGGCCACAGACGAGCTGCGCCGGTCCATCCTGGCCGGCGCCCTGGCCCCCGGTGGAGAGTATTCGCTGCGCGAGCTGGCGGGCATGCTCGGCATCAGTTTCATCCCCATCCGCGAGGCCCTGCGGAGTCTGGAGAGCGAGGGCCTGGTCATCATGCGGCCCGGCCGCAGCGCTGTCGTGGCCCCGCTCGACCTGGAGGACCTGCACGGCATCTACCGGCTGCGGCGCACGCTGGAACCGGAGATCGCACGGCGTTCGTGCCTCCTGCTGACGGACGAGGAGCTCGACGTCCTCGACGCGCGGGCCGTCGACTTCGGGGCCAGGGAGCATGGGATGGCCGACATCTACGACGGCCACCACGACTTCCACCTCGCGCTCCTGGCACCGGCCGCGACCGCCTGGGACATCCGGCTGCTGACGACCCTCTGGCGGGCGGGCGAGCGCTACATCCGGATCGGCTTCGGTCAGCTCGACCCCGATCCCGCCGAGCACGAGCGACGAGGCAAGGCGCACACCGGCCTCGTCGCCGCGTTCCGTACCCGTGACCCCGACACCGTCGCCGCGGCCGTCGAGGAGCATCTCGCCCGTAACGAGAAGATCGCCATCTCGGCGCTCTCCTGAGCCCTCAGCGCCCGCTGTGGCCGGTGGGCTCCTGAGCGGAAGTCGCGCTGTCCTGTGCGGTGGTGACGGAACGTCGGCCCGAGCTCAGCCGCCCGACCAGGACAGCACCCAGCAGCGCGGGAACGACGAACGCGTAGAAGCCGGCCTGCGGCGAGCTGATCAGCACGGCGACGGCCGCGAGATAGCTGGGTCCGACGATGGCGCCGACGCGGCCCACGCCCAGGCTGAAGCCGAGCGCCGTGCCGCGCAGCCGGGCCGGGTGGGCGTGCGCGACGTAGATGTTGACGAGGGCCTGCGTCCCCAGCGCCCCGAATCCGGCCAGGGCCGAGGCGAGGAGCAGCAGCGGGCGGGGCTGCGGTGTGCTGAGGGTGATCATGGCGATGGCGGCGAGGAGGAAGCTCACCACCGTCGCGGCCTTCAGATGGCCGCGGTCGGCGATCAGCGCGGCGCCGAGGGTGCCCACGACGGCTCCGACGTTGAAGGCGATGGAGAATTCGAGCGAGGAGCTGAGGTCGTAGCCCGACTCGACCATGAGGGTGGGCAGCCAGGTGCTGGCGCCGTAGACGATCACCAGGCCGCTGAACGTGGCCGCCCAGAACAGCAGGGTCGTACGCCGGTATCCCGGGGCGAGGAGCCGGCCCAGCTGGTTGTCGGGTTTCGCCGGACCGGCGGCGGGCGGGGTCGGCTCGCCGGGCGCGGCGTCCACGCGGTCCTGGACCACGGCGGGCACCAGCCGCCAGACCACGGGGACGAGCACCAAGGGGATGGCGCCGAAGAGGAAGAGCGTACGGAAGTCCCACTCCGGCAGCAGCGTCCGGCCGACGACACCGGTGATGATGCCGCCGAGCGCGAGGCCGGTCGTGGCGGCGCCGACCTGGAGCGAGTGGCGTCCGGGCGTGGCCGCTTCACTGACGTACGCGGTGACGAGCGGGATCAGGGCGCCGATGCCCATGCCGGTGAGAAACCGGGTCACCGCGAACAGGGTGAGGCCGTCCGCCGCGGCGCTCAGGAGCATGCTCAGGGAGAGCCAGACCAGGCTGACGGCCATGGGCAGGCGGCGGCCGTAGAGATCGCCGGCCCAGCCCGCCGCGATGGAGCCCAGGGGCATTCCGAGCGCGGTGAGACTGCCGAGCAGGCCGAGCGTCGATTTGGTGACGTCCCAGTCGGGGTGGGCCAGGAGCGAGGGGCCGACCGCGCCCAGGATGAAGAGGTCGTATCCCTCGATGCACAGGATGACGAGCCCGAGGGCCACCGCGGGACCGGGGCGGGTCCCGGTCCGGGGTGCGCCAGGGGTGGAGTTCATGGTCGTACTCCTCAGGGAGGGCGGGGTGGGTGGGAAAGATCGCGGCGGAACGTACGGGACGGGGCCGGTCTCCGGAGCGCTCGCCGGCGCCGTACGACGTACTGCGGAAAAGGGCGTCGTGGGAGCCGGGGTGAGGTGACGTGGGCGATCGCGGCGGGGGCCGCCGTCCGCGGCGTGCGCGGAGAGGCGCCGGACCGGGAGCTTGCCCGTGAGGGCGCGGTGTCCGGCGACGCGGACAACGTGTACGAAAGCAAATGGACGTGACGGGATGCGGGGCGCCCCGCCCCGCCACCGATGAGCCACCGAGGGGCTGGCAGTGATGCTGGGGCCGGTCGCGGCCGCGTGTCAATGCCTGTGACGCGGACGGAACGCTCCTCTTGACTCCCGGTCGCACACCGCCGCATGATCAGGGTAATCATCATGGTGAATTAGAGAAGTGCGCGACGACAGGAGCGGTAGTGGCGAAGCTTGAGGTCATCGTGGCCAGCACCCGGCCGGGACGGATCGGACCGGTGATCGGCAGCTGGACGGAGCGGCTCGCGCGGGAGCACGGGGGCTTCGGTGAGGTGGAGCTGGTCGACCTGGCCGAGGTCGGACTGCCGTTCATGAACGAACCGCTCCACCCGCGCCTGGGTCAGTACACCCACCGACACACGCGCGAATGGAGCGCCAAGGTCCGCGAGGCGGACGCTTTCGTGTTCGTCATGCCGGAGTACAACTACGGCTACAACGCGGAGCTCAAGAACGCCATCGACTACCTGCACGACGAGTGGAAGTACAAGCCCGTCGGGCTGGTGAGCTACGGAGGCGTGTCGGCGGGGACCCGGGCCGCCCAGATGATCAAACAGGTGGTCACCACCCTGAAGATGACCCCGCTGGCCGAAGCGGTCTCGATCCCCTTCGTCCAG
The DNA here is from genome assembly GCF_044768525.1 of Streptomyces sp. NPDC091287. Lineage (NCBI taxonomy): Bacteria > Bacillati > Actinomycetota > Actinomycetes > Kitasatosporales > Streptomycetaceae > Streptomyces > Streptomyces sp. NPDC091287. The sequence continues at coordinate 209,288 of NZ_JBIVUV010000014.1, forward strand.
GAGTTCATCATCGAGGGCGAGCTGGCGCCGAACCAGGTGATGACGTCGGCGGCCGGGGCGATGCTGGACGAACTCGTCCGCGTGGCCGCCGCTCTCCGCCCGCTGCGCACACCCGAGGCCGAACCCCTGCCGTAGCCGGCGACGAGCGGACCCGGCAGTGAAGTCATCGGCGCGGGACGTACCGAAGGCTTGCTGTTATCACATATAGCGGCTACGTTCGAGCTGCCCTTCCGGCCTCGGGCTTTTGTCTCGTACGACTTGCGATCGCGAACTTCTCGCTGTGCCGTCGGCCGTCCGACGCCGTGGCTTGCCGGACCAAGGGCATGAACCGCTCACCTTCCGCATCCCCGACAGAAGGGCACAGCGATGTGCATCGATCACGGAAACCGGCGTGAGTTCCTCAAGACGGCCGCGGCGGCCGGAATCGCCGTCGCCGGTGTACAGGCCGTTGCGGTCCCCGCCCTCGCCGAGGCCCGGGGCCACGCCACCCAGCTCGGCGGCCGTGTCGCGCTGACCGACGTCCGGGTCTTCGACGGCAACGCGCTGACCACGCCTCGTACGGTGGTCATCGACAACGGACGGATCGGCGTCAGCAGCCTCGGCGCGCGCAGGGTCGACTGCGGCGGCGCGGTCCTGCTGCCCGGCCTGATCGATGCACACCTCCACCTCCAGAACCTGGACACCCTGCGGCAGTTGACCGCGCACGGTGTGACGACCGCGCTGGACATGGCCTCGTTCCCGCCGTCGACCGTCGATGCGCTGCGGAACCGGCCCGGCCTCACCGACATCCGCAGCGCGGGTACGCCGGCGGTCGCGCCCGGCAGCCCGCAGAGCCGGCTGCCGACCTTCCCCGCGAACGGAGTGGTGACCGGTCCGGAGCAGGCTCCCGGGTTCGTGCGCGCCCGGGTCGCGGAGAAGTCCGACTACATAAAGATCATTATCGACGAGCCCGGACTGAGCCCGGAGACCGTCAAGGCCCTGGTGAGGGCGGCACACGCGGCCGGGAAGCTCGTCATGGCCCACGCGACGACCGGCACCACGGTGGAGCGTGCGCTGACCGCGGGCGTGGACATGATCCACCACGTGCCGCTCGACAGTCCCCTGTCCCCCGCGCTCGCCACCCGGTATGCGGCGGGCGGCCCCGTCGCGGTACCGACCCTCACCATGATGGAAGGCTTCGCCGGTCTCGGCATCCCCAATTTCGACTACGCGGCCGCCGAGGGCAGCGTCACCGCACTGCGCCGGGCCGGTGCGCGGATCCTCGCGGGTACCGACGCCAACCGCACCCCGGGCATACCGGTCCAGCCGCCGTTCGGCGTCAGCATGCACCATGAGCTGGAGCTGCTGGTCCGCGCCGGACTCACGACCCGGGAAGCCCTGAACTCCGCCACCGCGCTCCCGGCGCAGGCCTTCGGACTCCGGGACCGCGGCGCCATCCGCATCGGATACCGCGCCGACCTGCTCCTGATCGACGGCGACCCGCTCGCCGACATCCGGGCGACGCGCAACATCCGGAGCGTCTGGGCCGGCGGCGTGGAGTACACCCCGGGAGCCTGACGGCCACTCAACGGCCGCTCGATGGCCGCCTGATGGCCGCTTGATGGCCATTCGATGGCCGGTCCACGGCCGGTCGACGGCCGGTCGACGGGCCGCTCACGACGAAGCCCCTGGACGGCGGTTCACCGCTGTCCAGGGGCTTTCGGCCTGATCACTCTCGTACGGAGGCCGAGCACCCGTCCCCGTACGGTGCCCGGCCCCCTCCCCGTGTCAGATCCTCACTCCGTGAGATCCAGTGCGGCTCCGACGATGCTGTCCGTGTCGATCCCGTGGTAGCGGTAGACCTCGTCCAGCGAGCCCGACTGGCCGAAGCCGGTGACGCCGAGCCTGCTGTTCGGGACGCCGTGGATCGTGGCCAGGAACGCGAGCGTGTGCGGGTGGCCGTCCAGGACCGTGACCAGGGGGGTGGCACGGTCGGCGGGGAAGACCTGGTCCAGGATCCAGTCGGGTGCGTCGCCGTGCCCGGCGCGGGCGTCGAGGGCCTTGTAGAGGAGGCCGGGGCTGGTCACGCAGACGACGTCGGCCGGGATACCGATCGCCTGGAGGCGGTCCGCGGCGGCCAGTGCCTCCGTGACGACCGCCCCCATGGCCGCGATGGTGACCCGGGCTCCCTCTTGGCGGCGCAGAGGGTACGCACCGGCGACGACCTGGCGACGGCGGCGCTCGCGGGCCGCCGGGTCTGCGGGGACGCGGGCGAGGGTCTGGTCGACGGGACGGGTCGACAGGCGCAGGTAGGCGGAGCCGCCGTCGGGGCGGCCGAGGCGGGAGAGGGCGGCGAGCAGGGTCCACTCCGTGTCGAGGGCGAACGCCGGCTCCCAGGTGGTGCAGCCGGGCTGTTCGATGCCCAGGGAGGGCGTGGTGATGGACTGGTGAGCGCCGCCTTCCGGCGCGAGGGTGACGCCCGAGGGCGTTCCCACCAGTATCGACTGGCCGCCTGCGTAGATGCCGAAGGACCAGGGCTCCAGGGCGCGTTGCACGAACGGGTCGTACATGACGCCGATGGGCAGCAGCGGCTCGCCCCACCGGCTCCAGGTCGCGCCCAGCTCGCCCAGCAGGCCGACCAGGTTGGTCTCGGCGATGCCCAGTTCGATGTGCTGGCCTGTCGGCCGCTCCCGCCAGTGCAGGATGGTCTCGGCGTCGTCGGCGAACCAGTCCACGCGCTCGGTCGGCGACCAGACGCCCACCTTGTTGACCCAGCCCCCGAGATTGGTGGACGAGCTGACGTCCGGGCTGACCGTCACCACCCTGCGCGCGGCCTCCGGGGCCGCGCGGGTCAGGTCGAGCAGGACCCGGCCGAGGGCCGCCTGCGTGGTCGCCACTCCGGTCGGTGTCCGGCCGATGTCCGCCGGAATCTCCGGCGCAGGCGCCGTCGGCTCCCCTTCGCGGCGCAGCCGGGACGCGGTCTCGGCACAGAGCCGGGCCTCGTCCGAGCCTGCGGCGAACCCGGCCCACGGGTCGTCGAGATCGGTGCCCACCGCGTCGGCCAGCTCACGCATCTGGGCTTCCGTCAGCAGCGACGAGTGGTTCTGCGGGTGTCCGTGACTGGGCAGCCCGTAGCCCTTGACGGTGTACGCCAGGATCACGGTCGGCCGGTGGTCGTCCACCGCCGAGAGCGCGGCGTCGAGAGCTTTCAGGTCGTGGCCGGCCAGATTGCGGACGGCCGCCAGGAGCGTCTCGTCGTTCAGGGTCGCGAGCAGCTCGGTGATGGCGCTCGCGCCGGGGTCGGCGCCGGGCAGCCGGTCCCGCAGCTGGTCCGCCGAACAGCGCAGCAGCCGCTGGTACTCGGCGTTGGACATGGAGTCGATCCGCTCCCGCAGCGCCCCGCCGCCGGTGCGCGTGAACAGCTCCTCCAGGAGGGTGCCGTACTTGAGGACGAGCACCTGCCAGCCGGCGGCGGCGAACATGTCCCGCAGCCGGTCGGCGGCCATGGTCGGCACGACCCGGTCCAGCGACTGCCGGTTGAGGTCGACGATCCAGACGAGCTCGCCGAGTTCGGCGACCTGCGGGTCCACCACGGCCTCCCAGACCGCCCCCTCGTCCAGCTCCGCGTCACCGACCAAGGCGTACTGCCGGCCGGTGAAGCCCCCGGCGGGGATCTTCTCCGCGTAGCGGCGGGCCAGCGCGCCCCAGATCGTGGCCGTGGCCCCGATGCCGACCGAACCCGTGGAGTAGTCGACGGGGTCGGGGTCCTTAGAACGGCTCGGGTAGCTCTGGAGGCCGCCGAAGGCGCGCAGCGTGGGGAGGTAGGAGGCGTCGAGGTCGCCGAGCAGGTAGTTGATGGCGTGCAGGACCGGCGAGGCGTGCGGCTTCACCGACACCCGGTCCTCGGGACCGAGGTGACGGAACCACAGGGCCGTCATGATGGACACCATCGAGGCGCACGAGGCCTGGTGCCCGCCGACCTTGAGCCCGGAAGGATTGGGCCGTACGCGGTTGGCGTGGTGCACGATCGCGCTCGACAGCCAGAGCGCACGGTCCTCGACCCTCTTCAGCGCGTCGAGGTCGGTGGCGGTGGACCGCCTGGTGGTGGCGGGTGCGGTGGACATCGTGAATCGGTCTCCTTGCGCTGTGACACCCCCCTGGGTGCCGGCGTGCGGCCGGCTCGGGGCAGGGGGCGGAATGCGGCGGCGTGAGAGTGCGGCGCACCGGTCGTACAGGGAACACGTCGGGCCGGCTGCCGACCGGGTCACGGTCGGCGGTGAGGCGCCGGCGGCGGGGACGTCGCTGACGAGGAGACCACCGGGCAAGGAAGTCGCACAAGCACCTGTGGTGAGATTGCGCAGAACGCCCAGCCCATCCGCCCCCGCAACCCCGGAAGGTGCGCACTGTGCCCAATCGTGAGCGGATCGACTCCACCGACGCGCGGCTGCTGCTGGCGCTCACCGCGCACCCCCGTGCCACCACGGTCGCGCTCGCCGAGGCGAGCGGTCTGAGCCGTAACACCGTGCAGGCGCGGCTGGCGGCGCTCGACCGCAGCGGTGCCGTGGATTCCTTCGAGCGGCGCATCGACCCGTCGGCCCTCGGCTATCCGCTGACCGCGTTCGTGACCACCCAGGTCGCGCAGCGCAGGCTGGAAGAGGTGGCGGAGGCGCTCGCCGCGATTCCCGAGGTGCTCCAGGTGCACGGGCTGAGCGGGGACACCGACCTGCTGGTGCAGGTGGTCGCGACCGACGCGGAGGACCTGTATCGCGTGGCCGGCCAGATCCTCGGCATCTCCGGAGTGGAACGGACCAGTACGGCGCTGGCCATGCGCCGGATGGTCGACTACCGGATCGCGCCACTGCTGCGCCGGTCCGCCGCACGCTGATATCGCCCCACTGCCGCACCGGTCCGCCACCCGTCGGCCAAGCCCCACCAGCGGTTCCCTACCGCCACCACAGGCCCGTTCAAGAAATTCGTTTACACGAAACCTTGCTGTTATCACATATAGCGACCTACTGTGGGGTCATGGAGCCGACTGCTCCAGCACGGCGGAACCGGCTGCGACACGACGTCGCACCCGGCATCCGCCGACCGGGCCGAGGGCCTCAAGTCATGTGGCTCACGCCGGATTTCATCCGCTCGGCGGCGAGGCGAGCACGGCCGCATCGCCACCGAGCGGATGAACTCCGCCGGCCACGCACCAGGAACCAGGAGCCATCTCGTGCGCATCGCCAACCTCGCCGGCCGTCTGGCACTCGTCGTCGACGGCTTGGCCGTCGACGTCGAGCAGGCCAGCGACGGCCTCTTCACCGCGGACCCGCAGGCCGTCTACGAACGGTGGGAGGAGTTCCGCCGCTGGGCGGCACAGGCCCAGCTGCCCGAAGGCGAAGCCTTCGATCCCGACCGCCTCGACGCCCCGGCGCCCGCCCCGCGCCAGCTCGTCGCGGCCGGTCTCAACTACCGTGACCACGCGGCCGAAGCCGGATTCGCGCTGCCCGACACCATGCCGCCGGTCTTCACGAAGTTCGCCTCCAGCCTCACCGGCCCCGTCACGGCCGTCGTCCTCCCGCCCGACGGCCACACCGACTGGGAGATCGAGCTCGTCGTCGTCATCGGGACCCGCGCCCACCACGTCACCGCCGACGCGGCCTGGAACCATGTCGCCGGCCTCACCGCCGGTCAGGACATCTCCGAACGCATCACCCAACTCGACGGGCCAGCGCCTCAGTTCAGCCTCGGCAAGTCCTTCCCCGGGTTCGCTCCCACCGGCCCCTGGCTCGTCACACCGGACGAGTTCGGAGACCCCGGAGACCTGGCGCTGCGCTGCACGGTGAACGGCGAGGAGGTCCAGAAGAGCCGCACCAGCGACATGATCTTCCCGGTTCCCGAGCTCATCGCCCGTCTCTCCTCGGTCATGCCCCTGCTCCCCGGAGACGTGATCTTCACCGGGACCCCGGCCGGCGTCGGCATCGCCCGGGACCCCCAGCGCTGGCTCGCGCCCGGCGACGAACTGGTCAGCACGATCGAGGGCATCGGCGAGCTGCGCCAGCGCTTCACCGACCACCGCTAGGAACCCACCCGGGTCCGTCCCCGGTACCGGTGGGTCTCAGCCCCCGCTCTTCGGCCCCGCGTTCAGCGAGGCCGCGCACATGTCACGACACCGAGAGTGCGGGCACGCCGTCCGTCCCCGGCCCGCCCGGCCGGCCGCGGACACAGAGCCGACGACGCCCCGCAGGTTCGATCAAGGAGGATCGGATGACCGCCGCACCGAAGTTCGCCCATGTCGTCTTCCAGACCAGCAACCCGGCCGCCATGCGGGACTGGTACTGCGCCGTGCTCGACGGACATGTGGTGTTCCAGAACGACACCCTGTGTTTCATCACGTACGACGAGGAGCACCACCGCGTCGCCCTGCTCACCCCGCCCGTACCGCTGGAGCGCAAGAAGCCCACGACGGCCGGCGCCCACCACGTCGCCTACACCTTCGCGCACCTGGACGACCTCCTCGCGCGGTACGAGCTCCTGCGTGACAAGGGCATCGGCCCGGCGGTGTCCATCGCCCACGGCGTCACCACGTCCCTGTACTACCAGGACCCGGACGGCGGCTTCGTCGAGATGCAGATCGACAACTTCGCCGAGCCCGACGAGGCCACCGGCTACATGAACGGTCCGGAGTACGGTGCGGACGCCGTCGGCCCCGCCTTCGACCCGGAGGCCATGCTCGCCGCCCGCCGCTCCGGCGCCACCGTCGAGGAGTTGATCCACCGTTCCTGGGCGCTCAGGAGCGATCTGCCCGACCCGATGCTGGTCCTCACCGGAGCCGTCTGAGCGCGGGGCCAGGTCCGCCGGCAGGGTGCCGGGCTCCGGCCCGGCACCCCGTCGGCGCGCCACCGCCCGGAGGTCGCACCCGACCGTCCTATCACTCACCACCAGCCCGAGGGATTCCGTTGAGCACACCCAGCCACCAGTCCGACTGCTTCATGTGCGGCCTGGAAGAGAACGACGACGCCTCCGTCGTCTTCCGCGACCCCCTGTGGTCGGGAGAGTCGGTGCCCGGCTACGACGTACCCGGCTGGTTCGTCCTGCGGGCCCGCCGCCACGCCGAGCGCATCACCGGGCTCGACGAGAAGGAGCTGGCCTCGTTCGGCCGCCGCGCCCGCGATCTGGTGGCGGCGGTGACGGAGGTGACGGGTGCGCCGGCGACGTACCTCCTGGTCTTCGGCGAGAACCACCCACACTTCCACGCGCTGATCACGGCGCGGGACGCGCACGTCCCCGAGGACCGGCGCAGCGGGGACATCCTGAAGCTGCGTACGGAGTACGCCGACGCGGAGGCGGCCGCCCGTCTGGTTCCCGAGGTCCGCAACGCCTACGAGCGCCTCGCCGCGAACGACGTCCATACGGTCGGCGCCTGAGCTGTAGCAAGCCACGGCCCCGTCACCGACTGCCGGTGACGGGGCCGCGCTCTGTGCCGCCGCGATATCTCAGGGCGTCAGGACGCCCTCGGGCACGTGCAGCGGTGCCGCGGTCGCTGCCGCGATCCGGTCGGCGGTGACTCCGGGGGCCGTCTCCACCAGGACGAGTCCGTCGTCGGTGATGTCGAGGACGCCGAGGTCGGTGATGACGCGGTGGACGCAGGTCCGTCCGGTCAGCGGCAGCGTGCACTCAGGGAGGATCTTCGGGCTGCCGTCCCGCGCGGTGTGCTCCATGAGGACGATGACGCGGCGGGCCCCGTGGACGAGGTCCATCGCTCCACCCATGCCCTTCACCATCTTCCCCGGGATCATCCAGTTGGCGAGGTCACCGGTCGCGGAAACCTGCATGGCGCCCAGGATCGCGGTGTCGATGTGCCCGCCGCGAATCATCGCGAAGGAGAGCGCGGAGTCGAAGAAGGAGGCACCCGGCAGGACGGTGACGGTCTCTTTGCCCGCGTTGATCAGGTCCGGGTCCACGGCGTCGTCGGGCGGGTAGGGGCCGGTGCCGAGGATGCCGTTCTCCGACTGGAGGACCACGTGCACGCCTTCGGGTACGAAGCCGGGCACGAGGGTCGGCAGTCCGATGCCGAGGTTGACGTAGTCGCCGTCGTTGAGCTCCGCCGCGGCGCGGGCGGCCATCTCGTTCCTGGTCCAGGCCATCAGCGGGTCACCGTCTCTCGTGCCGGAGGTACGGCGACCGTGCGCCGCTCGATCTGCTTGGAGGCGGCCTCGTCGGCGCTCAGCGCGACCACGCGCTGGACGAAGACGCCGGGCAGGTGGATGTCGTCGGGGCCGAGGACTCCCGGGTCGACGAGTTCCTCCACCTCGGCGATGGTCACCCGGCCCGCCATCGCGGCCAGGGGGTTGAAGTTGCGGGCGGACCGGTTGAAGACGAGGTTGCCGTGCCGGTCCCCCCGGGCAGCTCTCACCAGTGCGTAGTCGCAGGCGATGGCCTCCTCCAGAACATAGTCCCTGCCGTCGAAGGTACGGATCTCCTTGGCCGGTGAGGCGACCGCCACGGACCCGTCTGCGTGGTGGCTCCACGGGATGCCGCCGTCGGCGAGCGGGGTGCCGACACCTGCCGGGGTGTAGAAGGCGGGGATGCCGGAGCCTCCGGCGCGCAGGCGTTCGGCCAGGGTGCCCTGCGGGACGAGTTCGACGTCGAGTTCGCCGGTGAGGTACTGACGGGCGAACTCCTTGTTCTCACCGACGTACGAGCCGGTGACGCGGGCGATGCGTCCCGCCCCGAGCAGGATGCCGAGCCCGTGGTCGTCGGTGCCGCAGTTGTTGGAGACCACCCGCAGCGCACCCGTGCCCTGGTCGTACAGGGCGGCGATGAGGGTGCTGGGGATTCCGCACAGGCCGAACCCGCCGACGGCCAGGGAGGCGCCGTCGCCGATGTCGGCCACGGCCTCGGCCGCGGAGGGGGATGTCTTGTCCATGGACGTCCTTCGGGGTTCTCGCGAGATGTGTTCCGAACGGGGCGGTGTACGCCGGGGGCGTCCGGGCCGTGTGGCAGCGGCGACAGGGCCCGGACGCCGGGCGGTGCTCCGGGCTCGTGGCACCGGGGCACGACGGCGGACGGACTGTGCGGTGGTCCGGCCGCCGTGGTCGGTAAGTTGCTCGGCCCCTCCTGCGGGGTGCCGCGTCCGTCTGTGTCGGCAGCCTGCCGGCCGCCGGACGCGGGTGGCTATCGCTCGCCGGCGGCTTTGAGCGACTCGGGCGCCGGGGCCCGCCCCGGGGTGGTGACGGGGTGGTGCAACTGCCCCCGCAACTGGCCGACCAGCTCGCGCAGTCCCCATGCGTCGGTGGCGGCGCCGAACAGGTAGAAGTCGGGCCGGACCAGGGCGGCGACGTGTCCGTGCTCGCGCATGTGGGGCAGGTAGCCGTGGGGGTCGTCGAGGTAGCCGCCGGGCGGGGGGCTGCCCCGGTACAGCGGCACGAGGTGCGCGCCGATTCCGTCGAGGAAGGCGTGGTCGCTCTCGTCCAGGAGGTCGAGCGGGCCGGCCCCGTCGGTCAGGATCGTGAACCCGCCGCCGGTGTGGTCGTCCAGCAGTGCGGTGCGGCCCTGATGGGTGACCTCGTACTGCGGGGTGAGGTGGCCGACGTCCGGGGCGCGGTTGCCGTCGGGAGCACGCTTGAGGACGCCGTCGCCCAGGACGGGTGGCGGGGTGGGCGGCAGTGCGTGGCGCGGGTCGGCGCCGGCGGCGATCATGCGGGCGTCGCGGGCGGCGGCGGCGTCGGGGTCGAGGACGCAGATGACCTGACCGAGGGCCATGGACATGCCGATGGCGTGCTGGACGTGCTCGCTGCGTTCGGAGGTGTAGGTGTCCAGCAGTGCGGGATCGGCACGGCCGTCGAGGACGAGGTCCAGTTTCCAGGCGAGGTTGATGGCGTCGCGCAGCCCGGAGCACATGCCCTGCCCGGCGAAGGGCGGCATCTGGTGGGCGGCGTCACCGGCGAGGACGAGCCGGCCCTCGCGCCAGCGGTCGACCCAGCGGGCCTGGAAGGTGTAGACCGCGTGTCGCTCGATGGTGGTGTTCTCCGGGGTGCGTCCCCAGGGCTCCAGGAGGCGCCAGGCCGCCTCCGGCGTCGTGAGTTCCTCGACGTTCTCGTGCGGTAGTCGCATGAACTCCCAACGGCGTCGGCCCGGACCGCCGGAGACGATCGTGGTCGGCCGCCGGGGGTCGCACAGCTGCCAGTTCTTCGGCGACCACTCGGTGCGGTCGTGCGGGAGCGTGTCGACGACCAGCCAGTCGTAGAAGAAGCCGAGGTCGGTGACGGAGGTGTTCATGGTGGAGCGGACGAAACTGTTGGCCCCGTCGGCGCCGATGACGTAGCGGGCGCGGACTTCGCTGCCGTGGGCGTCGTCGGTGGTCAACCGGACCCGGACGTATTCGGCGCCGGTTCGGAGGCCGGTGACCTCGCAGCCACGGCGCACGGTGACGGTGGCCAGGTTCTCGGCGGCTTCGGCGAGGACGGCCTCCAGCTGGGGCTGGCTGAAGAAGTTGGCGGTGGGCCAGCCGGAGGGGCCGTTGCCGGACCAGTCGATGCGTACCAGGGGCTCGCCGGCCGCGTTGCGCCACTCGTAGTGGTCGGGCACCGGGTCGGTGACCGCGCGTACCGCCTCTCCCACTCCCCCGGCCTGGAAGATGCGGCCGATCTCGTGGTCGAAGTGCGCGGCGCGCGGCAGGGGGTAGGGGTCGGGCCAGCGCTCCAGGGCGATGACGTCGTGCCCGGCCCGGCCCAGCAACAGAGCCAGCATCTGGCCGACGGGTCCGAAGCCGACGATCGCGATATCGTGTGTCGTCGGAGTGCTGCCCTGTCCCTTCGGGGAACTACTGCTCATGGCTCTGCCTCGGCTCACTGTGGGTGCCGGTCATGAGGGCGGCTAGGTCCTCGGGGGCGAGGAAGGACGGCGGGGGCGGTGGCCCCCAGTTGAAGAGGCCCTTGGCGCCTTCCAGGACCTCCGGCGTCCACAGCTGGTCGTCGACGATGCAGTCCATGTCGGAGTAGTACTCGCTGAAGTTGCCGGCCGGGTCCTTGAGGTACCAGAAGAAGTTGGAGCCCGCGTGGTGGCGTCCCAGGCCCCAGATGTGCCGCTCGGGGTGGCCCTCCAGCATCGCGGCGGCGCCACGGCCGACCTCGTCGATGTCGTCGACCTGCCAGGAGGAGTGGTGGAGGAAGGTGACCGGGGCGGCCAGGACCAGGATGTTGTGGTGGTCGGTCGAGCAGCGGAGGAACGCCCCGTGGTCCTTGATGTAGTCGGATGCCTTGAAGCCGAGGCCGTCTCGGAAGAACGCGGTGGTGGCGTCGAAGTCGGTGGTGCCGACGACGGCGTGGCCCAGCTTGCGTGGCCTCACCCGCGTGGTGCGCAGGATGCCGGGCGCACGGGAGCCGGCGCGCTCGATCCGGCCGGGACCGTTGTGGGCGGGGGCCGCCACCGGCTCCTGGGCGAGCCGGGGGGCGACTTCCAGGACGGCGCGTACGGCGGTGGCCGCGTCGTACGCGGTGAGCGTCCCGGCGTCGGCCGTACTTTCGATGCCCAGGCGCTTCAGGCGGGAGGCGGCCGCCGCGAGGTCGTCCGGCGTGTCGACGCCGACACGGACCTCGACCAGCCGGCGGGACGGTGCCTGGACGATGCGGAGCTGGCGTCCGGCGTCCCGGGTGGTGAACCAGCCGTCACCGTCGGGGGTGAGACCGAAGTCGGTGTAGTAGGCGGCAGTTTCGGCGACATGGGGGACCCCCACGGTGATGGAGGTCAGACGGTGCAGTGCCATGGGAATTCCTCGACTCCTTCGTCCGTCGGTTCCGTCGGCTCAGGCGATGAAGGTCTGGCGCAGCTCGCCGATGCCCTCGACGGTGCTGACGAGTTCGTCGCCGGCGGCGAGGAAGCGCTGCGGGTTGCGGCCGAGGCCGACGCCGGCCGGGGTGCCGGTGAAGATGACGTCTCCGGGCAGGAGCGGCAGGACCGCGGACAGTGCCGCGATCAGGGCGGGCACGGAGAAGATGAGGTCGCGGGTCCGGCCCTTCTGGACCTCTTCGCCGTTGACCGCGCAACGCAGTTCGAGGTCGTCGGGGTCGTCGAACTCGTCCGGCGTGACCAGCCACGGCCCTATGGGGGCGAAGCCGGGGTAGGACTTGCCGATGCTGAACTGGGGTGCCGGGCCCGCCAGTTGTGCTACGCGCTCGGAGATGTCCTGCCCGGCCGCGAGGCCGGCGACGTGCTCCCACGCGTCCGCCTCGGCAACGCCCTCGGCGCGGCGGCCGATGACGGCGACCAGCTCGACCTCCCAGTCGGTGCTGCCGTCTGCCGGTAGCTTCACCTGTGTGACTGGCCCGCTGATGCTGGTGACGAACTTGGTGAAGACCGGCGGCAGACCCTCGGGCGCGGCGAATCCGGACTCGGAAGCGTGGTCCCGGTAGTTCAGGCCGATCGCCAGCGTCTGCCGCGGTCCCGGTGCCGGGGAACCCAGCTCGGCCGGGTCGAACGACGCTCCTGCGGGCAGGTCGGCGGCGGCGGCCCAGGAACGGAACTCATCCCAGTGTTCGTAGACGGCCTGCGGGTCCGCGGAGAAGCGGCCGTCGCTGGCCTTCGCGACGTCCACGGCGCGGCCGTCGACGATGAGGGCCAGACGACCGGAGAGGTTGGCGATGCGCATGATGTGTCTCCCGGACTGGGGAAGGGAGCGGACCACCCGAAGCCGCTTCGGGGCCAGTGGCCGCTCGGCTGCCGAAGGAATCGCAAGAACGCCCGCCGGGGACAACGGGGTCTTGCTCCCCCATCAGCAATTCAGCATGATGATTACCTCGATGTTGCGCGTGGGCGACCACAGCGTCAAGAGGTCCGGGAAAAAAGAGCATGATGAATATGGCAAATTAGGAGAAGACGTGAGCGCCACCCCCGACCGAGCCGCACGGCACAACCCGCCAAAAGCCGCCCCAGCAGACAGCCGGGGCCTCGGCGCCTCACCGCGGCAGACGTCCTCCGGGCGTGCCGAGAAGGCCGCGGAGAAGGTCGCGGAGCTGATCGGGAGCGTGCCGCCCGGCTCTCGGCTTGGCACCAAGGAGCACCTTCGCATCCTGTGCGGCGTATCCGTGGGCACGTTCAACGAGGCGTTGCGTCTCCTGCAGGCCCGCGGCCTGGTCACCGTGAAGCCCGGGCCGGGTGGCGGGCTGTTCAGCGCCGAGCAGTCCCCGATGGTCCGCCTCGGCAACTCCGTCCTGGCGCTGGACGCCCAGGCGAACGACGTCGCCGACGCCGTACGCATCCGCGACGCCCTGGACCCCCTGCTGATCGAGGACGCCCTCTGGCACGCCTCACCCGCCGACATCGCGGGGCTGCGTCGCCACATCACCGCCATGGAGCACGCCGTGGCCGCCGCGGATCCCGTGGCTTTCGTCCACGCCAACTGGCGCCTGCACGCCGCCATCGCCGCGATCAGCCCGAACCCGCTGCTCGGTTCGCTCTACACCCACCTGCTGGACCTGATCGAGAGCCACACGCTCTGCGTGCTGCCCACCAGCGAGCAGCCCCTGGACGAGTACATCGCGCACCGGCACGAACTGCACCGCGATCTGGTCGACGCCCTCGACCGACGGGACCGCGACGAGGCACTGCGGCTGATCCACGAGCACAACACCAGCCTTCGGACAGCTGGAGATCCTGCTGCACAGCACTGACCCCTCCGCCCACCGCGCGAAGCGGCCCGGCCCGGCCCGGCCCCGCCCGCAGACAGGACCGGGACCGGCCCTTCCCGGATCAGGTCCGCACAGGGAGCTGCAGGTAGGACGCGCGCTCTCCCCCGGTGTGGATGATGTGCTTTCCGCTGTTAGCGGGGGTGTACTCGCGGTTTCCGGGCATCATCGTGCCCAGGAGCGAGCGACTGCTGATGACGAAGCGAAGCTGCTCGCCGGGATAGAAGGTGAGCCCCACCGGGAGCAGGTCGATCTCGATGTCGACGACTTCGCCCGGTGAGAGCTTTTCGACACGGTCGAAGCTGTGAGCAGGGACGTCCTCGGTGGAGAGCGCCTTGTCCAGGTGTCGCATCGAGACGCGCAAACGTCCGTCCGAGCCCTTGTACCGCAGGATCGAGGCTCCGCGCTCGGTGACGTCCTGGATCTGTGCACCCTGGTTGGGGACGGTGAACTGCTGCAGCGGCGTGCCGTAGGCGTCGAGCTTCTGGACGAGGAGGAACAGGTCCATGTCGTCGGACCCCTGTGCCTCGACCCAGAGTTGGGCCCTCGGGTAACCGACCAGAACGGTCTCATGCTCGAAGCGTGTCACGAACGACACCGTGTCGGGATTGGCCCCCGCGGTGTAGCCGGCCGTCGCCTCGGCCGCGGGCGCTGCCGTCGCCAGCGTCCGTGAACGGCCATCGAGGTAGTACTTCGTCGGCGCGACTCCCGCGGGCGGGAACTCGTCGGCCGGGATGTTCACACGGTCGCCGCCTTCGAGGTCCAGAAGGGAGTAGCGCACGCGGGGCGTCTGCTCCCATCCGTTGTCCTCACCCTTGAGGAAGCGGTCGAAGAACCGGCGCAGGTCCTCCGTGTTCGTCTCGTCGTAGTAGTCCGGCCATTCCTGGCTGTTGTGGATCCGCAGCCACTTGTCCGTGGAGGCGATGCGGCGCCAGGCGCGGAAGGTACCTGCGGTGTGCAGTGTGTTGGAGTAGCTGGCGACGACGTAGGCGGGCACGGTGATCTTGTCGAACTGCGGGATCTTGTTCTCCCACAGGTCGCTCATCAGCGGGTGGCGCTCGGCCTCCGCGACGATGTCCTCCCTCTGCCCCTTGCCCCAGTAGCTGTTGTTCTGGAGCTGCTCGGCAAACCCGGTGTCGGGCATACCGCCACGCATCACCAGGTCGCGGTAGACGTCGCTGACGCCTTCCCACGGGTTGATCGCCGCCAGGTGGGGAGGCTGTTCGGCCGCGGTGAACCACTGGGAGACCGCGAGGTAGGACGTGCCGCTCATCGCTACCTTGCCGGTGCACCAGTCCTGGACGCCCAGCCATTCGATCAGGTCGTAGCAGTCCCGGCCCTCCTGCCGGTCCCACACGACGCTGTCACCCTCGGAGTCCACCACGCCCCGGATGTCCGGGTTGCAGATCGCGTAGCCCTGCGCGCACCAGTACGCCGGGTCCGGTCCCTCGAACTTCGCGAGGCCCGAGACGATCCCGTTGTCCAGCCCGACCATGCCGAAGATGCCCATCACGCTGGCGGACGTGCCCTGGCCCTTCCCGTACGGGCTCCACGCCACGATGACCGGCACCTGTTCCGATCCCGCGGGGCGGAACACGTCGACGTGGATGATGACACCGTCACGCAAGGTAACCGGTACGTCCTTCTCGAAGACGATGTCGACGGGCAGCGGCCTGAACGGGGGAGCGATCTGGAAACCCGCCTCCAACGTCCGCGTTCCGGGCTCGAAACCGCTCAGAATCCCGTATCGAGGCCCCGGCTCCAGCGGCCGGGACGTCGTGTATACCTTCTGGTCCTCACTCATGGTGAGCTCCTCGCATCTACTTCAACCACTGGTCAGGTTCTGGCCATGCGAGCGTACGTCCGCGGCAGCCATAACTCAACCCGCGTTGAGTTTCGTGTCGGGGAGGTACTTTTGGACGATGACCGCTCATACGAATCCCGCAACCGCCGCACGCCGCGGCCGCCGACCGGGCACGAACACCACCCGACAGGCGGTCCTCGACGCGGCTCGCACCCGATTCGCGACCGATGGCTTCAGCGGGACCACAATCCGACGGGTAGCTGCCGACGCCGGTGTGGACGCGTCGCTGGTGATGCAGTTCTTCCGCTCGAAGGACGAGCTCTTCGCTGCTGTCATGTCCATTCCTGCGGACGCGTTGACGCGCTTCAGCGCAGCCTTCGAGGGGACCGACGACCTGCTCGGCGAACGCGTGGTGCGCGCCTTCATCGAGGTGTGGGAAGTCGATGCCCGGACTTCGGAGCCACTCATGGCAATGCTGCGCGGTGCCATCGTCAACGAGCACGCGAACGAGCAACTGCGCGAGTTCCTCCAGGAACGCCTGCTCGTCGACGCCATCGCGTCACGCGCAGTCGGCGGCGCGACGCTCCGCGCGGGCATCGTGTCGTCGATGCTCGTCGGACTCATGGTGGGTCGGGGCATCGTAGGTGTCCCGACCCTCACGGGAGCGGAGCGGGAGACACTGGTCGCGCTCGTCGGGCCCGCCGTACAGAGTGTGCTGGTCCCCACGCCACCGGCCACCGACGGCAGGGAGTAGGGCGATGACGGCGATCGACGGCCGCATCTACGTCGAAGGATGCCCCACCACCTGCCCGCCCGACCTGGAGGACGCCGCCGACGCACTGGAGCGGTCGGAGGGCGTGGCCTGGATCGGGCTGATGGACCCCGGTCCGGACGATCTCGAGACCGCCGCTGTCCGGTTCGGCCTGCACCCGCTGGCCGTCGAGGACGCACACAAGGGCCATCAGCGCGCGAAGCTCGAGCGATACGGCGACACCATGTTCGTCGTACTGCGGCCCGCTTCGTACGACGACCGGAACGAGCGCGTCGACTTCGGCGAGGTCCACCTGTTCGTCGGCCCTCAGTTCGTCATCACCGTCCGGCACGGCGGTGTGCCGGACCTGTCAGCGGCCCGCGACACCCTTGAGGCCGAGCCGCAGTTCCTCAGCACAGGGCCTGAGGCGATGCTCACGGCCTTTCTCGATATCGTCGTCGACGGCTACGCGCCTGTCGTCGCAGGGCTGGTGAACGACATCGACGAGGTGGAGGACAGCCTCTTCGGGGAGGGGAACGCCGATCCCGCACTCTCGAAACGGATCTACCGGCTGCTCGCACAGGTGATCGCGCTGCAACGCGCGATCGGTCCTCTGCCTGACATGGTGCGGGGCCTGCTCCGCGGTGCCGGCAGGTACGGCACCGGCGACGAGATCCAGAACCGGCTGCGCAACGTGCTCGACCACACGATCCGGGTGACGGAACGGGTCGACGGGTCCAGGTCGCTGCTGGAGAACGCGCTGACCGTCCACTCCACACTGGTGACGGTGGAGCAGAACGAGGCCATGCGGCGCATGTCGAGCGCGAGCCTCGCCCAGGGCGAGGAGAGCCGCCGCCTGGCGGAGGAGACCATCGAGCAGGGCGAGCAGGTGAAGAAGATCTCGTCGTGGGCGGCGATCCTCTTCACACCCACACTGGTCGCCTCCATCTACGGCATGAACTTCGACCACATGCCGGAGCTGCACTGGACGTGGGGGTACCCGTTCGCCGTCGCGCTCATGATCGGCTTCGGCATCGGGCTCTGGGGCGTCTTCAAATGGCGCCGTTGGCTTTGAGTGGGTGGCCGGCCGAAGCGTCATGAAACGCGTTCCGGTTCGCGCGATGCCGGTCCACCGTCGCCAGGCTCGAAGACTTACAGGTCTGATGCCGAGAAGGGCGCATGCCGGTCGGCGAAACCCGCTCGGCCGCCGGCGACGCCTCTGCGGTCGGAGGTGAGGAGGTAGGCGATGGCCATGTCGCTGAGTTCGTCGGCATAGCGGCGCCTGGCGGTCTCGCCCGTGACGGGGTCGGGGCGCACCGAGTTGTGGAAGCAGGCGCCCAGGACGGCGCGGGCCGCGGTGTCCAGCGCCTCCTGCGGGTGGGAGCGCTGAATCTGCACGGCATAGGGGGCTGCCGCTTCGAGCAGGAGACGGTGAATCTCGGTGATGGTGTGGGCCCCGCGGTCGATGGACTTGTTCCTCCCGGCACGCAGCAGGGCGGGGAAGAGGCTGTTGCTGTCGGCGAAGGACTCCAGCAGAGCGTGCGCGTAGGCGTCCAGGACGCCGGAGAGTGAGGGCTCGGCCATGCGCAGTCGCTCGGCCATGTACTGCTCGCGACGTTCCAGCATCCGCTCGGTCAGGGCCGTGATGAGCTGCCCTTTGTCTTCGAAGCGGCGGTAGATCGTGCCGACGGAGACACCGGCGCGCTCTGCGACGCCGGTCATCGTCATCTCCTCCAGGCCGGACGAGGCGGCGATCTCCTCGGCCGCCCGCAGGACGCGAGCCAGTGTCGCGGCGCTGCGTGCCTGCTGGGGTTGCCGGTAGCTCAGTGGGCGGTCGGGCTCCTCGGTCATGTCCAGCATCGTAGCGGCGGACGGTTCGGCAGGTTCTTTTGACAAGTGGTCCACACCTCCGGGTACTCTCATTAGGTGAATGCGAATTCACATTCACGTACTAGAGAAGGTTCGACCCATGACCGACAACAAGATTTCCCCGCCGGTGACGGTGGCCCTGGAGTCCGGGCCCACCGGTGGGAGCATCGACGACTTCGAGCTGTTCTACGCCCGCCGCGCACTGGACCGCTTCCGGACGCGACTGGGCCGCCAGGGCCTGCTCGACCTTCTCGCTGCGGACATCGAGGAAGGCAACGCCTTCCTGCGCGAGAGCGCCCGCACCTCCGACGGCCGATTCAAGGGGGGCACGACCGTGCTCGCGACGAAGGGCCTCACCTCGGGTGCGTTCCTGGCCTGGATGGACAAGGCGTTCGCCGGCGACGAGCACGCGCTTCTCGCGTCGCACCCCGAGCACTACGTGATGGGCACCGACGAGATCGGCGCGCGCGTGGTGGAGAACATCGGCCCCCACGTCGCCTCCTTCTATATGGGCGGCTGGGGATCGGACGCGGTGGCGTGGGCCGCGGACGCGGACGAGCTTCTCCCCGACTCCGAGTTTCCCCGCAGGATGTCCTCGAACCTGTTCCTGGCCGACGGCACGGTGGTCGGGCGGGCACTGATCCAGTTCGGTGACACCGCTGACGGCTTCACGGCAAGCTTGAGCGTCTACTTCCCCGTCTCCTGTCCGGACGAGGTGCTGGACCACCACCTTCAGCACTACGCCGTCGAGTTCAGGAACTGGATCGTCGCCGCAGCGGCTGCCCAGGCCTGACGCTCCGGCCCGGCAACTGGTCGGCAGTGACGAGGCCGCCGACCGCATGAGCGGGTGCCGGGCCCGATGGGCCAATCCCTCCCGGTGAGACCGGCCTTGGGCTGGGAAGCCCGCCTGGACGCGGCATCGCGCCTTCGTTTCACGGTCGTACGGCCGGATGTTCTCAGTGGATGCCTGAAGAACGTGCCGACGAGGACGGCCCGGACCGTGCTTCGGCGTACGGGGACTCGGGTGCGCGGCACTCATCCCGCCTTCTCCACCGCCCCACCCCGGAAAGGGCTCCGCCCTCTCCGCGCACCGCAGGAAGCACAGAAGGACTCAATGATGCCCAGACACTCCACGCCGCCCGGCACGAAACGCAAACTGGTCCTGGTCGTCCTCGGCCTGGCAGCCCTGATCACCACGATGCTCTGTGCGTTCGCGCTGCCCTCGCTGAACAGCGGCCCGCACCGCGTCCCCATCGGGATCACCGGGGCACCGTCGACCGTCGGCGACCTCCGGGAGAACGTCGACGAGGACGCGTGGGACATTCGCGTCTACGAGACGCCAGCGGACGTCCGGTCCGCGGTCGAGGGCCGCGATGTGGCCGGTGGGATCGTCGTCACCGAGCAGAGCGTCGAGGTGTACACCGCCACCGCCGGTGCCCCTTCCGCCACCAGCGCCGTGGCGGCACTCGGTGAGACCGTCGCCTCGCAGCACACCAAGCAGGCATCCGTCCACGATCTGGTGCCCTTCACCGAGGACGACCCCCGGGGCACCGGGCTGACCTCCGCGCTCATGCCCATGATCTTCGGTGGCATCTTCCCCGCCCTGATACTCAGCAGCTTCTTTCCGGGCCACCGTGGACTGCGCACCCGTATCGCAGGGGCTCTGCTCTTCTCCGTCGTGGCGGGTGCAGCCGTCGTCGCCGTCCTCCAGTTCGCCACACACTCGATCGGGGGCAGCTACGGGATGACCGCCCTCGGAGTCATCCTCGGCATGGCCGCCATGTCCACCACCCTCCTGGGGCTCCAAGCCCGTTTCGGGATGGCGGGGTTCGCCTTCGGCAGCGCTCTGATGATGCTCCTGGGCAATCCCCTCTCAGGTATCGCCACCGGCCCCCACTGGCTCCCCGACGGCTGGGCCATGCTGGGCCAACTGCTCCCCCCGGGCGCTGCCGGCAGCCTCCTGCGCACCAATGGCTTCTTCGACAGCGCAGGTGCCGGCCTTCCCACCCTCACCCTCGCCGCCTGGGTCGCTTTCGGTATCGCCCTCGCCTTCCTGGCAGACCGGCGCGGCAGACGCTCGGCCTCCTTTCAGCCCGAGACCGCCACCGCTGCCGCCACCGCCTGACGTGAGGGCCGAGGACTGTTGCCGACGCGTCGGTGAGCGTGTCGACCAGCGCGACAAGGTCTTCCCAGCGAGGACTTCAGGCGTTGGCGCAGCCGTTCCGCGCGTCATACGGCCGGCCCCGATGCCGCGAGGATCATGGGTGACACGTGGCGGCCTCTCCGATGCCGAACCGTTCTTGATGTCGGCACGTGGGGCGCTCAACGACGGCTCGGGTTGCTCACCCCACGTCGAGCTGCGCAGTCGGGTGAGCTTCGGACGATGGCTTACGCGTCCTCGTCGTCGACCCAGCTCATGAGCTTACGGAGCTCCTTGCCGGTGGTCTCCAGCAGGTGGTCGCTGTCGGCCTTCTTGTACTCGTTGTACTTGGGCAGACCGTTGTGGTACTCCGCCATCCAGGCCTTGGCGAAGGTGCCGTCCTGGATCTCGGTGAGGACCTTCTTCATCTCGGCCTTGGTGTCGGCCGTGATGATGCGCGGGCCGGTGACGTAGTCGCCCCACTCGGCGGTCTCCGAGATGGACCAGCGCATCTTCTCCAGGCCGCCCTCGTACATGAGGTCCACGATGAGCTTCAGCTCGTGCAGGCACTCGAAGTACGCGATCTCGGGCTGGTAACCGGCCTCGGTCAGCGTCTCGAAACCGGCCTTGACCAGGGCGGCGGTGCCCCCGGCAAGGACAGCCTGCTCACCGAACAGATCGGTTTCGGCCTCCTCGGTGAAGGTCGTCCTGATGACGCCCGCCCGGGCGCCGCCGATGCCCTTCGCGTACGAGAGGACCAGCGGGAAAGCGTCCCCCGTGGCGTCCTGTTCGACGGCCACCAGGCACGGCACGCCGCGGCCCTCCTCGTACTGGCGGCGGACCAGGTGGCCGGGGCCCTTGGGGGCGACCATGCAGACGTCGACGCCGGCCGGCGGCTTGATGAAGCCGAAGCGGATGTTCAGGCCGTGGCCGAAGAACAGCGCGTCGCCGTCCTTGAGGTTGTCCTTGACGGACTCCTCGTAGACCTGGGCCTGGATCGGGTCCGGGACGAGGATCATGATCACGTCGGCCTCGGCGGCGGCCTCGGCCGGGGTCACCACGCGCAGGCCCTGCTCCTCGGCCTTGGCCTTGGACTTCGAGCCCTCGTGCAGACCGACGCGGACGTCGACGCCGGAGTCACGGAGCGACAGCGCGTGGGCGTGGCCCTGACTGCCGTATCCGAGAACCGCGACCTTGCGGCCCTGGATGATGGACAGGTCGGCATCGTCGTCGTAGAACAGCTCGGCCACTGGGTCTTCTCCTTGGTGTGCAGGTGTCGCGCCCCACCGCATGCCGGCGAGGGGAAAGGAAGGAAGATCTGAGGGGTACCCGAAGGCCGTCCCTGGTCGATTGTCCCGAAGTCACGGGCCTGGCAGGGCGAAACATACGGATCGCCCTGCCAGGCCCGTGCCGCCTCTTCGGCCCAAGGGGTGTGCCGTCGTGGCACGGCGTGCGGGTGACGAACCCGGGACGCGAGGCCCGAGCACGTCACGTGGTCAACTGCGAGCCGCCGCAGCAGCGACGATCCAGTTCCTGAACTCCACGGCGAAGTGCCGGAGGTGGTGTTCCAGGACGTCCCGCGGGCACGAGGTGGGCAGGTAGACGGTGAGACTCGAGGTGAAGCCCTCGTCGGTCTCGCCGAACTGGATCAGAACCCGCCCGACGACCGTGCCGTCGGAGAGGAAGAGATTCGTGGCCTTCCTGTACGGAAAATCGGCCTTCGGGAGCAGCTCGTCCGCGTCGTCGGCCCAGGCCATCGCTTCCGCTGCCCAGTCCCCGAGGTAGAAGGAGCAGATGTGGGGGCCGACGTTCTCCACCACATGGACCGAGCCGTTCGTCTGGCCGACCATCACGTAGTGCTCCGGCTGCGCCGAAAGGAGCACCTCCTCGTCGGCGAACGCCTTGTCCATCCAGGCGACGAACTCACCCGCCCCGAGGCCCTTCGTCGAGAGCACCGTCGTCCCCCCGGCGAAGCTGCCGCCCGAGACATGGGCGCTTTCCCGCAGGAAGGCGTTGCCTTCGTCGATGTCCGCGGCCAACAGGTCGAGCAGTCCCTGCCGGCCCAGCCGCGCACGGAAGCGGCCCAGCGCTCGGCGTGCGTAGAACAGTTCGAAGTCGTCGATGCTCCCGGCGCCCGCCGGCCCTGAAACGAGTGCCACGTCTGCCGGTGCTGAAGTAGGACTGTCAGTCATTCTCAGAACCTCACTGGGATGCGAACGCGTACTCACATTCGCAATAGTAGAAGTGCGTGCTCGACTCCCGTCAAGGACTCGGACGCGGTGATGGTCGACACGACATGCGCGAGGCGATGGACGAGCCGAACCAGCGCGCGCAGAAGCCGGCCCGCCGGTCCCCTACTTGGCCTGGATGGCCTTGAGGAAGCCGACCTTCCCCGCCTCGCTGTGCTCGCGCAGCACGTTCGTCTCCATGTCGGGGTGGTGCTCGGCGTTCGGCTCGGGCACCGAGGGGTTGCCGGTCCACGACATCAGTCGGCAGACGCGGTGCCGGATGCGCCACCCCTCGTCGGTGCGGATGAGCTCGTCGTCGTACCAGCCCGTTCCCTGCCAGGTCGGACCGCCCTCGGCGCCTTCGCGCACAAGAAGCCAGTTGCCGTAGCTGAAGGCGTAGGCCTTGTCGCCGTCGACGTGCACCAGATGACCCATCATCGTGTGCTGATGACCGGTCAGGCTCTCGTGGAACTCCGCGAACGAGCGCTTGAAGGTGGCGAGGCCGGACCACGCGTTCCCGGCAGGGCCAAATTCCGCTGTCACATCCTCCGCGAAGACGCGGTCGAACAGGTCCCATTGGTGAGCGTCGAGTGCGAGACCGTAGAGGTTCAGGACCTCGATGATCGCGGCCTTGTCGTGTTCAGCCATGCTTGCGCTCCTCGTCGTCTATAAGCGAATGCCGGCCGGGACCGCCGCCCGCCGCACAGTGATGTCATCGCGTCGCCTCCATGCCGGCAGCTCGCGACGAGGCCGGTCGAACCGGCCTCGCGGCACAGGCACACAACACCGAAGGGGATCGCGCCTCGGCCGCCCGGCACCCGGGCCGCACCTTTCCCGCACAACGACCCAGGGCCGGAGCGAGTGGCGGAGATGGGGACCATCATCAGGAGCTACGACAGACCTGTCAACACTTTGAGTAGGCCGAACAGCCCGCCTCCCGGTGGACGACTGGGCAGCCGGTGGCGCGCACAGGCAGTGACCCGACCCCGTCCGGCCGTGAGTACGTATGGGACAAGGAGAGACGCAGGGGCCGACCAGCCGGGCGCCACCCCGACTCATCTGCACGCGACGGATAGGACTGGGATCAGCCAGGAGAAAATGTTGACACTCTTGCGTGCCTTCTCTTACGGTGCCGGTGGTAGGCCCTACGACAGAACCGACCTCGTGATCCAGGCCGAGGGTGCCGCGGACGACGACACACGGCCCGGGAGCCGTCGATCGTCCGTGCCCAGGACCGGACCGGGCACAACGGAATCAACGTACGCCCTTGTGTCTTCCTCGCTGAGACACCACCGTGCGTCACGTCGCGACGAGTCCGACCGTAGCCGTACGACCGCCCTGGTTCAGGTGTCACCGGGAGCTCGGTCGTGGCCTCGGGACACCGGGCGCCGACACACCAGGCGTCGCAGACCCGGCTTTCCACCCCATAGGAACGAAGCACAGGAGATGACCACGATGGTTGCGACCCACGACACGTCCGAGGCACTGGCGTCGATCCTCGCAAGGGTTCGCGCACTGGGACCCACCTTGCGCGAGCGTGCGCTCGACGCCGAGCGCGCCGGACGCCACTCGGACGAGACCATCGCCGACTTGGCCGCCACCGGTGCTTTCGACATCGGCAGCCCTGCTGAGTTCGGTGGCCACGAGTTGACCGTCCGGGAACAGCTCGACGTCGTCTCCGAGGTCGCGAAGTGGGACGGCTCGTGCGGATGGAGCGTGTGGGTGGGAGCCTCCACGAACTGGATTCCCGCCGGTTCGGGTGCACGCGTCGTCGAAGAGGTCTACGGATCCGAATGGGTGGGACCGCGAGTCGCCGGTTCGAGCCACTTCCCGGCCTCCAAGGGGCGCGCACAGCCGGTCGAGGGCGGCTGGGTCATCAGCGGCGGCCCTTGGACCTTCGGAAGCGACTCCCTCTGGGCGCCCTTCACCAATCTCGGTTGCATCGCGGACGAGGGCGACGGGCCCTACCTGCTGGCCGTTCAGGTCCCGCGGGACGAGCTGCGCTCCCTCGACGACTGGCAGGTCGCCGGAATGCGCGCCACCGGAAGTGTCTCCCTCACCCTCGTGGGCGATGAACTCTTCGTGCCCGATCACCGCTGTGTCGACTTCCGTCACATCGCGGCCGGGACGATCGACAACGGCCTCAAGGGCTCCCTGTGGAAGGCGCCCTCACTCGGCTGGGCCTTCAGCCTGATGGCGGGAATGTCCATCGGCCTCGCGCACGGCGCGCTGGAGAGGTTCCTCGTACGTTCCGCGGGCCGGCCGATCCGCGGCACCACGTACAAGAACCAACTGGAAGCGCCCTCCACGCACCTGATGCTCGCCCAGGTGCATTCCAAGATCCAGTCCGCGACCCTGTCGGCTCGCGCCAACGCCGAGGAGACCGACCGGCTCGGGGCGCTCGCCGCAGCGGGGACGCCGGCCGATCCGGAGTACATGCAGATGTTCAGTGCCCGGGTCCTCGTCGAGACGGCGTACGCGGCCACATGGTGTGCGGAGGCGATCGAGCTCATCCAGAGGAACTCCGGATCGACCGCGATCATGGAGAGCGAACCGATCCAGCGGGCCTGGCGCGACGCACGTGTGATCACGCTGCACGGCGCCCTCAACCTCGAGGCTCTCTCCGAGAACTACGGCAGGCTGATGGCCGGGGTCCAGCCGCACAAGTTCGCGGGGATCACGACCCTCGACCGCTTCGCCCCGGTCACGCCGGGCAAAGCCTGAGCGGTGGGGGGGATGGCTCCCCTGCGCGTCGGACCGGCCTCATCCTGACAGTTCCTGCTCGGCCCAGATGGTCTTGCCGTTCAGTCCGTATCTGCTCCCCCAGCGGCGGCTGAGCTGGGCCACCAGGAACAGCCCACGGCCACCTTCATCGGTGGTGCGGGCGCGGCGCATGCGGGGCTGGGTGTTGCTCGGGTCGGTGACCTCGCACAGGAGTACGTCGGCGCGGATCAGGCGCAGTCCCACGGGGCCGCCCGCGTACCGGACGGCATTGGTGACCAGTTCGCTGACGATCAGTTCGGTTGCGAAGGCCTGCTCCTCGAGTCCCCATTCGGTCAGTTTTCCGGTCGCTGCCGCTCGCGCCGAGGCCACCGCCGCCGGGTCGGCCGGGAAGTCCCAGCAGGCAACGGCGTCCTCCTCCAGCGCGGAGGTACGGGCGAGGAGGAGGGCGGCGTCGTCGGGCTGTGGTTGCCCGCCGGCGTCGTTCATCAGGGCCTGAGCGAGCGCGGGAAGGGCGTCCTCCTGGCGCCGGAGCTCCGTCAGCCGTTCCGCGAGGTCTCGCGTGGAGCTGTCGATGTCAGGGCCGTATCGCTGGAGCAGGCCGTCGGTGTACAGGGCGATGACGCTGCCCGGCGGCAAGTCGACGGTGGTCGTCTCGAAGGGCAGGCTCCCGACGCCGAGCGGCGGCCCCGGCCGGACGGCCACCGGCGCGGCACGGCCGTTCGTCACGGCCAGGAGCGGCGGCAGGTGGCCCGCCGCGGCCATCGTGCAGCGCCCGGTGACCGGATCGTGCACGGCCACGAGACAGGTGGCGCCGACCATGTCGTGGTGTGCGGGGTCCGCCTCGCCGGCCAGGCGGGTGACCAGGTCATCGAGATGGACCAGCAGTTCGTCGGGGGCCAGTTCCAGATCCGCCAGCGTCTGCACGGCGGTACGCAGTCGCCCCATGGTGGCGGTGGCGTGGAGTCCGTGGCCGGTCACGTCTCCGACGACGAGGGCGGTACGGAGCGAGGGAAGCTCGATCGCGTCGAACCAGTCGCCACCGATCTCGGCTCCGCCTCCCGCGGGCAGGTACGCGCCCGCCGTCTCCATGACCCGGGTGGAGGTGTACGTCTGCGGCAGCAGGCGCTGCTGGAGTGCGGCGGCGGCACGGTGCTCCCGGGTGTAGCGGCGGGCGTTGTCCACACCCAGGGCCGCGTGAGCGGCGATCTCGGTGAAGAGGGCCGCGTCCTCCTCGTCGAAGGGCTCGGTCCGATCGATGCGCCAGGCGACCACGACCCCCAGCACCAGGCCGCGCGCGAAGAGCGGGGCCACGGTCATCGAGTGGCCGCCGTCGGGTGCCGCGAGTCGCACATGGCCCGGATTGGCCAGGCCCCCCTCCAGGGTGACCCGGTCGGTCACGATGGTGCGGCCTTCCTGTAGCTCACGGATCATGGGCAGGTCGGGAAAGGACGGTACCGGTTCGCCGAACCGGAGCATGCCGGCCGGCCACGGGCCACGCGCGGCACGGCCGGCCGCCCTGCGGAGGTGGAGATCGCCCCCGCCGAAGGTCTTCGGCGGTTCGTCACCCTGGAGAACCGCGTCGGCCAGGTCGACCCAGGCGAGATCGGCGAAGTCGGGCACCAGCGTCTGGACGATCTCCTCCGCCGTCCTGCTCGCGTCGAGCGTGCCGCCGATGTCCGCCGCCGCACGATGGCGCAGCTCGCGTCGGCGTTCGGCCTGCCAGTGCTCCGTGGCGTCGGTGAACAGGACGGCGACGCCCGTGGGCCTCCCCCGCGTGTCCTCCGTCCGTACGGCGGACACGGACAGCGACCAGTCGCCGTGCGGCGCCC
This sequence comes from Streptomyces sp. NPDC091287, assembly GCF_044768525.1. Classification (NCBI taxonomy): domain Bacteria; kingdom Bacillati; phylum Actinomycetota; class Actinomycetes; order Kitasatosporales; family Streptomycetaceae; genus Streptomyces; species Streptomyces sp. NPDC091287. The sequence continues at coordinate 236,285 of NZ_JBIVUV010000014.1, forward strand.
GGGCGGACCTCACTCGCTGCTCGCTCGCGACCAGGGGTACACCTGTCGTCAGGACGCCCCGCAGTGCGGCTTCGACGCCGGCCGCGTCGGCCGCGTGCATCACGTCGGCCAGGCGGCTGCCCGGGCGGAGGCCAAGTCCGGCGAACGCGCCGTGCCTCACGTTGGCCCGCACCACCGCGAGATCGGTGTCACGGAGGACGAAACCGATGCTGTCCTGGCCGAGCAGGGCTCGCGCCACGGCCCCGCCCCACTGGGCCCCGGAAGCCTGGTCCGCCGGGGCGGCCAGGATCAGTGTCGGCTCGGGGCTCCGCAGCCTTTCGGCGCGGTAGCAGACGGTGATCGCCTCTCCGGAACCGCAGAGCAGGCTGATCTCACCTGTGTCCGGCAGCCCGCCGGAGATGCCGTCGGCGCGGGGATCGGCCAGCAACCGGAGAACGGAGCGTCCCAGGACCTCCGCGGCCTGTCGCTCCAGGAGATCCTCGGCGGCGCGGGACAAGCCGGTCACGACACCGCGACGATCGATCAGCACGGCCGCCACCTCGGTCGGCGACGCGCGGTCTTCGGCCCTGCTGACTGCCATGATGCCGTCACCGCCTCCCATCGGGTCGGTGGACCCATCATGGCGCGATGCCGGGTCCTTCGCCTGCCTGCGGCGTTCCGTACCGCGCGTGGGGGCGTGATCGACCATTAGTCTGGAATAACAGCATAGCGCCCATCTAATTGCATTCCATGCGCCCGGCAGGGCACGATGTGCGGCATCACGCCTCGGCCTCGGGGGCCCACCGGCGACCCGCCGCCCGCCCACGGCGGTCGCCGGTGGCCGGGCGGCCTGCTGGACCCTCACCGCCCGGGCCCACGTCGGGCGGTGAGGAGGCGAGGGCGTCGGCGAGGTGCGCCGCCACCCGACTTCTCTCTTCTACGACCGCCGTTCGAGCACGCTGGTCGAGGCGGGACCGGCCTCGGCCCCGCACAACTCCCGGCCCAAGTTCTCCATCCAGGTATCGATGTTGTGGGCCGCGTGCAGGCTGCCGGCGCGGCAGTTACGGGCGATCAGCTGCAGCGGCCGGCGCTTGATGATCGCCGAGGCTCCGGACGCCTGGAAGAGCGTCTCGACCGCGGCACCGCAGGCGTCCCAGACGTAGGCGACGTCGGTGTGGAAGCGGACGACCTCGCGCTCCGAGGGATCCGCCCCCTCGGAGTCGAGCCGGTCGAGCTCGGCCACCGCCGCGGCGGCCACCAGGCCCGCCGCGTGGATCCGGGCGTGGGCGCGGCCGACCGTGAGGTGGGTGATCGGGGCGTCGCGCTGGCTGGCGTACGAGGAGTACGGGATGCTCCGCTTTCCGACTCCTCCGAGGAACACCTCCATGGCGTGGTCGGCCATGCCGAGTGCCACACCCGTGCCCGTCACGAGCGAGCGGGCCAGTCCGCCGCGCCGCGGCCCCAGCCCCTGCTCCGTGAGCTCGGCGATGTGGGCCGTGAGCCGCTGAGGAGTACTGAAGCGCTCGTCGGGGACGAAGAGTTCGCCGTCGGTCGCGACGGTCTGACTGCCGGTGGCCGCCATGCCCATCGCATCCCAGTCGTCGCGGGCGACGAGCTCTTCCTTCGGTACGAGCACCATTCCGACCTTCGCGTCGTCGGTCTCGTCGTGGAAGACGGCCAGGAAGCCGTGCGAGGCGTGCACGCTTCCCGTCGCGAACGGCCAGGCGCCCCGCACCATCCAGCCGCCCTCCACCTGCCGTGCCGTCCCCGACATGCGACGGCTGGTGCCCCCGACCGCGAAGGTGCGGTTACCGGTCCACGGCGAGGTGTACACCGGCGACATGACGTCGTCGGCGAAGGAGAAGCTCCAGAGATTGCCTCCCGCGGCCGCCCACACCATCCACGCCGTCGCTCCGCACCCCGCGCCCAGCACCCGGTAGATGTCGTGCAGTTCGCGGGTCGTGAAATCCGCGCCGCCGTACCGCCTGGGCGTGGTCAAGGCGAACAGGCCGGCCGCGTCGAGACGTTCGATGGTCTCCTGAGGGATGCGATGCTGCTGCTCCGCGTCGGCCTGATGCTCGCGGAGCCAGGGTCGCAGCTCCTCCAGGCGGGCGAGGATCTCCTGGGCCTGCGGCCGATCGGTGTCTGTCCTGGCTGTCATCGTCATGATCTCCTGGGTCGCCCAGCTGCCTTCACCGGACGCGGTCTCCGGCGGCCGGGCATGCTCGAAACGGTTCAGTGTCCTGCCCGACGCCGTCCGGCCCGACGCCGTGTGGTCACGGGCGCCCCATGGGCCGGGCGCCGGCGGGGCGCGCGTGGCTGTCCGGTGGCGGAGAGGGCGCGGCACGACGCTCTGTGCGCGCCGGAAGGCCTCGGGTCAGGCGGGCCACGCGCGGTCCGTCAACGGCGTCCCGCCGAAGCCCCCGACTCTCCGGAGGCTGGGGTCGCTGCCGTCGCGCCGTCCCACCGATGCGTCGGGGTGATCGTCGAACCACCCGTCCGCCGGGTACCTGTACATCCACTCGACGAGCATTCCGCGGCGCGCGATCAGCCACTTCCCGTCCCGCCGCTCGAACCTGTCAAGGTAGCGCGCCCACAGCTTGACGGTTTCACGCTTCCACTGATGCTCTTCCGAGCCTTGGTGGTCGGCCTGGAAATAGGTCTCGACGTGGGCGGCGTCAGGGCCGTCGAACTCTATGAGGCTGTTCCCGAGGAAGTGCATGGTCCGGACGAACCGCGGCATCTCCCCCGCCAGGAACTCCACGAAGCCGTCCACCGGGCCGACATGCAGGCTTTCGGGAAACTGGATCCACGCATCGGGATGGAAGGCGCCGCGGACCAGGCTCATGTCGACACGGTCGAGGCCGCGGCAGTAGCGCAGCAGTACGTCGTGGATCTCCGCTCGGGCGCTCAGTTCCTCGATGTCCATCAGGTTCTCCCCATTCTCGGTTCGCTCTCTCGGCTGCTCAGGACGACGTGTTGTGCGGTGACGGTCGAGCGGAACCGGGCGCGGCCGGCGCACCCTGTTCATCCGCTTCTTCCTGCCACTGCCGTCACTGGGGCGGCAGCACGGGCAGTTGCAGATAGCTCGGATACTCCGGGCCGGTGAAGATCGTGTTCTGCGCGCCGTCGTGACAGGACGCGTCGTACGCGTGCCGGTTGCCGTGACCGACCCCGGTGTACGGCTGGATGTCGAGCCGGATGCGGTGGCCCTTCCTCAGCAGCCCCGTGTTCGGGATGATCTCCACCTCCACCGGCACGATCTCGCCGTCTCGCAGCGGGGCGTGGTCCGCACGCAGGTGCGTGTGCTTCGGCCGGAAATCGGTCGACCGCTCGGTGTCCAGGGCGCGGTGCGACACCTTGAGCCAGCCCTTGGCCAGCGGATAGAGATGGGTGGACACGCCGGGAATGACCGCCGGGCCGCTGAAGTCGACTTCCCTGTTCTCCTCGTCCAGCACGCGCAGAGCCACGAAGAGGTCCATGTCCTCACTCGTGGATGCCACCCACACCACGAGCTTGCTGTAGCCGGCGAGCACCGTGTCCTCCTCCAGCGGCGCACTGATGAAGGTGGCGCCGTGGCGGCAGGGGGAGATGGTCATGGCGTACTGCCCGGCGACCGGTGCCTGCGGCACCACGGGGGCCTTCGGGTCCACCTGGGCCGAATAGGTCACGGACCGCTCGGCCTCGGGGGCCGTGGCCGCCAGTCGCAGCGCGTTGCCGCTGGGGATGCGCCCGTCCAGGTCGGAGGGCGACGCGTCCAGGTACCACTTGACGTACCGGGTGCGGGCGACCGGCCACTCCTGCTCCTCCTGGACGTACGACGCACCTCGCCCGGTCCGTATCTCCAGGCGTACGGGTGGCTTGTCCATGATCCCGTTGTCGATTCCCTTGAGCCAGTGGTCGAAGAACGCCACGTGCTCCTCGACCGCTTCGGCGGAGTAGGACTTCATGAACCAGTCCTCCCAGAAGTCGATCTTCTTGTTCCGCGTGGGCGTGCTCAGATAGGTCTCGCTGCTTCCGAGTTGATGGAAGTGGGCGGGGTGCGTCGTCACCGCGACCGTCCAGAGGGGCACCGTCACCTCGCTGAGGTCCGGACTCATCAGGACCTCGGACCGCGGGCCGAAGACCGCTGAGGGATCGGAGTCCTTGAAGGGATTGGCCCTGGCCATCGCGAGGAAGTCCTTCGCGTCGGCCTCGCCGCAGATCGCTGGCGCGATCCCCTTCTCGAACCAGAAGGGGAAGAACTCCTCGTTGAGGATGCCTCCGGTGTAGATGACCTCTTCGTAGAGGTCGGCATCCGTTCCGATGGCGATCATCGCCTTGAGGTGCGGCGGTCGAAGGCTCGCCACCGCGTGTTGGTTGACCGCGTAGTACGACATGCCCCACAGACCGACGTTTCCGTTGGACCAGGGCTGCACCCCGGCCCACTCGATCGCGTCGTAGAACGCCTCGGCTTCGTCGATCCCCCAGATGCCGAGGGTGCCCGGGCTCTTGCCTGCCCCGGGGCTGTCGACGCGTACGAGGGCGTAACCGCGCGGGATCCACGTCGCCGTGTTGATGCTTTCGTGGTTCTCGTACTCGTATCCGTCGGGATTGCCGGAGAAGTACCGCTCTTCCATCACCTCGTGGCGCTCGGCGTCCTGCTCGTCACAGATGGTGTGGTGGACGAAAGCCCTGCCGTACACGCCGCAGTTCATGACGACCGGGACCGGATCGTCATGGTCCGGACGGTAGACGTCGGCATAGACGAACGAGCCGTTCCGCAGGGGGATCTTGACGTCCCGGTATCGGCGGATCCCGAGTATGTTGCGGCGTACCTCGTTGCGCGCGGCAGCTGCTGACATGAGGGTGCGTGGCGTGGCGTCCCTGAAGACCTTCGCCCGGTTCAGGTCGTCGAGCAGCCTCGTGACGGCCGAATCCTCCGTGAACGCCCGGATGAGATCGGCCGGCCCCGGTGCGAGGGTCGTCTGGTTACGGAAGTTGATGACCCGGTCGCCCACAAGGGCGTGGATTGCGGGCGTCAGGGTGACCCCGCCGTCCAGGTCGCCGTCCAGGTCGAGCGAGTACACGAAGCGGGCGATGTTGGTCAGGCCCGGATCGGCGAGTTTGCCTGGATTCCCGGCGACCCTGGCGACGATGTCGGCAAGGGTGAGGCGTGCGGCTCCTCGCGCGGCGCCGATCAGGACGGACCCGACCGAGAAGACGATGGTCTCGCCTTCCCGGTACGCGAACGTCCCGTCCTGGTCCGTGAGTCCCGCACACGTGGGAGTCTCGAATCGCAGCCCCGCGATGGGGCCTGCGAACCTTCCTGTACGCAGCATGATTGTCTGCTTTCGGGGTCGGAGCGCCGGCGTGGTCCGCCTTGGCCGGAACCACGCCCTGCGAAAGCCGGGTCGAGAGAAACTCGTGACAGCTGGGCGGTCGCGGCGGTCCATGTCGCCCTGTCCGCTCTGCCGAGGGGCTGCATCGCCCATGAGGCCTTCAGAACAAGGCCCCGCATGTCCTGGGCAGTTCGAAGCCCGCTGGACTGATACTCGAATACACCGTAAATTAAGGAGTATGTCAAGTAGCGGAGAACTTCCTGTCCCTCAGGAGATCGTCGATGCCACCCTCCGGGCCGCGGACGCGCGAGGCGTGCCCGCGGCGGAGGTGACCGTGCGCGACATCGCCCAGGAAGCCGGAGTCTCCCGCAGCACGCTGCTGCGCCGACTGGGCGGCACCCGCCAGGCCCTGGACGAGGCGCTGCGCGCCGCAGGCGTCGAACCCGGAGGGCGCAAGCCGGTGAAGGACCGTGCCATCGAGGCCACGGCCGCCCTGATCAGCGAGCAGGGGCTGGGGACGGTGACCTTCGAACGAGTGGCAGCCGCGGCCGGGTGCTCCGTGCCGAGCCTCTACGCGACGTTCGGCGGGCGGGACGAACTGCTGCGCGCGGTGTTCGAGCGCCACAGCCCCATCGTCGACATGGAGACCTTCCTGGCCGGGCGGAGCGGCGACCTGGAGGACACCGTCCGTCGGCTCTACCGGCTCCTGGCCGACGCCCTCGAACGGGAGCCCCGGGTCCTGCCGGCCCTCCTCGCGGAGGTGTTCGCCCGCCCCGGTGACGAGAACGTCCAGATGGTCTTCCGGAGCGTCACCCCGCGCCTGCTGGCCGGAGTCGGGGCATGGCTCGCCGAAGAAGCCGCTGCCGGACGTATCCGTGACATGCCCCCACTGCTGCTCACGCAGCAGATGACCAGCCCCATCTTTCTGCACTTCCTCCTGCGCCCCGTGACGAGCCGCGTCGCTGCGGCAGACCTGCCCACGGCGGACGAGACCATCGAGACGTTCACACAGGCCTTCCTCCGGGCCGTGGCCCCACCCTCTTCCAGGGGCGGGGCCTGACTCCACCCCGACGTCACCACCCTCACCGGCTCCTCCGTGATGGACCTCATCCAGACACACCTGCCCACGGCCGCGGACGACGGCTGAACAGGGTCCCCCTGCCGTGCGGCATGAGGGGCGCCGGGGAGAAGCAGAGCCGGCGGCGGCGCAGCTACTGACCGCAGGCGACAGCCAGGGCCCGGCGGATCCGCGCGGGCTCGTACGTGGGTGCGGCGATGGAGAGCACGACGAGGGCGGTACGGCCCAGATGAGCCGCCAGGGCCTGGGAGGCGGCACTCGCGTCACGCGCCTTCACCGCATCGGCGATCGTGCGGTGCTGTGCGCTTGTCTCCGCCCGCCATTCGAGCGGGTTCCACGAGACGAACGCGAGGCGGTAGCGCGTGGCGTGATCCGACAGCAGGGCGAGCTCCCGCTCCATGCGCGGACCGGACGGGTGGACCAAGGCGCGGTGGAACAGCTCGTGCGGGCACTCCCACTGCTCGACGTCGCCCGTGCGCGCCTTCTCGTCCATCTCCTCCAGCAGTCGGTCGAGCTGCTCCAGATGCGCATCGTTCATGCGCGGTACGGCGATCCCGACCGCGAGCGCTTCGAGAGTGATGCGCATCGCGTAGAGCTCGTCGAGGTCCTCGTTGCTGAACGTCGTCACACGGGCGCGGTGCTGGGACTCCTGCTGGACGAATCCCTCGCGCTGCAGAATCCTGAGCGCCTCACGCAGAGGGCCGCGACTCACTCCCAGTTTCCGGGCGAGCGCGACCTGCGACAGGGGGTCGCCGGGGCGGAGGTCGCCGTGCATGATCTCGCGGCGCAGCGTGTGATGGGCCCTGCTCACCTCGTCGGGGTGAGCGAGGTCGTTCGCCACCTCGGCTGACTGAGCTGTCATGTTGTGTCGGCCTTTCGTGTCCACAGGGCGCCTGGATGAGCTGCAAGGACAACCGTAGCCGACAAGCGGCTACCACTTTGCCGACACTTCAGGTGACGTCTTGTGCCATCTGTGACTCCCCCGGCCGCATCCGCCCGGGAAATGCAGGCCGAGCGAGCGGGTCACACGCCCCTCCCTTGACCAAGGCTGTCGACATTTGGGCCGATGGTGTGGGCCCCGTCGCTATACCGTGCGACGGGGCCTTCTCCGGATCCGACTGTGCCGCGGAGGGCAACGCCCGGTGGGTACCCCCTGAACCCGACCGTTCAGGGGGTACCCACCGGGCGAACCGGCCCGGGCCGACTGGCGCCGGCGCACCCCACGGTGCCCGTGCACACCCTCGGCACCTGGCCGACCCAGGTCAGCGCCTCGAGGTGAGCTGATTCTCGACACCCCTGAGGGAAGGGCGGCGCGAGGAGGAGCCATCCGCCGATCGGTGCTGGTTGCCCACGACGGTGTTGCGCACCTTCCCCAGACATTCCACCTCGACCTCGACCGTGTCTCCCGGCTGGAGGAGCTGAGGGGGCTTACGGGCGTAGCCCACTCCCGACGGCGTACCGGTCGCGAGGATGTCGCCCGGGCGCAAGGACAGGGTGTGCGAGATCAGGGACAGCGTGTCTCCGACCGTGTAGATCATCTGATCGGTTCGGGCATCCTGCACCGTCACCCCGTTGACACGGGTCTGCAGCCTGAGGCCCTGGCCGAGGTCGCCGACCTCGGCAGCGGGGACCAACGGGCCGATGGGCCCGGACCGGTCTCCGTTCTTGCCCAGAATCCACTGGGACGTCAGCTTCTGCGCTCTGCGCGAGGTCAGGTCGTTGAACGCGGAGTACCCGATGACGGACGCCAGGGCCTCCTCGGGTGCCGCGTCGACGAGCGGTGCCCCCACCCAGGCGACGACCTCGCCCTCCCAGTCCAGGCCCTCCTCGTTGGAGGGCACGGGAACCTCAGCACCGTCGACGGTGAGTGACTGGGTCCACCGGGCGAACAGGGTGGGATAGGGGGGCAGGTCCTGGTCGCGGAACGACCCTTCCGCGGCGTGCTCCGCATAGTTGAGTCCGATGCAGAACACACGTGCGTCGGGCAGCACGGGCGGCACCTGCTCGACCGACGCGGCGTCGAGTGCCGGACCCGCGGGCGGCCGGGAGAGGTGTCCCGCCGGGTCGGCCCAGAAATCCGCCAGTGAGGCGATGACGGTGACCCCGCCGTCGTCGGCGAGGGCCGCGACCTCCACCCCGTAGTCGGCACGCGGTCGTCTGATGCCCACGATCCTCATGTGTTTTCCCTTCCTGGTCCTCGGGATGTTCCCCGGGGCCCGTGTCGGTCATTGCTGTTCTCGCGCCGCAGGCACCGGGCCGTCCGTCGGCCGGTGATCCTGCACCGGACGGCGCCACTGCCGTCCGGGTTCCTGGCGATCGGCAGATCCTCCGGACTCCGCCCCCGGTCAGTCGCCGGCGTCTTCGCGTCTCCCGGTGTGGTCGTGATCGAGGAGGTGCTGGATCAGGAGATCCGCGCCGAAGTCGTTGGAAGGGTCACGCCAGACGCTGTGTACGTGGTTGGCGTTGTCCTCCGCGTTGTCGAATTCCACGAGCGTGACGGGACCCTGGATGCGGAAGTAGTGCGGCTGCTCGATGGCGGTGCCGCCTGCCCAGGCGAAGTGCAGATCCTCCACTCCCCCGGCAGCCGCGATCCGGTCCATCTCGAAGCCCACGAGGCCCGGTCGGGCGCGCTCGACGAACAGGGCCAGCAGCTCGTCGAAGTGCTTGCGCTGGGCCGGTGAGAGGTCACCGGCCCGGAAGCCCCGCGGATGGGCGCGGAAGTAGGCCAGGGCCCTGCGGTCCTCGTCGGTGATCATCGCGTCGCGGCGGCCGACCCCGTGGTAGGCGGGGTACTCGACCTCGCCGACGGTCGCGACGGTCCGGGTGACGAAGTCCGCCGGCGGCCGGGAATGGATGATGGTCCGCTGCTGCTGGGAGGCGGTGAGACTGTCCATAAGGACAAAGGCCGCGTCCTCCTCCTCTCCGAGGATCCGGAAGGGGCCGAAGCGGGCAGGTTCGGCACCGAGCAGGAACGGGGTGGCGTTGACCAGGTCGCCGTCGACGACGGTGATGTTGATCGACAGATGGTGACCCACCAGGCGCCAGCCCCAGGTGGTGTCCGGCTGCGGCTGGCCGAAGAAGACGAGGAAGTAGCCGCGCGCGTCGCGGAGCGTGGCTGCGACGTGCCCGAACAGGGGCTGGTTCAGTTCGCGGAGCACGTGCTCGTTGGACATCACCTGGACCACACGAGCGTACGCCGCGGTCGACATCGACTCGGCGATCAGCCGGTGCGCCAACACCTCCTGTCGCCGGTCCAGGTCTCCGAGCGGCACGCCCGGGCGGCCTGACTCCGGCAGGAAGTTCCAGTGCGTCCGGTCGGGGCTCGTCCAGGGCAGCAGCGCCCGTGCACGCTGTTCCGCGCTCAGTCCGTCGAACAGCCCCATCGCCGCGAAGGTGACCGCCGTCGCGTCGAACGAGCCGCCTGTCCGCGGCCGGTGCGCCTCCGGAAGCTCACCGTCAGGATGCTGATGTGGCGTTGCCGTCATGGCGTTCCCTGCCGTTCTTCGTGGGTGGGTCTGTGTGTGTGGGGTGGTGATGCTGCTCGTTCGTACGACAGGGTGTGCTGTCCGGCGTGCCCGGACCAGGACAGTGCCTCGGTGGTGCTGCCGAGTCCGGGCCGTCATCGGCCCGGTTCGCTCCTGCGCTCTCGTGCGTGTTCACTGGTGAGCCGCGTCGTACCGGTACGGGCCGAGGCACATGAACATGCCTGCGCAGACCACGCACACGACGGCCAGCGTGAGCATCGCCGGAGTGTAGGAGCCCGAGCTCTCCCGGCTCGCGCTCACCGCGGACGCGGCGATCGCCCCGCCGATCTGGAACGCCGAGAACGCGATGCCGTAGATCTTGCCGTAGGCCATACGTCCGAAGTGCCGAGGCACGAGATAGCTGAGGACGTCGAACTCGGCGCCGATCAACAGCCCGGCCAGCGCCGCGGCGATGAGACCCGTCACCACGTTCGGTCCCGCCGCGAAGAGCAGCACCGATACGAGACCGCCCGCGAGGTTGAACCCCATGACCACAGACGCCTTGAAACGATCGAGCAGCCATCCGGTCACGACCCTGGCCACGATGAGCGCGATCCCGAGCGCGACCGGCACCAGGTTGGCGATGTGTTCCGGAACGCCGGCATCGAGCAACAGGGGAATCTGGTAGACCGTGATGGACGAACCGACCAGCCCGAGCAGGAGGAACGCGCCCAGGATGAGCCAGAACGGCCGCCTGCGCGCGGAGACCTTCAGCGTGTCACCACTCGCGCTGACATCCGTTCTGCGCGGGCTCGGTTCGGTGATGAGGAAGAACGCGATCGGGAAGGCGATGAGCGCGACCGCCCCCAGTCCGAGGAAAGCCGCCCGCCAGCCGAACGCCCCGATCAGCCAAGCTGTGAGAAGGGGAACCACCACCGTGCCGACTCCGATGCCGGAGTTGGCGATCCCCAGCGCGAACCCGAGCCTGCGCTCGAACCAGCCTGCCGTGAGCCGGAGGTAGGAGACCGGCCAGAGGCCCAGGCCGCAGACCGGGATGAGGGCCCAGGCCAGGTAGAACACGGACAGGCTGTCGGGCAGGAAGTACATCCCCATCAGGGACAGCCCGAAGACCGGGGAGCTGCACAGGATGACGCGACGGCCTCCGTACCGGTCGACCAGGTAGCCCTGCAGCGGCGAGATGATCATGACCGTGATGCTGAGGAAGGAAGCAGCGAGGCCGATCTCGGAGACCCCCCAGCCGAACTCCCGGTGCAGCGGGGCGATGAACGCCCCGAACGACATGACCGTGAGAACGCTGGGGCCGACGGTGAGCCCGAGCGCGGACGCTATGGCCGTACGCCACCCCGTCGCCTCCCGGCCCCCATCGGATGGGTCTTCGCCTGCCCGGATGAGCGTTGCTGACTTGTCCATGGTCATGCGGAATCCTCCTTGATTCCCTTTGTGGAAGCGCCCCGCTCTCTCGCACCGACGTGTCCGGTGACCGGACCGTCGGCCTGACAGTGAGAGATGGGGAGCCGTATCCACCCTGGCCGCCCGGCGTGTGAACCTGGGTCCCGACGGGCCGGGCGATCGGCGGGCCCATCGTCGATCACCTGGCTTCCGCCGCGGGCTGGAGCGCCTGACGCAGACGTGAGACGAAGCGGGGGATGTCCTCGTGCTCGCCGGCCGCGAAGACGTAGAAGTCCGGCCGGGCGAGAAGCACCTCGCACCCGTGCTCGGCGAACCAGCGCGCGTAGGTTCCGTCGAGGTCCTGGAAGCCACTCCCGCGCGAGACGTCGGCGACCACACCGCCCCTCTCCCGGAACCAGGCAGCGTCCTCGTCGCTCAGGTACGCGGCGGGATCCCCGGCACGACTGATCAGCTGCCAGCCGCCACCGACGACATCGTCGAAGAGTCCCTCCCGGTCAGCGGTACGAATGCGTCCCTGTGGCGCCAGCCGCCCCTCGGCGTCCCTGCCCGGGATCGTCAGCGACGGCTCGCCCAGACGCGGGTGCGGAGGCTCCCGCGTCACAGCGTCGGGATCGGACGACCGCTTCCTCATGTCGGCGTCCCGTGCGGCCGCCCGGTCGAGGTCGAGTTCGCAGATGACGCGACCGGCGGCCACCGCCTCGTCGATGATCTCCCGCACGTGGCCGGAGCGCTCCGGACCGTAACTGTCGAACACCGCCGGTGTCGCCAGCCCCTGGTGGACCATGATCAGCCGCCAGGTGAGCGCACGGGCGTCCCGCAGACCGGAGCACAGCCCCTGCCCGAGGAAGGGGGGCATCAGATGGGCCGAGTCGCCCGCGAGGAACACGTTCCCCCTGCGCCAGGTGTGCGCCCAGCTCCCCCGGAACGTGTAGACGGCGTGGCGTTCCATGCGGGCGGTCTCCGGTGTCACGCCCCAGGGCGCCATGAGCCGCCAGGCCGTGCTGTCCCGGCCCAGTTCCTCGACGGTCATGTCCGCGCGGCGCATGAACTCGAAACGCCGTCGGCCCGGACCGCTGTTGACCGCGGTGGCGGGTTGCGCCGGATCGCAGTACTGGGTGACGAAGGCACTCCAGTTCTCCTCGGCGAGCGGCTGGTAGTCCACCACCAGCCAGTCGGCCTGGAACCCCGAGTCACCGGTCTCGATGCCCAGCCGGGAGCGCACCGCGCTGTTGGCTCCGTCCGCACCGACGAGCCACCGCGACCGGACCTGCGCGGTCTTCGCCGGGTCCTCGGTGCGGCCCACCCGGACGGACACTCCGTCGTCGTCCTGGGTCACGTCCTGGAAGGTCCATCCGCGGTGGACCCGCACGCCCGGCGTCGCGACCGCCATGTCTTCGAGGGCCGCCTCGAGGTCGGGCTGGTAGAAGCCGTTGGTGTTCGCCCATCCCGACTCGGAGGCCCGGTTCCAGTCGATGGCCTGCAGGAGTTCGCCTTCGCCGTTGCGGAACTCGTACCCGCCCCGCTCCCCCTGGGATGCTTCGAACAAGTCGGCGTGGTCGTCCATGAGGCCCGCGGACTGCAGGATGCGGAGTGCCTCGTGGTCGATGGTGCACGCCCGTGGCAGTGGATAACGCTCCGGCCAGCGCTCCACGACGGACACCCGCAGACCGGCCCGGCCCAGGAGGAGGGCCGTGAGCAGCCCCACGGGACCGCCGCCGACGACCAGGCAGTCGACCACCGGCCGAAAGTCCGCGGCGGGAGTGGGATCCGGTCGCGTCGTCATGCGCCCCGCCCTCCCGCCTCGGTGCCGTACGCAGGGGCGATCGGCGCCTGGTCGAACGGTGAGGCCTGCCCCCACGGGGTGGTGCGGGCCCGCCGGCCTGCGTCGTGGCCGTAGGCGCCCTGCGGTACGACGACACACTTGTGGTGCGGCGAAGCTGCCTGGGCCCGCCATGCCGTCGGCAGTTCCTCCAGCACGACGGTACGCACGTCGACCTTCAGCTCGTCGCGGGCGAGGGCACTCCAGAGCCAGGTGAGGGCCGGCCGCTTCTGGGACAACGGGGTGTGCAGGCCCGCGAAGCCGGACAGCGTGAGCTGCTTGCCGCGCAGCAGCCCGGCCGGCACCTGTGCGGTCGCGCCGGCCGGGTTGCCGATGTTGATCACCCTGGCCCGTGGTGCGCATACCCGGAGCGCCGCCTCCAACGGCAGGCCGTAGACGCCGTCCAGGACGACGTCCACCGGTCCGGCCACCTCCCGCAGCCTGGCCGCGAGTTCGTCCACGCTCTCGTCGGCACGCAGATCGACGACGGTGTCGGCGCCGAGTGGGAGAAGGCGTGCGAGGGCCGCGCGGTCGCGGGCGACGCCGATCACCCGGCTCGCTCCGCTGCGGTGTGCCACCTGGACCGCCAGTTGCCCGACGGAGCCGGTGGCTCCCAGAACCAGTACGGTCTCGCCGGGGCGCAGGCCGGCGTCCTCGACGAGCGGCATGTACGCCGCGGTGCCGGAGTTGCCGACCGCCGCGGCGAGCACGGGGTCGAGGCCTTCAGGCAACAGCAGGAGGTCCTCGTCGGCGATGAGTGCCTGCGTCGCGAAGGAACCCGGGGTGTCCGGCGACGCGTCGCACTCGCCGTAGACCCAGGAGCCCGGCGCATAGCGGTCCGAGTCGAGCACGACGCCCACGCACTCGCTGCCCGGCACGTACGGAGCTTCGTGGCGAGCCGAATGGAACGTCCCGGAGGCGATCACCAGGTCCAGCGGATTCAGCGGCGCCGCGACCACGGCCACGAGCGTGGTGCCGGGCGTACGCGGCGGCAACGTGACCGAACCCAGTCGCGGTTCACTGCCGGGAGCGTCGACGACCGCTGCCGGGACCCCGCTCGGCCGCGCACCGTCCGGCGCTTGCATGCTCTCCATCGTTGGCCTCACTTCCTCACCATCGTTTGCCGGCACGCTTCGTGCTGCCGGTGCGCGTCGGTCGTCCGGGCAGGACGACGCCCTCCCCCGTCAAATGCTGGCCAGACGCCGGAACCGGCTTGCGTGGAACACGAGGGGGGAGGTGTCGAGGACCGCGCTGAGCCCCTGGATGCCGAGCAGCACAATGTCGTGATCCCCGCACGGGACCTCTTCCTGGACCGTGCAGTCGAGCCACAGCGTGGCACCCTCCACGAAGACGCTGCCGTCCTCGGAGGCGAACCAGTCCACGCCGGCGAACCGGTCGCCGCCCTTGCTCGCCAGCCGGGCGCAGATCTCGTCCTGACCCTCGGCCAGCACGCTCAGCCCCAGCCTGGGACGCTCCCGCAGCTTGGGCCAGGTCGTGGAGGTGTGTTGTATGCACACCGACACCAGCGGTGGGTCCATCGACACGGAGGTGAATGAGCTCGCGGCAAATCCCACGGGCTCGCCGTCGCGGTAGGCGCACAGGGCGGTGACTCCGGAGGGAAAACATCCGAAGGCCTGCCGCAGCTGCTGGGCGGCCTGCACCGGCTCGATATCTCTCACCGAGATCTCCTTCTCGGTCTGCGTACGGGCCGTCCCGGCCGGCGCAGACGTGATGGGTGTGGGCGTTGTGGGTTGTGGAGGGTGGTGCTGTGTGACGTCGTCAGAAGCTCTGTTCGGGAGCTTCGGAACCTCTGCTCGGGCTCCAGGGCTCCGCTCGGACAGGTCCGCGCGGGCTCCGCTCGGGCAGGTCCGCGCGGGCTCCGCTTGGGCAGGTCCGCGCCGGCGATCCGGTCTCAGGCCGAGGGAGCGCCTGCCGGGGTGTTCAGCCAACGCCGGACGGCCTGGGCGTCGGCGTCGAGGACGGGTGGGGGGCGGTGGCTGACGCGGGTCGTCTCCGTCTCGGCGCCATCGGCGTCGACGGTGTACGTCCGCAGGGCTGATCCCGGCAGCGAGATCTTCCCCAGGCTCTGGTGCTCGACGTCGACGAGAAGTCCCTGGGAGCGGGTCTGCTCCCACTCGTAGACCTCGTCGAGGGTGCGGACCCGGCCGGCCGGGATGTCGATGTCGGCGAGCTGGTCCAGGAGCTCGTCCGGCCCGAGCTCTGCGAACACGTTCTCCAGCAGTGCGGTGAGGCTCTCCCGGTTCGCCAGGCGGTCGGCGTTCGTCGCGTAGCGCCGGTCGTCCGCCGCGAGGCCGAAGGCCACGCAGAGGCGCCGCCACATGGCGTCGTTCCCGCAGGCGATCTGCACGCTTCCGCCCTCGCAACGGAACAGTCCGTACGGAGCGATGGTCGGGTGCTGGTTCCCCTGCGCCCGGCCGACCTCGCCGGCCACGGTCCAGCGGGTCCCCTGAAAGGCGTGGGCGGCGACGACGGAGGCCAGCAGCGACGTACGCACGATCTGTCCCCGTCCGGTGCGGTCGCGTTCGCGCAGGGCTGCGAGGACGCCGAAGGCGCCGTTCATTCCGGCGAGCAGGTCGGCGATCGGTACGCCGACGCGCTGGGGGTGAGCGGGGTCCGGTCCGGTGAGGGACATCAGGCCGCCCTCGCCCTGCGCGATCTGGTCGTACCCGGCACGGCCGGCTTCGGTTCCGTCGTGGCCGAATCCGCTGATCGACAGCACCACCAGACGGGGGTTGAGCTCCATCAGCCGCGCGGTCCCGAATCCGAGCCGCTGCATCGCGCCCGGCTTGTAGTTCTCGAGAAGGACGTCGGCCCGCTCGATGAGCCGGGCGAGCACCTGTGCGTCCTCGTCCCGCTTCAGATTGAGCGTGATCGATTCCTTGTTCCTGTTGCACGACAGGAAGTACGTCGACTCCTCGGTGCCGTCGTCGGCCTGGACGAACGGCGGCCCCCAGGAACGGGTGTCGTCCCCTGCGGGACTCTCGACCTTGATCACGCGGGCGCCGAGGTCACCGAGCATCATGGCCGCCTGGGGCCCGGCGAGCGCGCGCGTCAGGTCGACGACGAGCAGTCGGGCGAGTGATCCGGTCATGAACGGGCCTCCGGGGCGCTGAACGACGGGCCGGCCGGGTTCGGTCGGATCACGAGCATGCTTGCGGCGAGATTCGTATGGTTCTCGACGGCGCGGAGCGTTCCGGTGGTGAGCCGAGCCCCGTCGAGAGCGTGCAGGACATGGGTGGTTCCGTCGGCTTCGATGAGGGTCAGGGCGCCGGTCAGCACGATGTAGAGCGTCTCCAGCGCGACGGGCGACATGTCCGCTCGCCCGCCGGGCACGTAGTGCGACAGGGCTGCCGTCACGGCGCCGTCGTACCGCTCGCCACCGAAGAGATGGACGGGGCCGACGCCGTGGTGGCCTGGGGGCTGGAAGCGTGCGGCCTCATCGAGATGGGTGATGTCTATCGGCATGGTGGTCACTCGATTCTGGCTGGGCGTGCAGGCCAGGTGCTTGCGATGGCAGACGATGACGACAGCCGGCCGTGTCCGCAGCGGCCGTGCGGCGCACACGGAGAGGGCTGGCGGGCCTGCGGCTCCGGGCGCCCGCCGGCTGGCCGGGATGACGCGGTGGAACGTTGCGGGTCAGGAGCACCATGCGGGAGTCGAGGCAAATATGTCAACATTTTCGCTACCACCTCTCTACAGGCCACCGCCCAACCACTACAGCGGCGACCGCCAAGGCGCTCCATGAGCGCCTGCTCAACCTGACGTTACCCACCTGCCGCCTATCGGAATGACGGGAATCCATCCCGTACAGCCACTCCCCAAACTGTTGACATTTTTGGGGCGCCTTTTATTATGCTCCCGAAGCCAAACGCCTCCTGAGCAGGCTCGTCACCCACCCGGGGGCAGCGCACAGGCAGGGAAGGAACCGGCCACGGCAGACATCGCACGGAGCGAACCCCCGACGCGACAGCGCCTCGCTCGGCACGTCGGCTCCCGTCGACCGCACATCGGCCGGGCACGGCGAAACGAGCTCTTTCCCGAGGCCCGTCCGAGCCCCCGCCTCGTCCCACGACCTCGTTAGGGCCTCCATGACCGTTCTGCCTGACGACGGGCAGCCGCTCGCCGCCGAGTTCCCCGACGCCTCACATGAGCAGTGGCGCACCCTCGTACGAGATGTCCTGCGCAAGTCGAGTGGAGGCGTCTCCGCGACCTCGGCGGAGGACTTCCTGTCCACCGAGCTGGAGGACGGGCTGCGCACCCGGCCCCTCTACACGGCGAGTGACGTCGCGCCCGACCCCGGTCTTCCCGGCAGTTCGCCCTTCGTACGCGGCGGGCGAGCACAGGGAAACACGGTCGGCGGCTGGGACGTGCGCCAACAGCACACAGTGGCCGACGGCGACTCGGTCCTGACCGACCTGGAGAACGGCGTCACCTCCCTCTGGTTGGTCGTGGGCGACACCGGCATCCCGGTACCCGCGCTCGAAGGGGTGCTGAAGGGCGTCCATCTCGACCTGGCACCGCTCGTCCTCGACGCCGGACGCGACGTACCGGCTGCCGCGGAGGAGTTGCTGCGGCTGTACGAGGAGCGAGGCATCGCCGGGACAGCCGCGCGAGGCAACCTGGGAGCCGATCCGCTGGGCCATGAGGCCCGTACGGGCGAGGCGCTGGATCCCGCGCCGCTGCTCGGCCTCGCGCGGCGGTGCGCCGCGCGTCACCCGGGGCTGCGGGCGTTCACCGTCGACGCGCTGCCCCACCACGAGGCAGGCGGGTCCGCGGCGCAGGAGCTGGGCTGCTCCCTGGCGACGGGAGTCGCCTACCTGCGCGAGCTGACGGCGGCGGGCCTGGATGTCGAGGAAGCCTGCGGACAGCTGGAGTTCCGTTACGCGGCGACGGCCGACCAGTTCCTGACCGTGGCCAAACTGCGAGCGGCTCGCAGGCTGTGGTCGCGGGTGGCCGAGGCCTGCGGGGCGGGCCGGGCAGGTGCACAGCTCCAGCACGCGGTGACCTCGCCGGTGATGATGACGCGCCGGGACCCGTGGGTGAACATGCTCCGCACCACCGTCGCGACTCTGGCCGCCGGGGTGGGTGGAGCTGACTCCGTCACCGTGATGCCCTTCGACAGCGCACTCGGTCTGCCGGACGCGTTCGCGCGCCGCGTCGCCCGCAACACCTCCACCATTCTCATCGAGGAGTCCCACCTGTCCCGGGTGATCGATCCCGCCGGCGGCTCGTGGTACGTGGAGCGGCTGACCGACGATCTCGCGCAGGCGGCCTGGGCGTTCTTCCAGTTGATCGAGCGGGCAGGCGGCCAGGAGGCGGCCCTGTGCTCCGGGCTGGTCGGCGAGAGACTCGCCGCGACCTGGTCCGTACGCAGCGCGAAACTGGCCACACGGCATGAACCGGTGACGGGTGTCAGTGAGTTCCCGCTTCCGACGGAGAAGCCGGTCGTACGCGAGCCGTTCCCGGAGCCACCGTCCGGAGGGCTTCCCCGGGTGCGTCGCGACGAGGCGTTCGAGGTGCTCCGCGCCCGCTCCGACGCCCACCTCGCCGCCACCGGCGTCCCGCCGCGCGTCTTCCTGGCCGCGCTGGGCCCGGCCGCCGCGCACACCGCGCGTCTCGCCTTCGCCTCGAACCTGTTCCGGGCCGGCGGCATCGAACCCGTCGTCGACGGCACCTTCGAGGAGAGCGGGGCCCGCGAGGCGTGCCTCTGCTCCAGCGACGCGCTCTACGCGGAGCAGGCCGAGTCCGTCGCCGAGCAGCTGCGGACCGCGGGCGCCGAACACGTGTTCCTCGCGGGCCGCCCGGGACGCCACGCCGGTGTCGGCACGTACGTCTTCGAGGGCTGCGACGCCGTCGCGGTGCTCTCCACCGCCCTCGACCGCATGGGAGTGTCCTGATGTCCATCCCTGATTTCTCCGGGATCAAGCTCGGAACGCCGAAGACCGAGGCCACCGTCGACGAGTGGCGTACGGCGGTCGAGCGAGTCTCCGACGGCGAAGACCTGCTCCGGGAGACGCCGGAGGGCATCGACGTCAAGCCGCTGTACACCGGGCGTGATCTGGAAGGGCTCGACTTCCTGGACACCCGCCCCGGTATCGCACCGTATCTGCGTGGCCCGTACCCGACGATGTACGTCAACCAGCCCTGGACGATCCGTCAGTACGCCGGGTTCTCCACGGCCGAGGAGTCCAACGCCTTCTACCGGCGCAACCTGGCCGCCGGCCAGAAGGGCCTGTCCGTCGCGTTCGACCTGCCCACCCACCGCGGGTACGACAGCGACCACCCCCGCGTGACCGGCGACGTCGGCATGGCCGGCGTCGCCATCGACTCGATTCTCGACATGCGCCAGCTCTTCGACGGCATTCCCCTGGACCGGATGTCGGTCTCCATGACGATGAACGGCGCGGTGCTCCCCGTGCTCGCCCTGTACATCGTGGCCGCCGAGGAACAGGGCGTGCCGCCCGAGAAGCTGGCCGGGACCATCCAGAACGACATCCTCAAGGAGTTCATGGTCCGCAACACCTACATCTACCCGCCGTCGCCCTCGATGCGGATCATCTCCGACATCTTCGCGTTCACCTCGAAAAAGATGCCGCGCTACAACTCCATCTCCATCTCCGGTTACCACATCCAGGAAGCCGGCGCCACGGCCGACCTGGAGCTCGCGTACACGCTGGCCGACGGCGTGGAGTACATCCGGGCGGGGCAGGCGGCAGGCTTGGACGTGGACGCGTTCGCCCCGCGGCTGTCGTTCTTCTGGGCGATCGGCATGAACTTCTTCATGGAGATCGCGAAGCTGCGAGCGGCCCGGCTGCTGTGGGCGAAGCTGGTCAAGGAGTTCGACCCGAAGAACCCCAAGTCCCTCTCCCTGCGTACCCACTCGCAGACGTCCGGCTGGTCGCTGACCGCGCAGGACGTGTTCAACAACGTCACCCGCACCTGTGTCGAGGCGATGGCCGCCACCCAGGGCCACACCCAGTCGCTGCACACCAACGCCCTCGACGAGGCCCTCGCGCTTCCCACCGACTTCTCCGCCCGCATCGCCCGCAACACCCAGCTCCTGCTCCAGCAGGAATCCGGCACCACACGTGTGATCGACCCCTGGGGCGGCAGCGCGTACGTCGAGAAGCTTACGCACGACCTCGCCCGCCGCGCCTGGCAGCACATCCAGGAGGTGGAGCAGGCGGGCGGCATGTCGAAGGCCATCGACGCGGGCATCCCCAAGCTCCGGATCGAGGAGGCCGCCGCGCGCACGCAGGCCCGCATCGACTCCGGGCGGCAGCCGGTCATCGGGGTGAACAAGTACCGGGTGGAGACCGACGAGAAGATCGACGTCCTCAAGGTCGACAACTCCTCGGTACGCACCCAGCAGATCGAGAAGCTGCGCCGACTGCGCGAGGAGCGCGACGAGACGGCGTGCCAGGACGCACTGCACGCGCTCACCCGCGCCGCGGAGGGCGCAGGCAACCTGTTGGAACTCGCCGTGGACGCCGCCCGGGCGATGGCCACGGTCGGGGAGATCTCGGACGCCCTGGAGAAGGTCTACGGCAGGCACGCGGGCCAGATCCGCACGATCTCCGGGGTGTACCGCAAAGAGACAGGTGAATCCCCCTCCGTGGACCGCACACGGGCCCTCGTGGACGACTTCGCCGGCGCCGAGGGACGGCGTCCGCGCATCCTCGTCGCGAAGATGGGCCAGGACGGGCACGACCGCGGCCAGAAGGTGATCGCCACCGCCTTCGCCGACCTGGGCTTCGACGTCGACGTCGGCCCGCTGTTCCAGACCCCGGCCGAGGTCGCCCGCCAGGCCGTCGAGGCCGACGTGCACGTCGTCGGGGTCTCCTCGCTGGCCGCGGGCCACCTCACCCTCGTCCCGGCGCTGCGCGAGCAGCTCGCCGACCAAGGCCGTGAGGACATCATGGTCGCTGTCGGCGGGGTGATCCCGCCCCAGGACGTTCCCGTGTTGCTGGAGATGGGCGCAGCGGCCGTCTTCCCGCCCGGGACGGTGATCCCGGATGCGGCCCACGACCTGGTCCGGCGGCTGGCCACCGCTATCGGGCACGAGCTCTGAAGGCCTCACCCACCATGGCCATCGGCCTCGACGCCTACGTCAAGGGAGTGCCCGACGGCAGGCGAGCGGTCATCGCCCGCGCCATCACAGTGGCGCAGCGGCCGTTGACGGAGCTACTCCCGCACAGCGGCAGGGCCCGACGGATCGGGATCAGCGGGGTACCAGGCGTAGGCAAGTCCGCGTTCATCGACGCTTTCGGCACGATGCTGACGGAACGAGGGCACCGGTTCGCCGGGCCGTGGCCCCCTCTTCCAGTCGAACCGGCGGTCCCGTCCTCGGCGACAAGAGCTGCATGGAGCGGCTGGCCGTCGACACTGCGGCCTTCGTCCGCCCCTCCCCCACGGCGGCACCCTCGGCGGCGTCACCCGATCGACCCGCGAGTCGACCGTCGTAGTGGAGTCCGCCGGCTACGGCGTCGTCCTGGTCGAGACCGTCGGCGTCGACCAGTCCGAGACGGCCGTGACGAACATGCTCACGTGCGGGACACAGCAGGGTCAAGATCCATCACGCCCCGGAACTCGGTACGCCCATCTCGCTGCGTGTGGAGCTGGTCGGTGAGAAGAAGCATGGCCGCGTCGTAGTGCGGTCCGCGCGGCGAACGTTGGGACAGTGGTTTCGCAGGCCCACGTCCCCGGGCGCCCGCGACTGACGCTCCCATCGCCTTCGTCCGCTTTGGTGCAGGGCGGCGAACTGCCGGCCCGGCAGGTCCTCGGCCACCAGCTCCGTGGTGGCGTCGCGATAGGCGCGCAGGAGGCCCAGCCCGCCGACGACAGGGGCAGCCCTACGAGAGCCTCGGGCTCGCTCCGCTTCCTTAGCAGGCTTGCCGTGCTCAATTATTGACTGACCAGTCCAGATAAGACTATGGTCTTCGACGTGGCCAGGACCAAGGAATTCGATCCGGACGCCGCGCTGCAGTCGGCCCTCGAGCTGTTCTGGCGGCGCGGTTACGAAGCGACGTCGGTGACAGATCTCGTCGAGCACCTCGGCATCGCCCGCGCCAGCATCTACGCGACCTTCGGCAGCAAGCACGAGCTGTATCTGAAGGCCATGGACCGGTACGCCGAGATGCGCGACCCGCTTCTCATGTCCGAGCTGTCCCAGCCAGGCGCCGCACTGCCTGCGGTGCGGACGCTGGTGCGCCGCTTCGCCGCGGAAGCCGCCTCTCCGGAAGGGCGGCTGAACGGCTGCTTCGTCACCAACACCGCAGCCGAGCTGGCCCCGCACGACCCCGCGGCGGCCCGCCGGGTCGAGATCAGCTGGGAGCACATCGAGACCCTGCTGCACTCCGCGCTCGTGCGGGCCCAGGCCCAGGAAGAGCTCCCCGAGGGCCGCGATCCGCGAGCACTGGCCCACCTGCTGCTCGTCCTGCTGCAGGGCGTACGCATCGTCGGCAAGGCGTCGAACGATCCCGCCCGGGTGCGAGACGCGGCCGAACAAGCGCTGACCCTGCTGGACTGAATCACACCTGCCGGAGCCGTCAGGCCGTTTCCGTGCGCCCAAATAATGGACTGATCGGTCAAATATCAAGGGGAAGTATGACCGCCACGGGCACCGCCCGCGTCACCGCCATGCAGCACAGGTCCGCCTTCGTCCTCCTCGGCGGCATCCAGGCCACGCTGATCTTCACGCTCGCCGCGATCGCCATACCGCTGCCCCGCGTTGCTCGTGAACTCGACCTCGAGCGCGCCGACGTGATCCTGCTCAGCACCGCCTACGGCCTGACCTTCGCCGGGCTGTTGCTCTTCGGCGGACGTCTCGCCGACCGGTACGGCGGGCGGCGCGCCCTCATCGCGGGCCTTGTCCTCTTCGCCATCGCCTCGGCCGCCGCCCCGCTCGCCCCCGGTATCGAGGCACTGCTCGCGGCGCGCTTCGCCCAGGGCGCGGGCGCGGCCCTCGTCGCGCCGGCCGCCATGGCCGTGCTGCGCGCCGTCTTCCCCTCCCCCGCCGCGTACGGCAGGGCGATGGCCACCTGGGGCGGACTCTCGGTGCTCGGCGCGACGGCGGGCAATCTGCTCTCCGGCGTCATCTCGGCGCTGCTTTCCTGGCGCTGGACCTTCGCGGTGCCCGTCGTGGTGGCGATCGCAGCCCTCGTCCTCACGCCCCGGCTGCTGCCGGACACCGCACCGAACCGGGGCAGGAGCCTCGACCTGCCCGGTGCTCTGCTCGCCACCGCCGGGATCACCCTCGCCAGTTACGGACTCGTCGTCACCGACGCCCGCCCCGGATCGTCGGCCGGCGTGCTCGTGCCACTGCTCGGCGGGACCGCGCTGCTGGCCGCGTTCTGGTACGCCGAGCGCCGGGCCCACGATCCCCTGCTGCCCCCCGGCTTCCTCTTCGACCGGCGGCGGTTCCTGGGCCTCACGGCCATCGCGCTGAGCTCCTGCGGGACCGCGATGACCTTCGTGGTTCTCTCTCTCCACCTCCAGCAGGAGCGCGACTGGTCACCGTTGCAGACCTCGGCCGCCTTCGTGCCGTTCGCCGTCGCGCTGCTCGCCTCGGGCCGGGTGGCAGGACCGCTCATCGGCCGGTACGGAGCCCGAACCGTCACGGCCGCCGGGCTGGGCACAGGCGCGGCCGGGCTCGTCCTCCTCGCCTTCACCGGGTTCGATACGCACACCTCGTACGCGTACGGGCTGCTGCCGGGCCTTGTGCTGCTGCCGGCGGGCACCGCGGCCTCCTTCGCCGGAGCCGCCGTGCTCGCCACCGAAGGGGTACCGCGGCAGCAGACCGGGCTCGCGGGCGGCGTGCTGAACACCGCGATGGAATTCGGCCCGACCGTCCTCTTCGCCGTCCTGCTCACACTCGACAGCGACCCCTGGTCCCTGGCCGCGACGGGGGTAGCCCTCGCCGTCGGGGCCCTCCCGCACCACCGCACCAAGTAATCCATCATTCAAGGGAGTCACCGAAATGAACCGCTTCACCGGCAAGACCGTCCTCGTCACCGGCGCGGGCTCCGGCCTCGGCCGCGCCATCGCGCTCGCCTTCGCCGCCGAGGGCGCATCCGTGGTCGCCGCGGGACGCACCGCGGCCTCCCTGGACGGGACGGTCGGCTTCATCGAGGCAGCCGGTGGCACAGCCGCCGCCGTCACCGCCGATGTCACCGACTCCGGACGGCTCCAGGATCTCGTTCGGGAGAGCGTCGCCCGCTTCGGCGGACTGGACGTCGCGGTCAACAACGCCGGGATATTCCGGGGCGCCGTCCCCGTCGGCGAGGTGAGCGAGGAGGACTGGGACGCGGTGCTGCGGACCAATGTCACCGGCGTCTGGCTGGCCATGAAGCACGAGATCGCCCACATGAAGGAGAACGGCGGCGGCACCATCGTCAACATCTCCTCCAACCTGGGCGCACACCTGCGGATCCCGAACGCCGCCGCGTACATCACCTCCAAGGCAGCGGTCTCCGCGCTGACCCGCGCCGCCGCTCTCGACCACATCCACCAGGGCATCCGCATCAACGCCGTCAGCCCCGGCGCCTCCGCCGCTCCCATGTCACTGCGCCCCGGCGAGACCGAGGCCGACCGTGCCGAGCGGGTGAAGACAGAGAACCCGCTCGGCCGGGTCGCGGAGGCCGATGAAGTGGCGGCCGCGGTGCTCTACCTCGCCTCGCCCGCTGCCGGCTCGGTCGTCGGCAGCGACCTGGTCATCGACAGTGGATCGTCGGCCTGACGCCCCCTGTCGGAGATTGAGCAGGCTGCTGCGTAACAGCCAAGGTCCGCGGAGTCCGAACCCGGCCTGCGCTCCGCTCCGCTCCCCCACGCCCCAGTCGGCCCGGATCTCCCCGGCGACGGCGGCGTGGGGGTTTCTCAGGCGGCGCAGCTTCCATGGACTGGACGGGACAGGACGGGACGTGACGAGACGGGCTTCGCGGCCACGCGCCGCAGCGGCAGCTCAGAGGTGGCCGTCCAGGAACTTCCGTACCTCTGCGATGGTCATGGGCCCCATGCCGTGCGCCACCGCCTCTCCCTCCTTCAGCAGGACGTAGGCAGGGGCTCCAGTGACCCCGTATCTCTCGGTTGCCACCGGACAACGCGTGATGTCGGTGCGGACGACCGTCAGGCGCCCCGCGCAGTCGTCGGCGATGCCCTCCACGACGGGGTCCATCACCCGGCAGGGCTCGATTGCCTTGGTCCATGTCCCGGTGAAGTATGCGAGGACCGGAACCTCGCTCATCCCGAGGATGAAATCGAACTCCGCGTCCTCACGGGGTCGGTGAACCCGATGTGCCATGGAAGCTCCTGCCCTCACGTTCCGTCATTCCGTCCCATCATCCCTCGCGCGGTGGGCCGGTCAGCACCGTCCGAAGACCGACCGCCAGCGTCAGTTCGAGGACCCGGTGTGGCGATGCGAGATCCGGGAACAGCTCGCGCAGCTGCGACATCCGGTACCGGACTGTCTGGGGATGGACGAACAGTTCCGCCGCCACCTCCTCCCGTCTGCCCTGGTGCAGCAGCCACGCCCGCAACGTCTCCTCCAGCCGCCGCGCGGTCGCGACAGGCAAGGTCCGCAAGGGTGCGAGGGCTCGGGCACGCAGGTCTGCGAACGCGTCCACGTCGGCGCTCAGCACCAGCTCGGGCAGGTGGTCCTCGGTGTCGCGAATATCAGGGGAAAGGGCGCGTGCGCGCACGGCTCGTGCGTACGAGGCGGACGCGCGCGTCCACGGCCGGGCCGGGCCGACCACGGCGGTGCGGTCGGTCAGCTGCCGCAAGAGATGTGGTCGGTCGGCATCGGGAACGAGCAGCGCACCGGTGGCATCCGGCAGATCGTCGAGGACCAGGGTGTTCGGGTCGAGCGTGCGGTAGGCAGGTCGGGCCTGGGCGGCGGGCAGCAGGACCGCGGTCAGCGAAACCGGAGGCTGCCACCCGGCCCGTTGACCTGAGGCCAGCAGCACGTCCGGGCTCGCGCCTGCGAGGAGGTCGCGGGCCAGGTGTTCCAGGTGGCGCTCGTGGGCCCTGCCACGGGCGGCCAGTTCGTCGGCGTGTCCCGCGGCGCTCGCGGCGGAGAGCTCGTCGATGTAGGCGAAGGTCAGCTCGGCGAACTTGGCGACCTCGGCGGCGGGCAGACCTGCGGGTACGGCACCCGCGGCCAGGCATCGCCAGGCGACGCGGGCGCCGACACGGTAGGCGCTGAGCAGGGCGTCCATCGAACGGCCGTCGCGCACCTCGCCGCGACCCAGCTCGTAGGCTGCGTCACCGCCGTCGCCGCCTGTGGCGTTGCCGCTCGCGAGGTCCAGGTAGTGCCCCAGGGCGGTGCGGACGGCTCGGCGGATGGTGCCGCCCATGCGGCCCGAAAGGGCGTTGGCGTAGGAAGGGACCTCGTCGATGATCGCCTGGACGACCTCGTCGGCGGTGGTCTTCAGAGCGGTACGAAGGGCGGTGACCGTCGTCTCGTCCAGGGCCAGTTCGCTGGCCCTCCGGATTGCATGGCTCACGTTTTGTTCCCTGCGAACAATTCAGCTGATCAGATTCACGTCCTGCGGTCAGGACTTTACGCCATAGGGCGCAGCAAGCTGGAGTCATGACGAGTGCAGCCCTCCGCAGTAGGGCGTGGAAACTGCTGGAGATGGTCACGACGCCGCTGCTGCCGTCGGACTACCTCGACCTGGTCAGCCCGCTGCGTGCGGGCGCTGACCTGTGTGGGCGCATCGAGGCCGTGCACCCCGAGACGGGTGACGCCGCGACTGTCGTGATCAGGCCAGGGCGGGGCTGGCGCGGCCACACAGCCGGTCAGTACGTGCGGATCGGGGTCGACGTCGACGGGGTGCGCCTGTGGCGTGCCTACTCCCTCACCTCGCCGACACATCGCCGGGACGGCCGTGTCACGATCACCGTGAAGGCGATCCCGGACGGCAAGGTCAGCAACCACCTGGTCCGCAGGGCGAAACCTGGCACGCTGATCCAGCTCGACCAGCCGACCGGCGACTTCGTGCTGGCGCAGGCCAAGCCCGCCAAGGTGTTCTACCTGACGGCCGGCAGCGGCATCACGCCGGTGATGGGCATGCTGCGCGACACGGAGCTCGACGACGTCGTCATGGTCCACTGCGCGCCACGGCCTCAAGACGTGATCTTCCGCAACGAACTGCACGATCTGGTCGCGGACAAGAAGCTTCGTCTCATCGAGGTGCACACCGACACGGACGGCATGCTCGACATCGCCCGTCTCGACGAACTCGTACCCGACTGGGCCGAGCGCGAGACCTGGGCTTGCGGGCCCGCGGGCCTGCTCGACGCCGCCGAAGAGCACTGGACCGAGCACGGCGTCCAGGAGCGCCTGCACACCGAACGCTTCCGCCCCGGCATCGTCGTCGCCGGCGACGGCGGCGAGGTCACGTTCAGCGTCTCCGGCAAGACCGTCGCCGCGGACGGCGCCACGCCGTTGCTGGACATCGGTGAGGAGGCCGGCGTGCTCATGCCCTCCGGGTGCCGCATGGGCATCTGTTTCGGCTGCGTCACGCCGCTCAAGGCGGGCGCCGTCCGCGACCTGCGCACCGGCGGGATCACCGAGGCCGAGCCGGGCGTCCTCATCCAGACCTGCGTGTCCGCCGCCGCGGGCCCGTGCGACATCGAACGGTAGGAGCACCTTGACCGCCATCGACCCCACCGCCCACCTGACCTCGGAGCAGATCGAGGAGCTGGGCCGCGAGCTGGACGCGATCCGCGACGAGGTGATCGCCGGCCGCGGCGAGAAGGACGCCGCCTACATCCGTAAGGTGATCGCCGCGCAGCGCAAGCTCGAGCTGGTCAGCAGGGGCGTGCTGCTGTTCTCGATCTTCCCGCCCGCGTGGCTGCTCGGCACCGCCGGGCTGTCCGTGGCGAAGATCATGGACAACATGGAGATCGGCCACAACATCCTGCACGGCCAGTGGGACTGGATGCGGGACCCGAAGATCCACTCCACCACCTGGGAGTGGGATCACGTCTCGCCGTCCGAGCAGTGGAAGCACTCGCACAACGAGCTGCACCACACGTACACCAACGTGATCGGCAAGGACAACGACCTCGGCTACGGCATCATGCGCGTCGACGAGGACCAGAAGTGGCACCCCTTCCACCTCGGCCAGCCGCTGTGGAACTTCCTCAATGCCTGCTTCTTCGAGTACGGCATCGCAGCGTACGACCTGGAGCTCGGCAAGAACCTCCACAAGCGCCGCCGCAAGAACCCGGAGTTCCGCGCGCGGGCCAAGGCCGTGGGACGGAAGATCCGCAAGCAGGTGCTCAAGGACTACGTGATCCATCCGCTGCTGTCGGGCCCGTCATTCCTCCCCACACTCGCCGCCACGTTCACCGCGAACCTGGTCCGCAACGTCTGGACCCACTCGGTGATCATGTGCGGGCACTTCCCCGAGGGCGTACAGGTCTTCGAGCGCCGGTCGATCGAGGGCGAGACGCGCGGCCAGTGGTACCTGCGCCAGATGATGGGCTCGGCGAACATCAGCGGCAGCAAGGCCATGCACTTCATGACCGGCAACCTGTCGCACCAGATCGAGCACCACCTGTTCCCGGACCTGCCGAGCAACCGGTACGCCGAGGTCGCGGTGAAGGTGCGCGCGCTGTTCGAGAAGTACGAGCTGGAGTACGTCACCGGCCCGCTGCCCAAGCAGGTCTTCTCCGCGTGGCACAAGGTCTTCCGGCTCGCACTGCCGAACAAGGAGGCCAAGGTCGGAGCGCCGGACCACGAGCAGGAGCTCGTCGCCGCCTGATTCCCGGTACGGGTTCGGATCTCTCGGCCGTACCGGCGGCACCGCCGGGTTCGGTGAGATCCGCTGCGCAGGCAGGGCAGGCGTGTGTCCTCGCCACCGCGGCGTCAAGCCTCGGCGGCGAGGGCACAGGCGCGGCCGGTGAGGTCAGCATCCGGCGACGACGCCCGACAGCTCGTTGGTGCTCTTCGGCAGGGTGCCGGAGGTGAGCTTCTTCCCCGTTTCCACGTCGATGGCGTGCAGCGCCTCCCTGCCGGGCTCGGAGACGTAGGCGACGTGTCCGCGCACGAACAGCGTGGGCCGGGCCTGCTGCCAGTCCAGCGGCTCCTGCCATTCGCCCACGACGGGGTTTCTTCTCGATCCTGCCGGTGTCCGGGTCGAGGACGTGAAGGGCGCCGTCAGTGCCGAGGACCAGGGCCTCGCCGTGCGGGCCGCGGGCCGGGGAGCGGAAGGAGTAGCTGGTGCCGACTTCGACCAGGCGCAGCTTCTTCTTCTCGGTGTCGATGCTTCTTCTTCTCGGTGTCGATGAGGGAGACGCGGGAAGGTCGCTCCAGCTCGGCCTCGGCATCGGTCTTGTAGTCGCCCAGCAGAACGGGCGAGGCGTCGCTGCCGGCCTGGTTGCCGCTGCGGCCGTAGTCGTCGGGGAAATCGATCTTGGTGAACGTGCCGTCCTTGTCGATCAGGATGCCGTCCTCGCAGCCGACGCCGACGGCTTCGTTCTTGGTCGCCACCGCCATCCTCGACCGCCTCCTGCACCACTGCGACGTGATCTCTATCCACAGCCCCAGCTACCGGCTCAAGAACCGGCTCGCCGCCCTTGAACGCGACCGGGACGACGCAGCCTGACCGAGCTCCCCGGGAGTTTTCACAGGTCAGTCCAGACATGGCCTTCGGAGTAGTCGTGCCAGCCCCGGAAGAACCAGTTGGCAAGATCCCCGATGCGCTCGACGCAGTCTTCGAAATAGGCGTCGGCCTTGGGAAGTGCGGGTGTGATGTCCACGACGGGACCCAGGTCGCGACCTCATAGAACCCTTCAGCGACCCACCGCTCGAGTTTCTGGTCTGCCTGCCATTGCTCGCATGCGGCCCGCATCGCACGTTCCAGACGGGTGAATGCAGCCCGATCCCATTCCAGATCCCCACGCAGCCGAAGCAGGAAGCTCCCCTCCTCGGCGTCGAACTCCCGCCTCAGAACCTCGGTGATCTCATCCATGGTCGAGATCATGACAGTCCCCGCAGAGACGTCCGACACTGCCCACGACCAACCAGCACAACCACCTTGCCGACCGCTAAGTGGTGCACTCTTATCTGTACTTGCCGGAGTACTCAGAGAAGTACGCCGACACCTGCCGCTGATGGTCATGGTCACCCCGGCAGACCTGCACGACTCCGCCGCAGCGAAGGAAGTCCTCTTCCGGCTCCGGCTCACGCATCCGAGATCACACTCGTCCGGGCCGACTCAGCCTATGCAGGCAAGCTCGTGACGTGGGCAAAGAGATATCTGAACCTCACGATCAAGACCGTCAGCCGCCCGAAGAACACCTCCGGCTGGATCCTGCTGCCCCGTCGCTGTGTGGTCGAACGAAGCCTGGCCTGGATGATGAACGCCCGCCGTCACGCCCGAGATTACGAGCGCTGATCCAGCACTCCGAAACTTTGATCACCTGGACCGCCATCACGCTTAGGACCCGACGCCTTGCCCGGGCGTGACACCCGAAACACCCTGCTGGAACCGCAGGACCGCGGACGCCCAGGCATCTTCCTCTGAGTTCCTGGAGCAGACCACATCCTCGTCTTCGTCGCCCTGATCTCCGCACTCCGCGAGCGCCTGGGCGACCATCTCCTGCTCAGCCGCACGATCGGCAGCGGACAGACCCAAAAGCAAAGCGGCGGACTGGCGGACGAGGATTCCAGCGTCGTCAAGCAACCCCAGTGCCCTGCCGATCTCCCGCCAGCCCACCCCAGCGCGAAGCGCGGCCTCCGCGGCCTCCGAGTGCATGGCGAGCACGATCCTCTGCACCATGTCCAGTGCCCTGCTACGGATCCCCCAAAGCCAGCCGCCGGAACTCCGCCTGCAACAGCTTCTCCGCCAACACACAGGAATTGTTCTCACTCATACCCGAATCAACGAGCCTTAAGGCGCCGAGCCACCGGTCGAGTATCGGAAGCAGCTACTTAGCTTGTCATTTAACGACCGGTGTCGAACGCGGCTCTAACTTGATCAGCGTTTTTACACTTCAGCGGACACACCGGCGGCCCCCGTCTGATCCTGTGCTCCGTCACAGAGTGGACCACCGCGAAGGCCGTGGTCGTGAGTTCGGTGCATCAGGGCGTCCTGCGGGATGCGTTCGCGGAAGTGTCACACTTCCGGTCGGAGCTGTACGCGTGCATCCCGAGCCGTGCTCGGTGCCGCGCCGGGCGATCACCGGCTTCACGCCGAGGTCCCAGACCAGGCGGCGGTATTTGTCGTGGTCGTGGCCGCGGTCACCCAGCACCACGTCCGGGCGGCGCCGGGGCCGGCCACGCTTGCCCCGCACGGACGGCACGGCCTGGAGGAGTGGGATCAGCTGGGTGACGTCGTTGCGGTTGCCGCCGGTCAGGGTGGCGGCGAGCGGGAGGCCGGTGGCGTCGGTGATCAGGTGATGCTTGCTGCCCGTCCTGCCCCGGTCAACAGGGCTTCGTCCCGTCTTGGAGCCCCCTTTAACGCGCGGATGTGGGAGCCGTCGACGGCTGCCCGGGAGAAGGCCAGGGCGTTCGCGCTGCGGAGCCTGGCGAGGAGGGCCTCGTGCAGTCGCGGCCACACCTCAGCCTCGGTCCACTCGGCCAGTCGGCGCCAGCAGGTCATGCCGGAGCCGAAGCCGAGTTCCTGCGGCAGGTGTTCCCAGGCGATCCCGGTGTGCAGGACGAACAGGATGCCCTTGAACACGAGCCGGTCAGCGTGCCGCTTGCGCCCCGGGTGCCGGGTCCGGCGCTCAACCTGGGGCAACAGCGGATCGATCACCGCCCACAATTCGTCATCGACTCCCCACGGCTTCGGCCGAGCCACCCCGCACCCCCGGATCATCAGTCCCGGAGCGATCCAATCACCTCGAAGATCATTGCGTTAGGAGTTCTTAGGGCTTGCCGGGAAACAAGTCGTAGCTTCCAGCTGTGGGGCTCGTTGGTCTGGTATGGGGAGACCGGAGGGGATCGAGGCCGTTCTGGCGGCGA